>VXXM01000054.1 GCA_009835395.1 Acidimicrobiia bacterium
GCCCACACCCGCATGCGCCGGCTGGTCAACCGGGGATTCACCCGCAAGACCGTCGACCGCTACGAGGCCGCCATCAGGGACCTGGCCCGGTCGGTCGTCGTCGAGGCGCTGCGCCACGACGAGTTCGACTTCGTCACCGAGATCGCCCGGCAGCTGCCCATGCGGATGCTCGGGCGCCTGCTGGGCGTGCCCGACAGTGACGCCGAGCAGCTGGTGGTCTGGGGTGACCAACTGCTCTCCAACACCGATCCGGAGTACACCGACCATGTCGTCGACCTCACCGACACCGAGGAGTTCCGGCTGATCCCCTTCCGCAGCCCCGCCGGTCTCGAGGTGTTCCGCTACGCCCAGGAGGCGGCCGCGCTGCGCCGCCAGGAGCCCACCGACGATGTCATCAGCCGCCTGCTGGCGCCGACCAGCGACGGCACGCCGCTCAGCGACCTGGAGTTCAACAACTTCTTCGCTCTGCTCGTCGCCGCCGGCAACGACACCACCCGCTACACGGTGACCGGCGGTCTGCAGGCTCTGCTGGACAATCCCGATCAGCTCGAGCGGCTGCGGGAGGACCCGTCACTGATCCCGGTGGCCACCGAGGAGATCCTGCGCTGGACCACGGTGACGATGCACTTCCGGCGCACCGCCACCGCCGACATCGAGGTGGGGAATCGGCTGATCCGGGAGGGCGACAAGGTGGTGCTGTGGTGGGTCGCCGCCGACTACGACGAGCGTGCCTTCCCAGACCCCTACCGCTTCGACATCGGCCGCACACCCAACGACCACGTGGCCTTCGGGCGCAACGGTCCGCACCTGTGCCTCGGCGCCTGGCTGGCACGAATGGAGGTGCGCCTCACGCTGGAGGAGTTGCTGCCGCGGGTCGCCTCCATCGAGCTGGCCGGCCAACCCGAACGCCTGCGGTCCAACTTCATCGGCGGCACCAAGCACCTGCCGGTCCGGGTGAAGCTCGCCTGAGCCGCGGCGCCGCCCCGGTGCGTCACGGAGACCCACCGCCCGGAACCCGGCGGAAGAATTCGCGGTGGCCTACGTTGCCCGACGAGCCGACCCGCGAACGGGTGGACACTGATCCACCGACCCTCCGAGAGACACAGGGCGCGCAAGTCGCGAATCGACTACGGTGTTACCTGGCCTAACCGCCTTACTAGGAGTATTGATATGTTGTTTACTGATTTTCTTTGGTCGGGTCTGAGGTTTTGTCAGGAGCGCTTGTTCAGCGGGCGGGGGGCCTTGGCGTCCTCGCGCTCCCGATCAACGTTCCGGCGGCTACTGGTCGCTTCGGCGCTCGCGATGGTGGTCGTCGCCGGCAGCGTCGCGCCCGCTTCGGCCACCACCAACGCTGTCCCCGAACCTCCTTCACGTCCGAGCGCGACGTGGTCGGTCGTGGACGGAACGATGCAGGTCACACTCAGCTGGTCCGATCCGGGCGACTCGTCCATCACCGGCTATCAGATCCTGCGGCGTGACCGCGCTGTGGACCCACCCGGCCAGTTCCACGTGATCGAGGAGGACACGGGCAGCGCCGACACCAGCTATGTGGACGCCACCGTCGTCGCGTCGCGCTCGTACGTCTATCGCGTCAAGGCGCGCAACGCCGAGGGCCTGAGCAGTTGGTCGAGGTACCGACGGATCGAACTCCCCGACCTGCCGACGCCTCCGCCGTCGCGGCACGTCGCGGAGGAGCCGGCTCTTGAGACCTCCCCGCAGCAAGTGGGCGACCAAAGCTCGACGCCGCCTCCGCCGTCGCTGGAGCTCGCGGAGGAGCCGGCTCTTGAGACCTCCCCGCAGCAAGTGGGCGACCAAAGCTCGACGCCGCCTCCGCCGTCGCTGGAGCTCGTGGAGGAACCGGCTCTTGAGACCTCCCCGCAGCAAGGCGGCGGCTCAAGCTCGACGTCGGCGACATACCAGGAGTGCTTGGACCAGATTGACGCCGGAGCGGCCGTCAAGTGCACCGCAGGCCGGTACTCGATCGTCACCTACGGCAGCGACGGGACCGTGTGGGTGGACTGGAGCCGTTGGGCCGACACCCAGACCGACATCGCCCCCGGTGACGTCGCCAGTCTCGAAGTCGTCCAGAGCCACTCCACCGTGCGCACCAACTGGCGAGGGCTCAACAGCGGCAACGCCATAACAACCGAAGGCGAGCACGGTTCTCTCGATGACGTCAGATACACGTATTCCGGGCAGAACAGCTGTGCCAACGTGGCAGATCCCACTGAAGACTCACCGAACCGACGCCTTTGGCGATGCCCCCAACCCGCCGCTGTTGTGTTCGACCACACCGAGGTCAGCGACGTGGGACTGTCGTCCGCGGACCTCACAGGGTCGGGGAGTCGGGCCATCCAGAATCCCCAGGCGCCCGAACAGATCCAGGAAACGCTGATGAGGATGCCCACCGGCCGGCCCGCCGACGCCACCACCGCCCTGACCGCCACGCAGCTCGCGGACACTATCGAGGCGACAGCGACCGAGAACAAGCTCACGCTCGTGGCCCTCAAGGCCGGCCTCAACAACGGCACCACGAGGTACTTCGTCCTCACGATGGTCTACCACTACTAGCTCGCACGGGTCGGCCATCGCCCCCGGCCGACGGCCGACCCCGCCGACACCGGATCGAGCACCCCCGGTGCGGGTGAAGCTCGCCCAGCGCCCCCGCGGCGCCCCGCTCGGTCCGCCGCGGGCGCCGTCGACATTCGCGGCATCGTGTACGCGGAGGGAGCTTTGCTCAGGCGTGGGGCGCGCCGGTGTCGGTGTCGTCGAGCAGGCCGGCGCGGCCGAGGCGGTCCAGGCAGGCTTCGACGCTCCAGGGCAGCATCGTGGCGCCGCAGCGGGCGTCGCGGTAGAGGCGCTCCAGGGTGTGCGGGCGCAGCAGCGAGCGGCCCCCGCAGACGCGCACGGCGAGGGACGCCAACTCGGGAGCGGTCTCCATCGTCGACACCATCGAGGCCCAGGCCCGTCGCACCTGCGCAGGCGTCGGGTCGACTCCGGCCTCGGCCAGCACGTGCCGCGCCAGAGCGTGGGCCCGTTCGTAGGACACCTGCATCTCCGCCCAGCCGGCCTGCTTCTGCGGGTTGTCCCGGCGCGACCCCGGTCCGATCCGGCCCGCCAGGTAGCCGTCGGTGAAATCCATGACGGCGCGCATGATGCCGAGGTACGTGAACGACAGCGTCAGGTAGAAGTGCGGCCAGCGGGACGCCACCTGATCGAAGACCCCGGCGGGCAGCAGTTCGGCGTCCGCCGGCACGAAGACGTCCTCCAGCAGGAGCGTCAGCGACACCGTGCCGCGCATCCCCAGCGGATCCCAGTCGCCGGTGAAGCTGAGCCCCTCGCTGCCGGTCGGCACGCTCATGAATCGGATCGTCGGGTCGTCGGGCGCGACGCAGATCACGTTGTGGCGGTCGGCGGCGCCCGAGAGCGAGGCGAAGATCTTGCGACCGGTCAGCCGCCAGCCGCCGTCCGCGGGCACCGCCAGCGTGGCGACGCCGGCGGTGGCGCCGGGGGCGTTCCCCTCGCTGAACGGTTGGGCGTGGATGTGACCCGCCGAGATCACACCGGCGTACATGGCGGCCCTCCGCCGCTCGTGCTCGGCCCGATCGGCCGGCGACATCTCTAGGTCGTCGGCGATCTGCCCGCACAGCAGCATCGTGGCGGTGTGCATGTTGAAGGTCAGCGCGGTGGAACCGCAGTGCCGCCCCAGTTCCTCCGACACCAGCCCATAGGTGGCGAAATCGGCCCCGAGGCCGCCGTACTCCGCCGGGACGCACAACCCCAACAGCCCGGCCGCCCGCAGGTCGGCGTAGTTCTCGTGCGGGAACCGGGCGTCGCGGTCGTAGCCGGCCGCCCGCTCGGCGAATGTCGGTCCGAGGTCGGCGACCATCCCGACGAGTTGGCGCTGCCGCGCGGGCGGCGTGGGGTGCCGGCCGGAGGTCATGGGCGGGCCGCGGTACTCACGCCGTTGTGTCCTGGCGGACCTGCAGGGTCTTCAGGTCGCTGTGGAAGTCCAGGGCGTAGTCGCCGCCCTCACGGCCCAGCCCGCTGATGCCACAACCCCCGAAGGGGGCGGTGAGGTCGCGCACCAGGAAGCAGTTCACCCAAACCGTCCCGGCGCGCACCGACCGCCCGACCCGATCGGCGCGCTCCCGCGAGCCGGTGAAGACGACGCCCGAGAGCCCGTAGCGCGTGCTGTTGGCCAGATTCACCGCCTCGGCCTCGTCCGCGAAGGTCTGCAGTGTGAGCACCGGGCCGAACACCTCCCTCTGCACGATCTCGCTGTCGTTGCTCGCCGGGCGGATCAGCGTCGGTTCGTACCACAGACCGTCGGGCCGGTGACGGCGCCCACCTCGTAGCACAGCGTCGCCACGGGCCCGTGCCCGCTCTACGAACCCCTCCACCCGAGCCAGGTGGTCGGGATGGATGAGCGGCGAGATGGTGGTCGCCGGATCGCGGCTGTCGCCGAGCACGTGGGCGTCGGTGTGGGCGTCGAAGCGCTCCAGGAACTCCTCGAGGATGCCCTCGGCTACCAGCAGGCGCGTCCCCGCCAGGCAGACCTGGCCGGAGTCGTCATACTGCCCGGCGGCGGTACGCGCGGCCGCCTCGATGTCGGCGTCCTCGAAGACGATGAGCGGTCCCTTGCCGCCCAGCTCGGCGGTGAAGGGCACGATGTTGGCGGCCGCGGCCGCGCCGATGGCCCGAGCCGTCTCGGGCGATCCGGTGAAGGAGATGCGGCGCACCCGCTCGTCGGCCACGAGCGCGGCGCCCGCCTCGGCGCCCCGGCCCTGCACCACGTTCAGCACACCCGGCGGCAGCCCGGCCTCGTCGGCCAGGTCGGCCAGGACGCTCGCCGAGAGTGGCGCCCACTCCGCCGGCTTCAGCACCACCGGGTTGCCGGCGGCCAGCGCCGGCGCCACCTTCCAGGTGGCCAGCATGAACGGGGCGTTCCAGGGGGTTATGACCACCGCCGGCCCGGCAGGCATCCGCTCCACGCGGTTGGCGGTGCCGTTCGACGACCAGGTGCGTTCGCTGTAGGCCTCGGCCAGGTCGGCATACGCCCGGAAGTTGCGCGCCCCCCGGGAGATCACGCGCTTCTGCAGGCTCTCCAGCAGCATGGCCATGTCGAGGCACTCGATCTCCGCCAGCGCCCCGACCGTCTCGTCGATCAATTCGGCCAGGCGGCGCAGGTGGGCGCCCCGCCCGGCGACCCCCAGCGCAGCCCAATCCGCGCCCGCCTCGCAGGCCGCGTCCACCGCGGTGGCGGCGGTGGCGGCGTCGCCGGCGGACACATCGGCCAGCTTCAGCGACCAGTCCAGGGGCGAGCGGACCTCGAAGGTCTCCGCCGAGGACACCCGCCGGCCGCCGATGTAGTGGTCCACCGACACGGCGGTACCGGCGACGGGGACGCGGGGGTGCTCGGAACTCATGACCCGGCCCCGCCGGCCGCGGGCACCTGCAGCACCCGGTAGCCGCCGCCGATGGCCAGCCGCCGGGGTGTCGTGCCGGCGTCCGCCAGGCGGCGCACCAGCGAGTCGGCGCCCAGGTTCTTGTGCATCACCAGCACGGCGAACCCGCCGGGGCGCAGGCGGCTCAACCAATCGCGCAGCAGTTCGTCAAGGGCCTCGTTGCCGATGCGCACCGGGGGATTGCAATACACGGCGTCGAAGCGAAGCGCCGCCGGGACTTCCTCCGGAGCGCACACCGTTGCCTGCCCGCCGCCCCGGTCCCGCTCGCCATCCTCTGGCAGCGCGCGGTCTACTCCCCGCCCGCTGTCTGCTGCCCGCGTCTCACCCCCGCCGACTGTCACGCCGGCCGTGGCCAGATTGGCGGCTGCCAGTTCCCGGGCTCGCTCGTTCACGTCCACCGCCCAGATGGCGGCGTCGGGTGCCCGAAGTGCCAACGTGACGGCGATGGGCCCGTAACCGCAGCCCACGTCGGCCAGCACCCTGCGGGCCGCCGCCTCGCTGCCGTTGCCGGCCGGCGGCGGGGGCAGCGGCGCGTGCTTCAGCAGCAGCAGCGTGCCGGGGTCGACGCGGCCGGCTGAGAAAACCCCGCGGTCCGTGCGCAGGTCCAATGTCACATCGCGCAACCTGAGGGTCACGGTGCGGTCACGGCGCCTCGAGCCGGGGCTCGGCGAGAAGTAGTGATCCGCCCCGGGCATCCCGCCGACGATACCCCGACCGCCAGCACCCCCGGTCACCACGGGGCTCGCTAGCCTCGACGGCGTGGAGATCCGGCTGTTCGGCGACCCGGTGCTGCGCTCGAAGGCGGCGGACGTCACCCAGATCGACGGTTCGGTCGCCCGGCTCTGCGACAGCATGTTCACCACCATGTACGCGGCGCGGGGGATCGGCCTGGCCGCGCCGCAAGTGGGCGTGCGCAAGCGGCTGTTCGTCTATGACGAGCCCGAGACCTGCGGCCGCGGGGTGATCCTCAACCCGGTCATCACCGAGAGCGACGGCACCTGGATCTTCGAGGAGGGCTGTCTCTCGGTGCCGGGCTACTCCTGGGAGATCGAACGGCCCCGCCGGGTCGCCCTCACGGGGGTCGATCTGGACGGCAACGAGGTGACCGTGGAGGCGGACGAACTGTTCGCCCGGCTCATCCAGCACGAGATCGACCATCTCGACGGCGTGCTCCTGACCGAGCGTCTCGACCCCGACCAGCGGCGGGCCGCCCTCATCGAGTTGCGCCGGCGCGGCCTGGGCCCGTCGGGGGCGGGCCTGTTCCCTTCCCTCGGCGCCGACTGACGCGGTGATCCTGCAGATCCCGGGACGATCGACTTCGCCGGCCGACTTCCCATCTCTCGGCGTCGGCGAGTGACGCCGTGACTCCCTGGCCGGCGACGGTTCGCCGGCTGGTGTACTTCGGCACGCCGCAGCTTGCCGTGGCGCCGCTGCGCGCCCTGAGTGACGCCGGGTTCGAGGTCACGCTGGCGGTGACCGGCCCGGATCGCCGACGCTCCCGGCGCGGGACGTCCGAGCCCAGTCCGGTCGGCCGGGCTGCAACCGAGCTGGGCGTGCCGGTCACGCATGACCCTGCCGACGCGGCGGCCGCGGCTGGCGCCGTCGACGGGGCGGTCGTGGTCGCCTACGGGCGTCTCATCGGCTCCGATGTGCTCGACGTCCTCTCGGCGGTGAACGTACACTTCTCGCTGCTGCCGCGCTGGCGGGGGGCAGCCCCCATGGAGCGCGCCATCCTGGCCGCCGACGAGGTCACCGGCATCAGCCTCATGGCGCTGACCGAGACCCTCGACGCCGGCCCCCTGTACGCGCAGGCGACCACGCCCATCGGCCCCGACGAGACCCTCGCCGAGTTGCGGGACCGCCTCGTCGCCTTGAGTTGCCCGCTGCTCGTGGAGTTGTTGCGGGCCGGACCGCGCGACCCCGTTGCGCAGGAGGGGGAGGTCACCTGGGCGGACAAGATCGGCGACGACGACCTCCACCTCGACTGGGAGCACCCCGCCGTCGAACTGCACCGGCGCGTCCGCCTCGGGCGTGCCTGGACGACATTGGCGGGCGAGCGGCTGCGGATCCTCCGTGCCGGCGTGGTCCCGACGCACAGCGGCTCTCCGGGCCTCCTCGACGGGCTGGTGGTGGGGACCACGGCGGGTGGTCTGCGCCTCGACGAGGTGCAGGCGGCCGGCCGGCGCGCCCTGCCGGCGGGGGAGTGGCATCGGGGCGCCCGGCTCGCCGTGCCGTGCCGCCTCGGCACCTAGGCGAATCAGGCGTTGCGGTCGATCTTGACCGTGACGATTTCCACGCCATGGAACTTCTGGTGGCGCACGCCAGAGGCGTAGTGGCGCAACAGGCGGAGCGACAGATCGTCGACGTTCGGCACGGCGGCTTCGCTGGTCAGGAAGGCCAGCTGGTCCTCGATGTTCTCCTGACGCGTCGTGGCGACGAACTCCAACTCCACCGTCGTGCCCTGGGGCCGCGCGACGATGCGCAGGCGCGGGCTGTCCGAGCCGTCCGCGTCGTCCTCCCGCGACAGCAGGCTGGCGAGCGTTTCCTCACCGGCTGACCGCAGCCGCAGCGCGGACGCCGCGTCCCATCCCAGCCGGGATGCCAGGCGGGTGAGGAACTCATCGATCGCCCGTAGCGAGGCCATGTCCAACGTGACCTCGAGGCGCGAGCGTCGGGTGCTCGTCGCCTCCAGCACGAGCGTCATCCCGATCGCGACCACGGCGCCGATCGTGACGCCGTCTCCGAGCAGTCGGCCCAGCTCGTCGCCGAAGACGTCCCGGGTGACGGGGTGACCGTGGAGGCCCAGGCCCAACGCGCTGGCGAGTGCGACCACCAGTAGCCGCCGGGGGGTGAGGCCGTCGCGCAGAATCGTCTGCCAGGCGGTGACGAAGAGGACGCCCATGGCGAGCATCAGGTACGCGCCCATCACAGGTCCGGGGATCGTCAGCAGGAGGGCGGTGAACTTGGAGAAGAAGGCCAGTACGACGGTGACGGCCGCCACGCCGACGCCGACGCGGCGAGCGGCGACGCCGGTGGGGTTGATCAGCGAGAGACTGTATGTGGAATGCGGCATCGGGGGCAGCGTGCCCGCGGCGCCGGCGAGCAGCATCCCTGCGCCGTTGAGGCTCACCATGCCCTGGATCCGACGGAAGTCGATCGCCCGCGGCCGTCGCCGGGAGGCTTGTTGAATCATCACACCGTCGCTGATCATCTTGACCCCGAACACCAGGGTGAGAATCGCGAACGAGGGCAGGAGCGCCCAGAACTCCCGGCCCGGTGTGAGATCGAATCCCAGCGTCGGCACCGCGGGCACTCCGAACCATCCGGCGTCGGCGATTCGGCGCCCGTCGAGCACACCGAATGCGCCGGCGGCGGCGCATCCGGCCAGGATGCTCAGGAGCGGCGAGACGAGGCGCCAACGCCCGCCGGCACGCAGGGTCACGATCACCGATACCAGCAGTGTCACCCCGGCGATGGCCGGGCCGGCAGCAGGCGGGGCGTCCGCGGGCAGATCCCTGACGGTGTCGACGGCAATCGGCAGCACGCTGACGACGATCAGCATCATCACCGTTCCCGAAACGACCGGCGTGACGAGTCGGCGCAGCGTCGGCAGCCACCGGGCGAATGCCATCTGGATCAAGCCGCAGACGACCAGCAGGCTCGCGAACGTCGACGGCCCGGCAAGTGAGACCGCCGCCACCATGAGTGCGATGAAGCTCGCCGAGGGCCAGGTCAGCACGATGTGGCCGGCCCCGAATCGCCGGTATTGGCACGCTTGAAACGCCGTCATCGCTGCGCAGATCAGCATTGCGGCGAAGACGCTCCAGGTCAGGTACGTGTCGTCGAGTCCGGAGGACCGGCTCGCGATCGCCACGTTCAGCACCGTCGGTGCGAGCATGAGGGCCGCGCCCTGAAATCCGACCAGCAGGGCGATCCACGGGGGACAGGCCTCCTCGGGCTCGAACCGGATGGGCTGTTCGGCGTTCCCCGCGGTCAATTGTCAGCCAGTCGTCCGATGGCTCTCCGGTGGAGGCGGCCTCTGAATCTGCTTCGGCAATCGGCCCGGATGGCGCAGCATGCTCGAATCGGCAGGCCTCCGACTATCGAATGGGCTCGCCACTCACGCGTCGGAATCGGTTCCTTCGACGAGCACGATCCTCGAGTTCACCGCCCTCGCGCGAACGTCGTCGAGAGTTCTGTATTCGGGAGAGCCGATGAATCCCCTCGCCGCTTCGAGGCTGTCGAACTCCACGATGACGATGCGCTCCGGCGCCCAGTCGCCCTCGACCGCCTCGACTTCGTTGGTGCGAACCAGGAATCGTCCGCCGTGCGCGGCGAGTGCCGCGGGAATCCTCTCGGCGAACTCCGAGTAGGCCTCGGAGTCGAGGACTTCAGTGTCAATGACGACGTAGCCCTTCATCGTGAACCGTCCTTTCGTCTGAACCTGCGCGGTCCCGCGCTGGTCCGGTTGGTATCAGTCACGTCCGTCTCCGGGACTATACCGACTCTCGACTTCCGGTTTCCCCACCGCGCCGGTGACCGCATCGGGACCGCATGACCTGCGCTCACGGTAGGGTCGCAGCGTGTCCGACAGGGATTCGGCCGGCCTCGCCGCCAAGGTGCTCACCGTCTCCGACGGGGTGATCGCCGGGACTCGAGAGGACCGCTCCGGCGAGGCGCTCGAGGCGCTGCTGGCCGGCGCCGGCTACGAGGTTGTCGAGCGGCGAGCCGTCGCCGACGGCACCGAGTCGGTGGCCGGGGCGCTGCGCGACATGGCCGACGGCTTCGCCGGTCTCGTCGTCACGACCGGCGGGACGGGTTTCGGCCCCCGTGATCTAACGCCTGAAGGCACTCGGCAGGTGGTCGAACGCATCGCCCCGGGTCTGGCCGAGGCGATGCGCCTGGTGAGCCCGCTGGGACGGCTCTCACGCGCCGTCGCCGGCACCCGCGGCAGCGCCCTGATCCTCAACACTCCGGGATCACCCCGCGGCGCAGTGGAATGCACCGAGGCTGTCCTCGACGTGTTACCCCACGCCCTGCGCCTCCTCAGCGACGAGCCCACCGCTCACTGATCCGGGACGCTCCGATCGCGGCCGTGCATCCGGAGCGCCCCGACGGACACGCTCAGTGGACGATCTTGGCGAGAGGTAGCTCCAGGATGTCGGTGGCGCCGGCGTCGGAGAGTTCCGGGATCAGCGTGTTGATGACCGCCTTGGGGACGACGGTCTCCACGGCGAAGCCCTGGCCCCGGTACAGCTCGTTCACCGTCGGCGCCTTCATGGACGGCAGCAGGTCGATGACCGCCGTCAGGGCCGCCGCCGGCACGTTCATCTTCACCAGCACGCGGGCCCGTGCCTCCAGCACGCCGGTCAGCAGCGTGGCGATCTGGCCCATGGCGTGGCGCTTGTGGGGATCGGCGTGGGCCGCCGGGTTGGCGAGCAGTTCGGTGTGGGACACCAGGACGGTGTCGATGATCCGCAAGCCTGCAGCCCGGAGGGCGCCGCCGGTCTCGGTCAGCTCCACCACGCAGTCCACGATCTCGGGCACCTTGGCCTCGGTTGCGCCATAGGAGAGCTGAACGTCGGCCTCGATGCCTCGATCGGCGAAGAAACTGCCGGTCAGCCGGGGATACTCCGTCGAGACCCGCACCCCGTCAGGCAGGTCGTCGGCGCTCTGGTAGGGCGAGTCGGCCGCCACCGCTACGACGATGCGCACCGGCTGGTCCGTGGCCTTCGAGTAGCCCAGTTGAGTTAGCGACACCACGTCGGCACCGCTCTCGGTCACCCAGTCGCGGCCGCTGATCCCCAGGTCGAAGATGCCCTCGCTGAGGTACCGGGGGATCTCCTGGGGCCGCAGGATGCGCACGTCGTCAACGCGCGGGTCGTCGATGGCGGCTCGGTAGTCCACCCTCGACATCCGCCGCACGTTCAGGTCGGCGTCGGCGAACAGGTCCAGTGTGGCTTGCTCGAGCGATCCCTTCGGCAGGACCAGGCGCAACATCCCGCCAACGCTACCGGCGCCGCCCGTGGCCTGGGCCGCCGAGGATCTGCGCATCTCGGCTGAGGGTTGCCCGGCGGGGATCGGGATCCGGTCGTGAACCGGGGTGGGTCCTCTCGGGATGGTTCAACCGACCGCCCATCCGGCGACGGCCCCGACATCGTGTCGCCGGGTGGCATCGCGACCCGGGTTTGCCCGGCCGCCCGTTGTGTGGATTTGTCGCTCCGCCCGTCATCCCGGCGAACGCCGGGATCCAGCCGCCGGCGGACGGAGCGCTGAATGTGACATCGTCACATCCGCTGGGCGTTAGGGGTCCTGGCGGCTCGACGGCAGCAGTGAGGCTTCCTGACCTGGGGTTTTGCGAGTATCGGCCCGCGAGATCCTGCCAACCACTCAGATCATTTTCCATCTAAGTCGAAAAATTATCATACAGACGTTGCTAGTCTGTCTCACCCAGACTATAGTATGAGAACAAGCAATCAGGAGGCTCACCCAGCGGTGAGGTGGGCCCGGGGGACACGACGAGAGGGGGTGACGGGTAGATGGACGGCGATGCGAACCGCAACGGATCAGCGGGTGCGGCGCGGGTCGGCGAGTGGGCTGTGTTGGGTGAGTGGTTGGCGTCGCCTCCGCCGCTGTTGCACAAGGTGGACTTGGCGGTGTTGCAGGAGCGGTTGGTTTTCATGGGCCGGGCGCGTGCCTCTCTGGCCGCCCTGGAGGCCGACGTGGTCGCGGAGATCTCCCGCCGGGAGGGCGACGCGGCCGCCGAGAAGACTTTGCGGCAGACCCAGAAGCGGTCCCGGTCCGGTGCCCGCAAGGCCGTCAAGGTCGCCGCGCAACTGG
>VXXM01000071.1 GCA_009835395.1 Acidimicrobiia bacterium
GGCCCGCTCCCGCGCCGGCCCCGCCGGTGCCGCCAGGCGAGATTCCCGACGCGGTCGGTGGCCTGATCGAACGGGCGGTGGAACTCTTCGCCGAGGCCGACGCGGCGCTGCGGGACGGCCGTCTGGACCTCTACCAGCAGCGCATCGAGGAGGCCGAGGAACTCATCCGGCGGGCCTCGGAGGAGCTGGGCGACACTCTGTAGCCAATCGGTCTCAGTTGGCAGCAACCGCGGCCGGTTCAGCCAGGGTTGATTCGGCCCGGTCAGTTCGGCGAGGTCAGCTCAGGCGCGTTTGGCCAACTCGGCGTCGCGCAGGACGCGGCGCAGGATCTTGCCGGAGATGGCCTTGGGGATGGCGTCGATGAACTCCAGCTCGCGGATCTGTTTGAAGCTGGCGACCTGGCCGGCGACGAAGTCCTGCAACTCGCCCGCGGTGGCCTCGGCGCCGGGCTTGAGGACCACGAACGCCTTGGGGATCTCGCCGGCCTCCTCGTCGGGCACCGGGATGACCGCCGAGTCGGCGACAGCGGGGTGTGACAGCAGCAGGCCCTCAAGCTCCGCCGGCGGCACCTGGAAACCCTTGTACTTGATGAGCTCCTTCAGCCGGTCGACGATGTAGAAGTCGCCGTCTTCGTCCATGTAGCCGATGTCGCCGGTGTGCAGCCAGCCGTCCTCGTCGATGGTCTCGGCGGTGGCCTCGGGGTTGTTGAGGTAGCCCTTCATGATGTGGGGGCCGCGCACCCAGATCTCGCCGTTCTCGCCCTGCGCCACGTCCTCGCCGGTCGACACGTCCACGACGCGGCACTCGCTGCTGGGCACGACGCCGCCCACGGAGCCGGGCTTGCCGGATCCCTCCAGCGCCACGTGGGTGGCCGGGCTGGTCTCGGTCATGCCGTAGCCCTGCAGGATCTCGACGCCGATGCGGTCGGTCACCTCGTTGGCGAGTTCCTCGCTCAGCGGTGCCGCGCCCGAGACGATCGACTTGAGTTTCGACAGGTCGTACTGGCCCACCAGGGGGTGCTTGGCGAGTGCCAGCACGATCGGCGGCACCAGGTAGGCGCGGGTCACCTCGTGGTCCTGCATGACCTGCAGGAACTGCTCGAGGTCGAAGCGTGGCAGCGACACGGTCGTGGCGCCGACGCGGATGTTGAAGTTGATGAGGATCTGCAGTCCGTAGAGGTGGAAGAAGGGCAGCACGGCAATGACCACATCGTCGGAGTCGGCGGGAACCATGGAGCCGCCCTGCACGAGGTTGGCCACGAGATTGCGATGCGTGAGCATCACGCCCTTGGGGTTCCCGGTCGTGCCGCTGGAGTAGGGGAGGACGGCCACATGGTCGGCCGCGTCCACGGGCGCGTGGCCCTCGTAGGAGTCGCCACCCACGAGCGCGAACGCATCGAGAATCTCCACGCCGGGCCCCTCGGCGGGATCGTGTTCGCCGAGCACGATGATGCGCCCGATGCTGCTGCCTCCGACCATCGCCTCACGAGCCAGTGGTAGGAAGAGCGGGATCGTGAACAGCCAGGTGGCGCCCGAGTCCTCCATCTGGTGCTGCAGTTCACGAGCCGTGTAGGTGGGGTTGGCGGTGGTGACGGTGCCGCCGCACACCAGCGTGCCGTGCAGGGCGATGACGTATTCCGGCACGTTCGGGGCGAGGATCATCAGGACCTCACCCGGCTGGAACCCGTTCGCCACCAGCCCGCCGGCGAATCGATGGATCAACATCTCCAGGGTGGCGAAGTCGTAGGTCCGGCCGGACGGTCCGTCCACGAGCGCCGCCTTGGTCGGCCGTTCGGCGGCGTTCTCGAAGATGTATGGGGTCACCGGAACATCGGGGATCGAAACGTCCGGCAGGCTGCTCGTGATCACCATCGTCGGCCTCCAGGGATCAAGGACTACCCAGCGCCAGCCAGCCTACGAGACCACCGGGAGTTGACGCGGGTCGCCTCCCTGGTCATTCCGACTCAGGACCGGCCGGTAACGGTGGTCGTTAGCGAGAGTTGGTGGCACGGGTCGACGGGCTTTCCGGGGTGGGTCTCGGTTCGGGACGGTGTGGCGGTTCGATGGTGGCGGGTTCGGTGCCGGTTGTGTGGCGGGCGCGTGTGGACCGGCTCGGGATCGTGAACGCCGTCATCACCCGGGTGGGTTCGGTGGCGGTCGTGTGGCGGTGGGCGTGAGGGTGGCTCGGCGCTGGGGGTGTTGGTTGGTGGCCCAAGGGTGAGGCGTCCGTCGGGGCGGCGGGTGACTTCTTCGCCGTGTTGGTGGACGCGTACCTGGTGGCAGCGCCAGCAGAGTAGGCAGGTGTTGTTCAGGGTGGTTTGGCCGCCGTGTTTCCAGTGGCGGATGTGGTGGACCTGGCAGATGTTGTGGTGGGCGCCGCAGCCCACGCAGGAGCCGTCGCGGGCGATGAGCTGCTTGCGCAGCCACGGCGGGATCTTCCGTTGGGAGCGTCCCAAGAGGGCGTCGCCGGTGTGCTTGTTGAAGATGCCCGGCAGGATCTTGGCGTCACAGGCCACCGCCAGCGCCTCGGCCTCGGTGAGGCGGGTGCCGTCAGCCAGGCGGGCATTCGAGATCTCGTCATGCACCTGGTCGTAGTCGGCGAGGACGATCAACTCCACCCCCGCCGGCACGCCGTCGCCGTCGCTGTTGCACACCAACTGCGCCAACGCGTCGGCGAGACGCTGCGGGTACGTGGGCCGGTCCTTGGCGTCCTCGCTGCGGAACAACTCGTCGGACTTCGCCAACAGAGCGTTGCGGACCTGGTTGCCGACCAGCGGATCGAACTGGGCGAACAGGTGGAACATGCCGTCGGCCTGCTCGCTGATGGAGGCGCGCCGCCGGCGCCGCTGAGCGTCGCGGCGCCGCTCGAGTTCCTGCTCGCTGGTGCGCTCATTCACATGTTCCTTCAGGGTGCGCCGGAACAGATCGTCGGGCTCCTCTTCGGCGGCGTCCAGTAGTTGCTTGTGGTCCACGGGCGTCTCACCGGCCGCATCCAGAATCAACCCCGCGGCCTCAGGGGTGATCGCCCCCTCCGCCAGCTTCGCCGCCACACCCGGCGCCCACTCGAGCTGCGCGGCGACCTTGACGGCCTTGCGGGCACCGGACCGGGACCGCTTCTGCGTCCGCCGCAACGTCTCCTCCGCCGCCGCGTCGCCCTCCCGGCGAGAGATCTCGGCCACCACGTCGGCCTCCAAGGCGGCCAGAGAGGCCCGCGCCCGGCCCATGAACGCCAACCGCTCCTGCAACACCTCCAAGTCGACCTCGTGCAACAGCGGCGGAGGCGACGCCAACCACTCGCCCAGCACAGCCCACTCGCGGACCCGCACACCACCCGCCCGATCCCGGCCAACCGGAACGAAACCGGTCGACTCAGCTAGCACGGCCTCGGCGCCGGCACCCGCCGATTCGTTGCGGTTCGCATCGCCGGCCATCTACCCATCACCCCCGCACTTACATTCCCCGGGCGACTCGGCCACCTCGACGGCAGCCACGCCGCTCTTAATTGCCTGTCCTCATACTATAGTCCGAGTGAGACAGAATAGCAACATTAGTATGAGATAATTTCGGATTAGATGGAAAATGATCTGGGCGGTTGGGAGGATCCGGCGGACCGACACTCGTAACACCCCAGGTCAGCAGTCTCTTGTGCCACCGTCGAGTCGATCCGGACGAATCACCCAACTGCGTGTGACCGATGTCACATTTGTGTGATGACGCGAGTTCGGATCCGCGGACGATCCGTGGCGCCAAGTCCCCACGGAAAGGGACTAGCACTACGACAGGCCTCAAGCGGCTCGTCGCTGGGGAGACGGGCCTCAGCGCACTGGATTCCGGTCTCCGCCCGGATCACGAGCACGGCCGGCTGGGTCGACAGTGCTGCCCTGCAGGCAACCTCCGGTCGCTCAGTACATCTGCAGGGCGCCGGAGACGTTGATGGTGGCGCCCGACACGAATCTGGCGTGCTGTGACGCCAGGAACACGACCACGGGGGCTATCTCGGAGGGGTCGGCGATGCGGCCGAGCGGGGTGTCCTTGGTCATCGACTCCAGAACGGCGGGGTCGATATCGGTCAGCAGCATCGACGTAGACGCCTGGCCGGGGGAGACGACGTTGACGGTGATCTGGTGGGGGCCGTAGGTGCGGGCCATGCCCCGAGACATCGAGACGATGCCGCCCTTGGAGGCGCAGTACGCCGTGGAGCCCCCGAAGCCGCCGCTCCACCAGCCCTGGGAGGAGAACAGGATCATGCGCCCACCCACCCCGCCGGCGATCATGGCGTTGGCACAACTGCGGGCCAGGAAGAACGAGGCCTTCAGGTTGGTGTCGATCTGGAAGTCCCAGTCGTCCTCGGTGACGTCGTCCATCGAACTGCGCCGCCGCAGCACGGCGGCCAGGTGCGCCAGCGCGTAGAGGTTGCCGAGCTCGTCGACTGCCCGGTCGACCAGTGCGCTCTGGGCGTCGAGGTCGGTCAGGTCACAGCCGGCGGCGATGTGCCCGTCGCCCTCCATGCCCGCCACGACCTCGTCCACGGCCTCCTGACGCAGGTCGACCGCCATCACCCTGGCACCCGCCGCGGCGAACATCTCAGCGGTGGGCTGCCCGATGCCACCACCGGCACCGGTCACGATCACACCCTTGCCCTCAAGGCCCGATCCGAGATCCCAAGCCATGATTCCTCCTTGTTCAGTGAGACGTTTCGGGGTGCAGACCCGTTCGAGGCGCGCGCCGTACAGCCCGCACGCAGCCCTTGCCGAGTTGCTGGATTGTGGATTCCGGCCTTCGCCGGAATGACGAAGCGGGACTCCGCAGCATCAGCCGGCAATCCTCGCTAGCCCGGCTGGCCCATGCCTGGCTTCTGGACGGCGTCCTCCATCTTCTCGAGGCGGTAGAAGTCCACGACCTCCTCGATCACCTCGATGCCCAGGCCTGGCCCCGTTTGCGGCACCGCCCAGCCGTCCACGTGATCCGGCGGCTCGGTCACCAGGTCGTGATGCATGGGGTTGCGGATCGGCTTGAACTCGAACAGCGTGCAGGCCGAGCTCGAGAAGCTGACGGCCAGGCTTGCGGCGCTCACGATCGCAGACGACCAGGCGTGGGCGTTGGCCTGGCGGCGGTAGTACTCCACCCGCTCGGACATCTTCTTGAAGCCGGTGATGCCCTCGGCCCGGCCGGGGTCGCAGCCGATGACGTCCACGGTGCCGGTCTCCAGCAAGCGCTCGAAGCCCCGCAGGGTCCACTCCCGCTCGCCGTAGGCGATCAGCGTGGAGGTCTTGTCGCGCAGCGTCCGGTAGCCCTCCGGGTCCCACGCCCCGAGCGGCTCCTCGATCCAGTTCAGGTCGTACTCGTCGAACGCCTCGCAGCGGCGCACCGCCGTGGTCACGTCCCAGCGGATCTTGATGCCCATGTCGATCATCAGCAGGTTGTCGGGCCCGATGGCCTCGCGCATGGCCCGCACGTACTCCACGTCGCGGTCGTGCTCGTAGCCCAGGTGGGCGTCGCCCCGCTTACCGAAGCCGGTCTTCACGCCCTGCAGGCCGGTGGACAGCCACTCCAGCGCCTCCTCGCACATGGCCGGGATCTCGGCGAAGTGGGCGTGGCAGGAGGCGATGGCGGGCAGCCGGTCGTGCACCGGTCCGCCCAGCAGCTTCGTGACGCTGGTGTTCAGCGCCTTGCCCTTCAGGTCCCAGAGGGCGATGTCCAGCGCCGAGATGGCGTAGGAGGCGATGCCGCCCTCGTAGCCGTACCACCAGGTGTGGTTCTTCATAGCCCGGTACAGGGCGTCGTTGGACACGGGGTCCTTGCCGATGATCAACTCGGCGAGGCCGTCGATCACTGCCGCGGTGGCCATCGAGGCCTCCGGCCACATGGTGATGGACTCACCCCAGCCCACCTGCCCGTCATCGGCGGTCACCTTCACGAGGCAGAGGTGCCGGTAGGCGTTGAAGTCGTTCGGCTCCGGGTAGGTGACCGGGATCGGCTCGACGGCGACGATCTTCATGGTTGCGCTCCTTGTTGTCTCATTGTTCGATTCGTGCGGTCAGCGGTCTCACCACATCACCATCCCGCCGGTGTGGTTGATGGCCTGCCCCGTCATGTACGCGCTGTCGGGCCCCAGCAGGAAGCTGATCAGGCCGCTGATCTCCGCCGGCGTGGAGGCCCGCTTGAGCGGTACGACCTGCTCGCGGGCGTCGGAGAGTTGCTGTGGCGTCATGCCCCGCAGAGGCGCCACCTCGGCGAGGACCTTCACCTGCATGGGCGTGTCCACGATCCCGGGGCAGATGGCGTTGACGCGCACCGGGATCTGTGCGAGGTGGTAGGCGAACGAACGGGTGACCGAAAGGATCATGCACTTCGTCGCCCCGTAGACCGCTGCCTCGGTGGTGCTCGTGAGCTTGCCGCTCGACGACGACAGGTTCACGATCGCGCTGTCGGGGGGCATCGTCGGGCCGATGCCCTGGCAGAGGAAGAAGATCGACTCGACGTTGACCTGCACGAGCAGCCGCCAGTCCTCCACGGTGACGTCGTCCAGCGCCTTCAGCATGATGATTCCGGCGGCGTTGACCAGCCCGTCGCAGCCCTCGGCGGCCTCGACGACGGTCCGGCGCTGCTCGGGATCGGCGAGGTCGGCGACCAGCGTGTCGGCGCCCAGCGGCTCGATCTCGGCCAGTTTCTGGCCGTTGAGATCGACCCCCAGAACCGAGTCGCCCTCGCCGAGGAACCGCTCCACGGCACCCCGGCCGATGCCCTGCGCCGCGCCCGTGACCACGATCCGTCGCTGCCTGCCCCCACCGTTGCTCGACATCGCCCGCACCCCTTCGATCTGCTCTCGCCGCCGGTCCGAGGACGGCGCTCCTTTGTGAGGGCGCATGATTGCACAGGCCGTGCGCGGGTGCCCATCCGGGGATTCCGGGATCGCCGGTCGAGGTTCGCCGGCGGGATCGATTCTCCCGGATGCTGCGCCGGTCGCAGCGCCGGCCGGCCACCGGCCCACGGCTAGGCTCCCGGCATTTCCAGCCGGAGGGGAGCAGCGCAATGACATATCTCACGTGGTCGGACGACCTCGGCAAGCGCGTCCGGACGGGGGACTGGACCGATCAGGCCGTCAGCACGGTCACGAAGATCAACGAGGCGATCCGTGAGGGCCGCAGCGAGGTGGCGGCGCAGCTCATCGACTACTTCATGGAGGAGGCCAAGGTCGTCCAGTTCATCTACGACACCTGGACACCGGGATTCCTGGCGTGGCTGACCCAGGCGGGCTACGGCGAGGCGGAGCTGGCGGCCGCCGTCGAGGACCTGCGCGTCGAATTGGCCATGCTCGACGGCACACCGTTCGACGGCGACGCTCTGTGGCTGGAGTTGGGAGCGCAGGCAGGCCGTCTGACGCACGCCGTGCGGGCCGAGCTGATAGAGGCGGACCAGGCGCTGGAGGATGTTGATGCCATCCGAGTGGCGTGGCGTCGCCTGCATGACCGCTGGGCGGACTTCCTGTCGGGGATCATGAAACTGGTTGCCGACAGGTTCGGCGAGGCGGCGCTGGAGGACGCCTACCGCCATGCCCTGGAGCCCTACATCCGGGAGCGCTACATGGTTTACGACCTGCGCCACAAGGACTACGAGGACACGGTGTTCCGCAACCTGTACACCTCCTTCGAGGCGATGCGCAGCCACCTCGTGGGACCCGACCGCATGGGCGACATCGAGTGCACCGAGCATGATGACCGCTGGGTGTTCCAGTTCGACCCGTGCGGCTCGGGCGGCCGGCAGGTGCGCGGCGTCGACGTGGAGGACTCACCGCCGGACCCGCAGCGGGCGGTGCGCTTCGGCGTCACCAGCGAGGCCTACGACTGGTCCTGGAACAGCAAGGGCGTCTGCTACTACTGCGCCCATTGCTGCTTCACCCTCGAGATGCTCCCCGCCGAGCGCTGGGGCCACCCGGTCCGCCGCGTGGATCCGCCCCTGTTCCCCGACGACACCATCGGCGAGAACCCCAAACCGTGCACCTGGACCGTCTACAAGACCCTCGACGCCATCCCCGAGGACACCTACACCCGCATAGGCCGCACGAAGCCCGAGATCCCCTGACTCTCCCTCCCGAGCGGCACCCCGGGTCCCGACCGGGGCGTGGTCAGTCGATGAGGAAGCCGCCGTTGATGTCCATCACCTCGCCGGTGATGAAGCCGGCCTCCTCGCTGGCCAGGAAGACGACGGCGGCGGCGATGTCGGCCGGCTCGCCGAGGCGCCCGACGGGGATGCGGCCCGCCAGGTCGGCGATGCCGGCCACCATGTCGGTGTTGATCAGTGCGGGTGCCAGCGCGTTCGATGTGATGCCGTCGGCGGCGTACTCGGTGGCGATGGACTTGGCCATGGCCATGATGGCCGCCTTCGAGGCGCCGTAGGCCGCTGTCTCCTTGGCTCCGCCGGTCTTGCCGGCCGACGAGCCCAGGGCGATCAGGCGTCCGTAGCCCTGGGCTCGCATGCCGGGCAGCACCCGGCGGGCGCACAGGAAGGCACCTGTGGTGTTCACGGCCATCATCTGGTTCCAGGCCTCGAGGGTGATCTCGGCCAGCGGCCGGATCCAGAAGATCCCGGCGTTGTTGACGAGGATCGACACTGTGCCCCAGTTTTCCTCGACGGTTGTGAAGGCGGCGTCGACGGAGGCCTCGTCGGTCACGTCGCAACGGACGAACATGTCGTTCTCGCCGCAGCCGAGAGCCGGTTCCGGCTCGTTCACATCGAGGTAGGCGGTGCGGGCACCCTTCGCCGCCAGGGCGTCGGCCACGGCTCGGCCGATACCCCGGCCGGCTCCCGTGACGGCGGCGACCCTGCCCTCGAATCCGCCGAAGCTCGGGGGCGTCGGGGAGCTGTCAGTGCTGTCTGTACTCATCGGTACCGTCCGGGGGCGCCTGTGGGTCGGGGGCACCATATCCCCAGATGGCCGGCCACGGCCTACTCTGTGCCGCCGGGGATCGGGCGGTGGCCCGTGCCCTCGGCAGCGGAACCGGTACTCGCGTGGAACCGGGGCAAGACGAATCGGAGGTCAGGTCATGGGCGGTTCGGGCAAGGTAAGGGTCGGGGTCATCGGTGCTGGCTCTTGGGCCGTCAGCAACCACATCCCGGTCTTGGCGGGGCGCGACGACGTGGAACTGGTCTCGGTGGTGCGCAAGGGCGCCGAGGCGCTGCAGTTCGTCCAGGATCGGTTCGGATTCGCCCATGCCAGCGAGGATTACCGCGACGCCCTCGAGCGGGGTCTGGATGCGGTTGTCGTCGCCGGTCCCTCGGCGCTCCACCATGAGCACGCGAAGGCGGCCCTAGAGGCCGGGGCGAATGTGCTGTGCGAGAAGCCGGTCACGATCGACCCCGCCGACGCCTGGGACATCCACGAGACCGCGCAGCGGCTCGGGCGACACCTGCTGATCTCGTTCGGCTGGAACTACGGTCCGCTGGGGATCGAGGCGAAACGCCTGATGACCGATGGCGGTGGTGTGGGCGACATCGAGCACGTCATGGTGCAGATGGCCTCCGGCACGCGTGAGTTGCTGAAGGCCACCGGTGCCTACGAGGGCTCGGCGGTGGACCTGATGCCGGACTGGGACACCTGGACTGATCCGAAGATCTCCGGAGGCGGGTACGCGCCGGCGCAGCTCAGCCACGCCATGGGGATGGCGATGTGGCTCACGGGCGACCGGGCGGCGCAGGTGTTCGGGTTCATGAACAACGTGGGCGCCCGCGTCGACCTGCACGACGCCATCGCCATTCGCTATGCCTCCGGCGCCACGGGAACGCTCAGCGGTGCGAGCTGCCCCGGACCGGCGAACGCCGACGACTCCCTGGATGAGATCTGGCCGCGCCACCAGTTGCTGATCCGCATCTACGGCAGTGGGGGACAGCTGATTCTGGACTTCGAGCGGGACTTCCTGTGGCACTACACCGACGACACCGACAACAAGGTGGATCTGCCCCCCTCGGCAGGTCTGTACACCTGCGACGGTCCACCCAACACGCTTGTCGACCTGACGCTCGGCAAGGATGTGCCGAACCGCTCGCCCGGCGATCTCGGGGCGCGGACCGTGGAGGTGGTGTACGCCGCCTACGAGAGTGTCCGCGGCGGGGCGCCGGCGCCGGTGGCCGGTGTGGGTGCCTAGGGCACTCGAGAGATCTGGTCGCGAGGCGGATCGTGCGTCTCGGACTCGACAGCTACTCGTACCACCGCTACTTCGGGGAGTTGCGGGAGGGCGAGGAGGATCCGGGCATCCGCTGGAGCCATGCGGACTTCATGCGACGTGCCGGCGAATTGCGCCTCGACGGCGTGAGTCTGGAGACCTGCTACCTGCCGATGGACGAGGCCGGTCTGGCCGAGCGGCTCGCCGGGCAGGCCGGCGAGCACGGCCTGGATCTGGTGCTGGCCTGGGGCCATCCCGGCGGGTTGCAGATGGGCCGGTCGCCGCAGGCCTTCGAGGACATGTTGGCGACGCTGCCGATCGCGGCGACCGCCGGCTGTGGTCTCGTCCGCATCTTCGTGGGGACCTACACGCACTGGGGTCTCGAACCCGAGGCGCCGGTCCTGGACCGTGTTGCCCCCCAGGTGATCGAGGCTTGCGAGCGGGCGGCCGACCTGGGGATGGAGCTCGCTCTGGAAACGCACTGCGACCTCACCCTCGATGCACTTTGCGAGCTTCTGGACCGGGTCGGACGGGACGACCTGGGCGTGGTCCTGGACACGGCGAACCTGGTGCGCATCGGTGAGGACCTCGTCGACGGGACGCGCCGGCTGGCTCCGTTCGCGCGGATGCTCCACGTGAAGGATCTGCTGCTGGCCGATGCGGACTTCGGCAACCCGGGTGGCTGGTGGCCCTGCTGCGCGCTGGGAGAGGGTGATCTGGATCTCGATGGCGCCTTCGCCGAACTGCGCGCCGCGAAGTTTGACGGGCTGGCGTGTGTGGAGATCGGGACGCTGCCGGCCGGCTCGAACGAGGATGAGGTGGTGGCGCTGAGTGTCGACTGGCTCCGCTCCGTCGTCTCCAACGGCTAGGAGCGGCCGGGAAACCACCCGGAACCGTCACTCCCGACCGGGAACGCGGCGACGGGATTTTCGCCGATCGGTTCCGCCGCTCGGTGGCCAGTGCGGGTTGGGGACTTGTCGCCCCTCTCCGCTAGCCTCGCAGCGATCTCGCGACAGAGGAGCACGCCGTGGCACGAATGCGCATGAACCAGGCCATCGCGGCCGCCATCGGGGACGAAATGCGGGAGAACCCCGATGTCGTCACCTTCGGGGAGGACGTGGCGGTCGCCGGCGGGCCCTTCAAGACGTCCGACGGGCTGCTCGAGGAATTCGGCCCGCTGCGGGTCCGCGACACACCGATCGCCGAGATGGGGTTCATGGGGGCCGCCGTGGGCGCGGCTGCCACCGGGCTGCGACCGGTCGCGGAGATCATGTTCGTGGAGTTCCTGGGCGTGGCGCTCGACCAGTTGGTCACCGAGGCGGCCAAGTTCAACTACCTCTCGGGCGGGACCGTCCGGGTGCCGATGGTCATGCGCGCCTCCGTCGGCGCCGGCCTGGGATTCGGCTGCCAGCACTCGCAGGTGATGGAGTCGTGGATGGTGGGGTCGCCGGGCCTGAAGATCGTCGTGCTCTCCGGTCCAGGCAACGCCTACGGGCTCACCCGGGCGGCCATCCGGGACGACAATCCCGTCGCTGTCCTGGAGCCGCGCATCCTCTACGCCGTGCGCGGCGATGTGACGACGGGCGTCGAGGGGATCATCCCCCTGGGGCAGGCGGCGACGCTTGCGAGCGGTGACGACATCACGCTGGTGTCGTGCGGCTCGACGGTGCGGACGTGCCTGGCCGCGTCAGCCGACGCCGGCGGCTGGACGGCCGACGTGATCGACCTCCAGACGCTGCAACCGTGGGATGTCGAGGCGGTGCTGTCCTCGGTGGAGCGCACCGGCCGCCTCGCGGTCGTGGAGGAGTGCCCGTACTCGGGCGGCTGGGGTGCCGACATCGTCGCCAAGGTTGTCTCGGATTCCTTCGGCGATCTCAAGGCCCCGCCTATTCGGATCACCGCACCGGACGTGCACGTGCCGTTCGGCAAGGAATTGGAGCAGCGCTACCTGCCGAGCAGCGAGTACGTGGGCGCGCAGGTGAGCGAGTTGCTGGCAACCGGCGAGAGCCCGCCGCACTGGTGGGAGCGCGACGGCGCGCTCGTCTAGTACGCACGACCTCAGACGGACGGGAAGGGTAAACGCATGAGCAGTGAAGTACTCGCACGACGGGAGGCGGTTCGCACCGATCGGACGGCGCGCTTCGAGCGGATGGTGGAGATCCGGGCACTCGAGGACGCCGTGCGTGGGCTTTTCGCAGAGGGGCTCGTGCACGGGACGACCCACACCTGCCAGGGCCAGGAGGCCGTGTCGGTCGGTGTGGCGGCGGCTCTGCGGCCCACCGATTCGGTGTGCTGCACCTATCGCGGTCACGGCATGGGAATGGCGCTCGGCCTGACGCCCCAGCAGGTCTGCGGCGAGATCATGGGCCGCGTCGTGGGTTCGATCGGCGGCGTGGGCGGCTCGATGCACCTGTGCGAGACGTCGATCGGCCTGTTGCCGACAATGGCCATCGTCGGGGCGGGAGTTCCCGTGGCCGCCGGTGCCGCCCTCACGGCGCAGGTCCGCGGCACCGACGACGTGGCGGTTGCCGTGTTCGGTGACGGTGCCGCCAACATCGGCGCCTTCCACGAGGGCATCAACCTCGCGGCCATCTGGAAGCTGCCGGCCATCTTCATCTGCGAGAACAACCAGTACGGGGAGTACAGCCCGATCGCGGCGACGACCCCCATCGCCAACATCGCCGACCGGGCCGTCTCCTACGGGATCCCCGGCGAGGTGGTCGACGGGCAGGACGTGGACGCGGTCAACGCCGCCGTCGCGACCGCCGCGGCGCGCGCTCGCGCCGGTGACGGTCCGAGCCTGCTGGAGATGAAGACCTACCGGTACGCCGGGCACTCCCGTTCGGACACCGCCCCCTACCGCCCGGCGGGGGAGTTCGACAGGTGGTACGAGCGGGATCCCATCAATACGTTCGGAGCCCGCCTGACCTCCGAGGGCCTGCTGGCGCCCGGCGACACAGATGCGATCGCCGCCCGGATCGCCGGCGAGGTGGACGCCGCGGTCGACGAGGTGAAAGGCGCGGCGGCGCCAGGCGTGGCGAGCATGTTCGAGAACGTGCTGGTCTGAGCGGGGAGGATCCACCATGCGCCAGATCGTGAAGCTGCCCAAGCTCGGCGACACCGCCAACGAGGTGCTCGTGCTGGAGTGGAACGTGGCCGTCGGCGACGCGGTGTCGGAGGGCGACGTTCTGATGCGGGTGGAGACCGACAAGGTGGAGGCCGACGTGCCGTCGCCGGTGGCCGGCACCGTCGCCGAACTGCGTGTCGATGTCGAGGACGAGGTGGAGGTCGGCTCGGCGATCTGCGTGGTCGATTCCTGAGCAGCGCCGGCTCCGGGCCTGAGCGGCTCGGGCCTCTGCGGCGCTATCCGGCGGGCGGAGCGAGCGTGTCGGCCATCAGCGCATCCACCACGGCCCGCAGCGCCTCGTCCTCGGTGGCATCGCGCGCGAGGGCTTCCCGGTAGACGGCCAGCTGGCGGTCGGCCGAGGTGCCCCGCTCGCAGATGGTCCTGATGTGCTCCAACTCCTCGGTGCAGCCAAGGGCCTCGGCGTCGGGCCGCACCAGCTCGACCATCTCGTCGGCCAGTTCGGCGACCGGCACCAGCTCGCCGCGGCCCAGGTCCAGCAGCGTGCCTGTCACGCCGTAGCGCTGGGCCCGCCAGATGTTCTCGGCGACCAGGAAGTTGGCGTAGCCGCGCCAGCGCTGGTTCTCCCTCCTCAGCCTCCACAGCATCCGCAGCAGGCAGACGTAGGCGGCGGCGATGGCGATGGTGTCCTCCATCCGGGTGGGCAGGTCGGTCACCCGGAGCTCGAGGGTGGGGTAGCGCTTCGACGGGCGGACGTCCCACCAGATCTTGGTGGAGTCCTCGATGATCCCCGCCCGCACGAGCACGTCCACGTGGCGCTCGAACTCGGCCCAGGATTCGAACCTCTCCGGCAGGCCGGTGCGGGGCACGCTGTGGAAGACCGACGTCCGGTAGCTCTTGAGGCCCGTGTCCTGGCCCGACCAGAACGGTGACGACGTGGACAGCGCCAGCAGATGCGGCAGGAAGTAGGCCACCTGCCCCATCAGATCGATCCGCAGCTCGGGATCCTCGATCCCCACGTGCACGTGGAGTCCCGAGACGACCATACGCCGGGTCGTGTACTGCAGGTCCTGAGCCAGGGCCCGGTAGCGCTCGTTGTCGGTGAACTGCTGCTGTTCCCATCTGGCGAAGGGGTGGGTGGATGCCGCGATGGGCGCCAGGCCAAACTCCTCGGCGGCCTCGGTCACGGCGATCCGCAGCAGTCCCACGTCCGCGCGGAGGTGCCTGACGTCCTCGCAGACGATTGTTCCGATCTCGAGTTGGGAGTCGAACAACTCCTGGCTCACCAGGCCGTGACGCAGGTCGGCGACCCGCTCCATGAGGCCTGGCGGCTGCGCCACCAGGGCGCCGGTCTCCCGCTCGACGATGAGGTATTCCTCCTCGATTCCCATCGTCCACGAGGGCTCTTCATGCATGGCGGGTGATCCTATTCGGCCCTGCGATGCACCCGGGGATGCGCTCGGGCGAGGCGCGTCCCCGGCTGTCGACATCGGGGCCACACCTATACTTCCCCGAGCCACTCGACAGGGAGAGCCCCGTGAAGATCGAACGAATCGAGGTCGTGCCGCTGGTCGTGCCCTTGGCGGAGACCTTCCGGGGTTCCGCATATTCGATGTCCGAGCGGGCGACGCTGATCACTCGCGTCCATACCGACGAGGGCATCACAGGCGAGATCTACAACGGCGACGAGGTGCACACCCAGCACGAGATCGCCCGCATCATCACCGAGGAGCTGCAGCCGATGCTGGTTGGCCGCGACCCGCTGCTGGTGGAGGACTGCTGGAGTGCCATGGAGCCGCTGACCTTCGACATCCTGCGCGACCGCAAGCTGGTGATCATGGCCATCGCGTGTGTGGACAGTGCCCTCTGGGACGTTGTGGGGAGGGCGGCGAACCTGCCGCTGTACCGCCTCTGGGGCGGCTACCGCGACGCCATGCCGATAATCGCGATCGGGGGCTACCACGGGAAGTCGGACGACGAGTTGGCCGCCGAAATGCAGTACTACCGGGACATCGGCCTGGCGGGATGCAAGACCAAAGTCGGCGGGCAGGCGCCCGAGCTGGACGCGCACCGCTTCAAGGTCATGCAGGAGGCCGCCGGCGAGGGCTTCGTGCTCATGGCCGACGCCAACGGTGGCTACACCGTCGCCGAGGCGGTCCGTTTCGTTCGCCTCGTGGGAGCCGAGAGCCTGCGCTGGTTCGAGGAGCCGGTGCGCTGGTTCAACGACGCCCGGGGCATGCGCGACGTGCGCTACATGACCGGTGTGCCGGTGGCGGCGGGCCAGAGCGAGATGTCACGCAAGGGGGCCGGCGAGCTGATGGCGGCCGGCGCCATCGACGTGTGCAACTTCGACGCCTCTTGGAGCGGTGGGCCCACCGAGTGGCGCCGCGTCGCAGGGATGGCCGCCGTCCACGGCGTCGAGGTGGGCCACCACGAGGAGCCGCAGATCTCCGCCCACATGCTGGCGTCGATACCCCACGGCACCTACGTGGAGTGCTTCCACCCGGACAGGGACCCGCTGTTCTGGAACCTCGTCGCCAATCGCCCCGAGATCAGCGACGGCATGTACCCGCTGCCCCAGGGCCCGGGCTGGGGGATCGAACTGAACGCCGACTACGTGGAGCGCTACCGCGCCGACCGCTAGAGGTGCACCACCTCAGTCGAGGTGCCAGACCTCCTCGGCCTCGTAGAGGTTGCCGTCCTCGTCGACGAGGCTGACGATGACCTCCTCGAACCACTTCGACCAGCGGGCGTTCACCTCGGCGCCGGCGATGTTGGCGAAGGCGGTCTCCTTGTCGGGGTGGCACTCCACGTAGGCGATGACTTGGGTGCCGCGGCGGAACAGCGTGTAGTTCTTGAGGCCTGATTCCTGGATCAACTCCACCAACTCGGGCCAGATCTCGTCGTGGCGACGCTTGTATTCATCCTCCATGCCCTCGTAGATCTCGAACGTGAAACAGAACCGCTCCATTGCTCCTCCCGGGTTCGTCTCTGCGGGCACGCCGCGGCCGGCGCCGCCACGACGCTAACACCGGCCGGCGCCGCCCTGTCCACCAAACTTTGGTTTGGATGTCCTGCCCTGGTCACCTATGCTTCCGCAGGTCCACAACGACGTGGTGCCGACGCGCGGGTCCGGTCGTCATCGACGGCCAATCGGCGCGGCACAATCGAGTCAACCCGGGAGAGGGAGATCCACACGATGAAAGCAATTCGACGACTTCTGGCACTGGCCTTTGTGCTGGCCCTCGTGGCGTCCGCCTGTGCAGGCGACGACGGCGACGATGGCGCAGCCGATGCCGCTGCCCAGCAGGCGATCGCCGCCGCCGAGGCTGAGGCTGCGGCCGCGCAGGCCGAGGCAGAGGCGGCCCGCCAGGAAGCCGCGCAGGCCGCGGCCGACGTGGAGGCCGCGCAGGCCGAGGCAGCGGCCGCAACCGCCGAGGCTGAGGCCGCCCGTGCCGAGGCTGAAGCCGCCGCCAGCGGTGACGCGGAGTCGCAGGCCGCCGCCGAGGCCGCCCGTGCCGAGGCTGAGGCCGCCCGCTCCGACGCTGACGCCGCCGCCACCGCGGCCCAGAGGGCCGAGGACGAGGCTGAGGCGGCCAGGGCAGCCGCCGCGGCGGCAGAGCGTCCCGCCTACAAGGTTGGCTACATCTCCCTCGGCGATCAGGTTCCGTTCGTGAAGCTGGTCTCCGACGGCATCAAGGAAGAGGCCGAGCGCCAGGGCGTCGAGTTGCTGTTCTGCGACTCCGAGATCGATGCCGGCAAGGCGCTGGAATGCGCCCAGACCTTCGCCGTCCAGGGCGTCGAGGGCCTGCTGAACTTCCAGGTCTTCCAGGACTCCTCGCCGGAGATCTGCGCCGCGCTGCCCGAGGGCATCCCCGTGATCGCCATCGACATCATCCAGCCCCCGTGCCAGCTCTCCTTCATGGGCGCCAACAACCGCTACGCCGGCTGGCTCGGCGGCAGCGCCATGGGTGCGTATTTCAAGGAGAACTTCGACTGCGACTACACCGCGTACGTCTCGCTGGAGTCCACCGCCGCCGGTGCCGCCAACCGTGACCGCATGGGCGGCTATCGGGAGGGCTTCCAGGAGCACTGCCCGATCATCAACGAGCGGGTCATGGACGGCGCCGACCGCACCGACCCGGCGCTCGAGCAGCTGACCGACCTGCTGCCGGCGCTTCCGGGCGACCGCATCGCGGTTGTGGCCATCAACGAGGACGGCATCATCGGTGCCATCGCCGCCGCCCGCACGCTGGGCCGTGATGGCGACCTCTACTTCTCCGGCCAGGGCACGGACCCGAGCATCTGGTGCGAGGTCCAGAACAACCCGAACTACATCGCCTCGGTGGCCTACTTCCCCGAGCGATACGGCACGATCCTGCTCCCGGCGATCATCAACGCCATCGAGGGCAGCAGCATCGCCGGCCAGTTGTTCACACCTCACCAGCAGATCACCTCGGAGAACATCGACCAGTACTACGAAGTCACCGGCTGCTAACAGTCCCAGACCGGTAGCGCTCCGAGAATCCGGACCGGATGACGACGTCACCGGAGCCGATCCTCGCGGCGCGCGACATACGCAAGTCGTTCGGTGGCGTCGAGGTTCTCCATGGCGTGGACCTCGACGCCACCGGCGGCTCCGTGCTGGCACTGCTGGGTGAGAACGGTGCCGGCAAGTCGACCCTCGTCAAGATCGCCTCGGGCGTCTACACGGCCGATTCCGGGACGATCCAGGTGGGCGGCGGCAGCTACTCCAGCCTGACCTCACGAGAGGCTCGCGAGCTGGGGATCGCCATCATCTCCCAGGAGTTCCAGGACGCCGCCACACTCTCGGTGGCGGAGAACATCTCCATGGGAAGCCTTCCCGCGGCGCGGGGATTCGTCCGTTGGGGAGAGGTGCGGCGCCGGGCCGTGGAGATCCTGGAGGCGCTGGAGGTCGACATCGACCCCGACCGCATCGTCGGCGATCTACGCCTCGGGGAGCGCCAGATCATCGAGATCGCCCGGGCGCTCAGCCGCGAGGCGAGGGTCCTCATCCTGGACGAGCCCACCGCGGCGCTCAGCTTCCACGAGGCGGAGGTGCTGTTCGACTTCGTGCGGCGTCTCCGTGCCGACGGCGTGGCGCTCGTCTACATCACCCACCGCCTCGACGAGGTGGAGCGCATCTCGGACCGCGTGCAGGTACTGCGCGACGGCTCGACGGCACTGGAGGCGCCGACCAGCGAGGTGGACCGCCGGATGATGGTCGAGGCCATGATCGGCCGGCGGGCCAGCGCGTTGGGGCGTCCAGAACCCGTTGGGAACGGCGAGCACGACCGGCCCGTCCTGCAGTGGACCGGCGCCGGGTCCTTGGACTACTTCGACGACGTGAACCTGACGGTGGGTTCGAATGAGGTCGTGGCTCTCTACGGCAAGCTCGGATCGGGGGCCAGCGAGGTCGCCGAGACGGCGTTCGGCCTGCGTTCCGTCGACCGCGGCACGCTGCAGATCGGCGAGGGTGACGTCGATGCACCGGAGCACCCCATCGGAGCCGTGAACACGGGGATCGGCTACCTGCCCGCCGAACGCAAGACCGCTGGGGGTTTCATGGTTCGCCCCGTGGCCGAGAACGTGGCCGTGGCCTCCTGGCACCGACTTGCCCGCTACGGGTTCTGGATCCGCAAGGCCACCGAGGCCGAGGCCTACAACCGCTGGCACGAGAAGCTCTCGATCCGCTCGCGCAACGACCCCCAGCAGATCATGGGGACGCTCTCGGGTGGCAACCAGCAGAAGGTCCTGCTGGCTCGCTGGCTGGAGAACCGGTCCGACGTGCTGGTGCTCGTGGAGCCCACCCGTGGCGTCGACGTGGGTGCCCGGGAGGACATCTACGGCGCCCTGCGCGAGCTGGCGACCAGCGGTGTCGGTGTGCTGGTGGTGACCTCCGACTACGAGGAGGCCTTCCAGATCGCCGACCGGGTCTATGTCATGACCAAGGGCGCCATCGTGGCCGAACTGGAGGGTGACGAGATCACCACCGGTGCCCTTCTCGAGCTGGCGGGCGGCTGAAGGCAGAGGCCGTAGCGTCCGGGATTGATTGACCGATATGTCTTACTGCCGGAGGAATCGTGGCTGACGACAACAACAACGCCGAGAGCCGCAGCGCTCCGGAAGGCCCCGTCGGCGGGCAGGACGAGCGCACCGTGCCGACGACCGCCGACGTCTTCGGGGGCCGCAGGCAGGAGAGCTCCGAGCAGGCGGCGGGGCGCGTGGCGCGGATCATGGCGACCCGTCCCAAGCTCGGCAACATCCAGGAGTCGCTCGCCCTCATCCTGGTGCTGGCAGGCCTGGTCATCTTCTTCGCCATCAAGGCGGAGTTCTTCTGGAGCCGCGACAACATCGTGAACATCCTCCAGACGATGGCGCCCGTCGGGATCATCGCCATGCCGGCCACGCTGCTGCTCGTGGCGGGCCAGGTGGATCTCTCGGTGGGGTCGGGGGCCGGCATCGTCGGGATGATGGCCGCCATCGCCCAGACGGCCACCGCTTCCACCATCACCACCTACGGGATGGGCCTCGGAGTCACCGAGGCGATACTCATCGCCATCGGCACCATGTTCGTGGTCGGTGGCATGAACAGCTTCTTCGTCACCGGCCTCGGCCTCAACTCGATCATCACGACACTGGGCACTCTGGCCGTCTGGCGCGGCCTCACGAAGGTGCTGGGCACCGGCCAGACGGTGCGCATGAACGAGTTCGGCGCCCTGGGCAGCTCGCGGCCTGTGGCGAACATCCCCCTGGCGGTGTTCATTTTCGCCGGGGTCGTGATCCTGTTCGTGTGCCTGCTGCGCTATACCGTCTACGGCAGGGCGCTCTACGCCATCGGCGCCAGCCCCGAGGCGGCCCGCCTAGCCGGCATCCGGGTGCGCCGCTACATCACTTACGGGTTCATCCTCTCGGGTCTGATGATCGGGCTGGCGGGCCTCATCCGCCTCTCGCAGGTGGGCTCGCAGTCGATCAACACCGGGCTCGGTTGGGAACTGCAGGTGCTGACCGCCGTCATCCTGGGCGGAGCAAGCCTCTCCGGCGGCAGCGGCACCGTTCTGGGCACAGTGCTGGCCTTGCTCGTCATCGGCGTGCTGCGCAACGGCCTGATCCAGTTGAACGTGCAGACGTTCTGGATCGAGGTCGCCCAGGGCGCGCTGCTGCTCGGCGCCGTGACCGTCGACCGGATCCGCATCCGCCTCGCCAGCGCCGACACGTGACTTGTAACGTCCGCCACGACGCCGACCTATCCGCCCTTCCCGCAGGAGGTTCCCCATGAGCAGCGATCTGGCCTTCGTGGATTCCCACATCCACTACTGGGACCGCCCGCATCCCCCGCTGGCGTGGGTCTGGCTGGAGGACGACTTCGTCCATCCGCAACTCGGCGACATCCGGCCGCTGAAGGACATGACGCGCTACACACCCGACGAGTTCACCGTCGACATCGAGGGCTGTGGGGTCACGAAGGCGGTGCATGTGCAGGCCGCTATCGGCACGCCCGACCCGGTGGAGGAGACCCGCTGGCTCTCCGAGATGGCCGAGGCGGTGGGCTGGCCGCACGGCATCACCGGCGACGCCCGCATGCAGCAACCCGACGTGGAGGAGACCATCGCACGCCACTGCGAGTTCTCCCTGTTCCGGGGATTGCGGGACTTCGCTCAGGGCGACTACCTGGTGGATCCCGACTTCCACCGCGGCTACGCCCTGCTGGAGAAGTACAACCTGGTCTACGACCTGGACTGCACGTGGGAGAACATGGGCAAGGCCGGCGCCCTGGCCAAGAAGTACCCCAACATCGTCATGATCCTCGACCACGCCGGGTTCCCGCAGGCCATCGACGACGAGTACTTCGCCAACTGGCGGGCCGGCATGGACACCATCGCGGAGGCGGAGAACTGCGTCATCAAGATCTCCGGGTTGGGGATGGGCCACCAGATGGCGGGTACCAACTGGACCACCGACTCGATCCGTCGCTGGGTGCTGGGCTGCATCGAGGCGTTCGGCGTGGAGCGCTCTTTCTTCGGCACCAACTGGCCGGTGGACAGGATGTACTCCAGCTACGCCGAGGTCGTGGCGGCCTACCGCGAGATCATTGCCGACTTCAGCCGCGACGAGCAGGAGGCCCTGTTCTCGAAGAACGCGGAGCGCGTCTACCGCATCTGAGGGACCCGCCGAGGTCGGGCAACCGTTAGGGGTGGCCTAGCTGCCGGGTTGGTTGGGGTCCTCACCGGCCAGGGCGTAGTGGCGTTCGGTGGGGCGGGTGGCTGCCGACGCGTACGCCTCGGGACCGTCGCGGTACGTGCCGAACCACTTGTCGAGGGGGATCGTCAGTTCGCCGTAGTTTCCCTCGAAGTAGCGGTGGTGCAGCCAGTGGAAGTAGTCGCCCACCGGCAGCCTCCCCTTGACGGTGCGGCCCTGGAAGCCGGTGTGGCCATGCGCGGGCGCCAGGGCGGTCTCGAAGATGTTGAACATCATGTGGATCGGGTGCGACGCCACCACGAAGTGGATGACCACCGAGGAGAGGTAGATGAGGTGCTCGATGGGATGCATGGCCATGCCCGACCACGGCCCGGGGTTGGTGTTCTTGTGGTGCAGGTAGTGGGCGCTGCGGTACAGGGGCGGCCAGTGGAGCATCCGGTGCGTGAAGTAGAAGTGGATCTTGCGGAAGATCACCACCACACCGAACATCAGCACGAAGAGAACCGGGTTGTCGGACCAGCCGAGGTACGGCACCCACCCGTGTGCGTAGCCGTAGAAGAACAGCACCTCCCAGGCGGTCCAGAGGGTCACGCCGCTGACGCAACTCCAGAACACGTTGTCGCGAATCTGGGACTTGAACAGGAACCTGCGACGGCGCACGGCGAGCCATCTCGGGTCGTGCTTGAGGTCGGTTCCCTGCAGCTTCAGCGTGTACAGGACCAGGTGGATGCCGCCGGCGATGACCCAGATGAACACCAGGTTCCGGATGAAGATCGTGGCAATCCAGCCGAACTCCAGGTTGCGGGCCTCGGCAAGGCTCGGTGACAGCCAATACCAGGATCCGATGGCAAGGCCGAGCCAGATGACCCGCCATGGCCACAGGAAGCCACCCCACCCGAACAGGTACTTGGCGAGCTTGCGGGGCTGAGGGGGCCAGACGAAGATCGGCGCGAAGTCGATCGGATCCTCCGGGATCCAATCGCCGCGCCGCTCGGGCGCGGGGCGCTTGACCTCAGTCATATGCCCACCGCTCTATGGCTGGGGTTCCGCTAGCGCTGAACGAGGTGGCGTCACAAATACGAAGATACCTGCTAGGCGACCTGGACGCAGCCGATGTCGAGGTAGCGGGCGACGGTTGCGACGTCTCCGGCGAGGTGGCCGGGGCTGCAGGAGCTGTGGTGGTTGACGCCCGCGGCGGCCCAGGCGCGCCAGGACTCGGCGATGCCCGCCTCGCCGGCGAAGCGGAACACGCCGCCCACCGTGGGACTCTGGGGGAGCGAGCGTTCGGTGATGTGCCCCTCGGCCACGATGAAGCGGTAGCCGCTGGGCTCGCCGGCGTGCGGCGTGAAGCCGATCAGCGAGGCCGGCCCGGGCGGCAGTTCGAACCACACGCTGGCGCCGGTCAGCGGGTCGTCGGTGTACCACGGGTTGGGTTGCAGGCGCGGCCGGCGGCTGGCGGGGCACCACGCCATGTCGTGCTCGCCGGAGTTGGCGATGGCCACCTCGTCGGTGTCGAAGTCCATGACCTCCAACTCGTGGTACAGCGCGGCGCCGCCCAGCCGCTTGCCCACGATCATGGCGACGGCCGTCACCACGTCTCCGGCGCACGTCCAGGGGATGCCCCGGGAGGTCTCCCGGCCCAGTCCGTAGCACGGCGTGACCCCCACCTCGGTGCCGAATCGCAGCTCGGGAACGTGGCAGTTCATCGCGCCCGCGGCGATGTCCAGATCGTGATCCAGGGCCTCCAGAGCCGCCGCCCCGGCCAGCGAGCGCCGCCCGGCGACATCCCAGACGACGGCAATCTCTGCCGCCGCCTCAGCCTCTCGCTGCAAGCCGTCGGTGCTGGCTTCGTCCACCGCGCACCAGCGCCGCTGCAGCTCGGCCGGATCGACGTCCACCAACTCGATGCCGGTGGCCTGCCGCAGCGCCCCGGCGTCGGTGTCGACGCAGGCGTAGCCCGGCGGGGGCTGTCCCACGCGGGCGATCCGCGCCCGACGCAGCGCACTCGCCGTCGCAGCCACACCCACGGCGCGGGCGAGCCGGACACCGCAGGCCTCGTCGTCGAGCGCGCCGACGACGATCTCGTGCGGCCGGCCCGAGCGGGCCAGCATGTTGGTGAGCTGTGGCGTGCCCACGGCGGTCCCGGCAGAGGTGATGTCCGAGGCGTCGAAGCCCGCCCGGATGTTGCGCGACCGCTGCAGTGACCAGACCACCACCGGGACGCTCGGGAGACGGTTGAGGAACGCCAGGCCGTGCGTGGAGGGCGCCGCCATGCAGATCATCACGAGGATGACGTCGAGGTCACCGGCGACGCCCTCCGCAAGCGCATCGCCCGTCTCGGGCGAGTCCAGCAGTCCTTGGCAGGCCACCTCGATCCCACCGGGGCTGCTGCGGCGCAAGGCATCGATGGCCCCCTCCAGCAGGAGCCGACGGTCGTCGCGCAATGCCGGCCCACCGGCGCTGGCTTCCCAGAACGTCCAGTAGGGCGAGACGACGGCGGCGCGCACCGGCGCGGACTGGTTCATCGGTCGGCGAGGAGCGAGCCGAGCAGTCCACCGGAACTCCGGATCGGACCGCTGCAGCGTGGATTCCGGCCTTCGCCGGAATGACGGACGCGGCCGGCCGCGGCGCCACTCAACATGTGGCGAGGCTAGCTGTGAGCCGGTGTTGCACGGCGCCTCCGATCGGCACAGCCGACGGGCCCGGTCCGGTTCGTCCGCTGGAGTGGCCGTTGGGTATAGTCGCCGGGCACATCGTCGCCGGCCGGTGGGTCGCGCGCCGGTTCAGGGCAAGCCGAGGAGGCTGACGGATGGCTACGGGCGAGAAGACAAGGATCGAGTTCTCCGAGATGCTCGGCAGACGGGTGCGCATCGGTGACTGGCAGGACCAGACGATCGGCACCTACGTGAAGATCGCCGAGGCCATCAGGGAAGGGGACTGGGACCACGCCGCCGACCTGGCCGACTACTTCGTGGACGAGGCCAACGTCTGCTTCACCCTCTACCGGCAGTGGGTGAACGACCTGCGGGGATTCCTGGCCGATGCGGGCATGGATGCCGAGGAACTGGCCGCGGTGGACGCCGACGTGCAGTCCAAGCTCACCACGCCGGAGGGCAACCCCTGGAACGCCCACCGCCACTGGGACTCGTTCCGCACCCACCAGCGCAACCTGCTGAAGCACATCTACCGCGCCGAGACCGACGAGGCCCTGGCGACGCTGGACGTCATGAAGGACGTCTGGCGCCAGACGCACGACCGCGACGTGGACCACACCTACGGGCTGATGTCGGCCATCCAGGACAACCACGGCGCCCAGGGCATCGCCGACATGTACGAGCGGGTGCTGCTGCCGCTTTTCTCCTGGCGCTACCAGAAGTTCGACATCGACTCCCACCCGTGGGACGAGGCGCTGGAGACCCTGCTGACGGTGTCCTGCGAGGCCATGCGCGGTCACCTGGTCGGCCCCGAGCGCACCGGCGACATGGAACTCATCGAGGAGGAGGACCGCTGGGTCATCCGCTTCGATCCGTGCGGCTCGGGCCAGCGGATCATCCGGGGCGACTGGGAGGAGGACACGCCCGCGCGCATCGAGCCTCCCTACAACTGGGCCGTCTCGGAGGAGCCCGCCTCCTGGAACCACTACACCAAGGGCATCTGCCTCTACTGCGCCCACTGCATCGTGTTGAACGAGGAGATGCCGATGGACCGCTTCGGCTACCCCACCAGGGTCATCGACCCGCCCGTCTACCCGGACACGGACCGCGATCCCGCGGTGCGCCAGAAGTGCCAGTGGACCATGTACAAGGACCCGACCACGGTGCCCGAGGAGGCCTACGAGCGCGTCGGGCGCAAGAAGCCGAGGGTGTTCGGCTCGTCGCACTTCGACGCCGGTGAGCTGCCCGACGCCGGCGCCCTGGGTCTGCCGGGCATCGGCTGAGGAGCGCGCCGTGCAGGCAGCGGTCCTGCACCGCTACAACTCGCCGCTGGAGATCCTCGAGCGGCCCGATCCGAAGCCCCCGCCCGGGTGGATTCTCGTGGACGTGCGGAGTTGCGGCGTCTGCGGCAGCGACGTCTTCCTGCGCAAGGGCGGCTTCAACTCGACGCTGCCGATCGTGCCGGGTCACGAGGCCTCCGGCGTAGTGCGGGAGCTCGGCGAGGGGGTCGCCCCGTCGGTGGCGCCTCCCGGCACCCCGGTGGCGCTGTACTACATCGACCACTGCGGCACCTGCCGGATGTGCAGCGTCGGGCGCGTCAACATGTGCCTCAGCGTGCGCCGCATGGGCGTGGAGTACGACGGCGCGTTCGCCAGCCAGGTGCTGGTGCCCGAGCGCAACGTGATCCCTGTGTTGCCCAGCGACGACCCGGCCGCCGTTGCGGTGCTGACCGACGCCGTGGCCACGCCGTACCACGGGCTGGTGCGGATCGGCAAGGTGCAGCCCGGCGAGACCGTGGTGGTGTTCGGCGTGGGCGGCATCGGCTCCAACGCCGTGCAGTTGGCGGCGCACCTGGGCTGCACGGTGATCGCCGTGAGCCGCTCCGACGCCAAGCTGGAGTTGGCCGAGCGCCTGGGGGCGCACCACGTGGTGCGCGGCGGTGAGGGCGTCGCCGAGCGGGTGCGGGCCCTGTGCGGGCCGGGCGGACCGGAGGTGGTGGTGCAGTCCGTTGGCTCGGCGGTGGTGGACCGTCAGGCCATCGACACCTCCGGCATCGGCTCACGGGTGATCCTGATCGGCACGACCACCGAGGGATTCGAGTTGCGTGCCACCGACCTGGTGTGGCGCGAGTCCAGCGTGTGGGGGTCGCGGGGCTTCACGCCCACCGACATCCGCGAGGTGCTGGAGCTGCACCGCACCGGCGCGGTCACGACCGATCACCTTCTGCTGCACCGGCGCCCGCTGGCCGAGGCCAACGAGGCGCTGGAGGACCTGCAGGCCGGGCGGGTGCTGCGCTCGGTGCTCACGTTCGGCGAGGGCTGGTAGGAGGCCATCCGGCAGCGCGCCGGGAGATCACGGAGGAGGACGACACATGCCGCTGCATCCACAGGCCACCGCGGTACTGAAGAAGATGGAGGAGGACGGGTTCAGACTCTCGCCGGAGATGACCCCCACCGAGATGCGCGGGTACACCATCCAGTCCCAGCAGGACGGCACGCTCGCCGAGGTGGGGCGCGTCGCCGACCGGGTGATCAGGGGGCCCGACGGCAACGACCTGCCGATCCGGATCTTCTGGCCCCACGGTGCCGGCGACGGCAACCGGTTGCCCGGTGTGGTCGTGTTCTTCCACGGCGGGGGCTGGGTGCTTGGCAGCATCGAGACGCACGAGCCGCAAGTGCGCTCGATGGTGAACCGCACGGGGCTGGTCTACGTCTCGGTGGAGTACCGGCTGGCGCCCGAGTATCCGTTCCCGGCCGCCGTCGAGGACTGCTACGAGGCCACGTGCTGGGTGGCCGCCAACGCCGCCGAACTGGGGGTGGATCCGGCGCGCCTGGCCGTGGCGGGTGACTCGGCGGGCGGGAACCTGGCGGCGGTGACGGCCATGGCGGCCCGCGACCGGGGCGGCCCCTCGATCGCCTTCCAGTTCCTCGTCTATCCCTGCTGCGACATGGATCCCGACGCCTGGTGGTCCATGGCCGCCAACGCCGACGGACCGCTCCTCACACGGGCGATCATGCAGTGGTTCTACGGCCACTACACCGGCGACGCCGACAGGACCAATCCCTACATGTCGCCCGTGCACGCCGCCAGTCACGCCGATCTGCCGCCCGGTCTCATCATCACCGCCGAGTACGACCCGCTGTGCGACGAGGCGGAGGCCTACGCGGCGCAGCTGGCAGCTGCCGGCTGTGACGTGACCTGCTCACGCTACGACGGCGTGTTCCACGGGTTCTTCGGCTTCGACGCGGAGATGGACGCGGCCGAGGCGGCCCAGGAGGAAGCGGCAGCGGCACTCCGCGCGGCGCTCGCCGGCTAGGGGTGCTGAGCGGTTAGGGGTCCAGGCGCCGGGGATCCTCGTTCGGGGCGCCGGCGGCCTCGAAGTAGATCTCGTACATGACGGGCCAGTCCTTGCCCGTGATCAGGAAGGTCTCGGTGTCGGGATCCCAGGCGATCCCGTTCAGCACGGCGTTGGGATCATCGGGCCGCGGCTGGCCGAGATCCGAGGCGTCGGCGAGGGCCAGGACCCGTCCGGTCACCGGGTCGATCCGGACGATCAGGTCGGTCTGCCAGACGTTGGCGTAAACGTACTCGCCGACGCACTCCAACTCGTTGAGCGAGGGCAGTTCCTGGCCCTCGATGGTGACGAGCACCGGATTGCCGGCCCGCTCGAAGGTGACCGGATCGCGGAAGTGCAACTCCGCGCTGCCGTCGCTCATGACCAGGACACGGCCGTTGTAGCACAGCCCCCAACCCTGCCCCTCGTAGCTGAAGCGTTCCACCTCGGCGAACTCCTCCGGCTCCGGGTCCCACACGAACGCCATCTCGTCCTGCCAAGTGAGCTGGTAGATCCGGTCGTCGACGAAGGTGATCCCCTCGGCGAAGACGTCCTCGGTGATCTCGTGGAGTCGCAGCACGTCGCCCGTGTCGCGGTTGAGTTCCCGCAGGGTGCTGGCCCGATCGGCTCGGGCGCCCGTGCTCTCGTAGAGGCGGCCGTCGGAGATCTCCAGTCCCTGGGTGAACGCGGTCGGGCTGTGCAGCAGCTCCCGGATGACGACGATCTGCAGAAGCTGCGGCTCGTCGTCACCGTTGCCCTCACTCTCGCCGCCGTCGCCGGATGCCGGCTCGCCGCCAGTGGCCTCGCCGTCGCCGGCCGCCGGCTCGGCGGTGTCCTGTTGAGTGCCGGTGCCGTCCGCCGGCGCGGCGCCGCTGGCGGGCTGGGGCGGCGCTGAGGGGGCTCCGAGGGGTGCAGGGGCGCTCAGCGACTCGCTCGTGGGGGGCAGCAGCGGCGTCCGGGGCGCCAGGTGCGCCTCGTCGGACTCGAAGTAGCCGCATCCGGCGAGCAGAGCCACCAGGAGCAGTACGCCCGCCACGAGCGCCACCCGGCGCGTCCGGACCACGATGGTCAAGCTACCCGCAGGCCGCCACCCGCCCGGCGATCCGCCCGAGGGTCACGGCGCTGCTGATCTTCACGCCGCCGAGCCCGATTGCCGGGGCGATGCCGCCCACGCAGTCCCCGACCGCGAAGAGCCCAGGGATCACCTCACCGAACACGTCGAAGACCTCGCAGTCCCCCGAGACCCGGAACCCGCCGGCGGGAAAGTTCACCCCCAACACCATGGGTGACGCCCACAGGGGTGGCTCGATGATCGGCAGGCGGGGCTTGCCGAACACCACCCGACCGAATGCCGGATCCTGCGCGATCCCGGAACTGATCGTGGCGTTCCATTCGTCCACGCTGGCGGCGAGGGCGTCCGGCGGGCAGCCGATCAGCGCCGCCAGTTCGGAGAGGCTCGGGGCGCTGACCGCAGGCTCGGGCATCTGCTCGACGAGGTCGCGACGCAGCCGGTGCACACGGTCGTCGAACACGTAGCACGCCCGGCGTCCCGGAACCTGCTCCAGCGCCGCGACCCGCTCGTCGTAGGGTCCGGCCTCGTCGTGGAAACGCCGGCCGGAGAGGTCCACGGCGATGGAGTCCTCCACGAGGGCTGAGGCCACCATCACCAGCGGCGGGATCATGGTCATGTTGATGAGGTCGCCGCCGACGGCCTGGCCCATGAGGTGGCCATCCCCCCGGTCTGTGTCCACGCCCAGGTAAGGGGTGCCGGCCAGGTAGCCGGGCTGGTAGCGCGAGCGCAGGGCGTGGTTGGCCTGGTACCCGCCCGCGGCGAGGACCACGCCGCGGTCGGCCTCTAGGAGTTCCGCACAGGGCGCGCCGCCTTCGCCGCTCGCAGACTCCCAGAAGACGCCGGTCACCCTGCCGGCGGTGGTCTGCAGGCGCCGGGCCCGCACGCCGGAGCGCACGTCGACGCCTGCCTTCGCCAGTGCCGCCGCGAACAGGGTGCCGAAGGAGGCCACGTCGACGACGTCCATCATGCGGTCGGTGGTGTGCTGACGCGGGCGGGGCACGAAGCGACCGAAGCGGAATCCCAGCTCGATCAGGAAGCGGTAGGCGTCCGCCGACTCAGCGGCGTAGCGGGCGGCGAGAGCGGTGTCGAAGAGCACGCCGTAGCGCTCCTCCTGGAGTGCCGCCTCCGCGACCATGTCGGCCAGGTAGGCCTCGGGGGAGTCGGAGATGCCGGCGGTGTGCTGGGCCTCGAAGTCGGCGAAGGCCATGTAGCCGGTCGAGCGCGCCGCGTTGCCGCCCACGGTGTCCAGCGCCTCCAGCAGGACCACCGAGGCGCCGTTGCGGGCCGCCTCGAGTGCCGCTGAGCAGCCGCCGGGGCCGCCGCCCACGACGACCACGTCGGTTCGGTCGTTCGCGGCTGTCACCTCGGCCGGTTCGAGCCGGTTCCGGCCCGAGGGGGACTCACGTCGACGGTTCGGTGTCCGCGGCCCCCGGCGGCGTGAAGGTGGGGAAGTCGCCTCCTGCTATCCAGGTGTCGTAGGCCGGCTTGCGGGACAGGTCCACGAGTTCGACCCAGAGGCCGCTGTGCAGGCGGTGATAGCTGAACCCCGCGGGTCGGCCGTCGGGCGTGGCCGCGGTGGCGCCGCACGGGTAGCCGGCGGCCTCCAGGCGGGCGGCGTCGCGGGTCACGTCCTCGGACCAGAATCCCAGATGGTGGACGCCGCCGTGGGCGGTCGCCGGGTTCCAGAGAGTGCCGGGGGAGGACTCCAGGATCTCGTAGTGCGGCGGGCCCTCCACGGAGTAGGTGAGCCGGAAGTTCACGGTGACGACGCCGCCGGGCTGGCGCAGGTCGAACTCCCGCCGCATGGGTTTGGCCCAGGTCAGGCCGCAGACCGCCCCGAGTTCCTCGCACGTGGCGTCGAAGTCCTCCGCCACGATGCCCCAGTGGTAGAAGCCGTCTGTCGGCAGGAGACCTGCCGGGAGGCCTTGGTGTTGGTCTGCGCCCATGGGGATCGGGCTCGATGCTAGGGCGCCAGGAGCCGGCCGTCAGGTGCCGAGGTAGGAGCGGACCAGGTCGTGGGACTGGCGCAGCTCGGCCGACGGTCCGGAGATGTCGTTGTTCCCGGTCTGGAAGACGTAGGTGCGATCGGAGATGTCCAGCACCTGGGCGTTCTGCTCGATGAGCAGGAAGGTATTGCCCTCGTCGCGCAGCTCGGTCACGAGCGTGAACAGTTCGTCGACGAGGAACGGCGCCAGACCGAACGACAACTCGTCGATCATCAGCAGCTTGGGGCGGGTGAGCATGGCCCGGGCCAGCGCCAGCATCTGCTGCTGGCCGCCCGACAGCGACGAGGCCCCGTCGCGGATCTTCTCGGCGAGGTCGGGGAAGATCCCGAGCAGCCGCTCGCGGTCGGCGTTCACCGCGGAGGCACCGTCGCGGCGCAGCACGGTCCCCAGATCCAGGTTTTCGCGCACGGTGAGGTTCTGGAAGACGCCGCGGCCCTCGGGGAGGTGCCCGAGGCCGGCCCCGGCACGGCGCTCGACGGACATGCCCGCGAGGTCGTCGCCGTCGAGCCGGACGGTGCCCGACCAGGTGTCCAGCACGCCCGAGACCGCTCGCAGGAAGGTCGTCTTGCCGGCGCCGTTGGCACCCAGCACCGACACGATCTCGCCCTCGGCCACGTTCAGCGAGATGCCGTGCAGCACCTCCAGACTGCCGTAGCCGCTTACCAGGTCGTTGACTTCCAGGAGAGTCATCACTCCGCTCCTGCCGGTGTCTCGCTGTCGGTCATCTCGACGCCCAGGCTCTCGGCCTCGAGGCGGGCGGCGAACCCGTGCCCCAGGTACGCCTCGATCACGGCTGGATCGTGCGTGACATCGTCAGGGCCGCCCTCGGAGATGATGCGACCGAAGTCCAGCACGGCGATGTGCGGGCAGAGGCTGGTCACGAGCTGCAGGTCGTGCTCGATGATGATCATGCAGAGGTCGGACTCGGCGGCGATGCCCCGCAGGCCGCGGAGCAGCACCGTGACGTCGTCGGCGCCGAGCCCGGCCGCCGGCTCGTCCAGCAGCACCACTCGCGGCTCTGCCACGAGCGCCCGGGCCACCTCGACGATCTTCTGGCTGCCCAGCGGCAGGGAGTCGGCGTCCTCGTGGGCCATCTCGGCGAGGCCGAAGCGTTCCAGCATGTCCATGCAGCGCCCGCGGGCCTGGCGTTCCTCGGCGCGCGACCAGGGCAGGCGCAGCAGCTCGGCGAGGTGGCCCCAGCGGTAGCTCTGCTGGAGCCCCAGGAGGGCGTTCTCCATGACGGTGGCGTCGAGGATCAGGCGGGGGGCCTGGAAGGTCCGGCCGATCCCGGCGCCGACGCGCGCGCTCTGGCTGCGGCCCGCCAGGTCCTCACCTGCCAGGAAGACGTCGCCCTGCGAGGGCGTCACGTAGCCGGAGATCACGTTGAAGATCGTCGTCTTGCCGGCGCCGTTGGGGCCGATGAGCCCGTTGAAGCCCGTGCCGAAGGTGAGGTCCACGCCTTCCAGGACGCGGTTCCCCCCGAAGGCGACGTGCAGGTCGCGCAACTCGAGGGGCGCGGCGGCGGCGTTCATAGCGTGAAGAGCCGCGCCAGTGGCATGTTGCGGAGGTGCTGCCCGAAGCGGCTGTCCCGGACGCGGCTCGGCAGCGATGCGAAGCCGTACGGCAGGGCCAGGATGGCAATCATGAGGGCGATGCCGATGATGATGAGGCGCAGGATCTGGAAGCTGGCGAGTTGCTCGCGGATGAGGATGTAGAACATGGCGCCCAGCAGGGGTCCCCAGATGCGCCCGACGCCGCCCAGCACCAGGATCACCAGCATGAACACCAGCATGTTGTCCTTGAACGAGGCCGGGCTGAGGAAGCGGATGTCCTGGGCGTACAGGCCGCCTGCGATGGCGGCGACGAATCCCGAGATGCCGAACGCCACCAGCTTGTAGCGCGTCGAGGCGATCCCGATGGGGCCGGTGGCGATGTCGATGTCCTTGACCGCCTTGAGGGTGCGCCCCATGCGGCCCCGGGTGAGGACAAGCATCACGAGGTAGGTGATCAGCAGGATGATCAGCGCCGTGAAGTAGAGCGTGAGGGGTCCGTTGCTCTCGCCGATCGAGAAGACCTTCTTGACGCTGCGCCCGCCGCTGGCGCCGGTGTCCAGCCAGTCCCACATCTCGGGGCCCAACTCGATCAGCTTCACGAGGAGTTCCCCGAAGGCAAGGGTGGCGATCGCCAGGAAGAACCCCTTCAGGCGAGCCGCCGGGAAGGCGATGACGACACCCACGACGGCACAGATCACTCCCAGGATCACCATCGCGGCCAGGTAGGGCACGCCGTCCTCGTACAGGAGGGTGGTGCCGTAGGCGCCGAGCGCGAAGAAGCCGGCGTGCGCCAGACCGAGTTGCCCGGCCCAACCCACGAGCAGGTTGAACCCCATGGCCGAGATGGTGTGGATGAGGATCCCGGTCAGCACGCCGTGCCAGTAGGGGCCGTTGAGACCTCCGTAGGGGAGGTGCGGCAGCAGCGCGGCGACGCCGAACAGCAGCGCCACCGCCACCAGTTCGCTGTAGCCAAAGACCCCCCTGGCGCGGGGCTTGTACAGCGGGCGAGGTGGGGCGGTACCGGTCTCACTCATGGCTCAGACCTCGCGTGCCGACTTCTCGCGGGTTAGACCGCCCGGCACCACCAGCAGCACGACGACGACAACCATCAGCGCCACGGCGGCCTGCACGCTGGTAGAGATCTGCCCGCCGACGAGGCTCTCCCCGACGCCGATCACCATGCCCCCGGCGAAGGTGCCCAGCAGCGAGGTGAACCCACCCAGCACCGCGGCGATGAAGCCCTTCAGGATGATGACGTTGGCGGTGGAGACGTCGAGTACCGCCGAGGTGGTGCGCAGGATGAGCGCGATGGCGCCGATGGCGACGCCCATCGCCCAGGCCAACAGCGAGATGCGTCCGCTGTTGATACCCAGCAGCCGGGCGGTGGTGCCGTCCTCGGCGATGGCCCGCATGCGCACGCCCCACTTCGACTTGAAGAAGATGCCGACGGCGATGGCGATGGCCAGGCCGGTGCCGATGGCGACGACCTCGTCCGCGCCGATGATGAGACGCACCGAGCCGTCGGGGTTCGTGAGCTTCAGCGGCGTCTTGTCGTCCCACGGGGCGTCGAAGGCACGAGCCTGGACTCCCCAGAGCATTTGGTTGCCGGACAGCAGGGCCCAGGTCATGCCGATGGTCAGCAGCAGCAGCGGGAAGTGGTCCACCTTGGCCAGCGGCTTGACCCAGGCGCGGGCCGCAAGCAGCGTCAGCACCCCGGCGAGGATCCCGAGCGGGACGGCGGCTCCCCACGACCAGCCGCCGTCGGGGGTGGGGAACCAGTCGAGGAAGGTCGGCAGCCCCTCGCGGTGCATGAAGTCGATGGACAGGTAGGTCATGACGGCGGCCGCGGCGTAGGCCAGCGGCCGGTTCGAGAGCCCCACGAGGGGGCGGATCAGCAGGAACTGCGTCGCCGCGCCGAACACGCCGGCGAATAGCAGGGCGATGATTATGGCCAGCCAGAAGGGCCAGCCGACACCCCCGTCGCCGGGATCGGCCGACAGGAACCAGCCCAGGTAAGCGCACATGATGCCCATCTGCGCGATGGCGAAGTTGGGCACGTCCGTGGACTTCATGATGACCACGATGGCGAGGCCGATCAGACTGAAGACGCTGCCGTCCTCGAGTCCCGCGATGATCTGCTGCAGTACCTGCACTGGTGATTCCTGAGCTATCCGCGAGCCGGTCCGCTCGGGGGATTTGGGCTAGCCGGGAAAGTGTAGGCGGCGAACCGCCGTGCGAGGAGCGGGGGGATGCTCCTGGTTGCGCACGGCGGCTCGCCGCTGAGTCGAGCCGGAATGGGGGGATTCCGGCTCAGATCTATGACTTCGGCGCCTGGAACTCTCTGATCTGAGTCCAGCTCTGTGTCTCGTAGTCGTACTCCGACAGACCAGCACCGGAGGCGCAGGCGTGTCCGCCGTCAGCCCGCGGGCCGCAGGAGATCGGCGGCATGGCTCCCGTCTCGATGGGGTTGGCCCAGAGGCTCTCGGCCACGGCGTGGAAGTTGTCCCAGCTCAGATCACCCTCGAGGCGGTCGATCACCTCGAAGAAGGTGATGGAGTGCAGGTAGGTCTGCTCGCTGAAGTTGGGTGCCCGGCACTCGTCGCTGATCGAGTCGCAGTAGGCGTTGCGCAGCGCGCGCCACTGGCTCATCAACGGGGAGTCCGTATCGGGCAGGGCCACCTGCAGGGCGCCGAGGAATCCGTCGGCGGCCTCCTCGGCGGGGCCGACGGCGTTCTGGCCACCGGACCCTGCTGCGCCCTGATCGGAGCAGAGCAGCGCGTCGCTGTTGTTCTCGGCCAAGATCTGCAGGATCAGCGCGTTCTGGATGTTGTCCACGCCGGCGACGATGCCCTCGGCACCGCTGGCGATGACGTTCAGCACGGCCGGGCCGACGATCTCGGAGGCGGACTCGACCGTCTCCTGGGCCACGATCTCCATGCCGTTGATGGGGGCCTGGATCTCCACGCCGGCGACGACCTCTTCACCGAGGGGGTTGGTGGCGCCGATGGTGGCGACCTTGGTGAAGCCCAGGTCGTCGAAGTGGTCGACGCAGATGCGGGCCTGCTCGGTCCGGCTGCTCGCCAGCCAGTAGACCTCCTGGCGCTCGATCTCGAACGGGGGCGAGATGGGCGCCCACATGATCACGCCGCTCTCAGCGAGGAAGTCGAACGTGCCCGGCAGGGCCCGGCTGTCGGCGGGGGAGAGGATGCCCCACACGCCGTCGCGGTCGATCATGCGGCGGGTCTGGTTGATGAGTTCCTCCACCTCGTACTGGGAGTTGTAGTCGATGAGCTCGATCATGCAGCCGTCTATGCCGCCGTTCGCGTTGATCTCCTCGACGGCGATCTTGATGCCGCCGAGCAGCTCAATGCCGGCCACGACGGCGGCACCGCCGACGGGCTGGACCGTACCGATCTTCAGCACGCCGTTCTCGCTGTCCACACCCTGGGGCAGGTCGCCGGTGGTGTTGCCTCCGCAGATGGGGCCCGCGGCGGCGGCTGCGGCCTCGGCGGCTGCGGCCTCAGCTGCCCGAGCCTCTGTCTCGGCGGCTGCGGCCTCAGCCTGCGCGGCCTCGGCCTCCGCCTTGGCGGCGGCGGCCTCTTCCTGGGCGGTCGCGGCTTCGGCCTGCGCGGCGGCGGCCTCTTCCTGCGCGGCCGAGGCGGCCTGCCCGGCGGCCGCGGCAGCGTCCTGGGCCTCGGCAAGAGCCACCTCGGCCTCGGCGACGGCGGCTTCGTTGCCCGAAGCCGTGGCCTGCGCCAGGTCGGCGGCGGCCAGGGCCTCAGCGGCGTCGGCCGCGGCGGCGGCCGCGGCGGCGGCTGCGGCCTCGGCGGAGGCGGACGCGGCTTGCGCCTCGGCCATCGCGGCGCCGATGTCGGCGGCGGCGGCCGCGGCGGCCTGTGCCTCGCTCATCGCCGAGGAAGCGGCGGCTGATGCCGCCTGCGCCTCTGCGAGCGCCTCATCGGCTGCCTCGGTATCGGCGGCGCACGCCGCGGCGACGAGGCCGAAGACAGCCAGAAGTACGAGTGTGAGCCGAAGCTTTCGCATCGGTGTCCTCCCAGTGATCGATCAAGTGCGACACCCGTCACATCAGTTCGTCGACGGGCCGGCTCACGCTAGCGCTATCCTGCGCCGTTTTCCAACCGACCGGTTGGGGGATTATACGACCGGCCGTTTGGGGGAATCGTACCGACGGACTACAGGGCCCGGGCGACGCGGAAGGCGTCCCAGATGGCGTCGATGGCCTGGCGTGGGGCGAGGCAATCGCCGACGGCGTGCAACTCCACCCCGGGCGCCTCGCCGGCCTCGCTGAGGGCCAGCAACTCGCCGAAGAGGGCATCGTCGGCGACGCCGTAGGAAGCCCCGACGACGGAGTCGGCCGCAAGCAGGCGGGGCACGCTTGTGAGCGTCTCGGTGACCTCGGCCACACCGGGCCTGACGGCGCTCAAGGTGTGGTACTCGAGGAACGCCACGCCTGCGGTGCGCAACCGTCGCAGCATCGGCGGGCGGCTGAAGGCGTCCATCGAGGCGCCGACCCCCACCGGCGACACCAGCGTCACCTCATGGCCCGCGGCGGCCAGGTTCTCCGCCGTGGTGCAGACCTTCCAGCCGGCCTCGCCGGCGTCGACCAGCACGACGCGGGGACCGGTGACGCCGGCAGCGATGGCTTCCCGCACCGGGTGCACCAGTTCCCCGCCAGGCACGTCGAAGCTTCCCGGGAACGAGCCGGTCGCCACGATCACGCAGGAAGGATCGTCCGCCAGCGCCGTCGCCGCGTCGGCCCGTACCCCGGTGCGCACCTCCACGCCCAGCTTGCGGATCTGACCCTCGAGGTGCCGGACCGAGTTGGCGAACTCGTCTCGGTAGGGCATCGCGGCCGCGGCCACCAGAACTTGCCCGCCCAGTCTCTCGGCGGCCTCCAGCAGGATCACCCGGTGGCCCCGCAATGCCGCCGTCTCGGCGGCCTTCAGGCCCCCGGGACCGCCGCCGATCACCACCACCCGCCGGGATTCCCGCGCCACCTCGAGCCGGCGGAAGCCCCAGCGGGCCTCCTCGCCGACCGCAGGGTTCACGAGGCAGGCGATGGGGGAGCCCCGGTGCGGGCCGCCCCGGCACCCCACGTTGCAGGAGATGCACTCGCGGATGTCCTCCCGGCGCCCCGACGCCGCCTTCGACGCCCATTCGGGGTCGGCGATGAGGGGGCGCACGAGGCAGACGGCGTCGGCCACCTCCGCCGCCAGGAGCTCCTCACACTGCTCGGGGGTGACGAGGCGCGCCACGGCGAAGGTCGGCACACCGGCCGTCGCCTCGCGAATCTCGGCGGCGTAGTGGGCGAACGGCGCCCGGGGGAAGCTCATGTCGGGGATCATCCGGTCGATGGAGGCGTAGTTGGACTGGCTCACGCTCACGTAGTCCACGCGGGTGCGGGCCATGAGGTGCGCCACCACCTCGCTGCACTCGCCCGGGGTGAGCCCGCCCGGCACGAATTCCTCGGCGCTGACACGGATGCCGACAGGCACGCCGTCGCCGACCTGGGCTCGCACCGCCTCGAGCACCTCCAGCGGCAGCCGGCAGCGGTTCTCCAGCGAGCCTCCGTAGCCGTCGGTGCGACGGTTGCTGAACCGCGACAGGAACTCGCACAGCAGGTAGCCGTGGGCCAGGTACACCTCCAGCCCGTCGAAGCCGGCGGCGATGAGGCGCCGGGCCGCGCTGCGGTAGCAGTCGATCAACTCGGCGACGTCGCGGCGCGTCATGGCGTGGGGCACGACCCGGCTGGCCGGGTCGGCCAACGCGGACGGCGCCCAGAGTTCCCGGTGCGCCGCGAAGGTGTCGCCCTGGCGGCCCAGGTGCGAGAGCTGGCCGAAGATGGCGGCACCCTCCGCCTTCACCATCTCGGCCACCCTGGCGTAGGCCGGGATGCCGTCGTCGCTGTAGACCTCGTTCACGCCGGCCGCCGCCAGGCCCGTGGGGTGCACCATGGAGGACCCCTGGATGACGAGGCCGACCCCGCCGGCGGCCCGCTCGGCCAGGTAGTGGCCCTGGCGTTCGGTCAGGTGGTGCGAGTGCCAGTCCACGAAGCGCGAGCCGTGGCCGGCGAAGATCACGCGGTTGCGGATCTCCAGCGGGCCGATTCGCAGCGGCCTGAACAGCAGTGGGTACGGCGGCGCCGCGGGTCCGCCAGGAGCGGCTGTCGAGCGCGGCGACGCCTCAGAACTCATCGGGCACGGGCAGGCCCGGCTTGCGAAGGCCGCGCCCGCTCTGGTTCGTCACGGCCGGGCCGGGCGATCCTTCAGGAGTCATCCGGGCGGGCCAGCAGCAGCAGGGCGGCCTCGGGGCAGGGCATGCCGATCTCCACGCCGCGGGCGGCGGCCAGAGCGTTGGCCGCAGAGATGATCCCGTCCTGGTAGTGCGACAGCCCGCTGCCCATGCGGGCGCGTCGGGCGTCCACGGTGGCGCCGGCGAGGCCGTCGGCCTCCACGATGAACAACCCCGCCATGCCCGAGTCGTCCATGCCGCGTCCCCCGTCGGAGCAGATGAACCCCCAGGGGCTCGCCCGGCGCAGGTACGGCACCGCACTGCGCCCGGTGTGCCCGGCGGTCACCAGCACGTTGCGGCCTCGGTCCACCTCGGTGGCGAAGGCTATGGAGTCGGTGGCGATCACGCAGCGCCCGTCGGATGCGGCGTGCATGACGGTGCGGTTGGTGATCTCGTCGGCGGCCGCCGGCGTGGGATCGTTCTCGAGCATCATCCGGGCGGCGTTGGCGACGGCCATGCCGGCCCGCACGCCGCAGTCGGCGGCAGGCTGGTTGAAGAAGCTGATGACGCCGTTGCGGTACAGGTGCACCCCGTCGCCGAGGCGGGCGCTCATCACGTCGGCGACCGCCGCCGGGATGTCCAGCGCCTCCAGGAACCACAGGCCGGCGATGGCCGAACCCTCGGGGCCGATGCCGCAGTCCATGCCGATGGCGCCCCGCGGGGCGGCCTCGGCGATGAACCGGGCCGGCAGCACCCCGCAGTAGGAGGAGTTCACGCAGACGTCCCGGCCGCGATTCGACGGGTCGACGTGATAGGCGGAGTCCATGGCGCAGATCCGCCCCCGCCCCGTCGGCGACGTGAACACCACGGTTTGCTGTTCGGGGGTCTGCTGCCCGGGAACCGCCTCGCCGGCCGGCTGGGAGCTCATGGCTGCAGGTGCCGGCGCCGCGGTGCGGGGCCGCGGTCGTCGGTGCCGACGGCGACACCGGTGGCGCGCAACTCCACCTTGCGCACCTTCTCCGAGGGCGTCTTGGGGAGTTCGGCGACGAAGCGCAGGTAGCGGGGGACGGCGAAGTACGGCAACCGCCGGTCGGCGAAGGCCCAGAGGTCCGCGGCGGCGATCTCGGTACCCGGCTCGGGGACGATCACGGCCAGGACCTCGTCCTCGCCCGCCTCCTGGTCGGCGGGCACGGCGACCACCGCCACCTCGGCCACGGCCGGATGGCCCAGGAGGGCCTGTTCCACCTCGTAGGAGCTGATGTTCTCGCCGCGGCGGCGGATGGCGTCCTTGAGTCGGTCCACGAAGTAGAACCAGCCCTCGGCGTCGCGGCGCAGCCCGTCACCTGTGTGCCACCAGAGGTTGCGCCATGCCTGCTGGGTCGCCTCGGGCATGTTGTAGTACCCCACCGACTGGGTCCAGGGATGGCGGGCGCGCACCACGAGTTCGCCCAGCTCGTCGACGGGGACCTCCTCGTCGGTCTCGGGGTCCACGAGCCGCACGTCGAACCAGTCGCGGTTCGCCAGCCCGGCGGCGCCCGGCGGGCGACCCTCGCGGTAGGGGCTGAGGATCGGCATGCAGGTCTCGGTCAATCCGAACACCTCCACGAACGCCTCCACGCCGAACCGCTGCTTGAACCCTTCGAGGATGCCCGAGGCGGTGGGCGCGGCGAAGATGCAGCGCAGGTGGTTGTCGGCGTCGTCGGGCCGCGGCGGCTGCTGCCACACGAAGTCCATCATCACGCCGACGAAGTTCGTGACCGTGGCACCGCTGGCACGGACTTGGCCGCTCCAGGCGCTGGCGCTGAACCGTTCCTGCAGGACGTAGCGGGCGCCGGCGATCAGCGCGGGGTATGCCGCCAGGAAGTGGCTGTTGCCGTGGAACAGCGGGCCGGCCGACATGTAGACGTCGGCGTCGCTGAGGCGGGTGAGCGACACGCACTGGTCGGCGAAGAGGTACATGTGGGCGTGGGGCATCATGACGCCCTTCGACAGGCCCGTCGTGCCGGAGGTGAAGAAGACCGATCCCAGATCGGAGTGGCGCACCGCCGGGAGGTCCGCGCCGCCGGCCGGAGACTCCTCGAGCAACTCCTCCCAGCCGGAGACGGCGAATCCCGCCTTCTGCAGGGTCGCCGACGCGGCGGCCCGCTCGTCGGCTGTGCCGCCGGCGAGGAAGAAGCGCTCCACCGTGCGCACCGCCTCGGCGCTCTCGGCGAAGCGCTCGGCATATGCGGGATCGATGAGCGCCAGGCGCGGCGCCACGGTCCGGGCCTGATGCTCCAGGAAGCTTCCCCGGAAGGCCGTGTTGATGGGGACCTCCGCCAGCCGTGCCAGCGACGACCCGAGCCAGGCCAGGATGTAGGCGGAGCAGTTCGGCAACATGATGAGCAACCGGTCGCCGGGGATCGCGCCGGCGGCGAGCAGGTTGCGGGCCATCCGCTCGGCGAGATCGAGCGTCTCGGCGTAGCTGTAGGACTCGCCTGTCCAGGGAACGTCGAGGTAGACGCGATCGCCGTGCGTCTCGGCGCGGTGGCGCAGCACGTGGGGGGAATTCCAGTGGCCCCGGTCGGCGAAGCTCGGGCGGTACTGGTCGTAGCTTCGCGGGGTCATGCCGAGCGTGTTGCGGGGCCTGCTACCGGGCGTCGCGCGGGGGAAACTGCGGCTTGCGCTTCTCCAGGAAGGCGTTGGCCCCCTCGAGCATGTCGGGCGAGCCGATGGCCTGCATCAGCATTCCCAGGCCGGACTGCATGTTGTCGCGCAGTTGGTGCCACCAGACGTTCGTGCTGATCTTGGCGATCTCCATGTAGCGCGCTGACATCGCGCAGATCTCGTCGCACCAGCGCTCCACCTCGGCGTACAGTTCGTCGTGGGGCACGACCGCATTGATCCAGCCCAGGTCCAGGGCCTCGGCGGCGCTGTAGGGGCGGCAGAGGTAGACCACCTCCTTGGCCTTCTTCTCTCCCACGGTCATCGCCAGCAGGTTGGTGCCGCCCAGCACCGGGGCACTGCCGACCTTCACACCGGTCTGGCCGAAGCGTGCGTTCTCCGAGGCGATGGCCAGGTCGCACACCACGACCAGCTCGTTGCCGCCACCGAAGGCGGGACCGTTCACCGCGGCGATGACCGGCATCGGCGCCGAACGGATGGCGTCGAAGAGTTCGAGGCTGCCGGTGAACATGGCGCGCAACTCCCAGAAGTCGGGATCGGCCAGGTTCGCCAGGTAGCCGCCGGCGCAGAACGCCCGGCCCTCGCCGGTGATGACGGCGACCCGGGCGTCGCTGTGTTCGCGCAGGGCCGCGATGATCTCGTCGACGGTCGTCCGGTCGTACGCGTTGAGCCGCTCGGGTCGGTTCAGCCGCAACCAGAGAACCTTCTCCTGGCGCTCGGTGATCACGTCGGCCATGGTTCGGTTGCTCCTCCCGCGGCGCACCACAGAGCGGCGCGTGACGCCTATCTACCAACCGTTTATTCTAGGTGCCGGAGCCGGAGCGGAGAGGTCCGCCCGCTACGCTGCGGCCGCCGTCGACAGTCTTCCTGAAGTCTCAGCGGCGGGAGCGACGAGGTCAAGCAAGGAGAGGGCTGGGCGATGGCGATCTTCGAACTTCCCCAGTTGTATCGCGACGTGAAGGCCGAGGCGCAGGCGGTGGCCGCCGAGGTTGCGCCGTTCGCCGCCGAGGCGGACGAGAGCTCGGAGGTCCACGGGCCGACCCTGGCGATCCTGCGCTCGAGCCGGCTGTGCGAGCTGATGGTGCCGTCCGCCTACGGGGGACGTTTCGAGCGGGTGGATCCGCTCGCCGTGTGCGTGGCGCGGGAGGTCTGCATGAAGGCCTCTGCACACTTGGACGCCCTGCTGGCCCTGCAGGGCATCGGGAGCTACGCGATCGCCGTCGGCGGCAGCGAGACGCAGCGGCGGACGTGGCTCCCGCGGGTGGCCTCGGGCGAGTCGTTGGCGGCGCTGGCGCTGACCGAACCCGAGGCGGGTTCGGATCTCAAGGCGATCACGACGACGCTGCGGCCCGCCACTCCCGGCGGCGACGAGTTCCTGCTGTCGGGCAACAAGTCGTTCATCTCGAATGCCCCCTCGGCTGATCTCTTCACGGTGCTGGCGCGCGAACCGGCGCCGGAAGGCGACGGCGAGGACAGCTACTCGATGGTGCTGGTGCCCGCCGACGCACCGGGCGTCCAAGTCTCGCCGACACCGGAGATCATGGCGCCGCATGTCCTCGGAGAGGTGGAGTTCCGCGACGTGGTGCTGCCCGCCGACAATCGGCTGGGGCCTGCCGGCAAGGGGTTCGCCCACGTGTTCGCCACGCTGTCGGTGTTCCGGTCCTCGGTGGCGGGTGCGGCCGTGGGGCTCATGGAGGGGGCGCTGGAGGTCGCCGCCCGTCATGCTGCCGAGCGCCACCAGTTCGGGCGGCCGCTGGTGCGCCTGGGTTCAGTGGCGAACCTGCTCGCCGACTCATGGGTGGACCTGGAGTCGTCCCGGCTGCTGGCCTACCGGGCCGCCGACACCGCCCGGCTCGACCCTGCCACCACCCTCGACTACTCCTCGCTGGCCAAGCTGGCGGCGACCGAGGCGGCCGGGCGTGTGGTGGACCGCTGCGTGCAGGTCATGGGACGCTGGGGGCTCATCAAGGGTTCCCGCATCGAGCAGTACTACCGCCAGGCCCGGCCCATGCGCCTCTACGAGGGGGCGAGCGAGGTGCTGCGCCTGGGGATCGCCAACCGCTTGTGCCGCGACATCCTCGAGCAGGACATGCCCGGCGATGCACAGGATTGAACGCCCGGAGCCGATCGCGAGGCGCTGACATGGATCTCCAGTTGACCGACACCGTGGCCATCGTCACCGGGGCCAGCCGCGGACTGGGCAGGGCCGCGGCCGAGGCTCTCGCCGGCGAGGGCGCGCGGGTCGTGGCAGCTGCCCGCTCGGCGGATGCCCTGGAGGATCTGGCGGCGGGCTCCGCCGGGCGGATCTGCCCGGTGCGCTGCGACATGCGCGACGCCGCCGAGGTCGCCGGCCTCGCCGAGGTGGCGATCGAGCGCTTCGGGCGGCTGGACTGCGTGGTCAACAACGCCGGGATCGCGCCCGCCGGCACGTTTCTGGATCAGGACCTGGAGGTGCTGGCGGAGGTGGTGGCGGTGAACGTGACGGCGCCGGCGGTCCTGTCGCAGGCCGCGGCCCGCCACTTCGTGGACTCCGGCCAGGGCGGCTCGATCATCAACGTCGGTTCCACCTCGAGCCTCAAGGGCAAGCCGCTGCTGGCCGCTTACAGCGCTTCGAAGGGTGCCCTGGCGCGCCTCACCGAGGCGCTGGCGGCAGAGTGGGCCCGCTACGGCATCAGGGTGAACATGATCGCCCCCGGCGCCTTCGCCACCGAGGCCCAGGCGCAGGTGCTGGCCGACGAGAAGATGCTCGCCGCTCGCCTCCGCAAGATCCCCCTGCGCCGGATGGGCGAGCCCGCCGAACTGGGCCCGCTGGTCTGCTACTTGGCCTCCCCCCTGGCGGCGTTCGTCACCGGTTCCTGTTTCGTGATCGACGGCGGCGAGGTGTCCAAGCTCTGAGCACCCACCGCAGCGCCGGGCGGCCCCGTGTGGCTGCCAACCGCTTCTCTCCATCCCAGTGACTCCAGGAGGTCCCATGACAGTCCAGCCAACCCTCGTCGGGGGAGCCGACCGGTCGGTTCTGGGCAGCGCCCCCCTGGCGAGCGGCCAGATCGACGCCGTCTCGCCGAAGTTCGCCGAGGGCCTCGCCCGGGTGCGCGAGGTCACCGATACCGACGGCGCCTGTCCCGCCTGGGCGAAAGCGCTGTACATGGCGGCCGCGGCGGCCGTCAAGGGTCACCGCCAGATGCTGATGGCGCAGATGGAACGATCGCGGGACCTGGGGCTCGAACTCGACGTGGCTCGCGGTGCCGCCCTCACCGTGCTGATCTCCCGCGGCGAGGCCGTCTACACCCTGTTCAACTCGGCCATCGACGAGACCTTCGGCCGGACGCTCGGCGCCGGAAGCGGTGATGCCGAGGAGTTCTGCCTGGATCGCCGAGCGTGCCTCGACTACTTCGAGGACTACTTCGGGTTCGTTCCCGACTACGTGAAGCTCATGGCCGATGAGGCGCCCCGGGCGCTGGAGGGCTACGTGCTGATGCGCGAGTGGTCCCTGGCCGAGAACGTGCTGGACGCCGGCCACGCCGAACTGCTGCTGTGCACCATCAATGCCGCCGAATTCTCCGCCCGCTTCGTGAACGTGCACGCCAACGGCGCCCGCCGGGCCGGCTGCAGTGAGGCGCAGATCACCGAGGCGGTGGTGTGCGCCATCCCGGTGGCGGGCGTGGCGGCCTGGCTGCCGGGTGCCGACGGCATCATGGAGGGCCGTTCGTGACACGTGCCGATGGTCTCGCCGACGGTCCGGCCGATGGCCTCATCGACGTGCACGGCCACATCGTGCTGGAGGGCTCGATGGGGCAGGCGGGAGCATGCGGCCCCGAGATCGGCCACCACCCCGACGGCAGCCCGTGGTTCCGCGTCGGCAACTACCAACTCGACGGCGTGGCCTACCGGGGATCGCTGTTCATCGAGGTGGACATGCGCCTCGCCGCCATGGACACCGCCGGGATCAGGCTGCAGGCACTCTCGCCGAACCCGCTGACCTACCTGCACTTCATCGACGCCCCCGCCGCGGTGGACTTCTGTCGGGCGCACAACGACAGCCTGGCCGAGGTCGTGGCCGGCCATCCCGGCCGGTTCGTGGGCCTCGGCGCCCTGCCGATGCAGGACATCGGGGCGGCCTGTGCCGAGTTGCGTCGCATCGTCGGCGACCTGGGGCTGCTCGGCGGTTACGTCGGCACCGACTTCGGCACGCCGCTGGACGCGCCCGCCATGGACGCCCTCTACGAGACCTGCCTGGAGCTGGACGTACCGCTGTTCCTGCACCCCACCCAGTCGGGCATCGACGGCCCGCTGCTGGACGAGCGTTTGCGGCGCTGGGATCTGGACCTCGTGCTGGAGTACTCCTTCGAGGAGGCCCTGGCAGCCGCGACGCTGATCTTCGGCGGCGTGCTGCGCCGTCACCCCGCCCTGGACATCTGCCTGAGCCACGGCGGGGGATCCCTGGCCCTGACGCTGTCAAAGCTGCGCAAGCTGGCCGAGCGGCGCCCCGCCTCGCCGGACTGGCTGAAGCCCGAAGGCGTCTTCGACAGCCAACTCGAACGGCTCTGGTTCGACTGCCACGTGACCGGCGAGCGCGAGTTCGCCTTCGTCACCGACGTCCTGGGAACCGACCGGCTGGTCTACGGCACCAACTTCGGGGGCTGGGACCGCGGCGCCGGTCCGCACGTGGGCGAGTTGGCAGGCACGCTCAACGAGAACGCCGCCCGGCTGCTGCGCCTGGGCGACCGGGCCCCTCAACTGCTGGCCTGAGGCGCGGGGTCGGCGAGGAGATCCGGCCGGAACGAGGAGGAGACGATGGCTACCGAAGCGCCGCTGCTGGCGAACGAGGCGGATCATCCCCAGGAGGTCGTGGCCACACACGGTGACCGGCGGGTCGTGGTCATGGACTCGGCCCGCTACGTGGACGCCCGCAACCACCGCAGCGACGTCGTGGTGCCTGCCTCGTACCTCGGGGTGCTGCCCGCGCGGCTCATGGTGCCTCACAGGCCTCGGGCGGTCATCGCCCACGACGGCGCCGTCGGCATGGACGGGGCGGGCATCGCGGGGCTGTGGTACCTGGAGGCGCTCGGCATCCCCGCTGCCACGGCGTCAGCCGAATCGTCGGAGTTGGGCAACGGCATGGACCAGTACGCCTGCGGGGTGATCAGCCGGCTCAACATCTACGCCGAGCGCTGCGGGGTGACCGAGGGGATGCCGGTGGCGGAGGCCGCCAGGCTGCTGGCCTGCAACGACCCGGTCGGCGAGATCGACGAGGGCACGAAGATCCGCCGCGAGGTCATGGCCACCTCGCCGACGGGTCGGGAGTTGGTGGTGACCGATTCCATCGTGTTCGCCCAGCCGGGGGACTCCCGCAACGTGCTGGTGACCGCCGGCCACACCGGCCGCAGCGGGGCGGGGTTCTTGCTGGAGGTCTCCCCGCACGGCTTCATCTGCGCCGACGGCGGCCGCGCCAAGAACGACTCCGGCATCGCCGGCCTGGCCATCGTGGAGCGCCACGGCCTGGCGGGCGGCTCCTTCGATGCGTGGACGGCCCCCATCGGCGACGCCTTCAAGGCGTACGAGATCGGCAAGGTCGGCGCCTGCAACCGCCTGGCGGCGGCTCGTGGCGTCGCGGTGGGCATGCCGGTTCGCAACGCCGCCATGGCGCTCCTGCTGCACGAGGACTGAGCCGCCGATGCAGCCGCCGGACCGCGCCGACCGAGCGCTGACCGGTGAGTTCTGGGCTGGCGTGGACCGGGGCGAACTGCTGCGGCCGGTCTGCGGACGCTGCGGGCGGAGCTTCTTCACCCCCCAGGTGGTCTGCCCTCTCTGCGGCAGCGGGCGTTGGACCTACGAGCCGAGCGCGGGACGCGGCACGGTCTACAGCTTCACCGTGGTGCATCGCCCGCCCGAGCCGGCCTTCGAGGCGCCGTACACCCTGGCCGTCGTTGACATGGCCGAGGGCTGGCACCTGCTGACGTGGATCGTGGACTGTCCGGCGGACGAGGTCCGGATCGGGATGGAGGTGCAGGTCCGGTTCACAGCCGGACCCGACGGCGCGCTCCTGCCGGCATTCGCCCCGCGGGCCGCCGCCCATGGGCCTGCCGGAGCGGCGGCATGAACGTCGGCCTGGCCTTCCGGCGCAACGCCGTGCGCTACCCGCACGGGACCGCGCTGTTCGACGTGGGGCCGCAGCGACGCGACGTGACCTGGGCGGAGCTGGAGGAGCGGACCAACCGCATCGCCAACACGCTCGCGGGCGCGCTCGGCATCGAGCTCGGGGACCGCGTGGCGCTGCTCGTGGCGAACCGTCCCGAGGTCGTCGAGGTGCTCGGCGGGATCACCAAAGCCGGAGCCGTCCACGTGGGGCTCAACTTCCGCCTCGGTCCCGTCGAGCTGGACCAGATCGTGGACAATGCCCGGCCGCGCCTGCTGCTCTGCGACAGCGAGTACCTCAGCCAGACCGCCGAGGTCGCCGAGAAGTACGGCCTCGAGGTGCTGGACATCGACGGCGAGCCGTACCGGTCCCTCGTGGCCGCGGGGTCGCCGCGGTCGCCCGCCACGTTGCACGAGGTGCGACCGGGCGACGACTTCTGCATCGTCTACACGAGCGGAACGACCGGGCGGCCCAAGGGCGTGCTCTTCGACCATGCCCGCGTCCTGCAGCACGCCACCGTGACGGCGCTGGAATACGAGATCTCCCGCCACAGCCGCTACCTGTTGCAGATACCGCACAACTCCAGCGTCAACATCACAATCGTGCCGACGCTGCTCATCGGGGCCGCGCTGGGGTTCCGGGACAGCCGCAGCTTCGAACCCCGAGGATTCGCCGAGACGGTCGACCGCCAGGGTGTCACCCACTCGTTCCTGGTACCGACGCAGCTGATGCGCCTGCTGGGGAGCCTGCCGCCGGCAGACGACGGCCTGCTGGGCGGGCTGGTGACATTGGGCTACGGCGCATCGCCCATCTCGCCGGAGCGCCTGGGCGAGCTGATCGGCCGTTTCGGCAACGTCTTCAACCAGCTCTACGGCATGGCCGAGATCGCCTCCATCGGCACGATGCTGCGCAAGGACGACCACCTCCGAGGGCTGACCGAACGTCCGGAGTTGCTGGGTTCCTGCGGCCAGCCGTCCTACGCCGTGGACGTGCGAGTGGTCGACCCCGACGGCAACGACGTCGCCACGGGGGAGCGGGGCGAGGTCGTCTTCGGCGGGCCCTATGTCATGAAGGGCTACTACCGGGACCCCGAACGCACCGCCGAGTCGCTGCGGGACGGCTGGATGCACTCCGGCGATGTGGCCACCGTCGACGACGAGGGGTTCATCTACATCGTCGACCGGCTCAAGAACCTCATCATCCGGGGCGGGCTGAACATCGCCCCCACCGAGATCGAGAACGTGCTGTACCGCCACCCGGCTGTGCTGGAGTGCTCGGTGGTGGGGGTGCCCGACACCGACTGGGGCGAGGCCATCGTGGCGGTGGCGGTGCTCAAGGAAGGGATGGCGGTCGGCCCCGACGAACTGCGGGAGCACTGCCGGCACTCGGAGTTGACCTCGATCAAGGTGCCCGAGCGAGTGGAGCTGATCGACGCCCTGCCGAAGAACGCCGTCGGCAAGATCGCCAAGGACGAGATCCGCAAGCGCTACTGGGGCGAGGGGCGCCAGGTGTGAGCGGCCCCGCGGCCCGGCGCCATCCGCTGGCGGGCATCGCCGTGGCGGGGGTCGCGGCCACGCGCCAGGCCCGCAGCCTCGACGGCAACTCGATACAGATCTGCCTCGAGGCGGCCCGGGCGGCGCTCGACGACGCCGGCATGACGATCGACGAGGTGGACGGCATCTCGGCACGCTGGCCTGGTCCCGGCGGCACCGTCTTCGGGCCCGGCTCGGTGGACTGGACCGCCGTGTTCGGCAAGGGGTTCGACTGGGTGGGCGACACCTACCCGCAGGGCGCCCCCGGCCTGCTCGACGCCGCCGCCGCCATCCTGGCGGGGCAGTGCTCCACGGTGCTGGTGTTCGGCGGCCGGGCAGGCGAGTCTGCGGCGGGTTCCCCCGGCGCCGCCACGAGGGCCACTGTTCCGTCGGGCGACGACGCCTCGAGCGCCGCTGTTTCGTCGGGCGACGACGCCATGAGCGCCGCTGTTTCGTCGGGCGACGACGCCACGAGCGCCGTCGCGAGCTACACGCGGCCCGAGAACGAGTTCGTGGCCTGCTGGGGCTCGCTCACGGCGGCGCAGTTCGCCCTGGTGGCGCAGGTGTACCTGCACCGGTTTGCCCCCGATCCGGAGCGGATGGCTCTGGTGCCCGCCACGATCCGCAACGCGGGGTCCGCCAATCCGGAGGCGGTGATGTACGGGCGAGGCCCCTACGAACCCGCCGACATCCTGGCCTCGCCACCGGTCGCCGAGCCGTTCCGGTTGCTGGATCTGTGCCTGGCCACCGAGGGTGCCGCCGCCATGGTCGTCACGGGCGTCGAGCGCGCCCGGGACTGCCCGTCGGCGCCTGCGGTGATCCTCGGCGGGGGCTCGGAGTGGTACCGCCAGCAGTACGTGGATCCGCCCCGCTACGACGACGTGGCCCGGATCGGCGCCGGCGCCTACCGCCGCAGCTTCGGCATGGCCGGCCTGCGGCCCGGCGACGTGGACGTCTTCGAGCTCTACGACATCTGTACCTTCGAGGTGGTCCGGCAGTTCGAGACTCTGGGCCTCTGCGCCGAGGGCGAGGGCGTCGACTACCTGGCCGAGGCCGGCATCGGGCTCGACGGCCGGCATCCCACCAACACCGACGGGGGGCTGCTGGCGTACTCGCACGTCGGCTGGGGCGGGCCGACGCTGAAGATCGTCGAGGCCGTGCGCCAGATCCGCGGCGCCGCCGGGCCCGGGCAGGTCCCCGGCGCCGAGGTGGCCCTGGTGACCGGCGCCGGCGCGGGGGCCCAGTACCACAACGCGGTGCTGTTGGGAGCCGACCGCTAGCGCGGCGGCCGGCTAGGCGCGCTGGTTGAAGCGGCGGTTCAGGTATTCCGAGACGATCCGCACCTTCTGGATGGTGGGCGTGCCGCCGGCGATGGCCCAGCCGTGGGAGTCGCGCAGGCGCCGCTCGATGCCGTACTCCTCGCTGTAGCCGTAGCCGCCGTGCAACTGCACGGCCACGTCGGCCACCTTCTTGGCCATCTCGTTGGCGAAGCACTTGGCCATGGACGCCTCGAGGGTGCGGGGAGCGCCGCGGCCCGCCCGCGCCGCCGCACGGTAGATCAACAGCCGGGCCGCTTCGACCTGCAGGATGATCTCCGCGAGCGCGGTCTGCACCGTCTGGAACTCCACGATCTCCTTGCCGAACTGCCGGCGCTCGGTGACGTACGCGGCACAGAGATCCAGGCATGCCTGTCCGATGGCCAGGCTCATCGTGGCGTTGCCGAGCCGTTCGATCGAGAACGCCGTGAAGAGGCGCCCGAAGCCGCCGGCGTCGATGATGAGGTTCCCCGCCGGCACGGCCACGTCGTCGAAGAACATGTCCGCCGAGGGGATGCCTCGGAAGCCCATGAGGCGCTCCTGGGGGCCGTACGTGAGCCCATCGGAGTCTCGGTCCACGACCAGCGCCCCGATGGCGCGGGCGCCGCGCTCGTCGTTCAGGCGCACGTACACCAGGTACTGCTCGGCGTGTCCCGCCCCCGAGCACCAGCGCTTCGTGCCGTTGATGACGTAGTGGTCGCCCTGCCGCACCGCGGCGGTGGTCATGTCGGTGGCGGCCGAGCCGGCGTCGGGCTCGGAGATCGTGATCGCCATCGTCACCTCGCCGGCGGCGACGGGCGGGAGCAGGCGCTGCTTCTGTTCGGGTGTGCCGAAGAGGTCCACGACCCGCGCCGGGCCGGTGTTGGCCTCGAAGACACCGAACGCCGCCGTCGGGGCGGCCTTGGCAAGTTCCTCGATGACGATGAGGGAGTCCAGCAGGTCGGCACCGCCGCCCCCGTACTCCGTTGGCAGGCCCATGCCCATGTAGCCCAACTCGGCCAAGCGACGCCGCTCGGCGTCGGGGAAGGGCGTGCGCTCGGCGTCCCAGGCCGCGGCCTGCGGCTCGTACAGGTCGGCGGCGAGCGCGGCGACGGTCTCCCGCAGCGCCTCCTGCTCGGGCGTCAGGTCGATCACGCCGGGACGGTCCGGTAGAGGTCCCACATGTCGTAGAACAGTCGCCCTGTCTCCAGCGTGCAGTGGTATACCGCGTCGCGCTGGGCGGGCGTGCGGGCGTACTCCGAGACGATCTCGATGCCCTCGTCGCCGTGCTCGGCGTCGGCGAGGATGTGCATGGTCCAGAAGATCAGGTCCTCGTCGCTCATGCCGTAGTTCTGCTTCTGGGCCGCCACGATGCGGGTGAAGGTGTCGGGGACGAAGGACTCCAGGCCGATGCCGATGGCGGCCAGCGGCACGCACCAGTCCCGGCACAGTCCCATGAACTCGAAGTACTCCGTGAGCCGGCGCCCGGCGGGCAGCTGCTCGGCGCGGCGCATGGCGTCGGTGTCGCCGCCGAGCGCCGCGCCCCATTCCAGGAGAAGCTCGGGGTGGGCCTTGGTGCCGGTCTCGATGCCCATGCACTCCTCGGCCAGGTTCTTGACCAGGGTGGTGCGCACGTCCTCGTGGGGGCAGTTGACGTAGATGGCCCCGATCCACGGAAGCATGCGCGAGATGTGCAGGTAGAACTGCTCGCAGAAAAGCACAAGCTGCGGGACCGTGACGCTGCCGTCCTCCATGGCGGACACGACCGGGTGGTCGCCCATGCCGGTGCCGGGCTTGGAGAGTTCGGCCCGGAGCAGCCCCACGAAGTCCTCCGGTGTCATCGCGGCGAGTTCTGCTGTGCTCGGTGCGGTTGCTGTGATTGTCATGTGAGGTGCCTCCGGAGGTCGGATGGAGTGGACGGTTGTTCGGTTCGGTTCGTGGGTCGGGAGGAGCCTGCCGCTCAGGGTGCCTTGGTGAAGATCACCGGGTAGCGCCCGAAGTAGGGCCGCGTGGTGGACGCGTCCATCTCGGGCGGGTCCTCGGGATCGGGGACGCAGCCGTGATCGAACATGGTCTGTACCGCCACCGGCGTGACGCCGAACAGATGCCCATCGAGACCGGTCTCCGCGTCGAGGACGATGCCCGCGGCCAGGTCCTGGCCGATGCAGGCGTGCATGCCCATGCCGAAGCTGAGACCCCACGGGTGCGCTCCCTCGGGGACCTCCCGCAGCGGGTTGAAGTCCTCAGCGTCGTCGCCGAAGACCGCCGGATCGCGGTTCACTGTGGGCAGGTCGATGACAACCTTGTCACCGGCGCGGACGGCGGTGCCGTCGGCGAGTTCCACATCGGCCTCCGCCCATCGCACCGCCACGGGGCTGGAGGGCTGCAGCCGGATCGTCTCGTGGGTGGCGCGCTGGCAGAAGAGCCGATCCTGGCGCGGCTGCTCGGCGGACTCGGGGTGCTCCTCGAGCCAACTGAAGATGTTGTGCATCGCCCGGGTGAAGGCAGTGGCACTGGTGTGTGCCCCGGCCAGCATGTAGAAGGCCACCTCCCGGCAGATGATCTCCGGGGTGAGGTCCAGGTTGTCCTGGTTGCGTACCAGGACGCTCAGCACGTCAGGGGGCAGCTCGGACTCCTCCGCCGCGCCGGCCGCGATCCGGTCCAGGACGCCCTGGCGGCGTTCGATGCCCGGCACCAAGAACTCCTCGTGGAAGGCCTGCACGGCGGCACGGATCTCCGCCGACTTGGCCTCCTTGTCGCCCGTGTAGTGCGCGATCGTGGCGCCCTCGATGAACAGCATGAGGTAGTCGTAGAGCCGGAAGGTCTCCTCGGGGGTTCCCTCGGGGCGGTCCACGCCGGCGGTGAGCGCGGCGAGGTTCATCATCAGCTGATGGCTGAAGCGCACCAGCTCGGTGCGTCCCGCCGCCAGGTGCGGTGCCAGCGTCTCGTCGAAGATGACCGGGAACAGGTCCTGCTCGTAGTGCCAGAAGGTGTCGCGCCGGAACAGGCGGTTCTCGAGGCGGCGACGGTTGCGGTGCTCGGCTCCGTGCAGGTTGATCAACACGTCGGCCATGACGACGTCGCCCTCGTCGTAGGAACCCTGGCGCAGGTCGCGGTTGCGGTAGCACTGCTGCGCCGCGGCGTAGGTCTCGATGGTGACGGTCCGGGGGGTGGTGGTCGAGGTCATGATCGGCGCCTCATGGTAGGGAGTGCATCAGAAGTCGGCGTCGTCGAGGGCGACGGTCTGGTGGACGATGAATCCGCCGGCGGTGGTGAACGTGTCGCACCCGGACGTGCCGTCGCCGGGACCCCCGGCGATGCGCCAGCGCACCGAGACGCTCCCGTCGCTGTGGTGGCGTCGCTCGCCGAAGACCACCTCGCCGCCTCCGAGGCGCTCGGGGACCGACGTGAAGTACTCGGCGATCACCGCCGCGCCGTCGTACGACGCGTCGTGGCGAACGAGCATCGCGCCGGGGGCATAGTCGGACGCCATGGCGACCGGGTCGCCGGTGAGGACCGCGGTGAGGTGGTCCTCGACGACCTGGCGGGTGCTGCGCCCGGCGAGCTCAGTCATGCGTGACCCCCAGCCCCAGCCCTCCGTCCACCACCAGCACCTCGCCGGTGGTCCACTCGGCCCGTGCCAGGTACTCGAAGGCCTCGGCGATCTCGGCGGCGGTGCCGATGCGGCCGAGTGCGTGTGCCCCGGACATGGCCGCCAGCCGGGCCGCGGCCTGCTCGTCGTCGAAGAGGCCGGCCCGCTGGTTGATCTCGGTCAGCACCGCGCCGGGACGCACGCAGCCCACCCTGATGCCCTGGGGGCCCAGTTCGGCGGCAAGCACGCCGGTGAGTGTCTCGATGGCGCCCTTGGTGGCAGCGTACGGCGCCACGCCCGGGAAGCTGCGCTTGGTGTGCACCGAACCCACGAAGAGCACGCACCCCCTGCTGGCGCGCAGATGCGGCACCGCCAGGCCGCACAACATCATTCCCGCCACCACGTTGCTGTGGAAGAGTTCCAGCAGCCGGTCCTCCTCCAGTTGCTCCACGGGTCCCCGGTACATGTTCCCGGCGTTGTTGATGAGCACATCCAGGCGCTCGCCGCCGTGGCTGACGGCGGCGCGGATCATGCGCTCCCGGTCGGCGGTCACCGTGACGTCACCCGCCACCGCGCAGCAGCGCTCGCCGAGCCGGCCCGCCACCGCCTCCACCTTCTCGGCCCGCCGGCCGGTGATGGTCACCGACGCCCCGGCCGCGACGAAGTGCTCGGCCGCTCCCTCGCCGATGCCCGACCCGCCCCCGGTGATCAGCACCGACATGCCCTCTGTGGGTCTCATGACGCCGCCGACCGTCCCGGAGTGCGGGCTGCGTCGCCGACGCCGTCCACGCTGGCCGGCCGTGGCAGTTGCGAGAGGATCGACATCGTGATGCCGCCGTCGACGAGCAGCGTCTGGCCGCACACGTAGTCGGCGTCGGGGGAGGCGAGCCAGAGGACCGCCTTGGCGATGTCGGAGGTGCTGCCGAGTCGCCCGGCGGGCACGGCCAGCTCGCGCTCGGCGCGCAGCACGGGGTCGACGTTGATGGGCGCCGACATCCCGCCGTCGATGAGGCCCGGGGCCACGCAGTTGACCCTGATCCCGAACCGCGACCACTCCAGCGCCATCTGCTGGGTCAGCATGATGATGCCCGCCTTCGTGGAGGCGTAAGCGCCGGCGTTGGGTCCGGGGACGGTGCCGTTCATCGACGCCATGTTCACGATCCGGCCGCCCCCGGCGGCGGCCATGCGTCGCGCCGCCGCCCGGCCGCACAGGAACGTGCCGACGAGGTTGACAGCCACGACGGCCCGGAAATCTTCGGCGCCGTGTTCCAGCAGCGGGCCGAAGCGGACGATGCCGGCGTTGTTGACGAGCACGTCGGGGGTGCCGAAGCTGTCGAGCGCGGCCTCGATCTCGTCCTCCTCGCTGACCGAGGCCGCCAACGCCGCCGCGCCGTTGATCTCGCCGGCGACGCGCCGCGCGCCGGTGCCGTCGGTGTCCAGGACGCCGACGCGGTAGCCCGCAGCCCCCGCCAGGCGGGCGATCTCGGCGCCGATGCCGGCGGCTCCGCCGGTCACGAGTAGCGAACGGTCGGCTGTCATGGCTGCTCCTGGCGCTCGGCGGCTACGAAGACGATGGGGTAGGAGGAGAAGTGGGGGCGCTTGGTGTGGGGATCCTGCACCGGCGGATTCTCCGGATCGGGTCGGCCGCCGGCTGCGAGCGTGGCCGTGAGCATCACCGCCACGGTCCCGTAGAGATGATCGTCGTCGCGGATGCCGTCTCCGAGGATCTCCATGCCGCCGTCCAGTTCGGCACCGATGCAGGCGTGGGCGCCGGCGCCGAAGCTGAGGCCCCATGCGTTGGCGCCCTCGGGCACCGGGCGGTGCGGGTTGAAGACGCCGGCATCGGGCCCCCACACCTCGGGGTCGCGGTTCACCGTGGCGAGGTCGATGACGACCCGGCTGCCCTGGGGCAGCACCGTGCCGTCGCGCAGGCTCACGGTGCGCAGCGGCTCGCGCCACGCCGCCGGGCTCGCCGGGTTGAGGCGCAGCGACTCGTGCACGCAGCGCTGGGCGAAGGCGAGATCGGTGGCTGCCCGGCGGAGGTCCTCGGGGTGCGCCTCGGCGCGGCGGAAGATCTCGTCCAGGGCGTGGGTGTAGGTGTCGGCGGTGCTGTGGGCCCCGGCCTGCAGATAGAAGCAGATCTCCCGCTCGATCACCGCAGTAGAGATCTCGAGAGCCTCCTGGTGGCGGAGCAGCAGCGTCGCCACGTCACGGGGCAGGTCCTCCTCGGCGATCTCACCGGCGGCCAGGCGGTCCAGGGACTCGCGCCGGCGGTCCAGGGAATCGGTCAGCATCTCCGCCCGGAACGCCTGGAGTTGCTCCCGCACCTCGGTCCGTACCTGCTCGGGGTCCCGGGTGGAGTGCGCCAGGGTGGCGCCGGCGCTGAAAGTGCGCACGAAGTCCTCCAGCCGCGAGGTGTGAGCCACGTTGGCCGGGTCGTGGTCCACGCCGGCGATCGTTGCGGTGAGGCTGATGGCGGCCCGGTAGCCGAGTGCCCGCAGGTCGGCTCCCCCGGTCGCCACGTAGGGCGCCATCACCGCCTCCAGCGTGTCGCCCAGGACCTGGCGCTCCCAGTGGGCGAAGGTCTCCCGGCGGAACAATCGGTTCTCCACTCGCCGCCGGCGTCTGTGGGCCTCGCCGTGCAGCACCAGCAGGCAGTCCTCCATGATCACCGCGCCCTCGTCGTACATGGCCTGGCAGAGGTCCTTGCTCCGGTACGCCTCGCGGGCCTGCTGCCAGCCCGTCAGCACGATCGCGTCGCCCCGGCCGGTCAGGGTGCTCCGCACCTCAGACCTCCGGCTTGTCGCCGCCGGCGTCAGCGGTCGCGTCCCGCTCGGGGAGTTCGCCGGCCAGTCGCCGTGCCGCCGCCGACGGCGCCAGTGTTCCCTGTGCCACCTCGGCGAACAGTTGCGCCGCTTCCTGCGACGGCTGTGCCACCAGCAGATCCACCCAGCGGTGCAGGTGGCGGCGCACTTCCTCGGCAACGTGCCGGGTGCGCCGCTCCGCTCCGGCGCTGGAGGTGCGCAGGTGGTGGCGGTGATCCTGCACGTGCTTGAAGAGCTCGTCGGCACCCTCGCCGGTGGTGGCGACCGTCAGCGCCACCGGTGGTCTCCAGCCGGTGCCATGGCCCAGGTCCAGCATGTATTCCAGGTCGCGCCGCGCATCGGCGGCCCCTGCTCGGTCGGCCTTGTTGACCACGAAGATGTCGGCCATCTCCAGCAGGCCGGCCTTGTTGGCCTGCACGGCGTCGCCCCATCCCGGGCTCACCGCCACGATCGTGGTGTCGGCGGTGCGGGCGATGTCCACCTCGACCTGCCCGATGCCGACGGTCTCCACGATGATCAGGTCGTGTCCGGTGGCGTCGAGCAGCCTGACCGCCGCCAGTGCCGCCAGAGCCAGCCCCCCCGACTGGCCGCGGCTCGCCATGGAGCGTACGAAAGGTCCGCCGGGCGCCGCCGCGCTGCCCATCCGCACCCTGTCGCCGAGGATGGCGCCCCCGGTCAGCGGCGACGAGGGATCCACCGCCAGGATGGCGACCCGCCGGCCGTCCTCGGCGGCTACCTGCGCCAGGCGGTCGGTGAGGGTGGACTTGCCGACGCCCGGTGCGCCGGTCATGCCCACCACGTGGGCGGCTCCGGCGAGCGGCCAGGCGGCGACGGCGACGGCGTCGGCGAGCGGCCCGCCCCGCTCGGTGTAGGTCAGCAGCCGCCCGAGCGCCCGCCGGTCGCCGCCGCGGGCACGCTCGAAAAGGGCCGTGACGTCTCCGGCGGCGACGGCCGAGTCGGCGGGTTGTGCCGCTGGGCGCTCGGGCGTGGGGCTGCCTGGCAGCTCGGTGGTCACGCTCGGGCTGCGGCCGCCGCCCGGACCACCTCAGCCACCTCCGTCGCCGAGGCGCCGGGGCCGAGGACGGCGAACACGCCGGCCTCACTCAGGCGCTCGAGGTCCATGTCCGGCACGATCCCTCCCACCACGACCGGCACGTCCATACCGGCGGCGCGCACGGCCTCCACCATGCGGGGAGCCAGCGTGAGATGACCGCCGTTGTGGATCGAGAGGCCGATCACGTCGGCGTCCTCCTGCTCGACGGCGAGCAGGATCGACTCGGTCGTCTGGCGTAGACCCAGGTAGATCACCTCCAGGCCGGCGTCGCGCAGCATGCGGGCGACCACCTTCAGGCCCCGGTCGTGGCCGTCCAGTCCCAGCTTGGCCAGCACCACCCGGACCGGTTCCGGGCGGTCGGGGTCGCGTTCGGCCTGCGAGCCCGCCGTGCCGACGGCCGGGCCGGTCATACGACCGCCGGTTCGGTATAGGTGCCGAAGACGCCCTCGAGGGCGTGGACGATCTCGCCCTCGGTGGCCGCGACGCGCACGCAGTCGATGATGGGCTCCATGAGGTTGACCGTCGGGTCGGCGGCACCTGCGGCCAGCCTCTCCAGTGCGGCCACGACGGCCCCGCTGTCGCGCTGCTGCTTCGCCCCGGCCAGGCGCGCCAACTGCTGGTCCTCGACGTCGTCGTCGATGTAGAGGATGGGAGTGTCGCCGTCGTCGCCCTCGGTGTAGGCGTTGACGCCCACGATGATCCGCCGCCCGGCGTTGACCTCGCGCTCGAAGCGGTAGGCGCTGTCGGCGATCTCGCCCACGAAGTAGCCGTTGGCGATGCCCTCGTAGACGCCCTCCAGGATCGAGCCCTCGCCGAGCTTGTCGAGATGATCGAACACCTCGGTGGCGCGCCGCTCCATCTCGTCGGTCATCCACTCCACGTAGGCGGAGCCGCCGAGCGGGTCGGCCACGCTGGGAGCGCCGGTCTCGTGCGCGATCACCTGTTGGGTCCGCAGGGCGATCCGCGCCGCCTGCTCGGTCGGCAGGGCGAGCGCCTCGTCGTAGCTGTCGGTGTGCAGGCTCTGGGTGCCGCCGAGCACCGCCGCCAGCGCCTGGGTGGCGACGCGGGCGATGTTCACCTCGGGTTGCTGGGCGGTGAGCGACACGCCGGCGGTCTGGGTATGGAACCGCAGTTGCAGCGATCGCTCGTTGCGGGCGCCGTAGCGATCGCGCATCCAGCGCGCCCAGATGCGCCGGGCGGCGCGGTACTTGCCGATCTCCTCGAAGAAGTCGATGTGGCTGTTGAAGAAGAACGACAGGCGCCCGGCGAAGTCGTCCACGTCCAGTCCGGCGGCCATCGCCGCCTCCACGTAGGCGAAGCCGTTGGCGAGGGTGAAGGCCAGTTCCTGGGCGGCCGTGGAGCCGGCCTCGCGGATGTGGTAGCCGCTGATGGACACGGGGTGCCAGCGCGGCATCTCGGCGGTGGTGAAGCGGATCAGGTCGGTCACCAGCCGCACCGAGGGGCGCGGCGGGAAGATGTACTCCTTCTGCGCCTGGTACTCCTTCAGGATGTCGTTCTGGATGGTGCCGCTGAGCAGGCTGCGGTCGGTGCCGCCGCGTTCGCCGGTCACGATGTACATGGCCATGAGGATGTTGGCGGGGCCGTTGATGGTCATCGACGTGCTCACACCGCCCAGGTCGATGCCGGCGAAGAGGTCCTCCATGTCGGCGACCGTGTCGACCGCCACGCCGGCCCGGCCGACCTCGCCGACCGCCCAGGGGTGATCGGAGTCGCGCCCCATGAGCGTGGGCATGTCGAAGGCCGTCGACAGCCCCGTGCCTCCGGCGTCCAGGAGCCTCTTGAAGCGCAGGTTGGTGTCGGCCGCGGTGCCCATGCCGGCGAAGAGCCGCATCGTCCACAGCCGTGAGCGGTACATCGAGGGGTAGATGCCTCGCGTGTACGGGAACTGCCCGGGGTAGGGGGGATCCCCATGCACCGCCGCCAGCGGGACACCGGACATGGTCTCGAAGGTGCCGTCGCGCAGCGGGGCGGCCTCGAAGGCGGTTCGCCACTGCGCTTCGGCCCGGGCGCGTGGCGAGTCCTCGTCGTCGTGCGATTCGGCTCCGCCGGGGACCGGATTGTCGGGGAGGCTCATAGTCGGCTCTGTGCCGGGCGGCCCGCCGGGTCGCCCGAGGTGCGCCCAACCGTTCCCGGCACAGTACCCGCGGACCGGTTGGACTCACCCTTGGAGAACCTGCGAGGGGAGTGCCCTGCTGTACGGTTTGGTGCTGGCCTACAATCTAGCGCCGATCCGTCAACCCAACAGTTGTTTGAGGAGTTGTCAATGGCCGAGGCTGTCACCGACACACCCAGGCCCTCGAAGCGGCGCCGCCAAGAGGTCATCGACGTCGCCGCGCGGATCTTCCACGAGAAGGGTTACGAGGCAACCTCCATTCAGGAGATCGCCGAGGAAGTGGGGATCCTCAAAGGCAGCCTCTACTACTACATCGACACCAAGGAGGATCTTCTCTTCAGTGTCATCAAGGAGGCGTACGACGCCGCTCTCAGCGTCATCGAGCAGTTGGAGCAGCGCGACGGCGATGCGCTCGAACTGATCGAGGCTCTCCTCCACGGGCATGCCGCGGTGTTCGCCGCCAATTTCGTGCAGTCCTCGGTTTTCTTCAGAGAGTTCCGTGCGCTGTCGGAGGAACGCCAGAAGACGATCCGTGCGGCAGGTGACGTCTACATCAGGTTCCTGGTCTCGCAGATCCGCCGCGGCCAGCGCTCCGGGGAGATCAAGTCCGAAGTCAACCCTCGGCTCTCTGCCATCGGCATCATCGGCATGATGAACTCCATGGCGTTCTGGTATCGCCCCGACGGGCGGGCCAGCGCCGCGCAGATCGGCAGGGAGTTCAGCCGGCTGGTGATCGGGGGCCTGCGGACCTGACGGCGCCCGGCCCCGCCGGTGCGCTCAGGCGCCGGCGATGGGTTCGGTGCTGATCGTCACCGAGCGGATCTTGGCGTCCCCCTTGGGTCGCTCACCGCGCAGTGGCAGCGCCGCGAATGCCGCCACGGCGTCCATGCCGGCGGTGACCTGGCCGAAGATGGTGTAGGCGTGCGGCAGGTTCACGCTCGCCAGGCAGATGAAGAACTGCGACCCGTTGGTGTTCGGGCCGGCGTTGGCCATCGCCAGAGTGCCCTCCCGGTACTGGCCGCGCCCTTCGAGTTCGTCGGCGAAACGGTAGCCGGGTCCACCCCTCCCGGTGCCGGTGGGGTCGCCGGCCTGCACCACGAATCCCGGCACGACCCGGTGCACGGGGCAGCCGTCGTAGTAGCCCTGCTGGGCCAGGAACACGAAGTTGTTCACTGCCAGCGGGGATCGCTCGGCTTGGAGATCGAGTTCGATCCGGCCGCAACTCGTGTCGAGCGTCGCCGAGTAGCGCAGCGCCGGATCCAGACTCATGGGTGGGGGTTCTGACCATTGCACGGGGGCGACTCTACCGGGGCAGGGGCCGCGGGCTGCGGACGGCGTTCGGGGACGGGTTCGGCGGTCGGGGGCGCCTAGTCTGGTTTCGTGACGGAGCCGGCTGAGCGGACGCACGAGCCGGCTCGGCGTTCCGGCGGGGGGCCGTCGGGGCCCCGGCCGGGTCCGGGATCGGACCGGGACCCCGAGACCGGTCGATCCGTCCGGGAGATCCAGCGGCGCACGCTGGGCGTGCTGATGGCCACCGTCGCCGTAGGCGGTGCCGGCACGGGAGGGGCGTTCAGTATCGTGGCGGTGCTGGCCGACGAGATCACCGGCAGTGCCACGCTCAGCGGCATCGCCGCCGCGGGCATGACCACCGGAGCGGCCCTCACGGCGGTCCCGCTGGCGAAGCTCATGGCTCGCAGCGGCCGGCGGATGGGGTTGCGCTCGGGCTACCTCCTGGCTCTCGCCGGTTCGCTGCTGATGCTGCTCTCCACGGTCGTCGACATGTACGCGCTCGTCCTCGTGGGCATGGCGGCCGTCGGCACCGGGAGTGCCTGCGGCCTCGCCGCCCGGTTCGCGGTCGTCGACCTCGCGCCGCCCGCTGATCGGGCCCGGACCATCGGGCTGCTCGTCGGGGCGACGACGGTGGGTGCCATCGCCGGGCCGACCCTCGCCACCGGGCCCTTCACGGTGGTCGCCCGAGAGCTTGGTCTGGAAGAACTAGCCGGTCCTTTCATCTTCGCCGCCGTCGTGTTCTCGATGGCCGTGGTGGTCCTCGACCGGGGCCTGCGGCCCGATCCGCTCCTGGTCGCCCGCCGTCTCGGCGATGGCGCCGAGGTTCCCCGGGGCCGCGGCGGCCTCCTGAGATCGCTCGCCATCATCGCCCGGCTGCCTCCCGCACGCCTGGCCACGGTCGCCATGATGGTGGGGCAGGGGGTGATGGTGGCGACGATGGTCATGACGCCGTTGCACATGACCGACGGCGATCAGAGTCTGCGCGTCATCGGCTTCGTCATCTCCACCCACATCGTGGGCATGTACGCCCTGGCGCCCGTCGTGGGTTGGGCGACGGGGCGCATCGGGCCGACGCCCATGATCATCCTCGGCGGCGTGATCAGTTTTCTCGGCGCCGAGATCGCGGCCCATACGCCCCCCGACGTGGCCTGGGGCATGTTCGCGGGCATGTTCGCCGTGGGACTGGGCTGGAACTGCTGCCTCGTGGCGGGGACGGCGCTGTTCACCGCGGCGGTGCCGACCGGCGATCGCGTGCCGGTGCAGGGCGCCGCGGATCTGCTGATGAGCGCCTCCGGGGGCATCGGGGGCATCGCCGGCGGTGCCGTGGTGGCATGGCAGGACTTCCAGTTCCTGAGCCACTACAGCGGTCTGTTCGGCGCGGTGCTGGCCGGTGTGGCGCTGCTGGCCTACCTCGGGAACACCCCGGGGGTCTCCCGCCGGGCGTCGCGGGTCTGACCCCGGAAGGACCAAGCGGGACGCGAGAGGCAGGAAAGGCGTGCGGAGATCCGTTCGGGCGTTCGTGCTGGTATCGGTCCTGGCCACGGCCGCCGCTGCTTGCGGGGAGAGCCCGGCGGAGGATGCGGCGCCGGCCGAGGGTGACGCCGCGCCGGTGGACCTCAGCGCGTTCGACGGCGCGGTCCGCATCGGGGCGGCGCTCAGCGAGACCGGCAAGTTCGCCGTCGAGGGCCGGGACTCGCGCCAGGGTTACGACACCTGGGTGCGCTGGGTGAACGAGGAGTACGGCGGCATCCGGATCGGCGAAGGCCGCTACGGCGCCGAGATCGTCTACTACGACGACGAGTCCGACGCTGACACCGCCGCCAACCTGATCCAGAGGCTCATCGACGAGGACCAGGTGGACTTCCTGCTGGGGCCGTACTCCAGCGGCCTCACCACCGGTACCAGCGCCATCGCCGAGGCAAACAACGTCATCATGGTGGAGGGCAACGGCACCTCCGACACGATGTTCGAGCGCGGCTTCCAGAACCTGTTCCTGGTCGCCACCGTCGCCAGTGACTACACGAAGTCCGCCGTCGAGGCGCTGGCGGCGCGGGGCGTCCGGACAGCCGTGATCGCCCATGAGGACACGACGTTCCCGACCAGCGTGGCCGAGGGGGCGCGCCGCCACCTCGAGGCGAACGGCATCGAGGTGCTGGCGATCGAGAAGTACCCGAAGGACATCCAGGACGTGTCGGCCATCATGACCAAGTTCCGCAACCTGGGTCCCGACGTGTTCCTGGGCGGGGGTCACTACAACGACGCCGTGCTGTTCGTGAACGCCGCCGACGAGTTGGGATTCGAGCCCGACGCCATGCTGATCACGGTCGGCCCGTCCAACCCCCGGCTGGTGGAGCAACTCGACGACGACGTGGAGGGCGTGCTCGGCCCCACCCAGTGGGAGGCCACCATGGCCTACGAGGGCCACTGGTTCGGCAGCGCCGCCGACTACGCCGCCTATTACCAGCGGCTCTGGGGCGAGCCGCCGGTCTACCAGGCGGCCAGCGCAACGGCCTCGGCCCTGGCGTTGCACCTGGCCATCGAGGCGGCGGGCAGCACCGACACCGACGCAGTGCGCCAGGCGCTGCGGGCGCTGCGGGCGGACACGTTCTACGGGCCGATCGCCTTCGACGAGCGCGGCGTGAACACCGCCAAGCCCATGGGCACGATCCAGGTGCAGGACGGGGAGATCCTCGTCGTGGCCCCCGACGCGGCCGCCGTGGCCGCGCTGGTCTACCCGCGCGGCTGACGGGGTCGGGGACCCGTCGAGGACGGCACGGTGAGCTACTTCGCCCAGGCGCTCGTCAACGGCATCGCCCTCGGGGGCATGTACACGATCCTGGTACTGGGTTTCTCGATCATCTGGGGCGTGATGGGTGTCATCAACCTCGCCCACGGTGAGTTCGTGATGGTGGGGGCGTACCTGGCCTGGATGGCGAGTGACTTCTGGGACGTGGATCCGTTCATCTCGGCGCCGGTGGTGTTCGTCGTGATGCTGTTGTTCGGCTACCTGGTGCAGCGAGTGCTGGTGAACCGGATCATCGACCGGTCGTCGCTGGTGTCGCTGCTGGTGATGTTCGGCGTCTCGATCATCCTGCAGAGCGTCATGAAGATCGCCTTCTCGGCGGACTTCCGCCTCGCCAACACCGATCTGGACGGCGCCTGGCGGCTGAGCGACCAGCTGACGATTCCCGTGACCAGGTTCTGGATCCTGGTCGTGGCCGTGGGCGTGACCGCGGGTCTGGGCCTGTTCCTGGGGCACAGCCGCCTCGGCAAGAGCATCCGGGCCGCGGCGCAGAACCGCGAGGCCGCCCGCATTGTGGGCGTCGACGTCAAGAAGGTGTACGCCGTCACCTTCGCCCTCTGCATCGGGCTCACCGGCGTGGCCGGGGCGCTGATCAGCCCGCTGCTGGCCGTGCAGCCCTTCCAGGGGCCGCCGCTGACGCTGAAGGCCTTCGCGATCACCGCCATGGCCGGTCTCGGCTCGGTGCGCGGCGCGCTCGGCGGGGCGATGGTGCTCGGCATGGTCGAGGCGATGCTGGCGCTGTACGTGGACCGCATCGGCACGAACCTGGCGGTGGTGGCCTCGTTCGTGCTGCTCGTGGCCGCCCTGGTGCTGCGGCCGCAGGGGATCTTCAAGGGCCTGCGTCACGTGGACGCCACGAGCACATGAGGCCGACGACGTGAGCCGCGCGGCTCCGGGAACGGGGGCTGTCGCCGGGCGGTGGCCGGCGGGCCGGGCCGTCGGTGTCGGGGCGCTGATCGTGCTCGTCGTCCTGGCGGTGCTTCCGCTGCTGGGCGGTACGTCCAACGCCACGCTGCTGACCCTGACGCTGATGCTCACCAGCATCGGCGTGGCGATCAACTGGAACCTCACCGGCGGGTTCACGGGCTATGTGGACTTCGGCCACGCCGTGTGGTTCGGGATCGGCGCCTACGCCACCGCAATCCTGATCTCCCTGCAGAGCAACGGACCGCAGGTCGGCTGGCCGCCCGTGCCGGCGATCCTCGTGGGGGCGCTCGTGGCAGGATTCCTGGCCGCGATCATCGGGCGGGCCACGATGCGGCTGAAGGGACCCTATTTCTCCATCGCCATGCTCGGCACGTTCGTGGCGGTGCGCGAGATCGTGCGGGTGTGGAGCCCTCTGACCGGCGGCGGCGTCGGTCTCACGCTGCCGCCGTACCTGAACCGTGCGCTCTTCTACTACGTGGAGTTGGCGCTCGTGACGGTCCTCGTGGTGGGTACCTGGTGGCTGCGCCGCACCCGGTTCGGTGCCGCGCTGGTGGCGATCCGCGAGGACGAGGTCGGTGCGGAGACCCGGGGGATCGACACGACGCGCCTCAAGACGGCGGTGTTCAGCTTCGCCGGCCTGTCCACGGGACTCTTCGGCGCGCTATGGGCCTACCAGAACACCTTCGTGGATCCCGACATCGCCTTCGTGGAGGTGCGCACCATCGACGCCGTCATGGGCACGATGCTGGGCGGCCTGGGCACCGTTGCGGGTCCTGTGCTCGGCGCGGCGGCGCTGTACTGGGTGCGCGAGCTGCTCTGGACGCACCTGCTCGACGCGCACCTGCTGGCACAGGGTGTGCTGCTGATCGTGATCGTGCTGTTCGTGCCGCGCGGCCTGGTCGGCCTCGTCGACCGGAGGGGCACGTCGCTGTTCGAGTTGTGGGGCTGGAAGGGTTGGAGCCGGGGGCTGCGCCAGGGTCCGGTGGCCGGCGGCGAGGCGGAGGCCGCGTCGTGACGGCGTTGCTGGAGGCCCGCGGCGTGGTGAAGCGCTTCGGCGGCCTGACCGCCGTCGACGGCGTGGACATCAGCGTCGGCACCGGCGAGATGGTCGGCCTCATCGGTCCCAACGGCAGCGGCAAGACCACGCTGTTCGATTGCCTCTCCAGGGTGCAGACGATCGATGCCGGCTCCATCCGTTTCGACGGCGTGGACATCGCCGGGCGCCGCGCCCACGACGTGGCGCGTCTCGGCATGTCGCGCACGTTCCAACTCATCCGCGTGTACCGGGACCTGTCGGTGGCGGAGAACATGCACCTCAGCATCCAATGGGGATCCATCGGAGTGCCGCAGCTGTTCGCTCGCACCGATGCCGCCACACGTCGCCGGGCCGACGAGTTGCTTGACTTCCTGCTGCTGGGACCGCTGCGCCACGAGCGGGCAGGGAATCTCTCGGGCGGCCAGCGCCGCCTGCTGGAGATCGGAATGTCGCTGATGAGCGAGCCTCGGCTGGTACTGCTGGACGAGGCGACCTCCGGCGTGAACCCCAGCCTCGTCGCCGACATTGCCGACCGGCTGCGGGAGGTGAATACCCAGCGGCAGGTGGCGTTCCTGCTGGTGGAGCACAACGTGCAGTTCGTTGCCGACCTCTGCGAGCGCGTCGTGGTGCTGGACCAGGGGGCCGTGCTGGCCGAGGGCACCCCCGGGGAGGTCACGCAGGATCCGACCGTGATCGAGGCCTACTTCGGCGACCCCGGCGACGCAGGGGAGGACGCCCCGTGACGGGCTGCCCGGAATCCCCGGCTGTCACGGCCGCCAATCCCGGTACTCCGCTGCTGCAGGTGCAGGACGTGCGGGCCGGTTACTTCGCCGGCCAGGACATCCTCACCGGAGTCGACCTGGAGGTGCACCGGGGCGAGATCGTCTGCGTGATCGGACCCAACGGGGCCGGCAAGTCCACGGTCTTCAAGGCGGTGTACGGCCTGGTGCCGGTGCGTTCGGGCCGGGTGCTCTGCGACGGGCGCGACATCACCAACATCAGTCCGCAGGACGCCCTGCGCGTGGCCGGGATCACGATCGTGCCCCAGTTGCGCAGCGTATTTGAGCAGATGACCGTGCACGAGAACCTCGAGATGGGCATGGTCACCGAACGCCACAAGGCCCGCGTGCGCGAGCGGATCGACTACGTGTACGACCTGTTCCCCCGCCTCGCCGAACGATCGAAGCAACCGGCCGGCACCATGTCGGGCGGCGAGCAGCGCATGCTCGAGATCGGCCGCTCGCTCATGTTCGAGCCGCGCCTGGTGCTGATGGACGAGCCGTCGGCCGGCCTGGCGCCGAAGATCACCCGCCAGATCTTCGCCGCGATCGACCGCCTCAACCGTGAGATCGGCCTCACGGTGTTGATGATCGAGCAGAACGCCCGCCAGGGACTCGAAGCCAGCCACCGCGGCTACGTCATCGAGATGGGCCGCATCACCCACGAAGGCCGCGCCGCGGAGCTGCTGGGTGACCACCAGGTCCGCAGAGCCTTCCTCGGCGTCCGCTGAGCATTCTGCCGGAGCAAGACTTCCTGGCCCGGGACATCACTCATCTAGGCTCGTGAACCGTCCGCAACAGGGAGGCCGAACGTGACGGAACGCGGCATCCACATCCGGACGTGTCCGCTGTGCGAGGCGATGTGCGGGTTGGAGGTCCACCACGACGGCGCCGCGGTCACGTTGATCAGGGGCAACCGCGCCGACGTCTGGTCACGGGGCTACATCTGCCCCAAGGGGACGACCCTCGGGCACCTGCACCACGACCCCGACCGGGTGCGCGTCCCGCTGGTGCGCAACGGCGCGGGCACCTTCGCCGAGGCGAGTTGGGAGGCGGCGTTCGAGCGGTGCGGCGAACTGATCGAGGCGGTGCGCGCCGAGCACGAGATCGAGGCGATGACCGTCTACTTCGGGAACCCCGTCGCTCACAACTACTCGATCAGCCGCTACCTGGGCCTGCTCAGCGAGCTTGCCGGCCTGACGATCTATTCGGCGGGCACCGTGGATCAGTGGCCGAAGAACGTGGTCGCCGAACTGCTGTACGGCCATGCGTGGCGCATCCCCGTACCCGACATCGAGCACACCGACTTCATGGTGGTGCAGGGAGCCAACCCCCACACCAGCCAGGGCAGCCTGATGTCCCATGCCGACGTGCCGGGCGCTCTCGACGCTGTCAGGCAGCGGGGCAGGGTGGTGGTCATCGACCCCCGCCGCACGGGCACGGTCGGATCCGAGGAGGAGTGGCTGCCCATCCGGCCGGGTACCGATGCCCTGTTGCAGTTGGCGGTCGTGCACGTGCTGTTCGCCGAGGACCTGGTCCGCCTCGGCCATCTGGAGGATCGGCTGGCAGGCATCGAGAAGGTGCGCAGGATCGCCGCCGACTTCCCGCCGGAGCGGGTGGCGGGGACCTGTGGCACATCGGCGGCGGCGATCCGCGGCCTCGCCCGGGACTTCGCCGCTGCCGAGCGCGCCGTGTGGTACGGCCGGATCGGCACGTGCACGCAGGAGTTCGGCACGCTGGCGTCGTGGCTGCCGGACGTGATCTGCGCCCTCACCGCCAACCTGGACGCGGTGGGAGGGCTGATGTGGCCCAAGCCGGTCGCATGGTCCCCGGTGCTCCAGAACTGGGGTGGTTCGCGGGGGTTCGGCCGCTGGTCCAGCCGGGTGCGGGGGGCACCGGAAGTGCTCGGCCAGGTCCCGATGTCGTGCCTGGCCGAGGAGATCGACACGCCGGGGCCGGGACAGGTCAAGAGCCTGCTGGTCGTGGCCGGCAACCCCGTCCTGTCGGCCCCCGACTCGGGCCGCCTCGACGCGGCGCTCCCGTTGCTGGACTGCATGATCTCCGTCGACAACGCCGTCAACGAGACGTCGCGCCACGCCCACGTGATCCTGCCGGGACTGTCGGCTCTCGAGCAGCCCCACTGCGACGACCTGCTGTGGACGTGGGCGACCCGGTCGGTGGCCAAGTGGTCGCCGGCTCTGTTCCCGCCCGCCGATGATCGGCCCGAGGAGTGGGAGATCCTGACGCGGCTGGCGTTCATGTTCGCCGGGACGCCGGCCGAGTCCACCGACCTGGCCGCCTTCGACGACCTCTACTTCTCGGCGTGGGCGGAGATGGGCGGGGTGGATCCGGCGGTGGCCCTGGCCGCCGCGCCGTCTCCCGGACCGGAGCGGCTCATCGACCTCACGATCCGGACGGGCCCCTGGGGCGACCGCTACGGCGAGAACCCCGGCGGACTCACACTGGAGCGCGTCAAGCAGGCGCCCAACGGCATCGACATGGGAGCGATAGTTCCCCGCATCGACGAGGTCGTGCTCCACGCGGGCGGGAAGGTGGATCTGGCGCCCGAGCACATCACGTCCGATGTCGACCGCTTGGCCGAGCGCCTGGAGCGCACCGACGAATCGCTGGTGCTCGTCAGTCGCCGCCACCTGCGCTCCAACAACTCCTGGATGCACAACGTGCCCGTGCTGGTGTCGGGCAAGGACCGCTGCACGCTGCTGATCCATCCCGACGACGCGGCTGCCGCCGGCGTGGCGGACGGGGCACCGGCGACGGTGCGCTCGTCCAACGGCGAGATCGAGGTGCCGGTGGAGGTGAGCGACGAGATGATGCCGGGGGTGGTGTCGTTGCCGCACGGCTGGGGCCACGACAGGCCCGGCACCCGCCAGTCGGTGGCGCGGCAGCGTCCGGGTGTCAACAGCAACCTCCTGGCGCCGCCGGACTTCGTGGACGTGCCCTCGGGCAACGCGGCCCTCAATGGGATCCCGGTGGAGGTCGCTCCCGCCGGATAGCGGTCGATTCAGAACTACTCATCTAGCCCAGGACGTTGACGGGGGCGTCGGCGTCGAGGGGGCGGTTGCGGCTGAAGGTGCCCAGGTCGATGGGCAGGCCGAGGTGGGGACCCCGCACCACCACGGTGTCTGTGTCGTGGTCCCGGCCGGCCTCGACCTCGAGGATCAACTCGGCCATGCAGTGGGCGGCGATGGCGGCGTTCTTGAACTGGTTGCCGCTGGTGCCGATCGCCACGTAGAAGCCGTCCAGGTCGGTGCGGTCGTATACCGGTAGCCAGTCCTCGGTGACGTCGTAGACGCCGACGACGCCCCGCTGCTCGTGCGGAAGGCCGAGGTTCCTGATGCGCCGGGCTCCCCGCAGCACGTGCGTCTCGAACTCGGTGCGGGTCAGGGTCAGCGAGGCGGCATCGGGCTCCTCAACCCAGCCGAGCTCGTCGCAGGCCGCCTCGACGCTGCCGATCAGGATGTTGTTGGGGCGCTCGGGGCGCAGGTAGAAGCCGCAGTCGAGGTCGCCCATGACGCAGCCGGCGTCGTCGAAGTCCAGCCCCTCGGGCCCGGGCACCACGTAGACCTCACGGCGCATCGGGCGGGTGGAGATCGTGGCGGCGCCCTCCAGGCCCGCCATGCGGTTGATGAGGGACGAGTGCGGACCCGCCACGTTCACGACCACGGGGGCGCGCAGCTCCGTGCCGTCGTCGAGCGCCACGCCCGCCACCCGATCGCCCTCCCGCAGCACGCCGACGACGTTTCTCCCGTAGAGGAACGCCCCGCCGAGCGCCGCCGCGGCGTCGGCCAGGTTGCGGGCCGCCAGCATCGGGTCGGTCACGTAGCCCCCCTCGGGCATCCAGATTGCGCCGTCCACGTACCCGTCGGGCTCCGCCCAGAACCGCTCGTCGTCCATCCGGGCGGGCGGGCCGAACTTGCGGGCGTCGAGGTACGGGAACCGGCGTTCCAGTTCGCGCCGGTCCAGGTCCTGGTACGGCACGCCGAGTGCCTCGAAGTGCTCGACCGCCCGCTCGTGGTTGGCACCGGGGACCTTGAACACCAGCATCCCGCACTGCACGAACTCCGGCACCGGCGCATCCGCAGGCACGCCCACGTGCTCCCGCCACCGCAACCAGTAGCCCAGACCCTCGACCGCCATGGCCACGCCGGCCCGGGTGGAGTAGTTGAAGCGAACCACGGCACTGGAGGAACTGGTGGATCCCTGGCCGGCGCCCGGCAGCCGCTCCACGCTCACCGTCGCCAGCCCCCGCCGCGCCAGCTCGTAGGCGACCCCGGCGCCGATCACACCGGCGCCGATGATGACGGCATCAGCGTGGCGGACGTTCACCGTCCGGACGGTAGTTGCCGTTCGCCGGCGAGGGTGTCACTGGCGGTCCCTACAGTTGCGGGCGTGACTGCGACGGTGCGGTTGACGCCCTACGGCGCCTCGGCCCTGGAGGCGCTGTGCGAGGTGGTGGAGGCCGCGCGCTCCGAGGCGGGGCACTTCCTGGCGCCGGTGACCGTGGTGGTGGGGGAGCACCGCCTGGCCATCGTGACCCGGCGGGCGCTGGCCCGGCGGGGGCTCATCGGGGTGGACTGCGTGACGCTGCGCGAACTGGCGGAGCGGCTCGCCGGCGAGGCTCTGGCGGCGCAGGGGCGGCGGCCCGCCTCGGCGGCGGTTCTGGCGGCCGCCGTGCGGCAGGTGTTGCAGACGCCCGCCGCGGGGGTGTTCGGCGAGGTGGGCAACCACCTCGCCACCGAACGCGCCCTCCTCGATGCGCATCGCACGCTGCGCGATCTGGACGAGAGCGAGTTGGGCGCGCTGGCGAAGTCCTCGGCACGGGCCGCCGACGTCGTGGCCGTCAGCCGGCAGGTGCAGCGGCGGCTGGCGGCCGGCGGCTTCCACGACGAGCGTGATCTGCTCGAGGAGGCCACACGGCTACTCGGCGGCGGGAACCACTCCGTCGCCGGGTTGGGTCGGGTCGTGCTGTACCTGCCGCAGCGGTTGAACCCGGCGGCGCTCGACCTGCTGGTTGCGTTGACAGCGGTTGCCGGCGGGTTCACGGTCCTGGCCGGCATCTGCGGCGAAGAGGACGCCGACGTCCCGGTGGCCGCCGCCGTATGTCGTCTCGCCGGTGCAGAGGCATGGCGGCCTCCCGCTGTCCCGGCGCTTGCACCGACCCGCATCATCGCCGTTCCCGACGCCGACGAGGAGGTGCGCACCGCCGTGCGAGGCGTGGTGGAGGCGATGCGCCGCGGGGTGCCGCTGGAGCGAATGGCGGTGCTCCACGGCCGCAATGATCCCTACGCCCGCCTGCTGGGCGACCAGTTGCAGGCGGCGGGCCTCCCCTTCAGCGGTCCGTCGGCGCGCCCGCTCACCGAGAGCGTGCTCGGTCGCTTCCTGATGGGGCTGCTCGGACTGCCCGGACGCCGCTACAGCCGCTCCGACGTGATGGCCTGGCTGGCGGCGGCGCCGATCCGCGCGGCGCTGGAGGCCGGGAGCGAGGGGCGTTGGCGGCCGGTGCCCGTGGCGGCCTGGGAGCGGATCGGCCGCCGCGCCGGGGTGATCGACGGAGCCGCGGAGTGGGACCGGAGACTCGAGGACTACTGCGCCAACCGGCGGTCGGAGATGGACCGGCTCGGCGAGGACAGCGATTGGCGGCGGGCACACATCGAGCGCGATCTCGCCACCGCCGACAGCCTGCGTCTCTTCATGGCCGACGTTCTGGCTCGTGGAGAGGAGGCGAGCGGGCTGACGTCGTGGCGGAGGCTCGCACAGTGGGCCGCCACATCGGTCCGGGACCTCGTGGGCGGCGCCGAGTGGCGGGAGAGCAACTGGCCGCCGCACGAGCGCGCCGCCGCGGAGCGCGTCGAAGCCTCCCTCGAGCGTCTCGGCGGGTTGGATCGCATCGACCCCGCGCCCGACCTGGCGCGGTTCCGCCGCGCCCTGGAGGCCGAACTCGCCACAAGCAGGGGGCGGCAGGGACGCACGGGTCACGGCTTGCTGACGGGACCTGTGGGCGCGGCACTCGGCGTCGACCTGGATTGCGTCTGGGTGCTGGGGATGGCCGAGGGGCTGTTCCCCGGCCAGCAGGTGGAGGATCCGCTGCTCAGCGAGACCGAGCGGGCCGCGGTTCCCGATGCGCTGCCGGCGCCTCCGGCCCGGTTGGCCGACGATCACCGCCGGTTCCTGGCCGCGCTGGCCGGGGCGTCGGGCGAGCGCACGCTGCTTTACCCGCGCGGCGATCTGCGCCGCACGGCCGACCGGTTGCCGTCGCGCTGGCTGCTGGCGGCGGCGCAGGGGCTGCAGGCGCCGGCAGCCGACGGTGCCGCCGCGACGGGCCTGCTGCTCGGCGCAGGCGACCTTGCGGGGCTTCCGGGCGATACCTTCAGCGAGGTCTCGTCGGCGACCGCCGGGCTGCGGGCGTGCGCCTTCCCGGCGACGTCTCAGGAGTACGACCTCCGCCTGCTGCTGGACCACCGCGCCGGCGGCGGCCTGCTGGCCGAGCACCCTCTGGCAGCGCCCGGCGCGCCATTGGAGGACTCGCTCACGATGCTGGCGGCGCGACGCAGCAGCGCCTTCACGCGCTTCGACGGGAACCTGGCGACCTGCGACGTTGCGGACCCCGGGCGCGGCGGGCGGGCCGTCTCGGCCACGCAACTGGAGGCGTGGGCGACGTGCCCGCACGGCTACTTCATGCGCTACATGCTGGGCGTGGAGCCTGTGGACCGGCCCGAGCGGGAGTTGCGGATCTCGGCGCTGGAGCGCGGCGACCTCATCCACTCGATCCTCGACCGGTTCCTCGATGAGATCCTGGCGGCCGGCGCGCCGGATCCGGCAACCCGCTGGGGCGACGACGAGCGCCGGCGCCTGGAGCAGATCGCCGTCGAGGCGTTCGCCGAGCGCGAGAGCCAGGGGCGGGTCGGTCAGCGGGTCTTCTGGGAACCCGAGCGCCGCAGGATCCTCCGCGAACTGCTGGCGTTCCTGGACGTGGAGGAGCGCTGGCGCCGTGCGGAGGGCTGCGTGCCGTGGGCGAGCGAGAAGGGCTTCGGCATGCCGCCCCGGCGGCTCGGAGAGGAGGCTCTGCCTCCGGTGGAGGTGCCGCTGGGCGACGGTCGCACGATCCGCCTGCGCGGCGCGGTCGACCGCATCGACGTCGGCGTTGCGGGCACGCTCGTGGTGGTCGACTACAAGACCGGCCGCAGCGACGTCTACCAGCGGCTCGGCGAGGAGCCGTGGGCGATCTACGCGGGGTCCGGCCCCCGGAGCGGCCCGAAGCGCCAGGCGCTGCCGCGGTTGCAACTCCCGCTCTACACCGAGGCGGTGCGGCAGATGGCGGGAGCCGAGGCCGAGGTGATCGCCGGCTACTGGTTCGTGACGGCGAGGGAGGACTTCCGCTGGCTGCCGCTGCCGCCGGAGGCGCCGACCGAGGCCGAGACGCAGTGGACGCTGGCGCGCATCTGCGACGGGATCGCCGACGGCGTCTTCCCCGCCTACCCGCGCCCACGGAACCACCCGTCGCACTGCGACTACTGCGACGCCGATCGCCACCGGGCCGCCGAGCTGAACGTGCAGATCCTGCGCAAGGCCACCAGCCCCGAGTTGCTGGGCTGGCTGCAGGTCGGCGCAAGGGAACTGCTGCCGGTCGAGGAGAGTCGACGCCTGGCCGGCGGGCCGCCGGCCGGGGATGCACCCACCGGCGATCAGGAGCACGATCCGGAGGGGAGCCCGTGAACGGTCCGGTGCCCGCAGGCGGCGACGCCGGCGCCGGCCGGGGCACTGCTGAGGGCGCCGTCGCCGACGCCCGTGCCCGCCGGGCCGCCGCCGAGGACCTGGACCGCGACCTCTTCCTGGAGGCCGGCGCCGGGACCGGCAAGACGACGGCTCTCGTGACGCGGATCATGGCCCTGGTGCGCAGCGGCGTGGCGCTGTCCAACGTCGCCGCCATCACCTTCACGGAGAAGGCCGCTGCCGAATTGCGCGAGCGCCTCCGGCGGGACCTCGTCAGGGCGAGCCGCGGGGCCGCCTCCGAGGAGGAGGCCGGGATCCTGCGCCGAGCCCTGGACGATCTGGACGGCGCCGCGGTCTGCACGCTGCACTCGTTCGCCCAGCGGATCCTGCGCGAGCACACCACCGACGCCGGTCTGCCGCCCCGGCTGGAGATGCTCGACGAGATCGGCGCCGACATGGACTTCGCCGAGGGCTGGGAGCGGTTCGTGGAGGAGGTGTTGGCCGAGCCGCAACTGGAGCGGGCGCTGGTGCTGGGAGACTCCCTGGGGATGCGGGTCGCCAACCTGCGGGCCGTGGCCCGGCGCATGGCCGACAACTGGGATCTGGCCGCCGAGCGCATCGCCCCGCTCGCGGAACTGCCCGAGGTGCCGCCGCTGGAGTTCGCCGACCTGATCGTGCCGACGCGTGAACTGGCCGCCGAGAGCCGCTGGCACCACGACATCCCGCTGGACCGGCTCTCCGAGGCGCTGCCCACCGAGCACGACGACCTCTACCACGCCCTCGTCGATCTCCGCCGGCTGGCCGATCGCCTCGCTGCGGCGGGCGAGCTGGAGGCCGTGGTGCTGCTCGGGGAACTTGCCGGGGGACCGAGGCCGCGCGGACGCAAGGACAACTGGCACGCCTCCTTCGACAAGGAAGCAGTGCGCGAGCGCCTGAAGGCGTTGCGGGAGGAGGCCGGAGCACGTCTCGACGCCGCCGGGCGGACGTGCTCGGCACGGCTGCTGGCCCGGCTGGCGGGCTTCGTCCTGGGCGAGGCCGAGCGGCGCCGGCGGCAAGGGCGGTTCGTGTTCCACGACCTGCTGGTGCAGGCCCGGAACCTGTTGCGCCATCCCGACCACGGTGCCGCGGTGCGCGGGTCGCTGCGCACGCGCTACCGGCGGCTGCTCGTCGACGAGTTCCAGGACACCGATCCCATCCAAGTAGAGCTGGCACTGCTGATCGCCTGCGACGACCCTGCAGAGCCCGTCGGCGATATTGCTGCCGAGGCGGCTGAGAAGGCGTCCTGGCAGGGCCTCCCGGGCGGCGACGGCGCTCTCTTCTTCGTGGGCGACCCGAAGCAGTCGCTGTACCGGTTCCGCCGGGCCGACATCGGGCTGTACCTGCAGGTGGCGGACTGGGCCGGCCCGGCGGCCCGCGAGACCCTCGGCCGCAACTGGCGCTCGTCGCCGGCGATCGTGGACTGGGCCAACGCCGTCTTCGGCCGCCTCATCCGGCCCGCCACCGGATCCCAATCCGGCTACGTGCCCCTCCAGGCCGCCCGCCGGCCGCTCGACGGCAAGGCCGGCGCTCCGGTGCTGCTGCTCGGGACCGGCGCCCTCGGCGAGGGCGAGTCACGCGGGATCCCCGCCGAGGAACTCCGCGGCATCGAGTTCGCCGAGGTCGCCGCCCTGATCCGCCGGGCCGTCACCGAGAGTTGGCCGGTGGGTGACGGCGGTGGGACGCGACCGCTGCGGCTGAGCGACATGTGCGTGCTGATCCCGGCGCGCACCGTGCTGGGCCCGCTCGTCGGGGCGTTCGAGGCGGCGGGCCTGGCGTACCGGGTGGAGTCCTCCAGCCTCGTGTACGCCACCCGGGCCGAGACCGACCTGCTGGCGACCCTGCGCGCCATCGACGACCCCTCGGACCATCTGGCGGTGGTGACGGCGCTGCGCTCGGCGGCCTTCGGCTTCGGCGACGACGACCTCTACGACTACCGGCAGCTGTGCGGCGGCCACCGTCCCTGGGACTACCTGAACCCGAGCCCGCAACCCGACCACCCGGTCGCCGCTGCGCTGGACTGGCTGCGCGAGCTGCACACCGAGCGGCTCTGGCGCAGCCCGGGGGAGATCGTGGACCGGGTGGTGCGTGAGCGCCGGCTGCTGGAACTGGCCTTCGCCGAGGACCGCCACCGCGACACCTGGCGCCGCCTGCGCCGCGCCGCCGACCAGGCGCGGGCGTTCTCAGACTCCACGGGCGGCACGCTGCGGGCGTACCTCGGTTGGGTCGACATGCAGCGCGGCGAGGGTGCCCGGGTGGTCGAGGCGCTCGTACCCGAGACCGACGACGACGCTGTGCGGATCATGACCGTCCACGCCGCCAAGGGCCTGGAGTTCCCGTTCGTGATCGTGGCTGGCTTCTCCGGCACGACCGGGCCGTCGCGGGGCAGACGCTCCTCCGAGTTGACCTTCCCGCACAGCGGGGGGGCGTTCTGCACGCTGGGCGGGCGCGTGCGGTCGTTCGGCAGCGACGGGGTGGCGGACTCCGAACAACTGCACGAGTTCCACGAGGACATCCGCAAGTTGTACGTGGCCTGCACCCGAGCCGAGGACTACCTGGCGGTCTCGCTGTACCGCAGCGGCCGCAAGCCGCCGTCCTGGCAGAAGCTGGCCGTCGCCGAGGCGCTGCCGAAGATGACCCTTGCCGAACTGCTGGCGCACACGGTCGCCGAGGTCGTGGATCCGCAGTCCACAAAGGATGCGGTGGCGCCGCACCCGCTCACCGTGGCGCTCGACGTCCCCGCAGCCGGCGAAGATCCGGAGGAGGAGCCGGCTTCGTCCCCGCCAGGTTTCGCCTGGGCTCTGGAGGTCGCCGGCTGGACGGCGGGCCGCCCGCTGGAGACGTTGCAGCCAGGTGAGTCGCCGTATGGCACAGAGGCGACTGACGGTTCGGCGGGGCTCGGCGACCGGGGTTCCGGTGGCGGGCGACCCGGCGAGGATGCGCCGGCTGCCGCCATCCCGTCACGCGCCGAGTGGGAACGCGAGCACGCGGCCATGTGGGAGTTCGCGGCGCGTCGCCCTGTCGTGGCTGCGAGCGCGGTCGGCGCGGCGACCGGGGGCGGAGCCGCAGTTCCCGGCGAGCCGCGCGCTGCGCCAACCGGGCGCGCCGGCGTCGCCGACCAGCAGGTTCCGGCGGTGCGAGGGGCGCCCGATCCCGGCTTCGACAAGCATGAACCGGAGGAGGACGCGCCGGTATGGCGCAGGGGCCGGTACGGCACGGCGCTGGGTCGGGCGGTCCACGCTGTGCTCCAGACGGCCGACTTCGACGAGCCCGGCGAGGACCTGGCGCCGCAGGCCCGCCGCTACGCCGCCGCCGAGGGGATCGGCCACCTGGCGGACGACGTGGTCGCCCGGGCGCGGAACGCCCTCTCGGCCCCGGTGATCCGTGAGGCGGCCCGCCAGCGGCACTGGCGCGAGTTGTACGCAGCCGCTGAGGTGGAGGGCCGTCTCCTGGAGGGGTTCGTCGACCTGCTCTACGAGACACCCGACGGCTCGCTCGTGGTCGTCGACTACAAGACCCACGACTCCGACGAGCGCCCCGATCTACGCCAGAAGCCGGGCTACCGCCTGCAGATCGCGGCCTACGCGCTCATGCTGGAAGAGGCCACCGGCCGGGCGGTCTCACGCTGCGTCTTCGTCTTCCTCGGCCCGCACAGCGTCCACGAGGTGCAGGTGGACGACCTCCCCGAGGCCGTCGAAGAAGTGCGCCAGGCGCTCGCAGATGACGGCGCCTAGCCGGGGGAGTCTCGCGCTCAGTCGCGGGCGAGGGCGGCCTTCATGCGGCGGCGCTGCTCGATGAGGATGTACTCGGTGTAGCCGTTGGGCTGGCTGAGGCCCTCCATCACGAGCGCCACGGCGGCCTGGTAGGGGATACTGGCGGCCAGGTCGGCGCACATCGGGTGGTAGTCGGGGTCGCCGGCGTTCTGGGCGTCCACCACCGCGGCCATGCGCTCCATGGTGGCGAGCACCTGCTCGGCGCTGAGCAGGCCGTGGTGCAGCCAGTTGGCGATGTGCTGGGAGGAGATCCGCAGCGTGGCACGGTCCTCCATGAGCGCCACGTCGTTGATATCGGGCACCTTCGAGCAGCCGACCCCCTGGCCGACCCAGCGGCTGACGTAGCCGAGGATGCCTTGCGCGTTGTTCTCCAACTCGTCGGCCAGTTCGGCGGGCGTCAGTTCCCGGCCCGGCGGGAGCGTGGCGAACTGCAGCATGTCCAGCGCCCGGGCGGGCGTGCGCTCGGCCAACTCCCGCTGGCGGGCGGCCACGTCGACCTCCAGGTAGTGCAGGGCGTGCAGGGTCGCCGCCACCGGTGACGGGACCCAGGCTGTGGAGGCTCCCGAGAGGGGATGGCCGGTCTTCTCGGCCAGCATGGCCGCCATGTCGTCGGGGCGGGTCCACATGCCCTTGCCGATCTGGCCGTGGCCGATGAGGCCGGTGTCCAGGCCCACGTCGACGTTGACGTCCTCGTAGGTGGTCAGCCACGTTGCCGACTTGATCTCCGCCTTGGGGATCATCGGCCCCGCCTCCATAGCGGTGTGGATGTCGTCGCCCGTGCGGTCCAGGAAGCCGGTGTTGATGAACATCACCCGCTCGGAGGCGGCGGCGATACAGGCGGCGAGGTTCAGCGACGTGCGGCGCTCTTCGTCCATGATGCCCATCTTCAGTGTGTTGCGATCCAGGCTGAGGATGTCCTCGACGCGGCTGAACAGCTCGCTGGCCAGGGCCACCTCGTCGGGGCCGTGCATTTTCGGCTTGACGATGTAGATGGAGCCGGAGGCGCTGTTGCGGTGCGGGCCCGCGCCCGCCAGGTCGTGCATGGCGCACCAGGCGGTGACGGCGGCGTCCAGCAGGGTCTCGATGATCGGGGCGCCGTCGAGGCGCACGATGTCGGTCTCGATGTGCGGCCCGATGTTGCGCACCAGCATGACGCTGCGACGCCGCAGAGTCATGGCGTTGCCGGCGGCGTCCAGGTAGGGGGAATCGGCCCGCAGCTCGCGGGTCATGGTCCGCCCGCCCTTGGTGAAGGTCGCCGACAGGTCGCCCTTCATGAGGCCCAGCCAGTTGCCATAGGCCAGAACCTTGTCGGCGGCGTCCACGGTCGCCACGGAGTCCTCGAGGTCCATGATCGTGGTGAGGGCCGCCTCGAGATGGATGTCGGCCACGCCGGCGCGGTCGACGGCGCCGACGGGGTGATCGCGGTCGATGAGGATCTCGATTCCGAGACCGTTGCGGTGCAGCAGCACCGAGTCGGGGTCGCCGGGTGCGCCTGTGTAGCCGGCCAACTCCGCGCCGGCGGCCAGTCCGACATTGCTCCCGCCGGCCAGCTCGACCGCCAGGGAACTGCCGGCCACCCGGTAGGCCACGGCGTCGGCGTGCGAACCGGACGCCAGCGGGACGTGGCGATCCAGCAACTCCCGGGCGTGGGCGATCACCCGATCGCCCCGGACCGGGTTGTACGGGCCGTCCCGAGTGGCTCCGTCGTCAGTGGGGATCACGTCGGTGCCGTAGAGGGCGTCGTAGAGACTGCCCCACCGGGCGTTCGCCGCGTTCAGCGCATAGCGGGCGTTGTCCACCGGTACCACCAGCTGGGGTCCGGCCACCTCGGCGATCTCGGGGTCGACATTCGCCGTCGCCACCTGCACGACCCCCGGTTCGGCTGCCAGGTAGCCGACCGACCGCAGGAAGGCCTCGTACTCGCCGGGGTCGTGGGGTTGCCCCCGCCGCTCGGTGTGCCACTGGTCGATCTGCGCCTGCAGGTCGTCCCGGGTCGCCAGCAGAGTCCGGGCACGCGGCTCCAGGTCGGCCAGCAGGCTCTCCAGGCCTCCCCAGAACCCGTCAGGCTCGACGCCGGTGCCGGGAGCCAGTTCGGTGCGGACGAATTCATCGAGCTCGGCCGCCACCTGCAGGCGACCGGTGGTGACGTGTCGGTTTTCTGCCATGCCCTCACGTTAGGGGGCACTTCAGCCGGTTCAGCGGGCCGGCGCCGCCGTGGGGATCCGCGAGAGCCGGCGGCGCCCGAAGCGGCGAGCGGACCGGAAGGTACTCCACACTGAAGCTAGAGTTCTAGAAAATCGAAATAGTGAATAAAATTATCCCCCATAGGGCCGATTTAGTGCTGCAATCTCGCCAAATTGAGGAAACTTGTCTCATAAAGTGCGGAACCACGAAGTCGTTGTCTCGCGAAGCCACGATCGCGAGACCGAAGGAGGAGGTGCCGGCCAGTGAGTGTCCTGTCGCCAGAGACAATCGGTGAACCCGCCCCCGAGGCGGACATCCCTCAGCAGGTTCCGGGAGTCGCCGGCGCTGCAGACCCCGACGCTCACCGGCAGCGCTTCGACGCCGACGTGGAGGCCACCCGCCGCTGGATGGCGTCGCCCCGGTTCGCCGGCCTGCGGCGCCTGTACTCGGCGCGCCAGGTGGTCCAGCAGCGAGGGTCGATCAGCCAGGACCACACCGTCGCCCGGGTGGCCGCCGAGCGGTTCGGTGCCCTGCTGCGGCGGCTCTTCTCCGAGCGCCGAAGCATCACCACCTTCGGGCCGTACTCGCCGGGGCAGGCCGTCGCCATGAAGCGGGCCGGCATCGACGGCATCTACCTGGGCGGCTGGGCCACGTCGGCCAAGGGTTCGCTGCACGAGGATCCCGGCCCCGACCTGGCCGGCTACCCGCTCGGCTCGGTGCCCGACGAGGCCGCCGGGATCGTGCGCGCCCTGCTGACCGCCGACCGCAACCAGAGCTTCGCCCGGTCGCGGATGAGCGCCGCCGAGCAGGCCGAGGTCCCCGAGGTGGACTACTCGCCGTTCATCATCGCGGACGCTGACACCGGCCACGGCGGCGACCCGCACGTGCGGAACCTCATCCGGCGTTTCGTGGAGGTCGGCGTGCCGGGCTACCACATCGAGGACCAGCGCCCGGGCCAGAAGAAGTGCGGCCACCAGGGCGGCAAGGTGCTGGTGGGCTGCGATGAGCAGATCAAGCGTCTCAACGCGGCCCGCTTCCAGCTGGACGTGATGGGCGTGGAGGGCATCATCGTGGCGCGCACCGACGCGGAGGCCGCCACCCTGCTGGACAGCGCCTCCGACGAGCGCGACCAGCCCTTCGTGCTGGGCGTGACCCGGCGCAACCTGCCCTCCTACAAGGCGGCCTACCTGGCGGTGCTGCGGCGCCTCACCGAGGCCGGCGTGGAGGGCGCCAACGGCCACCTGCTGTACGCCCTTCCGGAGGCGAAGTACCGCCGGGCCGACGCCTGGCTGGAGGCCAGCGGCGTGACCGGCGCCATCGACGCGGCGCTGGCGGCCAACCCGGCCGCACCCGGGCGGGTCGCCGAGGAGGTCACCGACGCCTTCGTGGAGGCCTGGCAGGCCGCCGCAGGGCTCTGCACCTACGCCGACGCCGTGGCCGAGCACATCGCCTCCCGGTCCGCCGAAGGCGTCGAGGTGGGCATCGGAGCCGGTGAGTGGCTGCACTTCGCCCGCAACAGCAGCCTGGAATGTGCCCGGGAGCGGGCCGCCGAACTCGGCATCGACGTCTACTGGGACGCCGAAGTGGCCCGCACGCCCGAGGGCTACTACCAGGTGCAGGGCGGCATCCCCTATGCGGTCGCCAAGTCGCTGGCGGTGGCGCCGTTCGCCGACGTGCTGTGGATGGAGACCAAGACGGCCCACCTGGGCGACGCCCGGGAGTTCGCTGAGGCGATTCACGCCGTCCACCCCGACAAGATGCTGGCGTACAACCTGTCGCCGTCGTTCAACTGGGACACCACCGGCATGAGCGATGCCGAGATGCGGGAGTTCCCGAGGAAGCTCGGCGAGTTGGGCTACGTGTTCAACTTCATCACCTACGGCGGCCACCAGATCGACGGCATGGCCGGCGAGGAGTTCGCCGCCTCGCTGAACGAGGAGGGCATGCTGGCGCTCGCCAAGCTGCAGCGCCGCCTGCGCCTGGTGGACTCGCCCTACCGCACCCCCCAGACGCTGGTCGGCGGTCCCCGGGCCGACGCCGCGCTCATGGCCTGCTCGGGCCGCACCGCCACCACCCGGGCCATGGGCAAGGGCTCGACGCAGTTCCAGCACCTGGCGCAGACCGAGGTGCCGACGCGCACACTGGAGGAGTGGCTGGAGCAGTGGGCCGGCCATCACGGGCTGCGGGTGCGGCCGCGGGTGCGGCTGCGGCCCTGGAAGGCAACGTCGGAGATCCTGGAGCTGACGGTCGCCAGCGGCGGCGGGCATCCCGGCAACGGCAACGGCGCGGGCCGGCCGCTCGCCAACATCGTCTTCGCGGTGCTGCGCGACCGCCGGGACCGGCCGATCCTGTCGGTGCGCGACCAGAACACGCTGGAGCCGGCGATGCGGCGCAAGCGGCTCATGACCCTGGTGCACCTGTTCCTGATGCTGCGCTACGAGGTCACCTCGGTCCACTACCTCACGCCCACCGACGACAACCGCAACCAGACGGCCAGCATGCACCGCCAGGGCCTGTTCGCCTCGGTGGCCGACGAGGTGGGCGAGATCATCGTGGCCGACGTGGACGCCGACGTGGTGGCCACGCTGACCGCCAAGCCCGAGGCGCTGGAGGAGCTCATCGCCCGCCCCTGATCCCCTCAACCAGCGCGGCGGCGGCCGTTAGAGTGCCGCGCGTGAACTGCGAGCACGACACGGCCGCCGCCCGCCGGTTGCCGGGCGGCGAACGATGAGCATCGTCGACCTCGACGAGGCGCCGAGCCCGATGCTGCTGCCGGACCCGCCGGCACAGCGGGTCCGCTACACGCTCATCTCGGTGGACGACCACCTCGTGGAGCCGCCGTGGCTGTTCGAGGGGCGCCTACCGCGCCGCTACCAGGACCTGGCCCCGCGGGTCGTCGAGCAGGGTGACGGCACGCAGGCGTGGGTCTTCGACGGCGAGGTCTACGAGCAGTTGGGCCTCAACGCCCAGGTGGGGCGGGCCGACCGCGACGACGTCATATTCGAGCCGGCCCGGTTCAGTGACATGCGGCGCGGGTCCTGGGACATCCACCAGCGCATCAAGGACATGGACCTCGGCGGCGTGTGGGCGTCGGTGTGCTTCCCGTCGGTCATCACCGGCTTCTGCGGGGCGGTGTACTCGAGTTGCTCGGATGCCGACCTGGGCCTGGCGGTGACCCGGGCCTTCAACGACTGGATCCACGAGGAATGGTGGGGCTCCTACCCCGAGCGCATCATCCCGATGGGCATCACCTGGCTGCGCGACCCGCATCTGGCTGCCGCGGAGATCCGCCGCAACGCCGAGCGGGGCTTCACGGCGGTCACGCTGCCGGAGAACCCGGCGCACATGGGCCTGCCGTCGATCCACGACCGCTGGTGGGATCCGCTGCTGGCGGCCTGCGAGGAGACCGGGACGGTGATCTGCCTGCACACCGGCTCGTCGGGCCACTGGATGCCCCAGGACGAGGCCGGCCCGCACCTGGCCGTGCGGGCCACGCTGTTCCAGATGCACGCCTACGTGGCTGCCGCCGAGTGGGTCTGGTCGGGCATCGGGCTGCGCTTCCCCGACATCCGCATCGCCCTGTCCGAGGGCGGCTGCGGCTGGGTGCCCACCATGTACGACCGCATGCGCCACCAGATCGAGGTCTCCGGCCACGGTCGCCAGGATTGGCCCGAGGGCGCCACCGGCCCCCACGAGCTGCTGCTGCGCAACATCTGGTACTGCACCATCAGCGACCCTTCCAGCATCGACGCGGTCGTGGCCCTCAACCGCGGCCACGTCATGATGGAGGTCGACTACCCCCACGCCGACAGCACCTGGCCCGGCTGCCAGGACGCCCTCGAGGAGATGATCGGCCACCTGCCCGACGACGTCATCGCCGACATCTGCCACCGCAACGCCGCCGCCCTCTTCCGCCACCCTCTCCCCACCGAGACCCTGCCCTAGCGCCGCTGCGCCCGGCCGGGTGGCGCTCAGAGCCGCGTGCGGATCACGTTGAGGGCGCTGCCGGCACGGAACCAGTCGATCTGGTCGGCCGACATCGTGTGGGTGGTGTCGAACAGATCCGTCGAGCCGTCGGGGTGTGACACCTCCACCCGCACCGGCTCGCCGGGCGCCAGGTCGGCCAGGCCCCGGATGGCGATGCGGTCGTCCTCGCCGATGCGGTCGTAGTCGGCGGGGTCGGCGAACGTGAGCGCCAGCACGCCCTGCTTCTTGAGGTTGGTCTCGTGGATGCGGGCGAAGGAGCGCACGATGACGGCCACGCAGCCCCGGAACCGGGGCTCCATGGCGGCGTGCTCGCGGGAGGAGCCCTCGCCGTAGTTGGCGTCACCCACGGCGACCCACGACCAGCCGGCGGTGTGGTAGCGCTCGGCGATCTCGGGATACGGGCGGACCTGTCCGTCGGTCTGGTCCTTGCCCTCGCCGACCGCGCCGCCGAAGGCGTTGACCGCGCCGGCGAAGAGGTTGCCGCTGATGTTCTCGAGGTGCCCCCGGTAGCGCAGCCACGGCCCGGCGGCGGAGATGTGGTCGGTGGTGCACTTGCCGGCCGCCTTCACCAGCACCGGCAGGTTCTCGTAGTCCCGCCCGTCCCAGGGGGTGAACGGCTGCAGCTCCTGCAGGCGCCTGCTGGTCGGCGAGATGCGCACCTCGATGGCGGCCCGCTCCGCCTCCGGCGGCGGGGCGACGAAACCCGCCTCGCCGGGATCGAAGCCGTCGGGCGGCAACTCGGTGCCGACCGGCTCGAGCAGGCGCACCTCCTCGCCGGCGTCGTTGGTGAGGGTGTCGGTGAGCGGGTCGAAGTCCACCCGGCCGGCCAGGGCAAGGGCCACCACCACCTCCGGTGAGGTAACGAAGGCCAGTGTGGAGGCCAGGCCGTCGTTGCGCTTGGGGAAGTTGCGGTTGTAGCTGTTCACGATCACGTTGACGTCGCCCTCGGCCACGTCGCTGCGCGACCACTGGCCGATGCACGGCCCGCAGGCGTTGGCCAGCACCGTGGCCCCTGCCTCCTCGAAGACGCCCAGCAACCCGTCGCGGGTGATGGTGGCGCGGATCTGCTCGGAGCCCGGCGTGACCAGCAGCGGCGCCTGCACCTTCAGCCCTTTCGCCACCGCCCCGGAGACGATGCTGGCCGCCCGGGTGATGTCCTCGTAGGAGGAGTTGGTGCACGAGCCGACCAGCGCCGCGGAGATCTCCATGGGCCAGCCCTCGGCGGCCGCCTCGGCGCCCAACTCCGACACCGGGCGGGCACGGTCGGGCGAGTGGGGTCCGTTGATGTGCGGCGCCAGGGTGGACAAGTCGATCTCGACGACCGAGTCGTAGCAACCCTCCGGGTCGGCGATCACGCCGTCGTCGGGCCGCAGGTGCTCGGCGACGGCGTCGGCCGCCGCGGCCACCTGCTCGCGCCCGGTGGCCTTCAGGTAGCGGGCCATGGACTCGTCGTAGGCGAACAGCGAGGTGGTGGCGCCGATCTCGGCGCCCATGTTGCAGATGGTGGCCTTGCCGGTGGCGGAGATCGTCTCGGCGCCGGGACCGAAGTACTCGACGATGGCGCCGGTGCCGCCGGCCACCGTCAGCAGGTCGGCCACCTTCAGGATGACGTCCTTGGGTGCCGACCAGCCCGACAGGCGCCCGGTGAGGCGCACGCCGATGAACTTCGGCCAGCGCACATTCCAGGGGAACCCGGTCATGACGTCCACGGCGTCGGCGCCGCCCACACCCACCGCCACCATGCCCAGCCCGCCGGCGTTCGGGCTGTGGCTGTCGGTGCCGATCATCATCCCACCGGGGAAGGCGTAGTTCTCCAGCACGACCTGGTGGATGATGCCCGAGCCCGGCTTCCAGAACCCGGCCCCGTAGCGGGCGCTCACCGACTCGAGGAAGTCGTAGACCTCGTCGTGGTTCTCCAGCGCCGCCAGCAGGTCGCGCCGCGCGTCCACCTTCGCCTGAATGAGGTGGTCGCAGTGCACCGTGGTCGGCACGGCAACCTCGTCGAGCCCGGCGGTCATGAACTGCAGCCAGGCCATCTGGGCCGTGGCGTCCTGCATCGCCACCCGGTCGGGGCGGAAGTCGACGTAGCTGCGCCCCCGCCCGGGCAGGGGTCCCGACGGGTCGTCGAGGTGGCCGATGAGGATCTTCTCCGCCGCCGTCAGCGGACGGTCGGTGGCGGCCCGGGCGGAAGAGACCGCCGCGGCCAGGCGACCGTATGCGGCCTCGATCAACTCGATGGGGGTGCTGGCATGGACGGCCATGGTGTACCTCTCGGCGCGGGGGCTCGCCTCGTTTCTACCGCCCGCGCGGCCCGGCCCCACCGGCCGGCGCCGTCAGCGGGGCCAGCGGCGGGCTCGTGGCTTGCTGCGGTGCGACAGCGCCCAGGCGCGACGCCAGGAGGCGGCGTCGGGGCCGGTCAGCGTGGGGGTGGTGCGGGTGTGCACCCGGTGGCGTGCCTGCCACCAGTCGGTGGTGACCTCGTCGGCCAGGGCCGCCACGGCGGCCTCGATGCGGGCCCCGAGGGTGCGGATCCGCTCGCTGGGGTCGGGGCGGACCGGATCGCCGAAGACCACGAGCGTGCGTCCCGGAGTCGGCACCAGCCGCCCCTTCGGCAGGATCTTGCGGGTGCCGGCCAGGTACACGGGCACGACCGGCACGTCGCAGCGGTGCGCCAGGTAGGCGGCGCCGCCCCGGAACGGCTGGCCCCAGCCGTCGGTGCTGCGCCCTCCTTCGGGATACAGCAGCAGGCTCCAGCCGCGGCGCACCAGGCCGGCGACCTCCTGCGCGGAGTCGCGGCCCACCCGGGCCCGCTCCACCGGCACGGCCCCCATGAACAGCGCCGAGGCGACTCCCTTGGGGCGGGTCGGGAAGAAGTAGTCCGCCGCCGCCGCCACGATCAGGGTGTGGCGCCACGGCTCGGGGATCGACGTCATCAGCAGCGGGGTGTCGAGGTGGCTGTGGTGGTTGGCGGCGAAGATGACCGGCTCGCCGTCCAGGGCCTCGAGGCGGTCCAGGCCGAGGCGGGCGGGCTGGGCGGCGGCCGCCACCACCGGTCGCCAGAGCAACTCGATCACAGAGGCGCGCACCATGCGGGCGGGCCAGCGGCGGGCCCAGTCGGTGTCGAAGTCGGCGCCGAGCACGGCGGGGAGGTGCTGCGGAGGCGCCGACAGCGGCACGGTCGGGGGGCGCCACGGGAAGTCCAGGCTCCGCAGCAGGCCACCCACGGGGTTGCGCCTCACGACACGTCCGCCATCACGACACGTCCGCCATGACAAAGGGGGGCAGGTGCAGGTGCGTGACCGACGGTCGGCTGCCCACCACGTCGCCGGCGATCTCGAAGGCGTCGCTGAGGCTGGAGGCCGGGGCGAACCCCATGCGCCGCACCGCCGCCCGGTCGCCGCCCACCACGATGACCCGGCCCAGGTAGCTCAGCGCGTGCGCCCCCCAGTACCACATGTAGAAGGGGTGCACGCCGTGGTAGGCGTAGGAGGTGCGGTAGAGGTGCCGGTACCACTCGTCGGTGGCGTACTGCAGCTCGTAGCGGGCCTCGATCTCGGCGGGGTCGGTGGTGTCTGCCAACACCTGCTCGAAGAAGTCGATGTAGCTGGGGTGGTGCACCGGGTGGAACTCCCAGGGCGTGGGGTGGGTCATGATCACCACCCCACCGGGGCGCACCAGCGGCCGCCCCCGGTAGAGGTTGAAGAAGTACCCGAGTCCCAGGCACATGACCAGGATCGGGTTCATGATGGAGTTGACGTTGTAGGGGCAGATGTAGGGCAGCCCCATGGTCAGCACGTCGGTCTGGCCCTCCACGGCCACGAGTTGCTGGCGGTAGACGTTCTCGGTGGTGACCTTGTGGACGGCCTCCACCTCGCCGGCCTGCACCGAGGTGATGGCGTACGGCGCCCGCCAGGACTGGAAGGCACGCCGGCGGGCGGCCGGCGACATGACCTGCAGCCCGCCCTGCATGGCCAGGAACGTGGCCCGATCCCGTGCGGTCCACTCCCACTCACGCTTCTGCAGCATCGACAGCGAGCCGCTGGTGCCGAAGCTGTTGTTGTTGAGGGTGGTCTCGATCTGGAACACCCGGGGCCCGGATTCCCGCAGCACCGCACCCTGGCGCCAGTTGGAGTGGTGGAGTTCGGAGTTGCGCTGGTCCATGAACGAGCGCGACTTCAACATCGTGGCGACGTTGTGGTGGTGGCGCAGACCCTGGTAGCCCGACAGGCCCGTGGCGGTGCTCTTCCAGCCGCCGTCCATGGCCACGAGGTTGACGTTCACGTACACGACGAGATCGCTCTCGGCGGCGCGGCGGCTGATCTGCACCTCCTCGCCGTGGCCGGTCACACCCAGGACCACCATGCCGTCGGGATCCTCGGCGTCGTGGTTGTAGAGGCGCCGCGACGGGGCGAAGGCTTCGTAGACGCGGTCTCCGACGGCGTGGCGCAACTCGGCCTCGGTCATGCGCCGGTGCAGCGCCAGGGCGGCGATGATGTGTACGTCGTCGACGCCGGCCGCGGCGGCCAAGTCCAGCACAGTCTCGATCACCTGCTGGCGCACATCGGGACGCTGCATCGGGGGCAGCGGCAGCGAGATGTCGTCGAAGGCGATGGTGAGTCTCATGCCGGGCCGCAGCAGCGCCGGCAGCGGCTCGCTGTCGATGGGGTGCTCGAGGGCGTGGCGGATGGCGCCGGCGGGATCCGGGAGGCCCTCCAGAGGGCTGGGCGGGTAGATCACCCGGGAGCGCCCCGCCGGCAGCCGCTCGAGCCGGAACCCCTCGCCGTGGTGGAACAGGATCGGCGGGGTCGACCGCTCGACCTCCAGCACGAAGCCCGGTCGCGGGGTGGGGGAGGCGGTGCGGGGACTCATCGGCCGTTCATCGTCGCACGACCGGCTCGGCCAGCGGCAGCAGCTTGCGCGGCCCGCCGGGGGCCTGCTTGAAGTTCTCGATGAGCCAGCCCCGGCGCCGGGCGAGGGTTGCCAGCTTGGTCTCGGGGTTCACCGCAACCGGGAACCCCACGGCCTCGAGCATGGGCAGGTCGCTGGTGGAGTCGGCGTAGGCCACCGACTCGGCGAGTGAGATTCCCTCCCGAGCCGCGTAGTCCAGCAACGCCTCGGCGCGGCTCTCCCCGGTGGGCGGCACGGTGGCGAGTTGGCCGGTGTAGGCGGATCCGCCGCGGGTGCGGGTCAGGGAGGCGCACACGATGTCGTCGAACAGCGGGGCGAACGGGGCGATCACGAAGTCCAGCGCCCCGGTGATCAGCACGGTGCGGTGGCCCAGCGCCCGGTGGTGGCGCACCCTGCGGATGGCCGCGGGGAACGACTGGCGCAGCAGCAGATCGCTGAACATCTCGAAGCTGTCGTCGGCCACCTGGTCGACGGGGGCCCCGGCGAAGCGGCGGTAGAAGTAGCGCAGGAAGTCGCTGCGGTCGTGGCGGTCGAGGTCCAGCAGCTTCGGCGCCTCGGCGAGGGTGCGGGCCACCAGGCGGGCCCGCTCGGCGGTCGGCATCCGCTTGGTCGCCAGCCAGCCCCACGAGGCGACGACGTTGGAGGCGACCAGCGTGTTCTCCAAATCGAAGGCGGCCATGTGGCGCTGCGGCGACAGCACCTGCTGGCGACGCCGGGTGTCCCGGTCGACCCCGGCCCTCACCGCCGGTGCCGTCTTGAGCCGTCCCTGGGCGATCACCGACGGCAGGTGGATCTCGGTGAGGTAGCGGCGCCAGTCGATCCGGCGCGGATCGAAGTTGAAGCTCTCCCGATCGTCGGGTGTCAGTGCCTCGTGCAGCGCCAGCAGCTCACGGATCCCGAAGGTCGCCTGGCACTCCACGTAGCTGCTGTAGAGGTCCACGTAGCTGAGCGCCCGCTCCACCTGGGCGCGCTTCTCGGCGAAGTCGGCCGCGACGCCCGCCTTCTCGCCGCGGATCGGCAGCGCGCTGAGCACCTTCTCGCCGGTCTCCAGGGCGCGCTTGGCGCGCTCCAGGCTGTTCTGGACGCGCTTGCGGCTGGGATACGACCAGCGCGGCGGGCTGATTGGCTGGTTGCGCTCGTCGTAGATCGGGTTCTCACAGAACCAGGCGTGCGACCAGTCGTGGAGGTCCTCGAAACGGAACGGGTTGACCTCGCTGGAGGCCACCTGCACCACGTTCGGTTGGCCGTCGGCGGCAGGGCCGTCGGCGGCGACGGCGCACACCGCCGCGGCCACCTGGTCCACGGGGATGACGTCGAGGGTTCCCTCGGGCGTGCCGGGGAAGTCCTGCAGCAGGCCGCGGGCGTAGGAGATGATGATCGGCTCGGCCATGCGGAAGCCGCGGATCCAGCCGGGGAACGGCTCGGCCAGGGCCGACTCGATGATCGACGGCCGCACGATGGTGAGCGGGATGGCGCCGCGGGTCTCGGTCAGCGCCGCCTCGGCGAGGGCCTTGGTGAGCCCGTAGGCGTCGGGGAACCCCAGCGAGGCCGCCCGCGCCCGCCCCACGTCGACCAGCCGGGTGCGCACCCAGCGCTGGCGGATCTGCTCGCGCTTGGCGCTGAGCGCGGCGGTCCCGGCGGCGCCGAGTTCGCCGTCCGCCTCCTTGGCGAACTCCTCGAGGCGCTCCGGGGTGCGGCTCTCGTCCTCTATGGCATCGCGATTGCGGCGTGCCGACGCCGCCTCGGCGCGCCAGTCCACCGCCACGGCGAAGTGGCTCTCGGCGAGGAGTTCCTCGGGGGCGAACCCCCGCCGGTTGCCGGCCACGTACGCGGTCGAGACCGAGACCAGGTGGGGAGTGGTGCCGATGTCGGCCAGCAACTCCACGAGGCGGATCGGCCCCAGCAGGTTGGTCTCCACAGCCAGGTCGAAGGGGTTGTCGAAGGCCACCGCCGCGGCGGCGTGGACGACGATGTCGCAGCCGGCCAGGAGCTCCCGCCCCTCGGCGTCGCAGCCCAGACCGTCGACGCTGACGTCGGCGGCGACGGCCTCGATGCGCTGGGCCGTCTCGGCGGCGAAACCGTCGCGGCCGAGGGCCTCCCGGAGGCGGTCGAAGGCGTCGTTGCGCAGCACCTCGCGGCGGATCCGCTCGGCGGCGCCGCGGCGGCCGGGTCGCACCAGGAGGACCAGCTCGCATTCCGGGACCGAGCGCAGCAGCTTCTCCACCAGAGCGGTTCCCAGGAAACCGGTGGCGCCGGTGAGTGCGATGCGCTTGCCGGCCAGGGCCTCGGGGATCACCCTCTCTTTCTACCATGTGGTAGAGGCATCTACCACACGGTAAGGGGGCAAGAGCCATCAATCGCGCCGAGATGCCCTACCAGATGGTAGAGAGCCCGGGGCGCAACTAGGCTGGTTGCCGGTGGAGACCCGGGATCGCATCCTCGAGGCGGCGCTCATGTCCTTCGGCGGGCGGGGCTACGACGCCGTGTCGCTGGACTCCATCGCCCGCGACAGCGGGATCCGCAAGCAGACCGTCCTGTACTACTTCGGCTCCAAGGACGCGCTCATGGCGGCGGTCATCGATCAGACGGTGGCCGATCTGACCGCGGCGCTGCTGGAGTCGGTGGAGGCGGCGCCCGCGGCCACCGGCGGTGCTGAAGGGCCATCGGATGTCTGGGCAGGCGTGGAGGCCGTGGTCCGGGCGGTGTTCCGCTTCGCCGTGCGGCGCCCGGAGATGCTGGGCCTGCTGCGGGAGGTCACCCGCCTGGGCCCGCCGTGGATGGACCGCGTGCGCGCCGGGTTCGAGCCCCTGGTGGAACGTGCCCGCGCCTTCCTGGAGGCGGGCATGGAGTCCGGCGCGATCCGCCGCTGCGACGCACGGCTGCTGCTTGTCTCCACCTACTCCACCGTCATGGGCGTCGCCACCGAGGTGGAGGTGCTGCGCGCCGTCGGCGTCGAGCCCACCCTTCGCGACACCGTCATCCGCCGCCGCGAGCTCCTCCGCTTCCTCCGCTCAGCCCTCGTCGGCTGAGGCTGGGGCCCGTCGGGGCGGCGTTGCCGAACTCAGCGTTCGGTGCGGGTGTGGGCGGAGCGGCGGTGGTGGCGGTCGAGGGCCAGGTGGACCAGTTCGCGGATCAGGGCCGGGCCGTCGAGGCCGGAGACGGCCCAGAGGCGGGGGTACATGGAGATCGGGGTGAACCCCGGCATGGTGTTGATCTCGCTGACGATGAAGCGCCGCCCCGGTGACGCGGCCTCGTCGTAGAGGAAGTCCACTCTGGCGAGACCCTCCACGTGCAGCGCCCGGGCGGCTGCCACCGCGAGGTCCTGCACCTCGTCGGTCACCTCGGCGGGCAGGTCTGCCGGGGCGTGCAGCTCGGCTGTGTCGTTGAGGTATTTGTCGGCGTAGTCGTAGAACTCGCCGCCGGGCACGATCTCGCCGGGCAGGGAGGCCCGCAGCTCCTCGTTGCCCAGCACGGACACCTCGATCTCCCGCCCGGGCACGAACTCCTCGATGATCAGCCGCTCGTCGTACTCCGCGGCCAGCGACAATGCCTCGGCGACCTCCGCGACGCCGGCGGCCTTGGAGACGCCGATCGAGGAGCCCATGTTGGCGGGCTTCACGAACACCGGGCTGCCCAACTCCGCCAGCAGATCGGCCGCGGTCTCGGGGCTCACGTCGCCGCCGTGCAGCACCATGTGGCGGGCCACGGGCAGCCCGGCGGCGGCCAGGAGGCTCTTGGAGGTCGGTTTGTCCATGCACACCGCACTCGACAGCACGCCCGGCCCGACGTACGGGACGCCGGCCATCTCACAAAGGCCCTGGACGGTGCCGTCCTCGCCGAAGGGTCCGTGCAGGACGGGGAAGACGACCGGTGACTCACCGGGTCGCCGCTCGAGTGCCCCGTCCACCGACACCGTCGGGAGGTCGTCGCCGAGCGCCGGGAGGGCGTCGTCGGCGGCTCCGTGCTCCAGAGCCACAGCCGGTGGCGGCACCCAGCGGCCGTCGCGAGTGATGCCGAGGAGATCCACGTCGAGCCCCGCTGCGCGGGCGCACTCGGCCACGTAGCGGCCCGACACCCGTGAGACCTCGTGTTCGGCCGACCGGCCGCCGTACAGTACGACCAGCCGGATTCGCTCGGTCACGTGCGCCACGCTACCGGTGGTGCCCGGTTGCCCGAGGCACCTGCTCCGGTCGCCGCCCAGCGAGGTGTGAAGCCCTGCCCACCAGATCAGAAGTCCCGCCCACCAGGATCCGTGCTGAGCCGCCGGCTGCCGCGGCGCTCACGACGACCGAGGGTGCCCTTAGCGATGCTGGGGGGCCCGTGGCGTGAGATTCGCCCTGTCGGAGGTGGCCGGCATCGTCGGCGGCGAATTGGTCGGCGCGGAGGTGGCCATCGCCGGCGTGTCGGTGGATTCCCGGACCCTGCGAGCGGGGGAGCTGTTCGTCCCGCTGGTGGCCGAGCGTGACGGCCACGACTTCATCGCCGACGCGGTGGCGGCGGGCGCGGCCGCGTGCCTGGCGCGGCGGGACCGCCTGGGCGGGTTGGGGGAGCTCGCGGCGCCGCTGGTCGTGGTTGCCGACACCGAGATGGCGCTGCGGCAACTCGGCGTCGCGGCGCGGGATCGCTTCGCCGGGACGGTGGTGGGCATCACAGGCTCGGTCGGCAAGACGTCCACGAAGGACCTGCTGGCCGCAGCGCTCGGCGTGGCCGGCTCCGTGCACGCCAGCCCGGCCTCGTTCAATAACAGCATCGGCGTCCCGCTCACGCTGCTGGGCGCCACGGGGGCCGAGCGAGCGCTGATCGCCGAGATCGGCACCAACGCGCCCGGCGAGATCGCCGATCTGGCGGCGCTCGCCCGGCCCGACGTGGCAGTGGTCACCGCTGTGAGCGCTGCCCACACCGAGGCTTTCGGCACGCTCGAAGCGGTCGCCCGTGAGAAGTCCGACCTGGTGGCCGCCCTCCCGGCGACGGGCACCGCGATTCTCAACGCCGACGACCCCCGGGTCGCTGCTATGGCGGCCCGGAGCGGGGCGCGGGTAGTCGGCTACGGATTCGGTGCAGGCGACGTGCGGGCAGCCGACCCGACGCTCGACGGCGCGCTCCGGCCCTCCTTCGTGATGGTGACGCCCTGGGGTCGGGCACCGGTGCGGCTGCGCGCCGCCGGCCTGCACAACGCGCACAACGCCCTGGGGGCTGCAGCGGCGGCCCTGGTCCTCGGGGTGAGCATCGAGGCCGTGGCGGCCGGTCTGGGCCGGGCCGAGCTCTCGCCGTGGCGGATGGCGGTCGGCACGAACGCGACCGGCGCGCTGATCATCAACGACGCCTACAACGCCAATCCCGCGTCGGTGGCCGCGGCGCTCCACTCCCTGGCGGCCACGCCGGCGCGGCGGCGTGTAGCGGTCCTCGGCGTGATGGCCGAACTGGGTGAGCGCCACGCAGCCGAGCATGCCGGGGTCGCCGACCTGGCCGCCGCGCTGGGCATTGAACTCCTGGCGGTGGGCGAGGCGGCCTACGGCACGCCGCCGCTGGCCGATGCGGCAGAGGCACTCGCGGCGCTCGGACCGCTGCGCCGGGGCGACGCCGTGCTCGTCAAGGGCAGCCGCGTGGCCGGCCTGGAACGCCTGGCGCTGGCGCTCGTGGAGGGAACCGAGGGCGCCGGAGCGAGCCACCGCTGAGAGCCGTCGGGCCTCCGTAGAATCGTGTGATGACCGCGGGGGCGTTCGAGAGCATCCCGGTGATCGACGTGGCACCCCTGGCCGCCGGGGGTCCGCCGCCCCGACCCCTCGCCGAGGAACTGACCGCGGCCTGCCACGAGGTCGGGTTCCTGCTGGTCGTGAACCACGGGATCGACGACGATCTGCACAGCGCCACCTTCGAGATGATGCGCCGCTTCTTCAGTCTCCCCACCGAGTGCAAGGAGCAGATCCACAAGCGGTCGTCACGCCACTTCAGGGGTTGGGAGCCGCTGGGCACCGAATATACGAACAACCGCCCCGACATCCGCGAGCAGATCGACTGCTGGACCGAGTGGCCGCCCCGCCCCCGCGATGTCGAGCCCGGCTACCTGCGCCTGCTGGGACCTAACCAGTGGCTCCCGGCAGACATCCTCGCCGGCCACGAGGCCCTCAGCAACCGCTGGTCCGCGGCCCTCGGAGGGGTCGCCGCGCGGCTCCTGGAGGCTCTCTGGACCGGCCTGGGGCTGCCGCCGGACCACCTCCGCCGCTTCATCGGCCACGAGCCCATGTCGCTCACGAAGTTCATCCACTATCCGGCAACGCCGCCGGGCGCCGCCGGGGTGAATGCCCACCACGACACCGGCTTCCTGACGATCCTGGCGACGGGCGGCACGCCCGGGCTGCAGGTGCAGAACCCCGCCGGGCAGTGGATCGACGTGCCGCTCGTGCCGGGCTCGCTGGTCGTCAACCTGGGCGAGAGCCTGCAGGCCATGACCGGCAACTACCTCGTGGCCACGCCCCACCGGGTGATCTCGACGGCGGAGCGCTATGCCAGCGGCCACTTCTACGGCCCGTCGCTGGAGGCGGCCCTGGATCCGCTCCCGCTGGCTGCCCGCTTCGCCGAGGCGGTGGCCGCCAGCGCCCACCATGCCAACGCCGGCTTCATGGCCCGCAGGGAGGAACTGCAGGCCGGCGTCGGTGACATGGCCAGCGACTACCGGCCCGGCACCTACGGCGAGCAACTCTGGAACTACTTCTCCCGCAGCTACCCCGAGATCGTGGATCACCACTACGGGGTGGCCCGCGCGGGTGCGCGGCCGTAGAATCCTGCATCTCCGGACCGTTAGCTCAGACTGGTAGAGCGCTCGCTTCACACGCGAGAGGTCACTGGTTCAAGTCCAGTACGGTCCACTCTCCGAGGTCCTGTGCCCGGGCCTCCCGGCCTCCTCAGGCGTTCAGCTTCCTGGCCAGGAAGTCCTCCACCGCCTCGCAGAACGCCGTGGGGCTCTCCAGCGGGGGGCAGTGCCCGCAGTTCTCCAGCACGACGAACTCGGCGTTGGGTAGGCCGGCGGCCAGTTCGGTGCCCATCTCCGGCGGCGTGGTGGTGTCGGCCCCGCCGGCGATCACCAGGGTCGGGTTCCCGATGGCGCCCACGTGCGGGCGCAGATCCATGTCGCGCAGAGCCCGGCAGGAGGCGGCGAACGATCCCGGATCGATCTCCAGGAGCACGTCGCGGCGTTCCGCGATGGCCTCGGGATGCGCCTCCAAGTACTCGGAGGTGAAAATGCGGCGCACCGCCACCTCGACGACGGCCTCCATGCCCGAGTCGCTGACCAGATCGCTCATGGTGGTGAAGGCGGCGCGGCGCTCGGTCGAGAAGGAGGCGCCACCGTTGGCCACGATCAGCGGGCCGAAGAGGTCACCGTGAGCGGCGGCGAGCGCCACGCAGACGAAGCTCCCGAAGCCGTTGCCCAGCACGGCCACCTCGTCGCCGGTGACGCCGGTCTCCTGCAGTGATTGGCGGAGCGCCCCGGCGATGTCGAACAGCGTGGGTGAGGGGTTGGCCAGTGCCTCGGAGTCGCCGAAGCCCGGCAGCCAGACGCGGTGCAACTCGAAACTCTCCGAGAGTCGCGGCGCCACCTGGTCGAACGCCCGGGCATCGGTGAGCAGCGAGTGGACCAGCACCAGCGGTGCACCCGATCCCTCGCGGTCGATCCGGAGGGGGGACACGTCGCGAGACCCTGTTCCTCGTGACCGATCCGCCGGGCTCAGCCGACGGGCATCAGCACCTTCAGCGAGTCGGCGCTCCCGACGCGCTCGAAGGCGCGGGCAACCTCCGGCAGCCCGATCCGGTCACTCACGATCGGCTCGAGGTCCAGCACCCCGGCGGCCGCCAACTCGATGGCGCGGGCGTAGTCGTCGGCGATTGCCGCCCGCGGGTTCCGGACGGTCAGCTCCTTGAAGTACAGCTGGTAGTAGGGGAGGCCGGTGCCGCCGCCGGTCACGGTGCCGAACACCAGGATCTCGCCGCCGATGCGGGCCGATTCGATGGCAAGAGTGACCGTGGCCTCGGTCCCGACGGCCTCGACCGCCAGGTCCACACCCTGGCCATCTGTGACGTCTGCGATCACCGCGGCGGCTTCGTCTGGCGCGGCCGTCGCCACCGCGCCGAACGCCGTCGCCAACTCTCGCTTGAACGCCGAGCGGGTCACGCCGATGACCTTCGCGCCGGAGGCCCGCAGCAACTGGGTGAAGATGAGCCCGCTCACTCCCAGACCGATGACGACGGCGGCGTCCCCGGGGAAGATCGGCGCGGCCCGCTGCGCGTGCACGCACGTGCCGGCCACCTGCACCATCGCCGCCGCCTCCTCCCCCAAGTGTCCGGGAACGGGAAGCAGCCGGTTCGCCGGCGCCGTCACGAGTTCGGCCCAGACCCCGTCGGCGTCGCGCCCCAACAGCCCGCCGTGGAGGCATAGGTTCGTCCGGCCCTGTCTGCAGAGCGGGCATGAGCCGCAGGAGATGGCCGGATCGATCATGACTCGCTGCCCGGCGGCGACGCCGGTCGACCCGCCGTCGATCACCTCGCCCACCATCTCGTGGCCCATGACCCGCGGGTACTCCACGGGGATTCCCCCCGAGAGGATCTTCACGTCGGTGCCGCAGATGCCGACGGTCTCGACGCGGACCAGCGCCTCGGGACCGGTAGCACCGTCGGCAGGTCCGGCAACCTCGGTGTAGGCCAACCGGCCCGGAGCGGTCACCTGTACGGCCTTCATTCCCTCCCCCGATTTGGCTCTGAGCGCCTGGGCAGTGGACAGTAACAGTGTGCCCCGGAGCCGCCTCATGTGCCAGCACCATCGCCTTGCCGCAACCACCGCAGCCGGCCCGCCGGCCCGCTCCCTCGAATTGGCCTCGCGGCCGTGAGCCTGCACGCCTGGGTCGTCGCAGGGGGTGAGTCGCCCGAACCCGCTCTGCTCGAGGAGTTGGCGCCCCCGCAACTCATCGTGGCGGCCGACTCCGGCGCGGACGTCGCTCTCGGCCTCGGACTGAAGGTCGACGTGGTCGTGGGCGACTTCGACTCGGTGACGCCGGCAGGCGCCGCCGCGGCCCCCGAGCAGCGCCGTTTCCCGACCGACAAGGACGCCACCGACCTGGCTCTGGCGCTGGCGGAGGCCCGCGACCGGGGCGCGGAAAGCCTCAGCGTCGTGGGCGGCAGCGGCGGGCGACTCGATCACCTCCTGGCCAACGTGGCCGTGCTGGCGGGCGACGAGCTGGCCTCGGTGCGCGTCGACGCCCTCATGGGGTCGGCCCGGCTCTGGGTCGTCCGTCGCCGGGCGACGATCCGCGGCTCCGTGGGCGGCCTCGTCACGCTGCTGGCCCACGGCGGGCCCGCGGCGGGGGTGCGCACCACGGGGCTGCGCTGGGCCCTGGCGGGCGAGACGCTGGCCGCAGGCTCCAGCCGGGGCGTCAGCAACGTGTTCGCGGCTCCCGAGGCCACCGTGACCCTCGAGTCGGGTGTGATCCTGGCGATCCGGCCCTGACGAGGTCGATCACCGGCGGATCGGCCCGCCGCCGGGCCTCCGCGACGTCGCCGCAGCCTCGGTCGCTGGCGTATCGTGGAGCGACGCCACCGGGGAGGCACCATGGCACTGACCCAAACCCAGATCGACTCCTATGAGCGCGACGGCTACCTGATCGTGCGCGAGGCGCTCACAGCCGGGGAGTTGGCGGAGTTGGTCGACACCTGCGACTTCTTCGCCCGCCAGGCTCTCGAGCTGACCGGGGACTCCGACGTCATCGAACTCGACGACGCCCCGCACTTGGCGGACGGGCCGCCGCTGATCCGCCGGATCAAGAGCCCGCACACCAACCACGAGACGTTCGCCAAGATGCTGGCGCATCCCGGGATCCTGGACGTCGTGGAGGATCTCATCGGGCACGACATCCGCTGGATGCACTCCAAGCTCAACGCCAAGCAGCCCGGTGGCGGCGGGATCGGCGAGTGGCATACCGACTGGGGCTACTACCCGCACACCAACGACTCGGTCCTCGAGGTCGGCATCGCCATCGACCCGTGCACCGAGGCCAGCGGCTGCATGCTGGTGGTGCCTGGTACCCACACCGGCCGCGCCTACGACCACAGCCAGAACGGCCGCTTCGTCGGGGGCGTGCGCCCAGGCGAGTTCGACCCCGCCGACGTCGTGCCGGTGGAGTTGCAGCCCGGGGACATCTCGCTGCACCACGTCCGGCTGCTGCACGGCTCGGCCCAGAACCACACGAAGCGCCAGCGGCGGCTCCTGCTGCACGGCTACACCGCGGCGGACGCCTGGCCGATCATGGCCCGCAGCCAGCCGTCGGACTGGCCCGAATGGGACGCCCAGATCCTGCGCGGCAGCCCGACGACCCATGCCCGCCTGGAGGCGTGCCCGGTGGTGGTCCCACTGCCCGATCCGCCCGCCTTCGGGCTGTTCAAGCTGCAGGCCCAGATGGAGGAGTCGCACTTCGCCGAGGCGGCCTCGTAGCGGCAGGGCCCGCCAGTGAGACTCCCGGTGGGCCCGACCGATCCGCCCGGCCCGATGTGCAGATGAGCGAGCCCCTCGGTCCCGCCTCCGGCCACGCCAAGGGCCCCTTCGCGGTGGACTGGGAGGAGCGCTACGACATGGCGCGCCTGCGGCGGGAGCGCGTGGCCGCCGCCCAGCGGGAGCTGGCCGCGGCCGGCCTCGACGCCCTGATGGTCTGGAAGGACGAGAACGTCCGCTACCTCACCTCGCTGCGGGCGCAACTCATCGCCGGCAAGACGATGGCGCTGAACGGCGCCCTGCTGCTGCCGGCGGAGGCTCCGGTGCTGTTGTGCTCGGGGGGCGAGATCGACAAGGCCCGGGCCGGCATGCCGTGGATCGCCGAGGCGCACGCCATCCCCATCATGGAGCAGGCCGAACTGGTCGACGGCTTCGTGGCGAGCATCCTGCGCCCGATCCTGCTGGAGCGGGGTCTCGCCAGCGGGCGCCTCGGGGTGGACGCCGGCAACGTCTCGTTCATCGACGCCATGCGCCGGCACCTGCCCGACCTGGAACTCGTCGACGGCGACACGGTCATGCAGCAGGCCCGGCTCATCAAGACCGATGTCGAGATCGCCATCATCGCCGAGGCCTGCGCCATCGGCGACGCCGTCACGCAGCGAGCCCTCGACGAGACGCGCGCCGGCCGCCGCGAGTTGGAGGTCGCCGGCGACGCCATGCAGACGCTGTTCCACCTCGGCGGCGAGATGGCCCACGTCATCACGCCGTTCGTGGCCTCGGGCGAGCACATGTCGCCGCCGCACCGTCTCGCCACCGACAAGCTGATGCGCAACAGCGACCTCTGCTTCATCGACATCGGTGCCATGTGGAACGGCTACTTCGCCGACATCGGCCGCACCACGATCATCGGCCGCCCCAACCGTCGCCAGCAGGAGATCTACACCGCCGTCTACGAGGGGCTGATGGCCGGCATCGACAGGATGCGGCCAGGCTCCACCACCGCCGACGCCGCCGATGCCATCGTGCAGACCATCGGCGAGCACGGCTTGGCCGAGCACCTCTTCAGCCTCTTCATCGGCCACGGCATCGGTGTGGGGGCCAACGAGCCCCCCTACATCGGCGAGAACATGCCGGGCGCCACCGACACCGAGTTCCGTCCCGGCATGGTGTTCGCGGTGGAGCCCCTGGTCTGGGTGCCGGGCGTGCCGGGAGGCGGCGGGGTGCGGATCGAGGACATGGTGCTGGTGACCGACGGCGATCCCGTCGTCCTGTCCCGCGTCGAGTACGAGGAAAGGCTGCTGCTATGAGCGATGGGAACGAGCCGGTCCGGCTGGGGGTCGTGGGCCTGGGCTGGTGGGGCGGCGAACTGGCCGACGCCGCGGCCCGCAGCGGCGCAGCCGAGGTGGTGGCGTGCTATGCCCGAACGGAGTCGGCCCGGCTGGCCTTCGCCGAGGCCCGGGGCTGCCGGGCGGCGACGTCGTTCCAGGAGCTCATCTCTGCCGACGACGTGGACGGCGTCGTGCTGGCGACGCCGCACAGCACCCACGGCGACCAGATCTGCGAGGTTGCCGCCGCCGGCAAGGGCGTGCTGGTCGACAAGCCGTTTACGCTGCGCGTCGCCGACGGGCGGCGCGCCATGGCCGCCGCGGCGGACGCCGGGACCGTGCTGATGGTGGGCCACCAGCGGCGCCGCCTGGCCGCGGTGCGCCGCATCCGCGCCATGGTCGACGAAGGGAGCCTCGGCACACTGCTGCTGGCGACATCGGTCTTCGTGGTGGGCCGCGGCTTCCCGGCGACCTGGCGGTCATCCCGGCACGAGAGCCCGCTGGGCGGCATGACCGGGCTCGGCGTGCACATGATCGACACCTTCCACTACCTGGTCGGGCCGATCCGCCGGGTCAGCGCCTTCAGCAACGGGGTTCTCGAGGGCGAGCCCCTCGACCACGCCACCGGGTTGCTTTTCGAGTTCGACTCCGGAGCCGTGGGAAACCTCGTGACCTCCCACTACAACCCGTTCACCGAGGAGTTCTGCATCTTCGGCTCGGCGGCCTCGGCGTCCAGCCAGAAGGAGGGGACCCGCCTGTTCGTCCAGCAGCGCAGCGAGATGGCGCGCAGCGAGGTGCCTCTTCCGGCCACCGACCCGCTGGCGGAGCAGGTCGCCGAGTTCGCCGGCGCCGTCCGGGGCGAGGGTCCCGTCGAGACCGACGGCGAGGTGGGCCTGGCGGTGATCGCCGTGCTCGAGGCCGCCATGGCCTCCGTCGAGCGCGGCGAGACCGTCACCGTCGCCGAGTTCGCCGGCGATTAGCGGGCCATCCGGCCTCGTTCCGGCGCAGCCCGGCACCGGAACCACACCGGTCACTAGCATCGCCGGCAGTGGAGGCGCAGTACACGCGGGTCATCGACGGTCGCGTCGTACCGGTCGCTGGGGAGTGGGCGATCGACGGGCTGCATTCCTCGGTGGCCTTTACCGCCCGGCACCTGCTGACCGCCATGCGCGGGCGCTTCCGGGAGGTCTGCGGGACGGTCACGATCACCGAGGATCCGAAGAACTCGCGGGTCGAGGTGCGGATCGCCGCGGCGAGCATCGACACCACGCATCCGAAGGCCGACGAGCATCTCCGCGGCCCGCTCTTCCTGGACGTCGAGCGCTATCCCGTGCTCACGTTCAGCGGCAGCGGGGCACACCCTGCCGGCGGCGAGCTCTGGGATGTGGCCGGCGAACTGACGGTGCGCGATGTGACCTTGCCCATGGTGCTGTCGACGCGGTTCCTCGGAGCGGTGCGCCACCCGCACCTGCCGATGGCGAAGATGTCCTTCGAGGCCACGGCGAGCCTCCGGCGCGATGATTTCGGCGTGGCCGGCTACCTGGAGACCCACGCCCCGGGCCTGCCCGACGTCGTACTGGTCGGCCGGGAGGTGGAGATCCGACTGGACGTGGAGGCGGATCTGCACCTCCCGGAGCGGGAGTGATCGGGAGAGGGGTCAGCGGCGTGGATCCCCGAATCCCCATTCCCGCCGGAGGCGACGAAATCTCGGCGGCCTGGTTGCAGCAGGCGCTTGCAGCCGGCGGGAAGGTGGATGCGCCGCCCATGCGGGACATGCGCCAGGAGCAGGTGGGCGTCGGCATCGGTCATGTCGGGGAATCGGTGCGCTGCCACCTGAGTTATGCCGAGGAGAGCCCGGGAGCCCCCGAGACGGTGTTCGTGAAGCTGCACTCCCCGCACCGGGAGACCGACAAGCTCGCCCGGCGTGTGCAGCTCTACAGGCGGGAATGCGACTACTACCGGCTGCTGTCGCACCGGGCCCCGATCCGCTCGCCGATCCTCTACTACGGCGACTACGAGCGCCGCAGCAACCGGCTCGCTCTCGTGCTGGAGGACCTCGGCGGGATGGATCGGGTCGACGAGATCGATGGCGCCAGTGCCGAACAGGCCGGCCGGGCCGTCCGGGCGATCGCCCGGATGCACGCCTACTCGTGGAACAAGACCCACACCGCGCCGTACATCGACATCTTCAACTCGCTCGCTCCGAAGTGGCGGCCACCGGTGCAACTCATCTATCTGGCGTCGTTGCGGCGGACCTTCGAGGTGTTCGGCCACCACTTCTCGGCCGACATGCGCCGCATGACCGAGACCCTCGGCTGGCGGGCGGCGGACTACATGAGCGACCTGGCGAGGGGTCCGCGGGCCTTCGGCCACGGCGACTACCGGCTGGACAACATGTTCTTCGGTCCGGGGCCCGAAGACCTGTCCGTTATCGACTGGCAGGTTTGCGGTGGCAACAGCCCCCTCGGCGACGTGGCCTACTTCCTCGGCGGCAGCCTGGCGGTCGAGTTGCGGCGGAGCATCGAGCAGGACGCCGTCGCCGAGTACCACGCGACGCTCCGTCAGGGGGGCGTCGAGGGGATCGAACCAGAGGACTGCTGGCGGCTCTACCGCCAGAACATGTTCGTCCGGATGCTGGTTCTCGTCATCAGCGCCGGGGGTCTCGACATCTCGAACGAGCGCAGCGTCCGCCTCCTGGGGCTCGGCATCGACCGCACGCTGGCGGCCCTGGAGGACCTGGAGGCAGAGCAGTTCCTCCCCGCCCGCCGCCGGCTCTTCGGCCCGTCGTGGGTGTTCTCGACGACCTCCCGCGGCGCGTACCGGGCCACCAAGGCGCTGCGCGGGAACTGAGGGCCGCCGGGGCCCGTGTGAAGTCCGCCGCCCGAGAGTGGTGCGGTAGCGTTCGCGTCGCGGTCGGCAGGAGGGGTGCGCGTGGTCCGTCGCTTGGGTGGTCTGGTGGTCGTGGTGATCGCCGCGAGCGTGCTGGTGGCTGTGCCGGCGGCGGGTCAGGAATCGGACGCGTCGGCGACCGAGGCGCTCCCCTTGGACGCCACCCCGGATGACGATGCCCCCGCGGGTGACACGGACGGGACCCACAAGCCGGCGATCGACGCGCTCGCCGGCCAGGGCCTCTTCGAGGGCACGCTGTGCGGTGTCGGCGAGTTCTGCCCGGATGAGCCGGTCGCGCGCTCGACGGCGGCGGTGTGGCTCGTTCGCGCCCTCGGCGAGGACCCACCCGCCGTGAGCACCTCGCGCTTCGCCGACGTGGACGCCGAGCAGTGGTGGGCGCGATTCGTCGAACGCCTCGCAGCGTTGGACGTGGCCACCGGCTGCGAGAGGGATCCGCTGCGCTACTGCCCCGACGCTGCGGTGACCCGCGGCCGGCTGGCGACAATGCTGGTCCGCGCCTTCGACCTCGAGCCGGCCTCCTCGGCCGCGTATTCCGATACTGCGGGCAACCCCCACGAGGCCGACATCGACGCGTTGGCGGCCGCCCGGATCACCACCGGCTGCGGGACGGCCCCGTTGCGCTTCTGCCCTGACGATGTGGTGACGCGAGGCGAGCTGGCGACGCTCCTGGCGCGCGCCCTCGGGCTTGTGCCGTTGGCAGTGGAGTTCGGTTGGACGCTGCCGTCGCACTGTTACCGAAGTCCACCGGACGACCCGCATGCACCTCCCGAGGAGGGCTGCCCGGTGTGGTGGAGCCATCTCCTCGACCTGGAGCCCTCGGAGGAGGGGATCACCGTCGCCGAGATGCAGGCACGCCTGGCGGCGGCACTGCCCAACTACGTGCCGAAGCACAGCCACAGGCTGGACCGGCTCTCCGGCTCTGCACGCGAGGTCATCACGGCCACATTGACGAGGCTGGCGGCGGAGGACCCCCCGACGTTGGCCAGGGTGCGCACCGTCTCCGCCAAGCCCGACGTCTGTCGCGGCTACGGCGCGTGCGCTCTGCGCTACGGGATCAACTTCGAGCGGGCGTACGGCGCCGAGCGATGGATGTGGACCGTCCAGACGGTCGTCCATGAGTGGACGCACCTTCGCGACTTCAGCACCGCCCCGGGCACCGGCTATTCCCTGCTGTGGTGCGACCGGATCGCCGAGCGCCTCAGCGCGGCCGAGTCCACCGGCCGGCTCGTGACGCACATGGCGCTGCTCGAGGCCGCCAGCCCGGCGCACAGCGCTCCCCTCGCGTCCGGGCCGGGATGCGCCGACGCGCTGATCGCCCGCATCGCCCCCGAGGTTCGCAGCCACGACCGACTCGGCAAGATCCTGGAGTTGTCGGCGAACGCCCAGACCCAGGCCTGGATGCGCCGCGGCTTCGCCTCGGCCGAAGCTCGCTGGTGGGCGGCGGAAGCCGCCGCCGGATTCCCCGAAGAGACCCAGCCGCTCGAAAACCCTCTGCCGTGGAGGCCGCTGCCCGAGCCGCCGGCAGAGCCGGACGAGCCGGGCGACTGCAACGACGCGATGCACGACCATCCCTACCGCGAGGGGGTCAGGCACTATCACGGCGGCGGACTCGACCCTCACACCCATCACCGCTGGCATGTACTCGTCGACGGCGTGGCCGTCCCCGCCGGCCTCGCCTCATCCGAGGCCGACTACTGCGAATACCCCGACGGGAGGCGCGCCATCGGGGGCTACACCCCCGGCACCAGTGCCGGCGAAATCATCTCGTTCGTGAGCTACCGGATGTATGCACCCGACGGGAAGTGGTACTACGCGAGGAGCTTCAACTGCGTCAGCATCGCCACCCCCGGGCATCCCAGACACGATCCCTCCGTCCAAGGCGGCTACGCGGTCCGCCAACCGGTGTGCGACGACGAGACCGAGCACATCTGGATCAACTGCGAGTCGCGCACCTCGCCGACCCGTTGCCCCGACGAGGACGGGTTCGCCGACGGCGAATACGACGGCGACTGGGTGGCGTGCGGCGAACGCCACTCCCACGGCCACTACCACGAGATCTGCAGGGCGACCACCGGCCAGCCGAGGGCCTGAATCGGTACGGTCAGCCCGCTCTCAACAGTCCGCAGGTCGGCAGGCGAGAGCACCGGAGGCTCGCCGGGGGCACCGAGCGGAGACGTCTCCTAGTAGTACTTGTCGATGCCGCCGTAGCCGATCTGTCTGCCATTCTCGGTGGCCGCCACGAAGCTCTTGAGCCGGCTCTCGTACACCTCCGGGCGCCTTCTGGCGATGTCGATGTATGCCACTCGGATCCGCTGGTAGGCAGGAGAGAAGCCTTGGAAGTTCCTCCACGCCCGTTCGTTCGCCCGGATGGCCTGCAAGATGTCTAAGGGAAACACGAACTCCTCGTCGAGGATGTCGCTCACAGCCGCCCTTACCGACGGGTGGAGCAGACCCTCGCCGGCCAGCCAACGAAGCCGCTCCTTGTTCAACTGGGAGTAGCTGCTCCTCGGTCTCCTCGGAGTGAAACGCTGGACGGCGTGCAGGTCATCGAGCTTCTTGATGATGCTGTCTATCCAGCCGAAGCACAGAGCCTCCTCCACGGCGTCGTTGTACAGGATGCGAGGTTCGCCGGACGCCTTGTTGGGATAGATCAGCCATATCTCCTTGGCGGTCTCGAAGTTGGCCTGCAGCCACTCACGCCATGGCTTCCTGTGGTGAACGTAGAGAGTCTCTCCGATGTCCATAGTGTCACCGACGGCCGAACAGCGAATGAACGGGTCGAGATCGTCCGGGACTAGCGGGCGGCGTGGGCCCACCAGCGGCCGCGGTTGTGCTCTAGTTCCAACTCCATCGAGAAGCAGGCGCTGAGACGCGCCGCGGTGAGGACCTGCTCGATGGGGCCGGCGGCGACGACCCGGCCCTCGCGCAGTAGCAGCACATGGTCGAAGCCCGCGGGGATCTCCTCGACGTGGTGGGTCACCAGCACCGTGGGTGGCGTGCTCGGGTCGGCGCTGAGGGCGTCCAGTGAGCGCACCAACTCCTCCCGCCCGGCGAGGTCCAGGGCGGCTGTGGGCTCGTCCAGCAGCACGAGACCGGGCTCGGTCATGAGCGTCCGGGCGATCTGCACCCGTTGGCGCTCGCCGGAGGACAGCAGGCCGAACTGCTGGCCGCCGAGGTGGCCGCACCCCAGCCGCTTGAGCAAGTCGGTGGCCCGCTGCCGGTCGGCGTCGCTGTAGCTGTGCCACCACGGCTCCAGGGCCCCGTGACGGGCGGTCATCACGGCGTCCAGCGCGCTGATCGTGGGCCGGATCCGATCGGAGAGCATTGCGGACGCATAGCCCACCCGGTGGCGCATGCGGCGTACGTCGACGCGGCCGAGGCGCCGGCCCAGAACCTCCACCGTGCCCTCGGTCGGGTGCAGGTAGAGGGCCGCCACCCGCAGCAGCGTGGACTTGCCCGCCCCGTTGGGGCCCAGTACCACCCAGCGCTCGCCGGGCTGCACCGTCCAGTTCACGCCGGCGAGCAACGGCCGCCGGTCCCGGACCACGCCGACATCACTGAGCCGCAGGGCCGGGGGCGCAGCCGAACTCACAGTGTCGCTCCCTGAGGATCGGGGTCGCCGGAAGCTGTCGCCGAGCCGGCGCCGTTGCCGGCGGCGTGGGCCTCCCAAGCGGCGTACATGGCGGCGTACAGCCCGCCGGCCGCCACGAGCTCTTCATGGCTTCCGATCTCGGCGATCCGCCCATTGTCCACCACGGCGATCCGGTCGGCGCGCATGGCCGTGGCGAGGCGGTGCGCCACGATCACGGCGGTCCGCCCCTCCAGGAGGACGTCCAGCGCCCGCTCCACCTGGGCCTCCGAGCGCAGGTCCAGGTTGGAGGTGGCCTCGTCGAGGATGAGCACGCGCGGTCGCGCCAGGAAGGCGCGGGCCAGGGCCAGCAGTTGGCGCTCGCCCGCCGACAGCGAGGCGCCGCGCTCGTGGCAGGGCGTGTCCAAGCCGTCGGGGAGCGACGCCACGAAGGCCTCCAGGCCCACCACCCGGCAGGCCTCGGCCACCTCGTCGTCGCCGGCGTCGGGGCGGGCGAAGCGGATGTTGTCGCCGATGGTCCCGTTGAACAGGAACGGCTCCTGGGGCACCACGCCGAACTGCCGGCGCAGCGACTCCAACTGCACGGTGCGCAGGTCGACGCCGTCGATCCGCACCGTGCCCTTGTCGGGGTCGTAGAACCGCACCGCCAGCTTGGCGATCGTGGACTTGCCGGCCCCGGTGGCGCCGACGATGGAGAGGCTCCCGCCCGCGGGGATGTCCAAGTCGACGTCCCGCAGCACCAACTCGCCGCCGTCGTAGGAGAACGACACCCCCTCGAAGGTGATCCGGCCCTCGATGGGGCCGAGCGGTACGGCGTCGGGCGCCTCGGACACGTCGGGCTCCCGGGCGAGCAGTTCCCGCAGCTTGGCGGTGGCGGACTGGCCTTGCTGGTAGGCGTTGTAGAGCACCACGAGCTGGCCGATGGGGGCGAAGAACGCCGTCAGGTAGAGGGCGAAGGCGGTGAGGGCGCCCAGCGTGAGGCGGCCGTCGATCACCAGCCAGCCGCCCACGCCCAGCACGACCGCCTGGCCGATGATGCCGACGCCCTCGGCGGCGGAGCCGTACAGCGACGACACCTTGGCCGTGTAGACGTTGGCGTCCTCGTGGTCGGTCACCACGACCTGGTGCTGGGCGATGTTGCGGCGCCTGCGGTTGTAGGCGGTGATGGTGCGGATGCCGGCCAGATTCTCCGACAGGTCGGCCAGTACGATGGCGATCCGGTCGCGCACCCGGTTGTAGCCCGACTCCGAGGCGCGCCGGAACCACAGCGACATCAGCAGCGTGACCGGCACCACGACGCCCACCGTCAGCGCCGCCAGGGGGACGTGCAGGTAGAACAGGACGCCCGTGATGACCGCCAGGGTCAGCCCCTGGACGACCATCATCACGAGCCCTTCCTGCAGCAGCATCGTGAGCATCTCGACGTCGCTGGTCATGCGGGACATCAGCACGCCCGCCTTCTCGGAGGTGTAGAAGCTCAGCGACATCCGCTGGAAGTGGCTGAACACGCGCACCCGCAGGCCGTACATGAGGCGCTCGCCGAGGCGCCCCCCGAGGGCGGTACGGAAGCGGCCCGCCACCACGTGGACCGCCACGGTGGCGAAGTAGACGCCCACCACGATGCCCAGGACGCCGAAGCGGCGCGGCACCACGCCGTCGTCGATGCCGATCTGGGTCAGCAGCGGTCCCGCCTGGGTGGCGGCGGCCTCGACGATCACGAGTGCCACCACCAGCAGCACGCGCCGCCAGTGGGGGCGCAGCAGCGTCCGCAGCGACAGCGGCGCGGCTGCAGGCGGGCGGTGCGCGAAGTCCACGTCCGGCTCGGGATGGTCGGGTTCGGCGTCGAGGATGTCCGCCGCCCGGTCGATCATCTCGTCGGGGATGCCCGCGAACGGCAGGCCGGCCGCGGCGTTGGCCTGCGACGACGACGGGCCCTGCGGCCCGGCCACGTAGGAGCCTCCCATGAAGCTCATGGCACCGGCCCCTCGACGATGGTCAGGCCGCCGGTGGCCAAGTCCATCTCCCCGCGGCGTCGGCCCTCGGCTACCTGGGTCTCAGCCGTTTGGGTCTGAGCCTCACGGGTCTCGGCCTCGCGGGCCTCGGCGTCCGCCAGGACCTGCACGTAGCTCGTGTGGGTGGCCATCAATTCGGCGTGCGTGCCGGTGGCGACGACCCGGCCGCCCTCGGTGAAGACCACCCGGTCGGCCAGGCTGATCGTCGATAGCCGGTGGGCGATCAGCAGCGTGGTGGCCCCGGCGCGCCGGCGCGCCAGCGCGGCCCCGATGGCCGCCTCCACTCCCATGTCCACGGCGCTCAGAGCGTCGTCGAGGATCAGCACGCCGGGGTCCAGCAGCAGCGCCCGGGCCAGGGCGATCCGCTGGCGCTGGCCCCCCGAGAGGGTGTAGCCGCGCTCGCCGACGATCGTGTCGTATCCCTCCGCCAGGCTCGCCACGGTGTCGTGGATCTGCGCGACCTGTGCCGCGCCGATCACGTCGTCGAGCGGGGCGTCGGGCCGGCCGAAGGCGATGTTGTCCCGCAGGCTGACCGAGAACAGGAACGGCTCGTCGAAGGCCACCACCACGTTGCGGCGCAGCGAGTCCAAGTCCAGGTCGCGCACGTCGTGGCCGTCGAGGCGCACCGCCCCGCCGCCGGCGTCGTAGAAGCGGGCGGCGAGGCGCGCCACCGTCGATTTGCCGCAGCCGGTGGGCCCGACCAGCGCCACCGTCTCGCCCGGGCTGATCCGCATGCTGAAGCCGTCGAGCACCGGCACGGCCGAGCGGCCCTCCCCACGCCCGTAGGCGAAGGTCACGTCGTCGAAATCCAGGCGGCCCTCGGCGCGCTCGAGGATCCGCGCCCCGGGCGCCGAGGTGATCTCCGGCGGGGCGTCCAGCACCTGGAAGATCCGCTCCGCCGAGGCCGCCGCCCGCTGGCTCTGCATGACGATGAAGCCGAACATCCGGAACGGCAGCTGCAGCATGATGATGTAGGCGCCGAAGGCGAACAGCGTGCCGATCGAGACCTGGCCGTCGATCGCCAGCCAGCCGCCGTACAGCAGCACCAGCCCCATTGCGATGCGCGGCAGCGCCTCGAGCACGGGGTTGTAGCGGGCCCGCACGTCCACGCTCGTGGCCGAGGCCCATTGCAGCCGCCGGGCGGCCCGGGCCAGTTTGGCGATCTCGGCCCGCTCGGCGGCGAAGGACTTCACGACCCGGGTGCCGTTGACGTTCTCGTCCACCACCGCCGCAACCTCGGCGCTGCGTCCCTGGATGATCCACGACAGCGGCAGGAACCTGTTCCGGAACCGGTTCCCCACCAGCGTGGCGACCGGCAGCGTGGCCAGCGCAACGAACGTGAGCGGCACGTGGATCCAGAGCATGAGGCCGAAGGCCAGGAAGAACGTCAGCACCGCCATGCCCAGCATCGGAGCGAAGGCGAACAGGATCTGTATGGAGCGGATGTCGGTGTTGGCGCGGGAGATGATGTCGCCGGAGCTGCTGCGGTCGTAGAACGAGAAGGACAGCCGGCCGAGGTGGCGCTGGATGATCATCCGCAGTTCGCTGTCGATCCGCAGCGACAGCTTGAAGAGCAGGTAGCGGTAGGCGCCCCCGGTGATCCCGCGGGCGACCGCCAGGATGCCCAGCAGGATGCAGAGGGCTCGCAGCCGGTCGTCGAAGCCGTCGCCGGCGGAGTCGATGGCCTCGCGGGCCACGGCGGGGACGGCGACCTGCGTGGCGAGGGCGACGACGCCGCAGGCGGCACCGAACGCCAGGAGCGAGCGGTGTGCGGAGACGATCGGCCACAGGCGCCGCAGCCAACCCTTCGTGGTGTCCGGGTCGATGTCGACGGCAGCGATGGCACCGGATGCTACCGCCGGCCCTCCTGCTCCCCGGACCGATCGCACCCCGCCGGTAAACTGCCGGGCGATCAGAGTCGCACTCGGACTTCTTGCGGTCGTCGCGCTGATCGGCGCCAACGCCTTCTTCGTCGCCGCCGAGTTTGCCGCCGTCTCGGTACCGCGAGGCCCCCTGGAGGAGGCGGCGCGCAGCGGGCGGCGCGCTAGGCGCCGGAGGGCTCAGAGCCTGCTGAAGGTGACCGAGCGGCTCACCTTCCATCTCTCAGCCGCGCAAGTGGGGATCACGGTGATGTCCCTGCTGCTGGGTTGGCTGGCCGAACCGCTGATCGCCGAGTTGCTGGTGGGGGCGTTCGGCTCGGTGCTCAGCGAGTCCTCGGCCCACACGGTCTCCGTGGCCGTGGCGCTGGCGCTGGCGATGGGGGTGACCCTCGTTACGGGCGAGCAGCTTCCGAAGATGCTGGCCATCTCGCGTCCCCTGTCCACGGGGCTGATCTGCGCCAGACCGTTGCGCCTCTACGGCTATGTCATGTGGCCCTTCGTGACGCTGTTCAACAGCACCGCCGACCGGGTCGTGCGCCTGGCGGGGCTCGAACCCGCCGCCGAGCTTCGTTCGGTGCGGACCCTGCGGGAACTCGAGTACATCATCCGGTCCTCGGGGAGCGGCGGCGAACTGGATCCCGACGAGGTGACGCTCTTGACCCGCTCGATCCGGTTCGGGGCCAAGACCGCAGCCGACGCCCTGGTGCCGCGTGTGGAGGTCGTCACCGTCGGGGCCGGCGACACGATGGCCGACCTCGTGGAGGCGACGGCGGCCAGCGGCCATTCGCGTTTCCCCGTCGTGGACAGCGACCTCGACGATGTCCGGGGCGTGGTTCACGTGAAGGCGGTTCACGGCGTCCCGCCCGCCGAGCGGCCTCGGGTCACGGTCACAGAGTTCATGCACGAGGTGTGGGCGGTGCCCGAGAGTGCCGATCTGGAGAGCCTGCTGGGCGAGATGAGCCGCCGGCGCCAGTCCCTGGCGGTCGTGGTGGACGAGCACGGCGGCACGGCGGGGATCATCACCGCCGAGGACATCGTGGAGGAGATCGTCGGGGAGATCGACGACGAGCACGACCCGGTCGCCGAGCTCACGCCCGCGGCCCCGCCGGGCGAATGGTTCCTCGGCGGCGACCTGCGAGCCGACGGCGTCGAGGAGGCCTGCGGGTTGCGTCTCCCCGACGGTCCGTATGAGACCCTGGCCGGGTTCGTGCTGTGGCGGCTCGGACGCGTCCCAGTGGTCGGTGACTCGTTCTCCTGGGAGGGTCGACGCTTCGAGGTCGCCGAGATGGTGCGGCGGCGGATCGCGGCCGTGCGCATCGCCGAGGCCACAGGGGAGCGGACGTGACGGTTCTGGCGCTGCTGATCGCGGTGGTGCTGCTGGCGGGCAACGCCTTCTTCACAGCCGTCGAGTTCGCCTTGGTGGCCGCGTCGCGCAGCCGCCTGGAGGTGCTGGCCGAAGCCGGCAACCGGCGCGCCCGGCTGGCGGTGCGGGCGATGGGCGACCTGGGCATGCAACTCGCCGGCGCCCAGCTCGGACTCACGATGACCGCGCTGGGCCTGGGCTACATCGTTGAACCGGCCGTGGCGCACCTGCTCGACGGCGTCCTCGGCATCTACGGCCACGGCGTCAGCGTCGCCGTTGCCATCGTCATCGTGGTCTTCGCCCACGTGCTGATCGGCGAGATGATCCCCAAGAACGCGGCCCTGTGCAACCCCGATGCCCTGGCCATGTGGCTGGCGCCGGTGCACCGGCTGTTCGTGGGAGCGTTCCGGCCCGCCATCCGGGCGCTGGAGTGGGTGGTGGCGCTGCTGGTGCGGCTCTGCGGGGTGAAGATGGTGGACCACTCATCCAGCGCCCGCACGCCCGCCGAGCTGTCCGAACTGCTCGCCGAGTCGCGCACCGGCGGCCTGCTCAGCGAGTTCGAGCACACGCTGCTGGCCTCAGCGCTGGAACTGGGCAAGCGGCCGGTGTCGTCGATCATGGTGCCCCGTGAGCGGATCTGCGCCATCCCGCGGGCCGCCAGCGTGGCCGAGGCGGAGGCGACGGTGGTGGCCAGCGGGCACTCCCGTCTGCTGCTGGGCGATCCCGACCAGCCCGACGGGTTCGTGCACGCCAAGGACCTCCTCACCGTTCCACCTGAGCAGTGGGGCCAGGCGCTCCCCGCCGCCTGCGTCCGGCGGGCCCTCATGGTGCGCCGCGACCTGCCGCTGGAGGATCTCCTGCGATTGATGCGGCGGCACCGGGTGCATGTGGCCCTGGTGCGCGAGGGGACCGTTACGGTGGGTCTCGTGACCCTTGAGGACGTGCTGGAGTCCCTCGTGGGTGACATCAGGGATGAGAGCGACATTCTCTAGGTCGAGCGTCTCCCGGCTGAAGGTCGTGCGCCGGAAGGTGCTGTGGACTCTGCCGGTCGTTCTGCTGCTGGTAATGAGTTCGACCTCCGGCGCGCAGAGCGAGCTGGACCAGGTGCGCGCCACCGTGTCCGCGCTACAGGACGAGATCGACGAGTATCTCGATCAGATGATCGCCATCCAGGCGCGCGCCGACGCGGCCGGCGTCCGCTACTGGGAGGCCGACCTGGCCCTGTACGAACTGAACGTCGAGATCGTGGAGCTGTCCCAGCGTGTCGCCGGGATCGACGCCGACGTTGCCGAACTGCGCCGGCAGATGATCGAGATCGCCGTGCAGCGCTACATCGACTCGACGACGCCCCCGTCGATCCTGGCCGGCGACGACATCAACCGCCAGGCCGCAGTGGATGCCCTGGCCCGCTTCGTCCGCGAGGGGTCGCTCGACATCATCGACGACTATCGCAGGGCCCGTGACGACCTGGATCAGGCGCAGGCGCTGCTCGCCGAGCGCGCCCGGCACCAGCAGGAGTTGATCAGCCAGGCCGCCGCCGCCGCTGCCGAGGTGCAGGCGGAGCTGAACGCCATCGGGTCGGTGTACCTGGAAATAGCGCCGCGCCTCTATGAGCAGGACAGGCTGCTCGACGGCCTCGAGGAGGCGGAGCGCCGGCGGCTGGAGGAGGAGTTGCGCCGCCGGCAGGCGGAGGAGGCGCGCCGCCTGGAGGCGGCGCGGGCCGCGGCAGCCGTGGCCGCGGAGGCCGAGCGCAGGGCGGCTCTCACGGCTGAGGAGGCCGGGCGGATTGCCGGGGAGGCGGTCGCCCAGGCTGCCGCGGCGGCGCCGGAGGCCCCGCAGGTGGACCCGGGCGCCGGTGCGCTCCCGCCGGTCAGGCCGGGCGAACCGGGCGACGTGGCCGTGCCGGTCGCCGAACTGCCCGTGCTGCAGGCGGCGAGCGGGTGGGTGTGCCCGCTCGCCGGGCCGTTCAGCCACTTCGACGACTTCGGGGATCCCCGCCACTACGGCGGCTGGCACAAGGGCAACGACCTCATCGCACCCACCGGGACACCCGTACTGGCCGTCGAGAGCGGGCGCGTGGAGCACCGGGCCAACCGCATCGGCGGGAACTCGGCCTACCTCTTCGCCGACTCGGGCAACTACTACTACAACACGCACCTGTCGGCCTACGAGAACGTCGGCGCGGGCTGGGTGCCCGCCGGCGCAGTGATCGGCTATGTGGGCGACTCGGGCAACGCCGCCGGGCTCCCGCACCTGCACTTCGAGTACCACCTCGGGGGGCGGGGCAACCACATCAACCCGTACCCCATCGTCCACGAGGCCTGCTTCTGAGAGCCCGCGGCCGTGAGTTCGTCATCCCGGCGCAGAGCCGGCCCCGGACTCGATCCGGGGCCGGGATCCACATTGCACCGCCAACCGCGGGGCTACGGATCCAGGTTCTCGGCCTCGAGCTCCTTGAACGCCCGACGGGCCGCTCGCGTGGCCGGCCCGGGACAGGCGGGCAGCGGCACGCCGTCGACGGCCGAGATGGGGTGCACATTGCGGGTCGTGGAGGTCAGGAACGCCTCGGACGCCTCGGCGAGGGCCCCCAGTGGCACGGTCTCCTCGGTGGCGTCGGTGATCTCCAAGGTCAGGTCGCGCGTCACGCCGGCCAGGCAACCCACCGACAGCGGAGGCGTCAGCAGCCGCCCGCCGAGCACCAGGAACACGTTGGTGCCCGTGCCCTCGCACAGTTCCCCCCGGGTGTTGGCGAAGATGGCCTCGCCGGCCCCCGCGGCGTGCGCCCGCTGGAGAGCCAGGACGTTCTCGGCATAAGAGATCGTCTTGACGCCGGCGGTGGCACCCCGCTCGTTGCGGGGCCACGGCACGGTGATCACCGCCACATGCGGTGACCAGGGCGCGGCCTCCTCGGCCGCCACGACCACGGTCGTCCCCGCGGGCGGCCGAGCCGAGGAGAATCCGCCGGGACCGCTGGTGGCCGTGATCCGCAGCCGACCCTCGACCACGCCCGTGGCCGCCAGCACGGCGCTCACCGCTTGGCGCAGTTCGCCCGCCGGGGGCAACTCCAGCCCCAGAGCCCCCGCGGAGCGCGCCAGGCGCGCCAGATGGCGCCCAACGGCGAACGCCTGCCCGGCGGTGACGCGGACGCTCTCGAAGACTCCGTCGCCCACAAGCAGGCCGTGATCCCGGGGAGAGATGCATGCCGCGGACTCCGGAACGATCTCACCGTTCAGCCAGACGGCAGGCCCCTCCACGCGCCGCAGGCTAGCCGTGGAGGCGGTAACCCCGGGGTCGATCGGCGGGCCGCCGCAGCGGCGAGCGACGGGCGCTATCCCCCTGAACCGGCGGTAGTGTGCCTGTCGCTATGGCGCGAGACCCCCGGAGCCGTACCTCCCTCGCCGACGCAGTCCGCAACATCGAGAGGGCGGCGCGCACAGGCGGCGGCGGAAGCAGGCTGAGCCGCGTCGTCCGGCCGAGCTTCCCGGCTCTCGTCGTGCTCATCATCGCCGCGGGGACGGCGCTCGTGGCGTTCGCCTACACCACCCGCGACGTGCAGGCCCGGCCCGTCCAGAACGAGGACCACTGGCACTCGCCGTATGTCCTGTGGGACTGCGCAGAGGGCACCGAGGGTGCGTTCCTGCCGCAGTTCACGAGCACCGACGACGCGCTCGGCATCCACTCCCACGACGACGCCATCATCCACATCCACCCGTACTTCGAGGCCGCCTCGGGCGAGAACGCCACGCTGGAGGACTTCATGACCGCCATGCGGGCCGAGATCAGCGACGACGCCATCACGCTCGACGACGGCAGGGTGCTGGCCGAGGACGTGACCTGCGACGGGGAGCCGGCGATCATCCAGGTGCACCGCTGGGAGTTCGCCAGCTCCGTGGACGAGGCGCCGGAGGTCTTCACCGAGGACATGGGGGACATCCGCTTCCTCAACAACGGCGAGGCCTGGACCATCGGGCGCGCCCCGGTGGGTGCCGACATGCCGCCGCCGCCGAGCATCGCCTGGCTCGGGCAGATCGACCCGTTCGCCCTCCGCGCCGGCGAGGAGTCCACGCCGCTGGTCACCGAGCCGGAGGACGAGTGAGCGGCCGGCGCCGCAGAAACCCCTCGACGATGCCGGCGCAGCGCTGATCGCAAGCCGACGCCAACGTGCCGACCCCATGAGACCCGCCCGATGAGTCCCCACTCCGCCATCGTGCTCGCCGGTGGGTTGGGGACGCGGCTGCGGCCTCTGACCGAGCAGCGGCCCAAGCAGATGCTGCCGATCGTGGATCGCCCGATGATCGAGCACGTGATCGCCAAGCTGGCGGCCGAGGGCACCGCGGAGGTGGTGCTGTCGCTGGGCTACCGGCCCGACGCCTTCAGTGCGGCCTACTCCTCGGGACGCTGCGGCGGGGCCGGGCTCCGCTACGCCACCGAACCCGAGCCGCTGGGCACCGCCGGGGCGATCCTGTTCGCGGCCCGCCGGGCGGCGACCGGCAACGGCGAAGCCGGCGGCGGCGACCCGTTCGCCGAGACGTTCTGGGCGCTCAACGGCGACGTGCTGACCGACGCGCCCCTCAGCGAGTTGCTCGCCCTGCACCGCGCGCGGGGTGCCGAGGCCACCATCCTGACGATCCCGATGGCGGACGCCTCGCGCTACGGGCTGGTGGAGTCCGACGGCACCGGGCGGGTCTCCCGATTCGTGGAGAAGCCGGCGAGCGGCGCCGTGACGAGCGGCTGGATCAACGCCGGCGTCTACGTCCTGGAGCCGTCGGTGCTGGCGAGGATCCCGCCGGGCCGGCCCGTCTCCATGGAACGCGAGACTTTCGCGGCCGTGGCCGCCGACGGCTCGCTGTACGCGTTGCACTCCGAGGACTACTGGATCGATGCGGGCACGCCCGCTTCGTACCTGCAGGCCAACATCGATCTCATCTCGGGCCGCCGTGCGACCACCCTGGGCGCGTTGAGCCCCCGGGCGACGGTCTCACCGGGGGCCACCGTCGTCGGGAGCGTCGTCATGGAGCGGGCCACCGTCGAGGCCGGAGCACGCCTCGACGGCTCGGTGGTCCTGCCGGGAGCCAGGATCGGCGCCGGCGCCGTCGTGGCCGATTCGGTCGTCGGCTACGACGCGGTGGTGGGGCCGGGGGCGCGGGTGGCGGGTTTCACGCTGCTCGGCGACGGTGTGACGGTGGCGGCCGGCGAGTCGTTGCAGGGCGGCCGCCGCTAGCGGGACGCGGCGCGCCGGGACGAGCGGACTCAGCGGAAGAGATCGTCGGCAGCCGGACGGGGCAGGTCCCGCGCCGCCCTGCCGTCGCCGAACCAGGCGTCGGGGGCGCCGCGGACGACCGCCGCGGGAATGCCGCGATCCTTCCCCATCACGAGTTCGGCCGCGGCGGCGAGTTCGTCGGCGATGGCCACCTCGGTGACCTGCAACTCGCGGCCGCCGGCGTCGGCGGTGCCGCGGAGGTCGAGCACCGCCAGCACGCCGGCGCAGCCGATGGCGACGTCGGTCAGGCCGCGCCGCCATGGGCGCCCGAAGGTGTCCGACACGACGACGCCCACCGCCGGCCCGCCGGCGGCGGCGATGCCGTCACGGATCCGCTGCGCCGACCGGTCGGGGTCACGGGGCAGCAGCGCCGCCTGCCCGTCGGGCACGTTGGAGAAGTCCACACCGGCGTTGGCGCACACGAACCCGTGCGAGGTCTCGGCGATGATGAGCTCCCCCCGGCGGCGCAGCACGCGGACCGCCTCGCGCTCGACGACCCGCCTGCGGGCGGCGGTGTCGCCGTGGTCCACCTCCACCAGGCGCCCCTCGGCCTTCGAGACGATCTTCTGGGTCACCACCACGATGTCGCGGTCCTGCAGGTCGGCAGCGCCGGCGATCAGGGCGCCCAGGTCGTCACCGGGCCGAACCTCGCCGACGCCGGCGATCCCGGAGATCGCCAGTGTGTTCCGCCCGGCGTGCACGGTCGGCGTCAACGGCTGGGGACAGCCGGCCGGTCGACCGCCGACAGCGCCGTGTGCGCCAATGCCGCGGCATCCGCCGGCGTGTGCATGATCGACGGCGCCACGATGCAGCGCATTCCCTCGCTCTCCACTGCCGGCGCCAGGGAGGCGTCGGCCTCGTCGATCACGAGGGTCCCCGCCAGCGGGGCGTACAGGCGGGCCACCCCGACGACCGACGACTCGTGGCCGAGTTCGGACATGAGCCTGCCGGCGGGCCCCCGCAGTGCCGCGCCCGCCACGATCGGCGAGATCGCCACCGTTGCCGCGCGCCGCTGCGCCACGGCGCGGCGCACCTGCTCCAGCGCCAGTACCGGCCCGATGGACACGATCGGGTTCGACGGAGCGATGATCAGTGCGGCAGCGTCGGCGATGGCGTCGAGGACGCCGGGCGCCGGCCGCGCACCGGTGGCGCCGGCGAAGCGCACCGATCGGACCGCCACCGCGTGGTGCAGACGCACGAAGTACTCCTGGAACCCGATCTCGGTGCCCGAGCGGTCGCCGTCATCGATCACCAGGCGCGTCCGCAACCGGTCGTCGGTCACCGGCAGCAGCCGCACCTCGACGCCCCAGCGGCTCGCCAATTCGGCGGTCACGACCGAGAGCGGGGCACCTTCGGAGAGGCGCTGCGTGCGGTAGAGGTGCGTCCCCAGGTCACCGTCACCGAGCCCGAACCAACTCTGGCCGCCGAGGTGCTGCAGCATCTCCAGCGCTCGCCAGGAGTCGTCCTTCAGGCCCCAGCCCGTCTCGGCGTTCAACCGGCCGGCCAGGCAATAGGTGATGGTGTCGAGGTCGGGGCTGATGTACAGGCCATGCAACACGAAGTCGTCGCCGCAGTTCACGACCGCCGTCACCGCACGCGGTTCGCAGACTCGCACGAGACCGCCCAGCAGGCGTGCCGCACCGAATCCGCCGGCCAGGACTGTGACTCGCGGGGCCGGCCTCTCTGGTGGCGGCATGGCCCTCCTGTCCGACGCGCCGGGGATACTCTCGCACCCTAGTGGAATCCCCGGACGCGACCGCTGTGCCAACCGAGCGCCTCGGCAGGATCGGCCCACCGGTTCGCGCCGTCGTGGTCGCCCACGATCCAGGGGACTGGTTCGACGAGACCCTGCGGTCGCTGCGGGACCAGGACTACGCCGCGCTGTCGGTCACGGTGGTGGACGTCTCGGGTGAGGGCCCGACCGCCGAGGGCGCTGTCCCGGACGTGGCCGCCAGGGTGGCGGCGGTGATGCCCGACGCCACCGTCATGGTCGTGCCGGGCAACCCCGGTTTCGGTCCCGCGGTCAATGCGGCCGCTCGCATGCTCGCCGGCAAGGATCGGATCGGCGACCCGGACCCGGCGGAGGGGCCAGCGCCGGGCATCGGCGCCGAGCCCGCCGAGGTGGACGACACCGCATTCCTGCTGATCTGTCACGACGACGTGGCGCCGGCTCCGGATGCGGTCACGCGCCTGGTCGACGAAGCGGTCCGCCGGGAGGCCGCCGTGGCAGGCCCGAAGCTCGTGGATTGGGACAACCCCGGGTTTCTGCAGTGTGTGGGGCTCTCGTCGGACCGGATGGGGGTTCCGGTGCCGCTGGTCACCGCCGGCGAATACGACCAGGGGCAGCACGATGGGGTCGCCGAGGTGCTTGCCGTACCCAGCGCCTGCATGCTCGTCCGGGCCGAGGCGTTCGACCGGCTCGGCGGTTTCGACGACGCCATGACCTTCTACGGCGAGGACCTGGACCTGTGCCGCCGGGCAGGTCTGGACGGCGAGACGGTTCTGGTGGTGCCCGAGGCGAGCGCTCGCCACCTGGGGCGTCTGCCGGCGCGCCGGCAGCGTCGCGACCACGAGTGGCTCTCCTACCGGCATCAACTCCGGTCGGTGCTGGTGTGCAGCAGTGCCTCTCGCCTGGCGGTCGAGGTTGTGCTGATGCTGGCGCTGTCGGCGACGGAGGCGGCTCTCGCCGTGCTGACGGGACACATGCGGCGTGCCGGGGGGCTGGCGGGGGCCTGGCTGTGGAACCTGCTGGGGTTCACGGAGATCCTCAACAGGCGGCGCCTGATCGCTGCCCCACACGGCGGTGACCGTCTCGGGCACCTGACGCACCGCGGGTACGTCTCGCTGGCGCGGTTCGCCGCCGGTCTGGTGCGAGGCGACGCGGGGGTCGAGGGCGCCGGGGTGCTCTGGGGGCGCCGCCGCCGTCTCCGGGACGTCGCGCGCGATGCATCGATGCAGGCCGCTGCTGTCGGCTGGACCGCGGTCCTGGTTCTCTTCATCTTCGGCAGCCGGCACCTGCTGACGCGGGGGATACCGATCTTCGGCGAGATCGCCTGGCTCGGGGACTCGCCCGGCGAACTGTTCAGTGCCTTCTTCAGCAACTGGCGGGAGGCGGGACTGGGCTCGGCGGGGCCCGCGCCGACCGCCTACGGGATCCTCGGCGTGGCCGGTTCGGTGCTGGGAGGGGCGATGGGCCTGACGCGCACCGTGCTGCTGCTGGGCCTCGTTCCGTTCGGCGCCGCCGGGCTCTGGCGCCTGCTGGCCCGGACGGGAAGCCGCCGGGCTCAGATCGTCGGCCTCCTGACCTTCTTCGCCGTGCCGCTGCCGTACAACGCTCTGGCAAACGGGGTCTGGAGCGCATTGGCGATCTACGGAACCCTGCCGTGGATCTGTCTCTGGCTGGTGAGGGCCACGGATCCGCCACGCGCCTCAGAGGCGTCCCCGGTGACGGGTTTCTGGCTGGCGACGGTGCTGGTGGGGGTTCTCGTGGCCCTCGTCTGGGCGTTCGTTCCCGCGACGCCGCTGATGCTGGTGATGCTCGTGGTGGCGCTGGCGCTGGGGGGACTGCTGGCCGGGTCCGCCAGGCGCCTGCCGCGCCTGCTGGGTGCCGCAGCGGGCGGGCTGGTGGTGGGCTGGTTGCTCAATTTCCCGGCCGGGCCCACCTCGCTTCGGGGTGCCTTCAGCGCCGCCGGAGCGCGGCCGGACTCCGCCGGCGACCTCACCGTGGCGGAGTTGCTGCGCTTCGCAACCGGCTCGGCGGTTGCGAGCTCGCTGGTCTGGGGGTTGCTGGTCTTGGCGGCACTGGCGCTGGTGTTGGCGCGGGAGAGCAGGTTCGTGTGGGTGGTTCGGGCGTGGTGCCTGGTGGTCGTCTCGGTGCTGGCGGCACTCGCGGCCGAACATGGCTGGAGTTCCTGGGACATGCCGCGCCCGGAAGTCCTGCTGGCGCCCGCCGGGTTCGGGCTGGCACTGGCCGCGGCATTCGGGGCGGCGGAATTGGTCGGCGGCACGGTCGCCCGTCGCCTGTGGCGCTGGGTGCCGGCCGGGCTCGGTCTGGCAGCCCTGGTCGTCGGCGGCATCCCCGTGCTGGCGCTGACCCTCGACGGACGTTGGGGCACGCCCAGGGGGGATTTCACGACGCCGCTGGCGACAGTGGAGGAGGAGTCCCGGCTGGGCGCCTTCCGGATTCTCTGGGTCGGCCACCCCGACGTGCTTCCCCTCGGCGGCTGGGAACTCGACGATCGCCTCGTGTTCGCCACCTCCACGGCGGTGCCGCCCGACGTGGGCCTGCAGTGGCCCGGCTCGCGTCCTCCGGCGGCCGACCGGCTGCGGGATGCCTGGCGGGAGGTGATGTCCGGGGAGACCGACCGTATGGGGGAGCGACTGGCTCCGCTGGGGGTCCGCTACCTGGTCGTCATGGAGCGGATCGCCCCGGAACCCTTCGGTGACCTCGCCGAACCGGTGTCCCCCCTGGTGGAGGGCCGTCTCGGCGCGCAGTTCGACCTCGAGCGCCAGGAGTCCCGTGCCGGTCTGGCGGTGTACCGCAACATCGCCTGGCGCCCGTCGCGGACGCTCTTGGCCGGCACCGGCGAGGTCACCCCCGAGGCGTTCGCGGCCCCGCCGAACCTGGCGCTGCCCGCCTTCGACCCGCCGGCGGAGGCCCGCGGAGTCCTGCCGCCCGACAGCACCCTCTACCTGGCTGACGCTTCGGACGGTTGGGCGCTTCACGTCGGGGGGATGAGGGTCGATCCGCGACCGGCGCTCGGCTGGGCGCAGAGCTTCCCGACCGGCGGGGGCGGCGAAGCGACGCTCCGCCATGAGCCGAGCGCCGGCAACGTGACGCGCCTCGTCCTCTGGGCACTCGTGGTGGTCCTGGTGCCGCTGGCGCTGCTGCGCCGCAGGTCGCTGAGGTTCCGGAGCGGGGTGGTGCCCGAACCCGTCGGGGACCGCCGAGCACCCGACGACGTGGTCTCGGCGCTGTTGGCCCGGGCACGCAGGGAGTCCTGACGTGCGCTGGCCCGCGATCCTCGCCCTGATGGCGGCCGTGGCGGCTCTGGCGGTCGCCGACTGGGCGGCGCGGGCCGCCGCCGACGACCCGCCCGCGGCCGTTCCCGCGGACACCTACTCGGGCTACTCCGCCGCCGGCGGCGAGACCTGGTTCTGTGTCGGCGGCGTGGGCGGCGCCGGCGGATCCCGCCAGCAGGTGAGCGTCCTGAACACCTCCGGCGGCGAGCTCCGGGGCATGGTGCGCCTGTTCCCGGCGGTGCCGCTGGGCGGACGGTCCCAGCAGTGGCCCGCGGCTCGCGTCGAACTCGCCGTGGCGCCGTACGCCCGACTCGACATCGATCCTGCGGCAACGGTCATACAAGTGTCGCCGGAACTGGCGAGCTTCCCAGAGGTGTTCGTGGCCGCCGAGGTGCGTCTGGACGGAGCGGGCGGCGTCGTGACGCAGGACGTCGCGGTGGCGGGAGCCACCGATGCGGGGGCATGCCTGACCGCCGCGTCGCCGGAGTGGCACTTCGCCGCGGCCAGCACACGGCGCGATGCCCAGGCTCGGTTGTCGCTGTTGAACCCGTTCTCCGACGACGCGGTCGCTGACATCGGCTTCGCCACCGACGATGGACGCCGCGACCCGGTGGCCTACCAGGGTGTCGTGGTGCCGGCCGGCACGCTGCTGATCCTCGACCTCGGCAGCGAGGTGACCCGGCGGCAGCAGATCGCGTTCTCCGTGGCGGCCCGCAGTGGCCAGTTGCTGGCGTCGGTTCTGCAGACGTTCAACGGCGACCTGGGCCTCTCCGGGGTGTCCCTGCGCGCCGGTTCACCACGCCCCCAGGAGCAGTGGCTGTTCCCGCTGGGGGTGGCGGGTGTCGAAGCCGGGGCGGCCAATTCGTTCGTGGTGTACAACCCCGATGCCGCCGAGGCGAGGGTCGACGTGGCGGTCGAGCTTGACGCGGCGCTGCAGGCTCGGGGTGTGCCGCCGTTCGAACTCACCGTTCCGCCGGGCCAGCGCGTCGAGGTCACGTTCTTCCCACCGCCCGCCGGGCAGGCACACCCCGTCTCCGGGGTCGACGTGGCGGCGGCCACGAGCCGCGTCCCGCCCAGCGAGAGGTACTGGGTGAGCGTCCGCTCGTTCAACGGTGTGGCCGTGGTGGCGGAGCGGCTGCGCACGGTCGAAGCGGGGGCGCAGGGCGAGGTCTCGCTCCTCCCCGGGCGGGCCGTCGGCGCGAGGCGCGGCGTGTTCATGCTTGGAGGCGCCGCCAGCGGCCGGCATGCGGTGTCCATCGTGAACCCCTCCCTGGAGGCGATCAGCCGGCTGTCCCTGGAGGCGCTCACCGGCAGCGGCTGGGTGGCGCTGGCCGGATTCGGCGACGTCGAGGTCCGGCCCCGCCAGAGGCTGCTGCTGGATCTCTCGAACAGCCTGCCGCCGGGAGCGTCCGCGCTTCGTTTCAGCGCCTCCGAGCCGCTCGTGGCATCCCACGCTCGCCCCGGAGGGGCCGGAGCGCTCGGGTCGGTGCCCGAATCGGAGTCCATTTCCGAACTCGAGCAACTGCTCTTCTAGGCCGCTCGGCTCCAGCGGCCCGGTTCGCCCGGCTCGGCCGCTGTGACTAGTTTTCGCAGTTGGGCGCCCCTTGTCCCCGGCCCAGGGACGCCCTGTCGCGCTCGATCGCACCGGAAGGCAGGCCAATGACCGCGTATCCCAAACTCTTCAGCGAATGGCAGGTCCGGCACACGACGGTCCCCAACCGCGTCGTCTTCGCGCCGACCTGCCCGACGTGGGTGGCCGACCCCCTCGAGGGCATCTTCACCGATCAGGCGGTGGCCTACTACGAGGAGCGCGCCCGCTCGGGGCTCGGCATGATCATCATCGGCGGGACGATCATCCACCCCGAGGCGCTCTACTCGGAGTTGAACTTCCCCGGGCTGTGGACCGACGACCAGATCGAGGGTCTCGCCCGGGTGGCCGAGGCCGTGCAACGCCACGGCACCCGGCTCGTGACCCAGTTGCTGCATCCCGGGCTGCGGGCCATGAACGTCATCAACAAGGATCCCGCCGCCGACCTCGACGCCGAGTGGTGGCACGTGGCGCCCAGCCAGGTGCCACCGGGGGAGTATCCCAACGCCCCCATGCCCAAGGAGATCGAGGAGCACGAGATCCACGAGATGATCGAGGCCTACGGCAGCGCCGCCCGGCGGGCCTTCGAGGCCGGCTTGGACGGCGTCGAGTTTCATATGGCGCACGGCTACCTGCCCTGGCAGTTCCTCTCGCCGCTGTACAACCACCGCAGCGACGGCTGGGGCGGCTCCTACGAGAACCGCCTGCGCTTCTCGCTGGAGGCCCTTGCGAGCATCCGCGCCGCCGCCGGTGACGAGAAGATTGTGGGCTACCGCATCAACTCCGCCTCGTTCTGGCCCGGCGACCTGGAGATGGATGACGTCAAGCGGATCGTGGTGGACCTCGACGAACGCGCCGACGTCGACTACGTGAACATCTCCGCGGGCGTCCATCACTCGTTCATTCACACCCCGATGACCTACGAGCCCGGCTGGGAGCGCGGCTACACCAAGGCCGTCAAGGAGGTCACCAACACGCCGGTCCTGCTCGTCGGGCGGATCACCCACCCCGGAGTCGCCGAGGAGATCCTCCAGGCCGACGAGGCGGACGCCATCCTGCTGGCCCGCCAGCTCTTCGCCGACGAGCACTGGGTGCAGAAGGTCCGGGAAGGACGCGAGGACGACATCCGCCGCTGCGTGGCGGCCAACTACTGCTGGCGCAGCGTCATCAGCGGCGGGCGCGTGCAGTGCGTCTACAACCCCGTCGTGGGCCGGGAGCGCCAGTGGGGCGAAGGCAGCCTCAGCGCGGTGCCCGCGGGAAAGAAGGCCCTCGTCATCGGCGGCGGCCCGGCCGGCCTGGAGTACGCCCGCATCGCCGCCGCCCGCGGCCACGAGGTGGTCGTCGTGGAGCGGGAGGCCCACACCGGCGGCCACGTGCGCTGGCACGCCGCCCTGCCCCAGCGCTCCGAGTACGGACAGATCGCCGTGTGGCTGGCCGCCCAGGCCGGCGGCAACGGCGCCGTCATCCGGACCGGCGAGAACGTCGACGAGGACAACCTGGACGCGCTGCTGGCAGCGGAGGCGCCGGACCACGTGGTCATCGCCACCGGCTCGCACTACCGGCGGGACGGCTGGCAGGGTCAGACGGCCTCGCCGCTACCGGGCTGGGAGACCGGGAACTGCGTGAGTTGGGTGGACGTGGCCACCGGCGCCGTCGAGCCGTCGGGTTCTGTGATCGTGATCGACGATCTGCAGGACGCCATGGCGCCGCTCACGGCGGTCAAGGTGGCCAACGCCGGCTGCGACACGAAGCTCGTGACCCGCTGGCCGATGATCGGCATGGAGACGATCCCCGAGGTGTACTACCTCTGGGTGCGCCAGCACCTCTACGAGGCGGGCGTCGAGGTGCTGCCCGACCTCTTCGTGAAGGAGATCAAGGGCAACGCCGTCGAGTTCCTGAACGTCTACGTCAACGACATCACCACGACGCTCCCCGCCGACTGGATCGTGATGGCCACGGGCCGCCAGTCCGACAACGACCTCTACCACGCGGTGCGGAGCCGCGGTATCAGTACCGAGATGATCGGCGACGCCATCGCCCCGCGCACCACCTACGAGGCCGTCTACGAAGGGCACCGCCAAGCGCGCAAGCTGTGACCGCCCCGGTTCGTCGTTCCGGCACCCCAACTCGTCATTCCGGCGCCTCGGTTCGTCATTCCGGCGCAGGCCGGAGTCCATCGCCGGCCAGCACCCGCCGGACCGACGCGATGTCGCCGGCTGTGGGCGGCCCGAGGATCCAGGCCTGCACCACCCCGTCGCGGTCGGCCACCAGCGTGAACGGCACGGCGTCCACCCCGTAGGAGTCGTGCAGCCGGCCGTGCGGGCCGGCCTCCACCTCCACCACCTCGACGTCGGGTCCCGCCAGGGGGGCGAGCCGTTCCAGCGCCGATCCGCACGTCCGGCAGGCGCTGTCGGTGAGCACGGCAACCAGCCAGGGCGTGCCCGGGGAGCCGATCCCGGCGCGGGCGAACGCTTCGCGGTCGATGCTCGAGGGGATGTCCGGTGAGGCCAGCACGCCGCGCCAGCGACCGCGCCTGCGGGAAGCCACGAGAGCCACGAGACAGGCCACGGCCCCCAGGATCAGCGCCAGAGGGGCAGTGCGCACCGGCGTGGAGAGTTGGCGCCGGCGGCTTCAGACGGCCGGCTCGTCGAGTCCCGCCGCAGCCGCCACCGCCGCGCCCCCGCTCACCGCCGAGCCGTTCGTGCTGGCGAAATCCACGAGCCGCTGCACCTCGCTGCCGGGGATGGTCTCGTGCTCCAGCAACGCCCGCGCCACCAGGTCGAGAGCATCACGGTGCTCGGTCAACAGCGCCCGGCAGCGCTGCTCCTGCACTCGCAGGATCCGTTCCACTTCCTCGTCGATGAGGCGCGCCGTCTCGTCGCTGTACTCGCGGGCGCTGACGATCTCCTCGCCCAGGAAGACCTCGCCGTGCGCGCCCCAGGCCATGGGTCCGAGTCGGTCGCTCATGCCCCACTCGCGGACCATCTTGCGGGCCAGCTGCGTGGCGCCCACGAGGTCGTCGTTGGCGCCGGTGGAGATCACGCCGAAGACCAACTCCTCGGCGATGCGCCCGCCCATGCGCACCACCAGCGAGTCCTCGATGTAGTTCTGCCGGTAGATGTGGCGCTCCTGCTCGGGGAGTTGCATCGTCACGCCGAGGGCCATGCCGCTGGGGATGACGGTGACCTTGTGCAGCGGGTCGGCGCTGGGCAGCGTGGCGGCGCACACGGCGTGGCCGGCCTCGTGATAGGCGACCGCCGTCTTCTCGTCCTCCGAGAGCGCCAGCGATTCCCGCTTCTGGCCGATCAGCACCCGGTCGCGGGCCTGCTCGAAGTGGGCCATCGCAATGGTCTCCTCGCCGGCCCGCACCGCCGCCAGGGCGGCCTCGTTGACGACGTTGGAGAGGTCGGCGCCGCTCATGCCGGGTGTGCCGCGGGCCACGAGCGCCAGATCCAGGTCGTCGGCTATCCGCTTGCCCTTGACGTGCACCTCGAGGATCTTCACCCGGTCGTCGAGCTCGGGCAGCGGCACCACCACCTGGCGGTCGAAGCGGCCCGGGCGCAGCAGCGCCGGATCCAGGATGTCGGGGCGGTTGGTGGCGGCCATCATCACGATGCCCTCGGTGGCCTCGAATCCGTCCATCTCCGAGAGCATCTGGTTGAGGGTCTGCTCGCGCTCGTCGTGGCCGCCGCCGAGGCCGGCGCCGCGCTTGCGGCCGATGGAGTCGATCTCGTCGATGAAGATGATGGCGCGCCCCATCTTGCGTGCGGAGCTGAACAGGTCGCGTACGCGGCTGGCGCCGACGCCGACGAACATCTCCATGAAGTCCGAGCCGGTCACCGAGAGGAACGGAACGCCCGCCTCGCCGGCGACCGCCCGGGCGATGAGCGTCTTGCCGGTTCCCGGAGGGCCGACCAGCAGGATGCCCTTGGGGATGCGGGCGCCGATGCGGGCGAACTTCTCGGGTTCGCGGAGGAAGTCCACCACTTCGGTGATCTCCCGCTTGACGCCGTCGTAGCCGGCCACGTCGTCGAAGGTGGTCGCCGGCCGCTCGGTGGAGTACGTCTTGGCCCGGGAGCGACCGATGGACATGATCCCGCCCATCTGCCCCTGAGCGCGCCGCTGCATCCACCAGAAGAACAGGATCAGCAGACCCACCGGCAGCAGCAGCGGCAGCAGCGTGCCCCAGATGCTCGAGGTGGGCCTCGTGAACTCCACGCCGGCCCCCAACCGGTCCCGCAGCAGGGCGTAGTCCTCGGGAGGCAGCTCGGTGGGGCCGGTGGTGCGGAAGGTGCCGCCGCCGACGAGCTCCCCGTTGATGTCGCCGTTGTTGTTGTTGATCTCCACGGTGACGACCGCGCCGGCGGCCACCTGATCCAGGAACTCGGCGTAGGTGATGGCCTCGCTGGTGTCGTCGTTGAACAGCCCCGGCAGGATGAGCGTTCCGAGGATGACCAGCAGTGCAACCCAGGCCAGCCAGCGGGTCCAGTGCGGGCCGGCGGGGCGGGGCGCGTCCCCCGGACCGCCGGGCTCCGGTGGCGGCTGCGGGGGCGGAGGCGGCTGCGCCATAGGTTCATGCTAGGAGGCAGCCGGGTGATTCTGCGGGCTACCTCCCTGGTCGTCTCGGTACCGGGGCTGCCTGCGGCACGTCACCGAGGTGCCGGATGCCCACGGGTAGGATCGCTGGTCGTGGTCCGTTGTTGTGCGTGTGCGACCGCGGGCCGCTGATGTCGCAGAGGGGCCGCCTGCGGCCGCCGCCCCGCTGGTCCGTGTCGGCGGCGGTTCTGGGATGGATCGCGGCCGCCGCCATCACCGTCGTGGTGCAGCTGGTGCTGGAGTCGCTCTGGACGGCGCCCAGCGGTATCGGCGCCGCTGCCGCCCGGGCGGGCGTGCAGGTCGCCGGCGGGGCAGAGCCGGACCGCCTCGACCTCAGTTACTGGCAGTTCACGCTGCTCCAGTTGCCCCTGTGGCTGACGCTTGCGGCGGTCACCTGGGCGATCGTCCGCCGCCACGGCGTCGGGCTGCGCAGCGCCCTGGGCCTCGAGCAGCGCTGGTACGACGTACCCGTCGGACTGGTGTGCGGGCTGGCGGCGCAGTTCCTGATCATCCCGCTGGTGTACCTGCCGCTGAGGCCGTACATCGACAGCCAGGACATCGAGGAGCCGGCCCGCCGCATCATGGCCCTCGCGGACGACGCCACGGCCGCGGCGGTCATGGTGGCCGCCGTGGTGCTGGTGGCGCCGTTCGTGGAGGAGCTGTACTTCCGCGGCCTGCTGCTGCGGGCGCTCTGGGGGCGGATGGGGCGCGTGCTCACCGTGGCGCTCTCGGCGGTGCTCTTCGGGCTGGCGCACGTGCAGATCCTCCAACTGCCGGCGCTGGTGGTCTTCGGGCTCGTAGCCGGCACGCTGGTCGTCGCCACGAGACGCCTCGCCCCGGCGATGTGGGCGCACGCCGCCTTCAACGGCGTCACGGTCGTGCAGTTGCTCCGCTGACCGATGCAGCCGAACATCGACGAACCGTCCCGGCAGATGGAGGTCGCTCGCCGATCTCGACGTGACGTGGCGGTCCTGCAGCGCCGCACAGGGATCGCCTGCGTCATCGGGGTGTGCCTGTTCGTGTTCTGGCAGATGCGGCCCGACCTGCTGTTCTCGGCGACCACGCCCGCCGGGGGGGACATGGCCGCCCACGTCTGGGGGCCGGCGTACCTGCGAGACCACCTGCTGCCGCAGGGGCGCCTGAGCGGCTGGGCTCCGGACTGGTATGCGGGCTTCCCCGCCTACCACTTCTACATGGTGCTGCCGTCGCTGGTCATCGCGCTGGCCTCGTTCGTGATCCCCTACGGCGTGGCGTTCAAGCTCGTGGCGGTCGCCGGGCTGGTGTCGCTGCCGCTGGCGGCGGCGACGTTCGTGCGGCTGGCGGGCCTGCGCTTCCCGGCGCCGACGATCGCGGCGCTGTTCACGCTGCCGTTCCTGTTCGACACGACGTTCAGCATCTACGGCGGCAACGTGGCCTCCACGCTGGCAGGGGAGTTCGCCTACTCCATCAGCCTGTCGCTGATGCTGGTCTACCTGGGCGTGCTGCTGCGGGGGCTGCGTACGGGCCGGCACCGGGTGCTGGCCGGTGCGTTGCTGGCCCTGGTGGGCCTCACGCATCTCATACCCGCGATCTTCGCGGTGGCCGCCACCGCGGTCGCGCTGGCGATGCAGCCGGGCCGGCGAGTCATCCGCTGGGTGACGGTGACCGGCGCGCTGTCGGCGGCGCTGGCGGCGTTCTGGTTGCTGCCGTTCTGGTGGCGGCGGGACTACTACCACAACATCGACTGGGTGAACCTCAGCGAGTACTGGCCGAACCTGGTGCGCGAGGACTGGAACTGGGTGATTGTCGGGGCCTGGGCGGCCCTGCTCGTGGGCATCCTCCGCCGCCGGCGCCTGGTGCTCTACGTGGCGGCGCTGGCGGCGCTGGCGGCGACGGGGTACCGCTGGCTCCCGCAGGGCGTGCTGTGGAACGCCCGGCTGCTGCCCTTCTACTACCTGGCGATGCTCCTGCTGGTGGGGATCGGTGTCTCGACAATGCTGTCCACACTGGTGGCCGGAGGCTCGCTGCGGGAACTGCCGACCGGCTCCGACGACGGCGCGCCGGGGCTTGGCGAGGAGCGGAAGCGGCGGCGTTGGCTTCCCGGGGACTCCCTGCGCCTGCGGGTGGCTCTGGCGGCCGTCGTGCCGGTGGGAGCGGTGGCGGTGGCGATCGACGACCTGGTCGCGGACAGCGCCACCCTGCGGGCACTCCTGGAGGTGCTGCCGGGGGTGGAGCCGGCCACGGCACCCGCCAGGGCCGCGGATGTGGCGCACCTGGCACTGCTCGTGCTGACCGGCACCGCCGTGGTGGCGGTCGTCGAGATCCTCCGATCCGTGCGGGCGCAGGGCCTCCGGCCGAGGGCCGGCGGCACCGTGGTGCTCGGTCGGCCCTCGTCGGCGGCCGGCGCGCTGCGCCCCGCCGGCGCCGACCCGACGCCCCCCACGGGGGTGATCCGGCCGCTGGGGGCCGCCACCCGGCCCTCCTCTCGTGCCGGCGTGGTGCTGCTGCTTGCCACCGTGGCGCTCGTCCTGGGCATCGTGGCGGCGGTGGCCTACCCGCTGCGGGCGCTGGGACCCGCCGGCGGGGAGGTTGCCGACGGTCGCTACGGCCTGCGGGTGGCCCCGAACGTCGTGCTGGCGGGCACGGCCGCCGAGAGCTTCCTGCCCTTCTGGGTCTACTGGAACTTCTCCGGCTATGAGGCCAAGCAGCCTCGCGAAGGCATCGGGGGCTACAACGAGTACTACCGGGTCGTCACCACGATGGCGGCGGTCGCCGGCGAGCGGGGTTGCGGCCGGGTCATGTGGGAGTACGGCTTGAAGCGCCTGGACAGTTACGGCTCGCCGATGTCGCTGATGCTGCTGCCGCACTGGACCGACGGCTGCCTTGCCTCCATGGAGGGGCTTTTCTTCGAGTCCACCCAGACCGTGCCGTTCCACTTCATCAACCAGGACGAACTCTCGACCGAGCCGTCCCGGCCGGTGCGCGCCGTGCCCTACGCGGGCGTCGACCTGGCCGACGGCGTTGCGCACATGCAGCTCTTCGGCGTTCGCTACTACATGGCGTTCTCGGAGTCCCTGATCGCTGAGGCTCGCGCCCACGAGGATCTCACGGAGGTGGCCGCCGAGCCTCCCTGGGTGATGTTCGAGCTGGCCGACGCGCCCCTGGTGTCGCCGCTGGCCGCCGAGCCCGTGATCGTCCGCGGCGTCGCTGAGGACCCGGCGCGCTGGCTGGACGTCGCTGTGGACTTCTACGGCGGTTATCCGGGCTCGGGCGGCACCGAGCCGGAGGCGGGATTCCTACTGGCAGCGGCGGTGTTCCCGGCCGCCGGCGGGCCCGACGGCTGGGCCGAGGTCTCGCCGGGGGACCAGCGGCCGGTGCGCAGCCTGGAGGAGGTGGAGATCCATGATGTCTCCACCACGCAGAACTCCATCAGCTTCAGGGTCGACCGCACCGGCATCCCGGTCCTGGTGAAGGCCTCCTACTTCCCCAACTGGCAGGCCGACGGCGCCGGTGGCCCCTACCGGGTGGCGCCCAACTTCATGGTCGTCGTGCCCGACGAGACCCGGGTCACCCTCAGCTACGGCTGGACGCCGGTGGACGTGCTGGCATGGGTGATCACCGCCATCGGGGTGATCGCCGCCCTGGTGCTGTGGCGCAACCCGCGCATCTGGTCCGCCGAGGCCGACCGGCGCGCCCGCTGGGAGTGATCGGTGGCTGCCGGTAGCGGCGGGGCGCCGGGTGGTGTGCGCCTGTCGGTCGTGCTGCCCGCCTTCCGGGAAGCCGGAGTCATCGGCGGCACCCTTGCGGCGCTGCGGGACGGCCTGTCGGGCGTGGCCCCCGGGGACGCCCTGGAGCTCATCGTGGTGGACGATGGGTCCGACGACGCCACCGTCGAACGCGCCCGAGCGGCCGGGGCCGACCAGGTCATCGCGCTCGGCGGGAACCGGGGCAAGGGGGCTGCGGTGCGTACCGGGATGCTGGCGGCCGCCGGCGAGGTGGTCGTCTTCACAGACGCCGACCTGCAGTACCCGCCGGATCGGATCGTGGCGGTGCTGGCACACCTCGACGGCGAGGTGGGGGCGGTGGTCGCCAGGCGAGAGCGGTCCGGGGAGACTCCGCTGCGCCGGCTGGGGACCTTCACCGTGTCGCGCCTGGCCCGGGCCCTGGTGCTGCGCGGCGCCGCCGCAGGCGGGGACCTCGGGGCGGACACGCAGTGCGGGTTGAAGGCCTTCCGCCGCGACGCGGCCCGAGAGGTGTTCGGCCGCTGCCGGGTGGACCGCTTCGGCTTCGACGTGGAGGTGCTGCTGCTGCTCTCGCTGCTGGGGATCCCCACGGCGGTCGAGACCGTGGAGGCCGCCGCGGGGACCCGCCGATCGACCGTGCGCGTGGTGCGCGACGGCGTGGGGATCCTCCGGGACGTCCTGGGAATCCGCCGCCGACTCCGCCGCGGCGACTACGACGTGGCCGCCGGGTCCGATGGCTGAGCGACCGGGTAGGACGGCCCCGCCGGGGTCGGCCCCGGAGGCTCGCCTCGACGCCATCATCCGCGCCAACGACATCCGCGGCCGGGTTCCGACCGAACTCGACGCGCCGATGGCACGGCGGCTCGGAGCGGCCTTCGCCGCGTTCTTCCGCGAGGACGATCCCGGAACCACCGAGGTGGTCGTCGGGCGCGACATGCGACTCTCGGGTCCGTCCCTCCTCGACGCGTTCTGCGCCAGCGTGCAAGCGGCCGGCTTGGACGTAGTGGATCTGGGGCTGACGTCCACCGACATGCTCTACTTCGCCTCCGGTCATTTCGACGCACCCGGCGTCGTCTTCACCGCCTCGCACAACCCCGCCGACTACAACGGCATCAAGGCCTGCCGATCGGGCGCCCGGCCGCTCAGTGGCGAACGGGGGCTGGCCCGGGTTCGTGAACTGGCGCTGGCGGGGCCGCGGGAGCCGGTTCCGAGCGAGGGCGATCGCCGCCGGGTGGACCTGCTGGACGCCTTCGCCACTCACGTCCGGTCGTTCACCGACGCCGAGCGCATGCGGCCGCTGCGGGTGGTGGCCGACGTCGCCAACGGCATGGGCGGACTCGTCGTGCCGGCCGTCTTCGAGGGGCTGCCGCCGACCCTCGACGTGCTGTACGGCGAGTTGGACGGCAGCTTCCCGAACCATCCGCCCGATCCGCTGCAGGAGGCCAACCTCGCCGACCTGTGCCGGCGTGTCACCGACACCGGAGCCGACGTCGGGCTGGCGTTCGACGGTGACGCCGACCGGGTGTTCTTCGTGGACGACGCGGCGCGCCCGCTGTCGGGCTCGGTGGTCGCCGCCCTGCTGGCGACAGCCGTGTTACGTCGCCGTCCCGGAGCCCTCGTGCTCTACAACGCGGCGTGCTCGCGGATGGTCCCGGAGGTGATCGCCGAGGGCGGCGGCCGGGCCCTGCGCACCCGCGTCGGCCACACCCTCATCAAGCAGCAGATGGCCGAGACCGGTGCGGCTTTCGCCGGCGAGCACTCGGGGCACTACTACTTCGCCGAGAACCACAACTCCGATTCGGGAGTGCTGGCGGCGGTGGCCCTGCTGGAGGAGCTGTCCCGCGCCGAGGTGCCCCTCAGCGAGTTGCGCCGCCCGTACGATCGCTACGCCGCCTCCGGCGAGGTGAACTTCACCGTCGAAGATCCCCGGGCCGTCACCGAGGCCCTGGCGCACCGCTACCGCGACCACCCCCAGGACCGCCTCGACGGCCTCACGGTCGACTGCGGCGACTGGTGGTTCAACCTGCGCCCCTCCAACACCGAGCCCCTGCTCCGCCTCAACCTGGAGGCCGCCACCGAAGCCGCCTGTGCCCGCCATCTCGCCGAGGTGCGCAACGCCATCGCTGAAGCGGCGTCCTGAGGTCTGTCTCGCAGGGAGGAGGGCACCGCGGCGCGGGGCGTAGGCTGGTGGCTTGCGGCCGGCGCGCTCCGGCAGGTGCACAGAGCAGACCGAGGTGGACGATGGTGCTCGATCCCCGACTCGTGGAAATCCTGGCCTGTCCCGAGGACAAGGGTCCCTTGCTGTACTTCGAGGCGGACGGCTTCTTCTACAACTCCCGCCTGCGGCGGCGCTACGAGGTCACCGACGGCATCCCGATCATGCTGATCGACGAGGCGACCACCCTGGACGACAGCGAGCATGCCCTCGTCATGGAGCGGGCCGCCGAGGCCGGCATCACGGAGAACTTCACGCCGTGAGCGAGCGCACGCCTGCTGACACCCTCGGCATGTTCGCCGCCACGGCGTCGATGCCCGAGCAGATCGCCGCCGGGGTGGAGGCCGTCGCCGACACCGGACTGGCCGCCGGGATCGCCGACCCCGACGCCATCACCAGCGTGCTGGTGCTGGGCATGGGCGGCAGCGGGCTGGTGGGGGACTTCCTGGCCGTGACGGCAGGCCCGTTCATGTCGCTGCCGGTGGTGGTCGTCAAGAACTACGTGCCGCCCAGCTACGTCGACCGCCGCACCCTCGTGCTGGCGGTGTCGTTCTCCGGCGAGACCGAGGAGACACTGTCGGCGGCGAGCATCGCCGCCGAGCGGGGCGGGCAGATGGTGGCCGTCTGCACGGGAGGCCGGCTGCGCGGCCTGGCCGAGTCGTGGGGAGCCCCGGTGCTGGCGGTCGATCCGTCGATCCCCATGCCGCGTGCGGGATTCGCCGCCATGGCTGCGCCGGTGCTCGCGCTGCTGGAGGACCTGGGCTTCTTCCCGGGCGCCAGCGAGTGGCTGGCGCGGGCCGCCGAGCAACTGCGCCGGCGCCGCAGCCAACTCGGCGAGGACCCCAACCCGGCGTTGCGGCTGGCGCGGGAGATCGAAGGCACGATCCCCGTGGTCTACGGGCCCGGCGGGATCGGTGAGGTGGCGGCCCGGCGCTGGAAGGCGCAGTTCAACGAGAACGCCAAGACCCCGGCATTCAGCGCCGCCCTGCCCGAGATGACCCACAACGAGATCGCCGGCTGGGGCAGTTTCGACGAACTCACCGCGCCGGCGTTCAGCGCCGTCCAGCTCCGCCACGACTTCGAGCCGCCGCAGGTGGCGGCCACCTTCGACTTCCTCGACGACCATCTGACCGACGCCGTGCGCGAGGTCTACGAGGTGCGCGCCGGCGGTGAGGGGCCGATCGCCCAGATCATGGACCTGATGCTGTTCGGCGACTACGTGTCGCTGCACCTCGCGGCGCTGCGGGGAATGGACCCGGGCCCGATCCCCGCCATCGCCGAGTTGAAGGCGGCCCTCAGCGGGACGGGGGGTCTGGGGGCGTGACGCTCGCCGGCGGCGACTTCGCGGTCGCCGACCTGTCGCTGGCGCCGTTCGGGCGCAAGGAGATCCAACTCGCCGAGCACGAGATGCCGGGCCTCATGGCGCTCCGGGCCCGCCACAGCGACGACAGACCCCTGGCGGGCGCCCGCATCACCGGCTCGCTGCACATGACGATCCAGACGGCCGTGCTCATCGAGACGCTCTGCCAACTCGGCGCCGAGGTGCGCTGGGCGTCGTGCAACATCTTCTCCACCCAGGACCACGCCGCCGCGGCGGTGGCGGTGGGGCCCACCGGGACCGTCGACGATCCCCGCGGCGTGCCGGTGTTCGCCTGGAAGGGCGAGACGCTGGAGGAGTACTGGCGCTGCACCGAGCGGGTGCTGCGCTGGCCCGACGGCGGCGGGCCGACGCTGATCCTCGACGACGGCGGGGACGCCACCCTGCTGCTCCACGAGGGCCTGGCGCGCGAGCAGGCCGGCGCGGTGCCCGACACCGACCCGGATGCGAGCGCCGAGTGGCGGGTGGTGCTGGGGTTGCTGCGGCGGGTCTTGGACGAGGACCCGGCAGCCTGGGGGGCCGCGGCGAAGGCGGTGCGCGGCGTCAGTGAGGAGACCACCACCGGGGTGCACAGGCTGTACCGCATGCAGCGGGAGGGCACGCTGCTGTTCCCGGCCATCAACGTGAACGACTCGGTCACCAAGTCCAAGTTCGACAACCTCTACGGGTGCCGCCACTCGCTCATCGACGGCCTCAAGCGGGCCACCGATGTGATGCTCGGCGGCAAGCTGGCGGTCGTCTGCGGCTACGGCGACGTGGGCAAGGGCTGCGCCGCGGCTCTGGCCGGCCAGGGGGCACGCGTCGTGGTGACCGAGGTGGACCCCATCTGCGCCCTGCAGGCCGCCATGGAGGGCTACCAGGTCGCCCGCCTCGAGGACGTGATGAGCACCGGCGACATCTTCATCACCGCCACCGGGTGCCGCGACGTGATCACCGCCGAGCACATGGGGCGGATGAAGCACCAGGCCATCGTCGGCAACATCGGCCATTTCGACAACGAGGTGGATGTGGCGGGCCTCGAGCGGCTGTCGGACGTGCAGCGGGTGCGCGTCAAGGACCAGGTGGACGAGTACGTCTTCCCCGACGGTCACTCGGTGATCCTGCTGTCGGAGGGGCGCTTGCTGAACCTGGGCAACGCCACCGGGCACCCCAGCTTCGTGATGTCGTTCAGCTTCACGAACCAGGTGCTGGCCCAGATGGAGTTGCATGCCAACGCCGAGGCGTACCGCGACGGTGCCGGGCGCCCGCAGGTGGTGACGCTGCCGAAGCACCTCGACGAGGAGGTGGCCCGCCTGCACCTCGACGCCCTGGGCATCCGGCTCAGCCGCCTCAGCGACGCCCAAGCCGACTACCTCGACGTGTCGCCCGACGGTCCCTACAAGCCCGAGCACTACAAGTACTGACGGCACCCCGCCTGGCGGCGGACCGCCGACCGCACGAGCATCAGGAGGCATCAGACATGATCCGACTCACCGCCGCTGACGGCCACGAACTCGACGCCTACGAGGCCGGACCGGCCGACGCCGCGGCCGGCATCGTGATCGTCCAGGAGATCTTCGGGGTGAACGCCCACATCCGCGACGTGGTGGACCGCTACGCCGCCCTGGGCTACCGGGCGGTGGCCCCCGCCCTGTTCGACCGCCTCGAGCGGGGGGTGGAGTTGGGTTACACGGACGAGACCGTCATCCAGGGCCGGGCGATGCGCGGCGCCATCGACTGGGACGACACCGTGCGCGACGTGGGCGCGGCGGTCGGCCATCTGGCATCCAACGGGCCCGTCGGCGTGGTGGGCTACTGCTACGGCGGCAGCCTGGCCTGGCTGGCGGCGCACTCCCTGCCGGTGGCCGCCGCCGTGGGTTACTACGGCGGGCAGATCATCCAGTTCCTGGACCGCAGGCCGAAGGCTCCGATCATGCTGCTCTTCGGCGAGGTGGACTACATGATCCCGCTGTCGGACGTGGAGGAGATCATGCGGGCCCACCCCACGGTGCCGGTGCACGTCTACCCGGGCGCCGATCACGGCTTCAACTGCGACGCCCGCGACTCCTACCACCCCGAGGCCGCCGCCCTGGCCCTGGAGCGCACCCTGGCCTTCCTCGCCGAAGCCGGCGTGCGTCCCTAGGGGAGGCCGACAATGAACCCCAACGTCGTCGTCCGCAACGTCGAGCGGGCACCCCGTGATTTGCTCGAGGGATTCCTGGAGGTCGACACGTCCACGGTCCATGAGGCCATGGGCCGGTTCGGCTTCGTGGGGGCCCATATCCGCCCCATTCAGCAGGGCGCCCGGATCGCCGGCTCGGCGGTCACCGTGCTGGTCCACCCGGGCGACAACATCATGATCCACGCCGCCATCGCACTCCTCGAGCCGGGCGACGTGCTGGTCGTGGCCAGCACCGCACCCTCCACCAACGCTCTGTACGGGGAACTCATGGCCACCTCGACGGTCGCCCGCGGCGGGGTGGGGCTGATCACCGACGGGGCGGTGCGCGACGTCGACGCCATCCGCGACATGGGCTTCCCGGTGTGGTCGCAGCACATCGGCTGCCAGGGCCCCATGAAGACCACGCCCGGCTGGGTGAACATACCGATCACCCTCGGCGAGCAGGCCGTCAACCCCGGCGACGTGGTCTGCGCCGACGACACCGGCGTGGTCGTGGTGCCGCGGCAGCAGGCGGCCGAGGTGCTGGAAGGGGCCCGCAAGCGGACGGCCGCCGAGGAGGTCGTCCGGGAGCGCTTCGCCGCCGGCGAACTCTCCCTCGATGTCGCCGGCCTCGGCGCCAAACTGGCCGAGCTCGGGGTCGCCTACGTCGACCGGCTGGACGACCCGCCGTCCGGCTAGCCGCCACACCCAGCAGCTGCGCGTGGGCCTCGCCGGGCTGAACGTCGGATTCTTCGGCCTTGGCGAGGCGGGCTCGCTCATCTCCGCCGACTTGGCCTCTGCCGGGGCCATCGTGGTCGGCTACGACCCCGCCCCGGTAGGCACCCCCGAGAACGTGCGGCGCGTCACCGATCCACGGAGTGCCGTCGAGGGGGCCGACCTGGTCATGGCCGCCACCGCCGCCGCCGATGCCATGCACGCACTCACCCAGGCGCTCGACGCCATCCCGGCCGGCGCCGTCTACGCCGACCTGGCGACGGCCTCGGCGCAGCGCAAGCGGGATCTAGCCGAGGTGGCGGCCCGACGGCTGCGGTTCGTCGACGTGGCCCTGATGGCCATGGTGCCCGGCAACGGCCTGTTCGGGGCGTCCCTGGCCTCCGGGCCCGGCGCGGCGCGCTATGTGGAGATGCTCGCCCCCATCGGCGTGCCGGTGGAGTGGGTCGGCGAGGAGCCGGGCACCGCGGCGACGCGCAAGCTGCTGCGCAGCGTCGTGCTGAAGGGCCTGCCCGCCCTGCTCATCGAGTCGCTGCGCGCCGCCGAGGCGGCAGGCCTGGCGCCCGAGACATGGGATAGCCTCATCGGCCAGATCACCTCCGCCGACGAGTGGTTCATCCGCACGCTTCTGGAAGGCACGGCCACGCACAGCGTCCGTCGCACGGCCGAGATGGAGGCGGCACTCGAACTGCTGGAGTCGCTCGGCGTGGACCCCGTCATGACCCGTGCCACCACCGAGCGCCATCGCCGGATGCCCGCCGAGGGCCTGCCTGAGTTGCCCGGGCCCTGATCGGCTGCGCCGTCTAGCGTGGGAGACGCGGGCGAGCAGGGAAGGTTGAGGGACGGCATGGTTGCCATCAACTGCGACATGGGTGAGGGCTACGGCATCTACCGCTGCGGCGACGACGAGGCCATCATGCCCTACGTGGACATGGCCAACGTGGCCTGCGGTTTTCACGCCTCGGACCCCAGCGTGATGCAGCAGACCGTCCGCCTGGCGAAGCGCCACGGTGTGCAGGTGGGTGCCCACCCCTCTTTCCCCGACCGGCAGGGATTCGGCCGCCGGCCCATGGCCATGGACCCCGAAGAGATCACCGCGGCGATCATCTACCAGGCTGGGGCGTTGAGCGGCTTCCTGACCGCCGAGGGCATGCGCCTGGGTTACATCAAGGCCCACGGTGCGCTCTACGGTCAGGCCGCCGGCGACCCGGACGTGGCCGCGGCCATCGCCGCTGCCGCCGACGCCCTCGACACCGCCCTGTTCGGCATGGCCAACACGACTCACGAGGAGGTCTGGGGCGATCGACCCCAGGGCTTCTGTGCCGAGTACTACTCCGATCTGGAATACCGGCCCGACGGCAGCCTGATCATTACGAGAGAGCACGCCGCCGTGGATCCGGCCAAGGCCGCCGACGGCGCCGTGCGGGCCGTCACCGAGAACGTGGCCGTCGCCATCGACGGCAGCGAGATCCCGATGCGGGCCGACATCGTCTGCGTCCACTCCGACACCCCCGGCGCGGTCGAGGTGGCCGCCGCCGTTCGGAGCGCCCTCGCCCCTTACCTGTCGTGACCGCCGGCACCGGATCCACCGCCGACCCGCGACCCTGACCGTGGATATCCGCTCGCCCCTGCCCGGCGTGTTCTACCGGCGCCCGTCGCCGGAGTCCGACCCGTTCGTGGAACCCGGCAGCCCCGTCGGGCCCGACACCGTCGTCGCCCTCGTGGAGGTCATGAAGCAGTTCTTCGAGGTGCAGGCGGGCACGTCGGGCACGATCGCCACCGTGGCGGTGGCCGACGCCGACATGGTCGACGCCGGCCAGATTCTCTTCACCGTTCACCAATCGTGAGCGGACGATCGTGAGTGGTCCCGGGCGCCCGGCGCGGCGCAGCTTCGGCGGAGACGACCACATCTTCGTGGAGTTCGACGAGGAGATGAACCTGCCGGCCAACTTCCGGGTCATGGCGGTCACCGCCACCCTCGCCGAGCGGCGGATCGACGGCGTGATCGACATCTGCCCGGCCAACGTCTCCTACCAGGTGCGTTTCGATCCCGACCGCGTGGCGCCGCGAGACCTCGTCGCAGAGCTGGAAGCCACCGAGGCCACCGTCGGCGACGGCACGGACTTCGACCTGCGGACCACGATCCTCGAGCTGCCGATCCTCTACGGCGACCCCTGGACACGGGAGACCGGGGAGCGTTTCCGGTCCCATCGCCAGGATCCCGACGCCACCGACCTGGAATACGCCGCCCGCGTCAACGGCTTCGACTCGGTGGCGGGATTCGTGGCCGCCCACTCCAACTCGCCCTGGTTCGCCTCGATGGTGGGTTTCGTGGCCGGTCTCCCGTTCCTGTTCCAGATGGTGCCGCGGGAGCGCCAGCTGGAGGTCCCCAAGTACCTCTCGCCCCGCACCGACACGCCCAAGCTGACGATCGGCCACGGCGGCTGCTTCGGCAGCATCTACTCGGTCCGGGGCGCGGGCGGCTACCAGATGCTGGGGATCACCCCCGCCCCCATCTACGATCCGACGCAGACCCATCCCGACTTCGCAGACTCGCTGGTGTTCTTCGAGCCCGGGTTCATCGTCAAGTACGAGCCCATCGATCGCGAGACCTACGACGAGTTGACGGCGCAGGTTGAGGCCCGGCGGTACCGGATCCGCCAAGCGCCCGTGGAGTTCTCGCTGGGGCGGTTCCTGGCCGACCCCGACGGTTACAACCGCGGCCTGACCGAGGTCCTCCGTGGCTCTTAGCGTGCTGAAGCCCGGCCTCGCCACCACCGTGCAGGACACGGGCCGGCCCGGCTACTACAACGTCGGCATCCCGCCGTCGGGGTCGCTGGACCAGTACTCCTCATTGGCCGCCAACCTGCTGGTGGGCAACGCGGAGGACGCCGCCGTGCTGGAGTGCACCTACATGGGGCCCGAGCTGCGCTTCGACCGGCCGGCAACGGTGGCGGTCACCGGCGCCGATCTGCCGCCCCGGCTGGGCGGTGAGCCCCGCCCGGTCTGGGAGAGCTTCGCCGTGGAGATGGGAGACGTGCTGTCGTTCGACTTCCTGCGCTCGGGGGCACGGGCCTACATCGCCGTCAGCGGCGGCTTCGACGTGCCGGTGATGCTCGGCAGCCGCTCCACCTACGCCCTCGGGGCGCTCGGCGGGGTCGGGGGCCGGGCCCTGGCCGCCGGAGACGAACTGCCCATCGGGGACGCCGACGGCGCGGCCCCGGGCCGGTCGGTGCCTGCGGCGCTGCGCAGCACCCACCCGAAGCATCGCGAGATCAGGGTGATGATGGGCCTCTACGACCATCGCCTCACCGACGGGGGCCGCCGGGCGTTCCTGGATGCCGAATGGCGCCTCACCACGCTGGCCGACCGGACCGGCTTCCGCTACCGCGGCGCCGCCCTGGAATTCCGCGAGCGGGTTGCGCCCTTCGGCGCGGGCAGCGATCCTTCCAACATCGTCGATGCTCCCTACCCCATCGGATCCATCCAGATCCCCGGAGGTGTCGAGCCGATCGTGCTGCACCGCGACGCCGTGTCGGGCGGCGGCTACGTCATGGTCGGCACGGTCATCAGCGCCGACATGGATGATGTCGGCCAGTCGGCCCCCAACATCACCACCCGCTTCGTCGAGGTCGATCTCGACGGTGCGCTGCGAGCCCGCCGCGAGCGGGCGGACCGGCTCGAGGCGCTGCGAGAGGCGGTTCGCTGATGCCTGCCACGAACGTCACCGCCACCGATGCCCGCGGGCTGCTGCGCGCCTGCGAGGTGGCGCTCATCGACGAGCGCCGGCTGCTGGAGGCCGACGAGCTGCGGGCACTCGCCACCCTCAACGACGAGCAGGTCCCGGCGCTGACCGCCCTGGCTCACGCGGTGCGCCTCGAGTGGTGTGGCCCGACCGTGGAGGTGGAGGGCATCCTCTCGGTCAAGACGGGTGGTTGTCCCGAGGATTGCCACTTCTGCTCGCAGTCGGCCCAATTCTCCGAGACGCTGCCGGCCACGCCGTTCCTGGATGCCGACGAAGTGCTGTCGGCGGCCCGGGAGACGGCTCGGACCGGAGCCAGCGAGTTCTGCATGGTGCTGGCGATCCGGGGCCCCGACGAGCGGACGCTGCAGCGGCTCATCTCCCTGGTGCCACTCATCGAGGCCGAGACCGGGCTGAACGTGGCCGTGAGTGCGGGGATCCTGACCGACGACCAGGCGCGGCGGCTGGCCGACGGCGGTGTGCACCGCTACAACCACAACCTGGAGACGGCCCGGAGTTTCTTTCCTCGGATCGTGACCACCCACACCTGGGAGGAGCGCTACGAGACCTGCCTCCTGGTGCGGCGCCACGGCATGGAACTCTGCTGCGGGGCGCTGCTGGGGATGGGGGAGAGCCTCGACCATCGAGTGGAGCTGCTCGGCCAACTCCAGGCGCTGGACCCGACCGAGGTGCCGCTCAACTTCCTGAACCCGCGGCCCGGTACGCCGCTGCAGATCCGCCGGCCGCTGCGGCCCCTCGATGCGCTGCGCTGGATCGCGCTGTTCCGCCTGGCGCTGCCGGGGGTGATCCTGCGCTACGCCGGTGGTCGGGAGATCACCCTGCGGGAGTTCCAGGCCATGGGCATGACCTCCGGCATCAACGCCCTCATCGTGGGCAACTATCTCACGACGCTGGGTCGCGATCCCGATGAGGACCTGCGGATGCTGGAGGACCTGCAGATGCCCATCGGCGCCCTGACCGGCGTGATCTGAATGCCATGAGCGGGGCGTTCTGCTCGTGGTGCGGCACCCGGGACTGCGGCGGCTGCCGGCAGCCCCCCTACGAGACGCCCCGCTATTGCGACGGGTGTGGCCGCCGCCCCCGGGTGAATGTTCACCCGACCGGCTGGGAGACCCACTGCCGGCGCTGCGGGACGGTCAGCGCCTCAGCCGAGGCCCGGGAGGCGGTTCGACTGCCCGAGGGGGGCTGATGGCCGGCGACGGGCCGGGCACGGGGCGCGCCCGCCGCATTGACGATCCCGGAGGCGACCACAGGCGGAGGCACGTCGATCTGGTCGAGCGGGATCGCAGGCACCTCTGGCATCCCTACGCCCCGATGCCGTCGCCGCTCCCGGCGGTCCCGGTGGTCTCCGCCGCCGGCACCACCCTGACGCTGGCGGACGGGCGCCAGGTGATCGACGGCATGTCGTCGTGGTGGGCGGCTATCCACGGGCACCGCCATCCCGTCCTCGACGAGGCCGTCCGCACGCAGCTCGAGTCCATGGCGCACGTGATGTTCGGCGGCATCACGCACCCGGCCGCGGTGGAGCTGGCCGAGCTGCTCGTCGAGATCGCCCCGTGTGGGCTCGAGCACGTCTTCTTCGCCGATTCCGGCTCGGTCTCGGTGGAGGTCGCCGTCAAGATGGCGCTGCAGTACGCCCGGGGCACCGGGCATCCCGAGCGCACCCGCCTGCTGACCGTCGCCTCGGGCTACCACGGCGACACCCTGGCGGCCATGTCGGTCTGCGATCCGGTGACCGGCATGCACAGCATGTTCAATGACGTGCTGCCCGTCCAGCTCTTCGCACCGGCGCCGCAGCCCCGCTACGGCGAGACCTTCCGGGCCGAGCACATCGCCGACTTCGCCGGGCTGATGGCCGCCCACCGTGAAGAGATCGCCGCGGTCATTCTCGAGCCGGTCGTGCAGGGTGCCGGCGGGATGCGGTTCTACTCGCCGGACTACCTGGCGGAGGTGCGCCGGCTCTGCGATGAGCATCACGTCCTGCTGATCGCCGATGAGATCGCCACCGGCTTCGGGCGCAGCGGCAGGCTTTTCGGTTGCGACCATGCCGGCATCAGTCCCGACATCATGTGTGTCGGCAAGGCGCTCACCGGGGGCTACCTGTCGATGGCGGCGACGCTCTGCACCGCGGAGGTGGCTGCCGGGGTCAGCGCGGCGGAGTCCGGGGCGCTGATGCACGGACCCACCTTCATGGGCAACCCGCTGGCGGCGGCGACCGCGACGGCGTCGATCCGCCTGCTGCTGTCGCGGCCCTGGGAGTCCGAGGTCGCCGCCATCGAGGCGTCCCTGCGGGCGGGCCTGGCGCCGGCCGACGCCCTGGCGGGCGTCGCCGAGGTCCGGGTACTGGGGGCCATCGGGGTGATCGAGACCACCGATCCGGTGCCCGTGGCCGCCAGCCAGGAACTGTTGCTGGACCGGGGGGTGTGGCTGCGCCCCTTCGGGCGGCTCCTCTACACGATGCCCCCCTACATCAGCGGTGAAGAGGAGCTGCGGCGCATCACCAGCGCCATGGTGGCCGCCGCCGAGGCGCTGCCGTGACCGGGCCGGGGAACCCTGGCAGCGGCGGCTTCGACACCTGGGCAACCGGGCAACTCGCCGCGCTGCGCGCCGCCGACCGCTGGCGGGAGGTGCGCACCTTCGACGCTCGCGGGCCGGTGGGACGGCTCGGGGACCGGGAGGTGATCTCCTTCGCCTCCAACGACTACCTCGGGCTGTCGTTCCACCCGGCCGTGATCGCCGCGGCCCACGCGGCGCTCGACCGCTGGGGAGCCGGCGCCACCGCCAGCCGTCTCATCGTAGGCTCGCGTCCCGTGCACGCCGAGCTCGAAGCCGAGCTCTGCGACTGGAAGCAGACCGAGCGGGCGCTGGTCTTCCCGACGGGCTACGCCGCCAACCTGGGTGTGCTCTCCAGCCTGGGTGGCCAGGACTGCCTGATCGTGAGCGACGAGCTGAACCACGCCTCGATCATCGACGGCTGCCGCCTCAGCCGCTCGCCGATCGCGGTCGCCCGGCACGGCGACATCGACGACATCGACCGGCTGCTGAGCGAGACATCGCTACCGAGGAGGATCGTCGTCGTCGACGCGGTCTTCTCGATGGACGGTGACGAGGTCGATGTGGTCGCGCTGGGGGAGTGCTGTGCCCGCCGCGGGGCGCTGCTGGTGATTGACGAGGCGCACGCCGTCCTCGGCCCGTCGCTCGCCCCGCTCGCCGGCTTCGACGGGCTGCGGGTGCTGCGGGTCGTCACCCTGTCCAAGGCGCTGGGCACCGTCGGCGGGGCGGTGTGCGGCCCGGGCCCGTTCATCGACCTGCTCGTCAACCGGGCGCGCCCGTTCATCTTCACAACCGGGCCGGCGCCAGCGGACTCCGCCGCTGCGCTCGAGGCCATCCGCATCACTCGCGGCACCGAGGGGGACGCTCTCGTGGCACGTCTGGCGGACCTCGTGGATCGCCTGCGGTCGGGTCATCGCTCCCCGATCGTGCCGATCATCGCGGGTACCGAGGCGGAGGCGCTGGGAGCCGCCGAGGCCCTGCTGGAGCAGGGCCTACTCGTTCCCGCCATCCGCCCGCCGACGGTGCCGCCGGGCACCTCGCGGCTCCGCGTGGCGCTGTCGGCTGCCCACACCGGTGACATGGTGGACCGGCTGGTGGCGGGCCTGGACACGCTCGGACTCCGGCCATGACCCGGCCCGCCACGCTGGGGCGGCTGCTGGCAGCTCTGGCGGCGCTCGGACTCGGACCGTGACCCGACCGGCCACGCTCATCGCCGTCGCCGGTACGGCCACCGAGATCGGCAAGACCTGGGTCACCGCCCGGATCGTCGAAACCCTGCGCGGGCGCGGATTCTCGGCGAATGCCCGCAAACCCGTGCAGTCCTTCGGCGCCGGCGAGCTCGGCGCCACTGATGCCGAGGTGCTTGCCGCCGCCTCCGGCGAGTCCCCGCAGGCGGTCTGCCCGGCACACCGCTGGTATCCCGTGCCGATGGCTCCGCCGCTGGCGGCGGTCCTCGCCGGTGAGGCGCCGCCGAGGTTGGCCGACCTGCTCGTTGAGCTCCGCTGGCCGTCCCCGGCGCCGGACTTCGGCTTCGTCGAGACGGTGGGCGGCGTGCGGTCGCCGCTCGCCGACGACGGCGACTGTCGCGACCTGGTGCGTGCCCTCGATCCCGACGGCATCCTGCTCGTGGCCGGCGCCGACCTCGGCGCCATCAACGCGGTGCGGCTGGCGGCCGATGCGCTGGCGGGCCCGCCGCTGGCGGTGTTCTGCAATCGGTACCTGCCCGGTGACGAGGTACACCGCCGCAACCTCGCCTGGCTCACCGAGCGCGACGGCCTTTCAGTCGAGACCACCATCGAGGACCTGGCGGATCGCATCGCCGGCTGGCGCTGAGGAGCCCCCGGCCCTCAGTGGCCGATGAAGCCCTCCCGGGCGCGCCGCAGGAAGCGAATCTGGTGGCTCTCGGCGAGGAGCCGCCCGTCGGGCGACCAGGCGAACGCCGTCTCGTCCACGTGGCCCCCGCTCGAGGAGGCGGTGTGCAACTCCACCAGCACAGGCTCACCGGCACTGTGGGGGACCGGCAGTGGGGCGCGCAGGTGTGCGGTGAGGGTGATGGTCCCCGCCAGGTGCGGGTCGCTCACCCGGCCGATGGCGACCGGCGGCACCACGTCGCAGACCATCAGCAGCAGCGGCAGGTCGATCAGGGTCTCGAATCTGGGGCGGACCCACACCAGCACGCTGGAGCCATCCCGGTGGATCTCCCGCTCCTCGAACAGCTCGAACACCGGGAGCGCGAAGATGCGGGGCATGCCCTCGGCGGGAGTCTCCGCGAACGCAGGCACGTCGGGCATCGTCCGGTTCGTGAACTCCTGGCCGTCCTGATCGGTGGCGGCGGTGGCGAGGAAGTGGGCGCAGAGCTTGCCGCCGGCGGACATGCGCCCGGACAGGAACGAGACCGAGCGGCCGGCCTGTTCGATCGTCACCTCGATCCGGATGCGGCCCTCGGGCGCCGGGCGCAGGAACTGCATCGTGATGCCCCGCAGCGGCCGGGCGGGGTCGGCCACGGTCGCCTCGCAGGCGACCGCCGCCAGGCTCACGAGGTAGCCGCCGAAGAGGCCGTTGAATCCCCACCACCGCCTGTCGGCGTCGTGGCCCCAGGCGCCGTCGCCGAGGTCGTCGAGAAGAAGGTCGCCGGGGTTCCGCACGGCAGCGAAGGGTAGGTGCTCGGGATTGGTTTGCTCCGCGGGCGCCGTGCCGCGCCTCAGCGATCCCGCATGCCGGACCTGATTGCTGGATTGAAATATATTGATATTGTATGATCTAGTCTTCAGTCGCTAGCCTCTTCCCGGTGCTCATCCCGCTTCGTTGCGTGGCGTGCGGGGCGGACGGCGTGCTGCTGTGCCGGCGCTGCGAGGAGCGGCTGGCTCCCGCGCCACCTCTCCCGCCACCTCCGGGCGTCGACAGTGCGCGCGCCGTGTTCATCTACGACGAGGTCGGCAGCAGCGTGATCGGCGCGCTCAAGTACGCCAACTCGCACCGGCTCGTGCACCGTCTGGGTCCCCGTCTGGCCGCTGCCGCACCGGAGGGTCTCGACGTGGTCACCTGGGCGCCGGCAGCGGCGGCGAACCGCCGCCGGCGGGGCTACGACCAGGGGGAGTTGCTCGCCAGGGAGGTGGCGAGACGGCTCGGGACGCCCGCTCGACGGCTGCTGGCCCGCCGCGCCGACATCCCGCAGACGGCGCGGGATCGCGCCGGGCGGGCCGCCGGCCCCCGGATACGCGCCCGCCGGGCGGTCTCGGGAAGTGTCCTCGTCGTCGACGACGTGCTCACCACCGGCGCCACGCTCGCGACGGCCGCCAGGCTGTTGCGGCAGGCCGGAGCGAGCCGTGTCGGCGTGCTTGCACTGGCCTGGACCCCGCCCCCCAACTTCGACGACTGAGCGGGAGACTCCCGCTGCGCCCTCAGCGGTGTCCGAGCCGGTCGCGTCGCTCCCAGCAGGAGTGGTGCCAGTGCCGGCGCAGGTCGGGAGCCTCGGTGGGAACCACCACCAGGTGACCCGTGGCGGCCGGGATGGCGTTGTTGCAGCCCCCGCAGACGTAGGCCTTGACGGCCTGATACGGCTGGATCCGCCGCACCTCCGGCGCCTGGGGTGGCACGCTTATCCCCAGATCCCCCAGACCACCGCCAGGACGCAGACCGCCAAGCCCAGACCCACGAACAGGTAGTCGGTCCGGCGCCGCCGCCATCTCCTGGTGGGATCGAATCCCATGCCGCTCCTCCGCTTGCCCGGCCCGACGTCGAGCCAGGTATGAGGTTAGGGAGTCCGACCCGCGGCGGGCACACGATGGTCCGCAGGTGGAAGATGAGAGGATTGGTGATATAACGAAATTGCTCGGAGTTCAGTTCCTGCTACTCCCTCTTGCACGGACGGATTGGCGCGCCGGTGCGGCCGCCCGAAGTGAGTCCCACGAGGAGGGAGGCGGCGATGACGGCCAGGATCTCGTCAGCGGTTCTGCAGGGGGTCGTCGGTCAGGCTGTGGCCGTGGAGGTCCACGTCTCCGACGGGCTGCCGGGGTTCACCATCGTGGGCCTGCCCGACGCCTCATGCAGGGAGTCGCGCGACCGGGTGCGCGCCGCGGTCCTGTCGAGTGGCTTGGGCTGGCCCAACAAACGCGTCACCGTGAACCTGGCGCCGGGCGGCTTGCGCAAGGAGGGATCGGGGCTGGACCTTGCGATCGCCGTGGCGGTGCTGGTAGCCGACGGGGTGCTCACCAAGGAGCAGACCGAGGGGTTCGCCTTCGTCGCCGAACTGGGCCTGGATGGCTCGCTGCGGCGAGTCCCGGGGACTCTGGGCCTGGTGGAGGCGGTCGATCCCCCATGCGTGGTGGTCGCCTCCGATGCCCATGCCGAGGCCAGCCTGAGCGGTGGCCGGGAGATCTATTGCGCCAAGAGACTGAAGGACCTCGTGAAATGCCTCAGTGGGGAGGTGGCGTTCGCTTTCCCGCCCCCGCCGCCGAAGATCGCCCATGCGGCGGGGGCGGAGGATCTTGGGGACGTGCGCGGTCAGGTGCTCGGTCGCCGGGCACTGGAGATCGCCGCGGCAGGCGGGCATCACCTGCTCATGGTCGGCCCACCGGGTGCGGGCAAGACCATGCTCGCCAGGCGCCTCCCGGGGCTGTTGCCGCCCCTGGACATCGAAGCGGCGCGGGTCGTCACCCGCGTCTACTCCGCCGGTGACTTCGGGGTGCCGACCAGCACGCTCATCACCCAGCCACCGTTCCGGGCGCCACACCACAGCGCCACCATGGTGGCCCTCGTGGGTGGGGGGTCCAGGGCGCTGCGGCCCGGGGAGATCAGCGCCGCGCACGGCGGCGTGCTGTTTCTCGACGAACTGGGTGAGTTCTCCCCGGTCGTTCTGGACGCACTGCGCCAGCCTCTGGAGGAGGGTGTCATCAGGGTCAGCCGAGCCGCGGGCGCGGTCACGTTCCCGGCCGAATTCGTACTGGTGGGGTCGATGAACCCCTGCCCGTGCGGCAACGCCGGCAGTCCGGGCCGGTGCCGCTGCACCGATGCAGCCCGCATGCGCTATGCCCGGCGCCTGTCGGGGCCGCTGCTGGATCGCTTCGACATGCGCCTGTTCGTGCAGCGTCCCTCCGCTGAGGAGCTGTTCCGTGGCGAGCCCGGGGAACCTTCGGCGGCGGTGCGCCGGCGGGTCCTGGCGGCGCGGGAACACGCGACCCGTCGCGGGATTCGCCACAACAGCATGCTCTCGTCGAAGGCTCTCGAGCGGGAGGCGCCGTTGGCGCCCGAGGCGGCGCGAATGGCCGAGCAGGCGGTGGCCTCCGGTCAGCTCAGCGCCCGGGGTCTGCAGCGGGTTCGCTGTGTCGGGCTGACGATCTGCGACCTGGAGGGGCGGGAGCCGCCGCTGCGGGGTGCCGACCTGGCACTGGCGCTGCAACTGCGGAACAACCCCGTGTCCCTGGACCGCTCCTACGCGGGCAGCCATGTCGCCTGAGGACGGTGTGGCCGCCTCGCCGCCCGGCACGGCCGGCGGCGAGACGCTCGGTGACGAGGCCTACCTGGCGGCGCTGTCGAGTCTGGCCGGGATGGGGCCGGCGCGGCTCGAGCGTCTTCTGGCGCGCTGGGAACCTGCGGAGGCTTGGAGCGTGCTGGCCGGCGGGAGGCTCAGCGAGGTGGCCCGGGTGGCGCGGGTCGGCGAGAAGGTCGGCCAACGCTGGGTGAGCGACGCCCGCAGGGCCGATCCCGCGGAGATCCATCTGCGGCACAGCCGGTCGGGGGTGACGGTGAGGCGCCGCGGCACCTCCGCCTATCCCGAGCGCCTCATCGGGGATCCCGAACCGCCGGCGGTGCTGTTCAGTCAGGGGGAGGCGGCGCTCCTGGAGCGCCCGACCGTCACCATCGTCGGAACCCGCCGGTGCACCCGCTACGGCGCGGATGTGGCGTTCGACCTCGGCAAGGCCGCTGCGGCACACGGTGTTGCGGTGATCTCGGGGCTGGCCGTGGGAATCGATGCGGCTGCGCACGCGGGCGCCCTGGCCGCCGACGGCGCGCCGCCGGTGGGTGTGGTGGGCAGCGGGCTGGATCGCATCTATCCCCGGGAGAACGCCGTGCTGTGGCGGATGGTGGCCCAGCGAGGGCTGCTGCTGTCCGAGGCACCGCTGGGGACAGCTCCGGAGCGCTGGCGATTCCCGGCTCGCAACCGGATCATGGCCGCACTGAGCGACGCCTGCGTCGTCGTTGAATCGCACGCCGACGGCGGCGCCCTGCTGACCGCCACCGAGGCGGTGCAGCGTTCCCGGGCGGTGGCGGCGGTGCCGGGACCCATCCGCAGCCCCGCCTCTGCCGGGTCGAACCGGCTCATCGCCGAGGGCGCCGGCGTGCTCTGCGACGTCGGGGACCTGCTGGTGTTGCTGGACATCTCCCGCACCAGGCTGCCCCTGCAGGATGTGCCCGCAGGCGCCGGGGACTCCGCCCCGGTCGGCGACTCCACCGCGGTCGCGATCCTCGACGCCTTCGACTGGATGCCGGCCACCCTGGAAATGCTGGCGTCGCGTACCGGGCTCGACCTCGGCGAGTTGGCGTGGCATCTCGAGAACCTCAACGCCTCGGGCCTGCTGGCACGGCGCGGGCTGTGGTACGAGCGACGCGGCGAGACCTCGGTCCCGGCCGGTCGGCCCGGGTGAGGTCGCCGGGCCGCCGGGGCCATTCCCCGGTGCGGCAGGCACCGTTGGTAGCCTCGGAGCATGCCGGCGTGGGCGTCCGACGCGTTCTGCGCCTCGCTGGTGCGCCTCGCCCCCTCGTCGGTCGCCGTCTACCGGCGCGACCTGAACGCCTTCGTGGACTGGGCAGAGGCGTGCTCGCTGGACGGTCCCGAGGCCGTCGGTCGCAAGGATCTGCATCGCTACCTGGCCACGCTGACCCGCCAGGGCTACGCGGCGCGCACCGTGGCGCGGAAGGCCTCGGTCCTGCGGCGCTATTTCCGATGGTCCGCCCAGACCTGTCGCTGCGCCGGCGATCCCTCCCTCGGGCTGTCCACCCCGGCGGGGGCGGCCCGGCTCCCCGACGTGCTCACGGAGCGATCGGTGGAATCGCTGCTGGCCGGACGGAGCCCCGCCGCCGCTGGCGATCATCCGCTCCGGCGGCTGCGCGACGACGCCGTGCTGGAGTTGTTGTACGGCAGCGGCCTGCGCGTGGCCGAGCTGTGCGCCCTGCGCCCGGCGGACCTGGACCTGGCGCGGTCCCGGGTGCGGGTCACCGGCAAGGGAGGCAAGCAGCGGCTGCTCCCGCTGTCGGCGCCGGCGGTGCGCGCCGTGCAGCGATTCCGGGAGGCGCAGGCGGCCGCGGCGCGGGCCGACGAGGCGACGGGCGGGATGGCGGCCGCCGCCGACGACGGACCCCTGTTCCTGAACCTGCGGGGCCGGCCGCTCGGCCCCCGCGACGTGCGGCGCATCATGGATCGCCGGTCGGCCGAGCCGACCCATCCCCATGCCCTGCGCCACACGTTCGCGACCCATCTCCTCGACGGCGGCGCCGATCTGCGCTCGGTGCAGGAACTGCTCGGGCACGAGAGTCTCGGCACCACGCAGGTGTACACCCACGTCAGCCGGCGACGGCTGCGTTCGGTGATCGAGACGGCGCACCCGCGCGGCTGATCCCGCGGGCGCTCGCCGCCTCAGCGGCCATCGCGGCGGCGCTGGCTCTGCCGGCGGCCGCCGGGTCCGCCGGCGCCCAGGCCGTCCCACCGCCGGGAGCCGTCCCGGTCGTGTTCTACGCCCCGCCGGTGGAAGGAGTCGTCGTCGACCCGTTCCGCCCGCCGGCACACCCCGGTGCGCCCGGAAACAGGGGCCTGGAGTACGCCACCCGTCCCGGAAGCGCCGTGCGGGCGGCCGCGGCGGGCATCGTGACCTTCGCCGGTCGGGTCGGCTCGGGCCGGCACGTGACGGTGGCGCACGCCGACGGTGTGCGCACCAGCTACTCCTTCCTGGCCGGCATGGCGGTCCGCACCGGGCAGTCCGTCGGCGCCGGCGACGTGCTCGGCACGGCCGGCGCGTCGTTCCACTTCGGTGCCCGCATCGGCGAGGCCTACGTCGACCCCGCCGTCCTGCTGGGGATCGGCGGGCCCGCCCGGCTGGTCCCGCTGGCCCGCCGGGGTGCGACCGGATGGTTCGGGACGGGCGGCCCATCGTGGCGCGGGACCACCGGAGGGTTGCGCCCGCCGGCGCGCCGGTAGACTGCCCGGCGGCCCAAGGGCCTGTCCGATCCGACGATTTCCCGTCCGCGCTCTCCCACGGTCGCCTCAGCGGTGCAAGGCGCGGACTGTGACCCAACCGATGGGAAGGAGACCATGGCACCCGTTGTGACCATGAGCCAGCTGGTGGAAGCAGGTGTCCACTTCGGGCACCAGACCAGGCGCTGGAATCCGAAGATGAAGCGATTCATCCACGGAGACATCGCCGGCATCTACATCATCGATCTGAAGCAGACGCTGGCCTGCATCGAGGCCGCCTACTCGTTCGTCCGGGACATGGTGGCCAACGGCGGCACGCTCCTGTTCGTGGGCACCAAGAAGCAGATCCAGCCCAGCGTCGAGACCCACGCCAAGCGCTGCGGCATGCCGTACGTCAACCAGCGATGGCTGGGCGGCACGCTCACCAACATCCAGACGATCTTCAAGCGCGTGCACAAGATGCAGGAGTACCAGCGGCTGCGCGACTCCGGCGGGTTCGAGGCGATGCCGAAGAAGGAGGCTCTCAGCCTGCAGCGCGAGCTCTCCAAGCTGGAGCGCAACCTGGGCGGCATCGGTCAGATGGACACGCCTCCCGAGGCTGTGTTCGTGCTGGACACGAAGGCCGAGCACATCGCCGTGAGCGAGGCCAACAAGCTGGGCATCCCCCTGATCGCCGTCGTGGACACCAACTGTGACCCCGACGTCGTGACCTACGTCATCCCCGGCAACGATGACACCATCCGCGCCGGCGAGCTCATGTGCCGCATCATGAGCGACGCCGTGATGGAGGGGCAGCGGCTGGCGGAGGCTGGCGGTGGCGTCGCACCGGTCCCGCAGCGCACGCCCGAGGAGGAGGCCGAGGTGGCGCGCCAGCAGGCGGCCGCTGCCGCGGCGGCTGCCGCCGACATGCGCGAGCGGGAGGCCCGAGTGGCGCGCAGCCTCGACGAATCCGGGGAGGCCGGCGCCGAGGAGTCGCCCGAGGTGGGCGCCGAGGACGCGGCTGGGGACCCGGGCGCGCCGGAGGACTCCGCCGAGGAGTCCGGTGAGCAGTCCGGTGAGGCTGGGGGCGCCGGGGAGCCGCCCGGTGCTCCCGCGGACGAGGAGAACTGAGAGGGCAGATGGTTCAGATATCGGCGAGAGAGGTCAAGGCGCTCCGGGACGCCACCGGCGCGGGCATGATGGATGCCAAGCGCGCCCTCATCGAGGCTGCCGGAGACCCCGCCGAGGCCGCGGAGCTTCTGAAACAGAAGGGCCTTGCCAAGGCCGCGGCGCGGGCCGACCGGGAGGCCGCCGAAGGGGCGATCGCCGTGGCGGTCGGCGACGGTGTCGCCTCGCTGGTGCACCTGCGCTCGGAGACGGACTTCTCCGCCAAGGCCGCCGACTTCCTGGCCTGCACCCAGGAGATCGCCGAGGCGGTCCGCGACGGTGGCACCGAGGCGGCCGGGGTGTTCGCGGACAGGATCGATGAACTGCGGCTCTCCAAGAAGGAGAACATCTCCCTCGGGGCGGTGGTACAGGTGCGCGCCGCCGAGGGGCACAGGCTCGACGCCTACCTTCACCGCCAGGACGGCCGCGGCGTCAACGGCGTGATCGTGGAGGGGGAGGGAGTCGACGCCGAGGTGCTTCACCAGGTGGCGCTGCACGTCGCCTTCGCCAAGCCTCGCTACCTGGACCGCGGCGAGGTGCCCGACGCCGACGTGGAACGCGAGCGCGCCTCGCTGCTGGAGATCACCAAGGCCGAGGGGCGCCCCGAGGCGGCCTGGGACAAGATCGTCCAGGGCCGGCTCACCGGGTGGTTCCGCGAGAGCGTCCTGCTCGAGCAGGGCCTGCACGGCGACAAGACGCCGGTCTCCCGGAGCATCGGCAGCGGGAGGATCGTGCGCTTCGAGCAGGCCTATCTCGGTTAGCGATGCCACGCTGGAGTCGCGTCCTGCTCAAGGTCTCCGGCGAGGCATTCGCCGGATCGGCGGGCTACGGCGTCGACGCCGACACCGCCGCAACCATCGCCAACGAGATCGCCTCGGTCCGCGACCGGGCCGGCGTCGAGATGGCAGTGGTCGTGGGCGGGGGGAACATCTGGCGCGGCGAACAGCACGCCGGTGCAGGCATGGACCGGGCCCAGGCCGACTACATGGGCATGCTGGCGACCCTGATCAATGCCCTGGCCCTGCAGGACGCACTCGAGCGCCTCGATCAGCCCACCAGAGTGCAGACCGCCATCCACATGGCGCAGATCGCCGAGCCCTACATCCGCCGGCGGGCCATCCGCCACCTCGAGAAGGGCCGCATCGTCATCTTCGGCGCCGGGACCGGCAACCCGTTCTTCACGACCGACACGGCGGCCGCCCTGCGGGCGGTCGAGGTGGAGGCGGAGGCGCTGCTGAAGGGCACGCACTCGGGGACCGACGGCATCTACACGTCCGACCCGCGCACCGACCCCGACGCCGTCAAACTCGACCACATCTCCTACATCGATCTCGTGAGCGGCGGGCTCCGAGCCATGGACGCCACCGCCGCGACGCTGTGCATGGAGAACAACCTGCCGATCGTGATGTTCGATCTCATGCAGGCGGGCAACGTACTGTCCGTCATCGAGGGGCGCCCGATAGGTACCATCGTGGCCTGAGGGCCTGCCGGTGCACTTCGAGGCGTGTGCTGCATGAGTGAAGAATTGATCGAGATCGTGGTCTCCGAGGCGCGCGACAAGATGGAGCGGGCCGTCGCGCACGCTCGCCGGGAGTTCGGCGGCGTGCGGACCGGCCGGGCCTCGCCGGCGATGGTGGAGCGACTCGCGGTGAACTACCACGGGGCGGAGGTGAGCCTCCAGCAGATCGCCGGCTTCAGCGTTCCCGACGTTCAGATGCTGGTGATCTCGCCGTACGACAAGCGCGCGATCGAGTCGATCCAGAAGGCCATCCAGCGCGCCGATCTGGGTTTCAACCCCAGCACCGACGGGTCGGTCATACGGCTGCACTTCCCGCCGCTCACCGAGGAGCGCCGCCGCGAGTTGGTGCGGCTGGTTCGCTCGATGGCCGAGTCGGGGCGCGTGGCGGTGCGAAGCTCGCGCCGCGGGGCACGCCAGGACCTCGACGCCCTCAAGCGCGACGGCGACATCTCCGAGGACGACAGCAGGAGGGGGCAGCGGCGCCTCGACGAGATGACCCAGGAATTCGAAGAAGCAATCGGATCGGCCCTCGAGGCCAAGGAATCCGAACTGATGCAGGTCTGACAGAGGAGCGCACCAGTGGATCGAGACAACCCCTACGACCCCGCCGGACCGGAGGACTGGGAGGGCGGCGACGGCGACGACGCCGAGGACGGCGAGGACACCTGGCAGGTCAGCTCCGGCGTCGAGGAGGCCGAGGAGGACGCTTGGGACACCTTCAGCGAGGGGAGTCCCACCTGGGGTGTTGCCGGCGGCGAGGACGAGGGCCTCGATGTGGGCTACCTCACCGAGCAGCACCCGCAGGCGTCGGAGGTGGGTGTCACCGACACCGCCGCCGGCGTGCAGTTCTTCGGCGAGGACGACGATGTCTGGCACGGTGCGGAGCCGGCACCGCCGCTTGGGGCACGCGAGCGGAGTTCGGATCGAAGGCTCGGGCCTGCGATCCTCACCGGAGCGGTGCTCTGTGCGCTGGCCATCGTGTGCTTCTGGGTGAGCCCGATCCTGGTGCTCGTGCTGCTCTGCGTGCTCATGGTGCTGGCCGCCGGCGAGTTCTTCGGGGCCTTGCGGCAGGTCGGCTACCAGCCGGCCACGCTCGTGGGGCTGGTCGCCGCCGTGGGGCTGCCGGTGGCGGTCTACTGGCGCGGAGCCGAGGCGTATCCCCTGGCCATCGGCCTTGTCGTGATGGCGGCGCTCTTGTGGCACCTCGTCGGCGTGACCTCCGAGCGGCCGGTGCCCAACGTGGCGGTCACGCTCTTCGGCGTGGGGTACGTGGCGGTGCTGGGGAGTTTCGGCGCGCTCATGCTGACCTACGAGAAGGGCAGCGGACTGCTCTTCGGCGCGGTCGTGGGCACCGTGGGCTACGACATCGGCGCCTGGATCGTGGGTCGGCTGTTCGGGCGCACGGCCCTCTCCAAGGCGAGTCCCAACAAGACCGTGGAGGGTCTCATCGGCGGTGTCGTGCTGGCCGTGGTGGCCTGCGCGGTGGTCATGGGCGTCGGGCGTATTGACCCGTGGGGCGACAATCCCGGGTCGGTCTCGCACGCCCTGGTGCTGGGCGTCGTGGTCGCCGTGGCGGCGACCCTGGGCGACCTGTCGGAGTCGATGATCAAGCGCGACCTGGGCATCAAGGACATGGGCAACCTGCTGCCCGGCCACGGTGGCGTCCTGGACCGGTTCGACGGGCTGCTCTTCGCCATGCCGGCGACGTGGGGGTTGGCGCTCCTCATCGACGTGATCTAGCCCTCCGGCCCAGCCCTGCGCGGCGCCCGGCCGTTCCCACGGGCGCGAACCGTCCACGAACTTCGGCCCCGAACCCTCGGCCCGTAGACTGGCCCCGAAGGAGGGCCATGGGCACAACGCTCGCCGTGATGGGCTCCACGGGCTCCATCGGCACCCAGACGCTGGAGGTCGTCGCGGCCAGCGCGGACCGCTACGAGATCACTGCCCTGGGCGCCGGCCGCTCCGTCGAGGCGCTGGCGGCGCAGGCCCGCGCCGTGCGCCCGAAGCTCGTGGCGCTGGCCGACGCCGATGCGGCGCCGCGCTTGGCGCGGCTGCTGCCTGCCGGCACCGAGCTCCTGGTCGGGCCCGACGCCATGGCGACCGCGGCGGTCACGGCCGAGGTTGCGGTCAACGGCGTGGTGGGCTTCGCGGGACTGCCCGTCACGCTGGCTGTCCTGGAGGCGGGACGGCGCCTGGCACTGGCGAACAAGGAGTCCCTGATCGCCGCCGGCCCGGTGGTGGCCCGCGCCCTGGCGACGCCGGGAGCGGAGATCGTGCCCGTGGACAGCGAGCACTGCGCGGTCCACCAGTGTCTGCGCGCCAACGACGTGCTCGGGCGTCCGGACCGCCTCGATCAGATTGCCCGCATCCTGCTGACGGCCAGCGGGGGGCCGTTCCGGGGACGCTCGCCGGCTGAGTTGGCGTCGGTGACCGTCACCGAGGCGCTGGCGCACCCCACCTGGAGCATGGGGCCCAAGATCACCGTGGACTCCTCCACGCTGATGAACAAGGGACTCGAGGTGATCGAGGCTCACGAGCTCTTCGGCGTGGACTACGACCGCATCGACGTCGTCGTGCACCCCCAGTCGGTGGTGCATTCGATGGTCGAATACGTCGACGGTGCGGTGGTGGCGCAGCTCTCGATGCCGGACATGCGCCTGTGCATCGGGTACGCCATCGGCTATCCCGACCGCTTGGACTGCAGCTACGGCCGGATCGACTGGACCTCCCTGTCGCGCCTCGACTTCGAGTTGCCGCGCCAGGATGTGTTCGCCTGCCTGGGGCTGGCGTTTGAGGCCGGTCGGCGCGGCGAGACGGCTCCGGCGGTGCTCAGCGCCGCCAACGAGGTGGCCGTCGAGGCCTTCCTGGACGGTGCCATCTCCTGGACCGCCATCGCCGAGATCATCGACGGCGTCCTCCAGGACGACCCGGTGCAGCGGGCTGACAGTCTGGAGTCCGTGTTGGAGGCCGACGGCCGGGCGCGCCGCGCCGCGGCCGCGCTCGTGACGCGGCGAGCAGCGGCATGAGCAGCGACGGTCGGCCCCGCCGCGGCGATCCCGGTCGCCCGCGTGGCTGGGTCACCTGGCCAGGGGGCCGCCGTCCGCGCCATCCGACGGCACCGAGACGGCCCCTGCTGTCCGCGGCGGTGTCCTCCTGGCTGCGGCTGGCTCTGGTCCTGGGAGCGTTGGCGGCGCTCGGGGTCTTCGCCGGTGTGCCCGTTCTCGTCGTGGTGCTGGCCCTCATCGTCATCGTGATCCTCCACGAACTGGGGCACTACCTGACGGCGCGCTGGGCGGGGATGAAGGTCAGCGAGTTCTACGTGGGCTTCGGGCCGCGCCTGTGGTCGGTCCGCCGGGGGGAGACGACCTACGGGGTGAAGGCGATCCTGGCGGGGGCCTACGTCCGCATCCTGGGCATGAACAACCTGGAGCAGGTCGACCCGGTCGAGGAGAGTCGCACCTACCGCTCGAAGCCCTACTGGCGCCGCATGTCCGTCGCCGTGGCGGGGTCGGCCGTGCATTTCCTGCTGGCGATCCTGCTGCTCTGGGTCCTCTACTCGGCGGTTGGCTATCACGGCTTCGACCGGCCCGACATCACCGAGACGCCGCGCTGGCAGGTGGCCCGCGTCGTGCCGGAGAGCCCGGCGGACGGGATGGGGCTGCTCCCCGGCGACCGCATCACCGCCGTCGACGGGCGGGACGTCGTCAACTTCGGCGACCTGCGCGGCGCGCTCGCCGACCTGGCGAACCGGCCGGCGAGCGTCACGGTGGTCCGGGACGGCGAGACGATCCAGCTCCACGGCATAATCGGGGTGGCCGCCCGCGACGGTGTGTCGGGATTCCTGGGGGTGGGGCCCGAGTTGGCGCCGCCGTCCCGAGCGAACCCGCTGGCCGGCCTGGGGCGCTCGCTGTCGGACTTCGGGTTCGTGGTGCGCGCCTCGGCCGAGGGCATCGGCGGACTGTTCAGCCTCCAGGGGCTCGACGGCCTGCTGGGTCCGCTGGTCGATTTCGAGCGGGACGAAGTCGCCACCGGCGAGGTGGGTTCCGGCGACGCCAACCGGGTCGTCTCGGTGGTGGGCGTGGCCCAGATCGGCGGCTCCCTGGCGCAGGAGGATGTGGCGGCGCTGCTGGCCTTCCTCGCCTATATCAACGTGTTCTTCGGGGTACTGAACATGTTCCCGCTGCTGCCGCTGGACGGCGGCCACGTGGTCATCGCCACCTACGAGCGGCTGCGGTCCTTCGGCGGGCGGCAGTACCGGGCCGATGTGGCCAAGATGCTCCCGGCCGCCTACTTGTTCGTCATCCTGCTGGTGACGGTGGGGCTGGTGGCGCTGTCGCGTGACATCGTCGACCCCTTGAACCTGCCCGGCTAGCGAGGCGACCGCACAGAAAGGACGAGACAGTGGAAGTTCAGGCCACGTTCCCGCGACGCTCCACCCGCCAGGTGATGGTGGGCGACGTCGCGGTCGGAGGCGGCGCGCCGATCTCGGTGCAGTCGATGACCACCACCAAGACGGCCGACGTGGAAGGCACGCTGGCGCAGATCTACGCGCTCGCCGCCGCCGGCGCGGACATCGTGCGGTGCACCTGCAACGAGATCGAGGCCGCCGAGGGCCTGGCGGAGATCGTGCCGCGCTCGCCGGTTCCGATCGTCGCCGACATCCATCACCAGTACCGCATGGCACTGGCCGCCCTCGAGGCGAACGTGGCGTGCCTCCGACTGAACCCGGGGAACATCAGGCGACCCGAGCACATCAAGACCGTTGCCGCCGAGTGCCGGGACAGGGGAGTGCCGATCCGCATCGGCGTCAACGGCGGATCCCTGCACCCGGATCTCTACGCCCGCTACGGCGGCAAGGTCACCGCCGAGGCGATGGTGCAGTCGGCGCTCGACGAGCTGGCCTACTTCGCCGAGGTGGACTTCGACCTCGTCAAGATCTCCGTCAAGGCCTCCAGCGTGCCGCTGATGATCGATGCCTACCGGCAACTGGCCGAGGTGACCGACCATCCCCTGCACCTGGGCGTGACCGAGGCCGGCCCGCCCCCGGCGGGCACCGTGAAATCCACTGCGGGGATCGCCACCCTGCTGGCCGAGGGCATCGGCGACACCATCCGGTACTCGCTGACCGCCGATCCGGTGACCGAGGCCCGGGCGGGCCGCACGCTGCTGGAGGCGCTCGGTCTGCGCGAGCGCCGCAACGTCGACCTCATCGCCTGCCCGAGTTGCGGCCGGGCCGAGGTGGACGTCTTCAAGATCGCCGAGGACGCGCTGGAGGCGTTCGGCGAGCGGGAGATACCGCTGCAGGTGGCCGTCATGGGTTGTGTCGTGAACGGTCCCGGCGAGGCGCGCGACGCCGACCTGGGGATCGCCGCGGGGCGTGGTCGGGGTCACCTCTTCGTGAAGGGCCAGAACGTGGCCGTGGTTCCCGAGGACGAGATGGTGGAGGCTCTGGTGTCCTGGGCCGAGCTGATCTCCGCCGAAGGCGTCGAGGCGGCGCTGGCCCGCGCCGACGTCGAGCGGGCCAGCCGGGAGGCCGAGCGGGATCGCACCGTTCTGCTCAACACGCAGGGGGACGACGCCAACGAGGTGGCCGCGCGGGTCGACATCGTGCGCCGGGCCGCCGGCACCTGAGAGGCGCCTCACCGGGGCGCGCGCAGGCCTGCGAGCACCGCGTTCGGGGACCGCCCAGCGATATACTCGCGGCTGCTTCAGGTCAACTGTCGGACAGGGCGTGGGCGAGTCCCACGCCTTTGTCGTCGATTGGTGGCCGGTGGCAGCGGGCGAGCTTCGACACGAGCAACTCGGAGCCCGCACGGCGGAACGAACCCCGGGACGGAGCGGGACGGGAATGGAAGATCGCAAGGAGACCGCCACCGGGGTAGAAGCGCGCGTCCGCTCCCTCGCCGCGCCCTTGCTGGGGCCCCTGGGGGTGGAGTTGGAGGACGTGCAGTGGGGCGGCGGCCGACTGCGGCTCACCGTCGACACCGCCGAGGGCATCGACAGCGGGACCCTGGTCCTGGTGACCCGCACGCTCTCCGCCGAGCTGGACGCCAGCGACCCGATCCCGTCCCGGTACACCCTCGAGGTCACGAGCCCGGGGATCGAGCGTCCACTCCGGCGGCCCGAGCAGTATCGCAAGGCCGTCGGGTCGGCCGTGGCGGTGAAACTCCGCCCGACCGGCGACGGCGAGCGCCGGCTGGAGGGCCGGCTCGTGGCGGCCGACGACGAGTCGATCACCCTGGAGACCGGCGACGGGCAGCGTCGCGAGATCCGCTTGGAGGTCGTTGACCGGGCGCGCACGGTCTTCGACTGGGGCGGGGCCCAGCGGCGCCGCAACGGCGCCGGGCCCGCAAAGGGAGGTTCGGGCCAGTGAACCTGGACATGCTCGAAGCCATGCAGGCGCTTGCCGCCGACAAGGGCATCTCGGTGGACACTCTCTTCGGTGCTCTCGCCGACGCCCTGGAGTCGGCGTACAAGCGCATGCCGGGCGCCTATGAGTACTCGTGGGTCACGATCGACCCCGAGACCATGGACATCCGCGTGCTCGCCCAGGAGATCGACGGCGACGGGGAACCCACGGGTCCCGAGCTCGACGTCACGCCGGCGAACTTCGGCCGCATCGCCGCGCAGACCGCCCGGCAGGTCATGACCCAGCGGATCCGCGAGGCCGAGCGGGACCTCAAGTACGAGGAGTACGCCGGGCGCGAGGGCGACATCGTGACCGGCATCATCCAGCAGAGCGACTCGCGCTACACGCTGCTGGATCTGGGCCGGGTGGAGGCCCTCCTGCCGCAGTCCGAGCAGGTGCCCTACGAGCGGCCCGACCCGTCGAGCCGCCTGAAGGCCTACATCGTCGAGGTCCGCCGGACCGCCAAGGGACCCCAGATCGTCGTCAGCCGCACCCACCCGGGGCTGATCAAGCGGCTCTTCGAGTTCGAGGTTCCCGAGATCGCCGACGGGACCGTCGAGATCAAGGCCTGCGCCCGCGAGCCCGGGCATCGCACCAAGATCGCCGTGTGGTCGAACGTCGAGAACGTCGACCCCGTCGGGGCATGCGTGGGGGCGCGAGGCGCACGGGTCCGCAACGTCGTGAACGAACTCCGCGGCGAGAAGATCGACATCGTCTCCTACGCCGAGAACCCCACGGACTTCGTCATGAAGGCCCTCTCCCCGGCTCGGGTCAAGGAGGTGCGGATCGACGAGGAGTTGGGTACCGCCGAGGTCATCGTCCCGGACTACCAGCTTTCCCTGGCGATCGGCAAGGAGGGCCAGAACGCCCGCCTGGCCGCCCGGCTCACCGGTTGGCGGATCGAGATCAAGAGCGAGACGCAGATCGCCGCGGAGGCGGCCTACGGCAAGGTCGACTGGGCCGAGGGTGAGTGGGGGATCGATCCCGACACCGGCGAGCAGGTCTGGCGACCGGCCGAGGGCGGTCCGACGATCTCCCTGGACGAGTGGACCGGTGGCGTCGGCGGAGTCGCCGCGGCCGAGGCCGAGGCTGCGCCGGAGGCCGCTGCCGATCCCCGGAGCGCGTCATAGCGCCCCGGAGCGCCGGCAGGCGCCGCACCTGCATCGGTTGCCGCCGCGCCCGTCCGGTCGGCGAGCTCGTGAGGTTCGCCTTGGTGGGCGAGCGGCTGCAGGAGGGGAGGGCGCTGCCCGGCCGGGGGGCCTGGGTCTGCGCCGGCGACGACGACTGCCTGCGCCGTGCCGCCTCCCCTGCACGATTGCGCCGGGCGTTTCGCAGGAACGTCCCCCCTGGCGCCGCAGATGATCTGATCGCCGCGCTCGAGCCGGTGGGCCACGGTGTTTCACCGTCGGCCCGTAGGCGCTGAGCGCGGCACCTCGGGGGAGCGCCGTGGCGAAGAAGATGCGGGTGTACGACCTGGCGAGGGAGTTGGGGATCTCCAACAACCAGTGCCTCGACCTCTGCAAGAGCCTCGGTATCGGGGTGCGGGCCACCTCCTCCAGCATGGACGAGGCGCACGCCTACCGGGTCCGGAAGCTTGCCGAGCGCGAGAACCTGCTGGGCAGCGAGCCGCCTGCCGACGAGCCTGCTCCCGCTGCTGTGGAGGCTCAACCGGCTCCGCCGCCCGCGGCGGCGCCGGCCCCCGCCACGCAGGCCCCGCCGGCTCCGAGACCGGCTCGACCCGCTCCCCTGGCCACGACCGCTTCCCCGGAGGGTCCTGCGGCGACCGCCCCGGCCGCTGCGGCCCCCAGGACCGTTGCCACACCTCCCGCGGAAGTTCGGCCGGCGGAGGCCACGCCGGCGGCCGCCCAGGTGGCGGGTACCCCCACCGCACCGAAATCCCCGCCGGCTCCGCCGCCGGCGCCGGTGCCCGGCGATCGCAGGGTCGTCACCTCCAGCGGTAGCGCACCTCCCCGCCCCGTGCGCC
>VXXM01000091.1 GCA_009835395.1 Acidimicrobiia bacterium
ATGCTCGCCGGCCCTCCGCCGAGCCCCGCCCCGGCGCCGCCGCTACCCCGCCGGCGTCGCTCCCTCGAACTTCCGGAGGAGCCCCACGAGATCACCTACGCCGACGACGACTACCCGTTGGACTTCGACGAAGAACTCGAGGAATCGCACAGCAGGTGGCGGACGGTGGTCGGGTGGGCCCTCACGGTGGCCATCGCCATCGTGCTGTCCCTGGTGATCCGCTCGTTCGTCGCCCACGCCTTCCACGTGGAGTCGGGCTCGATGGAGCCGACGCTGGCCCCTGGCGACCGGATCCTCGTGAACAAGCTGGCCGACAACCCCTCCCGAGGCGACCTCGTCGTCTTCAGCCGGCCGGACGGTGATCTCGTCAAGAGGGTCGTCGCCCTCGAGGGCGAGACCCTGTACTTCGACGACGGTCTCCTGAAGATCGGCGAGAGCTGGCTCGTCGAGCCTTATCTCTCCGCGGGGACCGGCACCTACGTGCGCGCCGCCATCCCCAACTGCGATCCGACCGAGGGGTTCGGCGGCAATGAGGCCTGCACCGTTCCCGAGGGTCACGTCTTCGTGCTGGGCGACAACCGGAGCGTCTCCTTCGACAGCCGCAACTTCGGGCCCGTGCCCCGCGAGAGTCTCATCGGCAACGCGGCCCTGCAGTTCTGGCCGCTGGGCGATCTGCGCAGCTTCTGAGGCCGCCGCGCCGCTAGCCGTAGTAGGCGGCGATGGCGCCCATCATCCGGTCCACGTGGTCGCTGTAGACCGCGTCGAGTCCGGCGTCGAGGAGTTCGCCGAGCGTGCGGTCGTGGTGGGCATCCCAGCCGAAGGCCAGGACCCCGAAGCGATGGAACAGCGCCGCAGTCCCGCCGGTCCAGTCGGCATGGGGCATGTTGACCGCGTCGATGCGGTTGCGGGACATGCGCTCGGCGAGGCGCTCGGGGCCCTGCTCCATGCGCCGGCGCCTCACCGAGAGCACCAGCCGGACATCGCTCCAGTGCTCCCGCCATTCCTCCAGTAGCGGCAACGAGCCCGAGCACAGCCAGAGCCGACCGGGTGTCTCGCCGCCGGCCTCCCTGGCGGCCGCGACCATGCCGGGCGCCGCTTCAGGATCCTTGATGTCGACGGAGAACTCGAAGTCGCTACCGCAGCGTCGGTAGAGCTCCTCGGGGGACAGCACCCCCGAGGGCATGGCGGCCCGCGACGCGGCGCGCACCCTGCGGGTGCCCAACCGGGGCAGGGGCGGGCGGAAACGGCTGTCGTGGTGCAGCACGACCGCGCCGTCGGCGGTGACGCGGGCATCGCTCTCCAGCCCGGTCGCCCCCATCGCCAGCGCCGTCTCGAAGGCCGCCAGCGAGTTTCCCGATGCGTGCGCCATGCCGCCCCGGTGGGCGAATCCGATGGGCCGCGACATCAGCGCGGGGAGTCGCGGACCCATGCCACAGTGTGCCCTCCACAAGGCCGATCGCGGCCCACAGATAGGCTGGCGGAGTGCTGGGGATCCTGAACATCGGACCCGGTGAGGTCGTGGTGATCCTCGTCATCGCCCTGGTCGTTCTCGGTCCGAGCCGGCTGCCCGCCACGGCGCGGACCCTGGGCCGCTTCATGGCCAAGACCCGCGACGTGGTCGCCCGATTCCAGCAGGAGATGCAGGCTGCCGCCGACCTGCCGCTGGAGGTCATCGCCCGCGAGCGGGCCCGCCTCGACGAGCCGATCGGAACCTCCCGCCCGACCGGCGCGTCGCAGCCCGATGACCCGGCGCCCGGCGACGGCGAACCCGGCGAGATCGCCGAGCCCGCCGGCGACGCAGCTGAATCGCCTGCCGGCGCCGAATCGAGTTCCGAGCCCGACGACCGCGACGCTCGATGAGCGAGGCCGCGCCTGCCACCGAGGAGGCCGCGGGCGGTCGGATGACCCTCGTGGAGCACCTGGCCGAACTTCGCCGCCGCCTGATCATCTCGATGGTCGCGCTCGCCTGCGGCTTCGTGGTCTGCTGGGTGTTCTACCCGCAGATCCTGGACTTCCTCGTGGCGCCCTATTGCGACGTGGTGAGCCCCGACGCCGAGGGCCTCGACGCACCCGGCAATTGCCGCCTGCTGGTGCTGGATCCCCTCGAGCCGTTCGCGGTGCGCGTCAGCGTGGCCGGCTACGGCGGCGCCGCGCTGGCCATGCCGATCCTGCTGTGGCAGGCCTGGCGCTTCGTCACGCCCGCCCTGTTCCCCCGCGAGCGCCGCCACACCGCGGCGTTCGTCATCGTGGCCACGCTGCTGTTCGCCGCCGGCGTGGCCCTGGCCTTCTGGACGATCCCGCGCGCCCTCGGCTTCCTGGCCGAACTCGGCGGCGACGATCTCGTCAGCTTCTTCTCGCCGCGCCGCTATCTCTCGTTCGTCGTGAAGATGGCACTCGCCTTCGGCCTGGGCTTCGAGTTCCCGATCTTCCTGGTGTTCGGCCAGATCACCGGCATCCTCCCGACCCGCACCCTGCAGCGGATCCGCCCCTGGGCGGCTGTGGGGATCGTCGTCGTGGGGGCCGTGATCACCCCCACGGGCGATCCGTTCACGCTGCTCATCCTCTCCGGCCCCATGTACGCGTTCTACGAACTGTCGATTCTCTTCGGGGTGCTCAGGCAGAGGCGGAAGGAGCGCGCCGAGACTGAGGAGTTGGCGACGGCACCCGCACAACGATCCTCGGGCGAGGCCCCGTGAGCACCGTCGAGACGGCCGCCGGCAGGCACGTCTATCCCTTCGAACTGGACCGTTTCCAAGTCGAGGCCATCGAGGCGATCGACGCCGGCGCCTCGGTCCTCGTCGCCGCACCCACGGGGGCCGGCAAGACGGTGGTGGCCGAGCACGCCGTGCGAGTGGCGCTCGCCGCCGGGCGGCGGGTCTTCTACACCGCCCCGATCAAGGCGCTCTCCAACCAGAAGTACTCCGACCTGGTGGCCGAGCACGGCCCGAAGATCGTGGGCCTGCTGACGGGCGACAACGCCATCAACCCCTCCGCACCGGTGGTCGTGATGACCACCGAGGTGCTGCGCAACATGATCTACGCCAACTCACCGGATCTGGACGAGTTGGCCTGGGTCATCCTGGACGAGGTGCACTACCTGCAGGACCCCTACCGCGGTCCTGTCTGGGAGGAGGTGATCATCCACGCCCCGCCGGCAGTGCGATTCGTCTGCCTCTCCGCCACGGTCTCCAACGTCGAGGAGATCCGCTCCTGGATCGGCGAGTTGCGGGGATCGGTGCAGGCCGTCACCGAGACGCGCCGCCCGGTCAGTCTGGACAGCCTGGTGTGCTTCGGCGACAACGAGCGCGCCAACCTGCGCTTCCTACCGGTGCTCACCGGCGACCGTCCGAACCCTGAGGGGGAGCGCATCGATCGCGACCGCCGGCGGCGGCGCGGCGCGGGGGGACGCCGCTGGCGCGCACCCGACAGGGTCGCCGTCATCGAGGCGCTGGCCCGCCGGCGGATGCTGCCCGCCATCTACTTCATCTTCAGCCGCGCCGGCTGCGACGACGCCGCCCGCCACGTCGCCCGCGCCGGTCTGGAACTGACCACGCCGGCCGAGCGGGACCTGATCGCCGAGGTCGTCGAGCCCTACGTGGCCGCCCTCGGCCGCAACGACCGCCGCGCCGTGGGCTACGAGGCCTGGTCGGCGCAGATTCTCAGTGGGGTGGCCGCCCACCACGCCGGGATGCTGCCGCCGTTCAAGGAAGCCACCGAGGCCTGCTTCCGGCGCGGCCTCATCAAGGTCGTCTTCGCCACCGAGACCCTGTCGCTGGGCATCAACATGCCGGCGCGCACCGTCGTGATCGAGCGGCTCACCAAGTTCTCCGGGGATGGCCACGAGTTGCTCACGCCGCTGAGCTACACCCAGCTGACCGGCCGCGCCGGGCGGCGCGGGATCGACGACCAGGGCTACGCGGCGGTGCTGTGGAGTCCGCGCCTGCGCTTCGGCGACGTGGCGGGGCTTGTCGGCAACCGCACCTTCACCCTGGTCTCGGCCTTCCGTCCCACCTACAACATGGTGGTGAACCTGATCGCGCGGCTCGCACCGGAGGAGGCGCGCAGCGTGCTGGGGCGCTCCCTCGCGCAGTACCAGGCCGATCGCGAGGTGGTCACCCTGGAGCGGCAATTGCAGGAGGGCCGCCGGGCGCTGGCAGAGATCAACGCCACAGCACGCCGGCGGGGGAGCGCGGAGGCCCAGCGCCGCCTGCGTCGCACCGCCCGCAGGGTGGAGGACCTCCGCAACCGGCTGAGGAGCAAGAAGGACACGCTGGCCAACGAGTTCGACGAACTCACCGAGGTGCTGCGCCGGCGCGGCCATCTCGACGGGTGGGCACTGGCTCCGAGTGGGAGGGTGCTCGCCGGCATCTACCACGAGAGCGACCTGCTCATCACCGAGGCCCTGGTCGGCGGCCACTTCGACGGGCTCGACGAGCCGTCGTTCGCGGCGTTGCTGGCCTGCTGCACCTACGAGCAGCGCGGCGGCGACGTACCGGTCGAGCCGCAGTGGCCCACGGCGGCACTGCGGCGCAGCTGGACGCGCCTGGGCGAGGCGCACGAATCGCTGGCCGCCACCGAGGTCGCCTGCCTGGGCCGGCCGCGCACCCGCCCGCCCGACGGGGGATTCGCCGCGCTCGCCTACGGGTGGGCGGCGGGCGACCCGCTGGCACGTGTGCTGGACGACCACACCACGCCGGGGGACTTCGTACGCAACGTGAAGCTCGTCTGCGATCTGGCCCGCCAGATCGGTCGCGTGGCCTCCGATCCGGCCACGACGGCCGGCGCGGCTGCGGTGGCGAACGCCATGTTCCGCGGCGTGGTGTCCGCCTCGGTGCTCGACGCGGCCGGCTGACGGCGGCGCTGGAGCGGACCACCGGAGAGGGGACAGGTTTGGGCATCCGCCGCGGCGGCGATTGGGGCACCCCGGGAGGGCTCCCCGACGGCGGTGTGGTCGTCTCCAGCGACCGGGAGGCCCGCGACGTGGTGGAGACGGCGCGCCGGCGTGGCGAGCCGGTGCCGGTGCTCGGCCTCGCCGGCGGGGACCTCTGCCGCACTCTCGGAGGGAACGGCGACCTGGCCCGGCTGGCCGAGGGGGGCGCGCTGCTCACCTGCGATCTGGGATCTGTGCTGCTCGACGGCCGGATTCACTGGTTCACGGCGCACCTCGTCGCCCGCCACAGCTGGCTCACCGGGCGGGTCCTGGTCGTTATGAACGCCGCCTTCCTGGGGCGCTGGAATCTCGGTCCGCGCGCCCATCCCGGCGACGGGCTGCTGGACATCAGCGACGCCGGCCTGTCGCTGCGCCAGCGGTTGGCGGCCTGGCGGCGCCTGCCCGCCGGCACGCACCTCCCGCACCCGGCGATCGCGACGACCCGGCGCGCCGCGTTCAGTACGACGTTCGAACGTCCGGTGCCGGTGCTGCTGGACGGCGTGGCCGTCGGGCGTGCCAGCACGATCACCGTGCGGGTCGAGAGCGACGCGCTCACCGTGGTCGTCTAAGGCGCACACGGTCCGAAGCCGCCACGACGCCCGGTGGTAGATTCGCCCCGTGGTTCGCTCCTCGCCCGGATCCGCCGGCTTCAAGGCGCGGACCGCGGCCGCCGTGGATGCACTGGCCCCCCAGCTCACCGAGATCTCGCACCGCATCCACGAGAATCCCGAGTTGGGATTCGAGGAGCACTTCGCCCATGACCTGCTCGCCGGCGCGGCCGAGGAGGCCGGTCTTGAGGTCCAGCGGCAGGCATACGGGGTGGACACCGCCTTCGCGGCCCGTGCCGGAACCACCGGACCCCTCGTGGCCTTCCTCTGCGAGTACGACGCGCTGCCGGGCATCGGTCATGCCTGCGGGCACAACATCATCGCCGCCTCCGGCCTGGGGGCAGGACTGGCGGCGGCGGAGGTCGTCGAGGAGTTGGGCGGTCGCCTGCTGATTCTCGGGACCCCCGCCGAGGAGGGCGGCGGGGGCAAGCTGCATCTCATGGAGGGGGGTGCCTTCGCCGGCGTGGACGCCGCCCTCATGCTGCATCCCGCCGGGCTCGAGCTCTCCGAGATGCAGACCCTGGCGGTCCAGCAGTTGCACGCCCGCTACAGCGGCCGCGCCGCGCACGCCGCCGCGGCCCCCCAGGCCGGCCGCAACGCCCTGGACGGCGCCGTGCTGGGTTACGTCGCCGCGGCCGCTCTCCGCCAGCACATCGGACCGGACGAGCGGTTCCACGGCATCTTCACCGATGGCGGCCAGAAGCCGAACATCGTTCCCACCTTCGCCGAGACCAACTGGTACGTGCGGTCGCCCACCGTCGCACGGCTGGAGGTGCTGAAGGAGCGCCTTGCGGACTGCCTGCGCAGCGGCGCGGTGGCCGCCGGGGTGGATGTCGAGTTGGCGTGGGCCGACTACTACTTCGCCGAGGTGCGCAGCAACCGCCCCCTCGTGGAGCTCTGGAACAGCAACGCCGCGGCCCTGGGCAGGAATCCGCAGCCACCCGTTCCCGGCCGCACCGTGGTCGGCAGCACCGACATGGGGAACGTCAGCCAGGTGGTGCCCTCGATCCATCCCATGATCGCGGTCGCCCCTCCCGAGGTGGCCATCCACACCGAGGACTTCGCCGTCTACGCGCGCGGTCCCGACGGCGACCGCGGCGTGATCGACGGGGCCAAGGCGCTGGCCGCGGTCGCCATCGACTACTGGAGCGACCCCTCGGTCCGGGCCGCGGTGAGTGCCGACTTCAGCGGCGGCACCGGCGCCGTCGCGGCGTCGAACTGAAGGCCCGCCCCCAGCCGGCGGCGACGACGCTTCATGTACGTCGCTGAGGACTTCACGGCCTCGGAAGCCGACATCCTGCGTCGCTACTTCACAAACCTCGACCAGCCGGTGTTCGCCCTCGTGAACCTGCCCGAAGTCGTGAAGGGAGCGCTGTTCGCCCGATACTCGCGGTCCAACAAGAGCCTGCGCCGGCTCTTCCTCGACGAATTCGTGGGCGAACTCGATGTCAGCGGCGATCTCGGCGTGGACGCCACGATCGGCCTGCGCAGAGCTGAGGAACTCTACGACCGGGTCTTCTTCGAGTACGGAGACGACTCGGTGGCGCAACTCGGGGGCGTGCACCTGGCGTGCGAGCAGGCCTCCAACGTGCTCACCAAGGTGCTGGAGTGGGGAAGGCTCATGTCCTACCTCGAGCAATCCACGCGCTACGTGCCCTACGACGCACGCCTCGGCGGTCGCTTCCGCTACTACCGGGATCCGGACATCCTGAGGTCCGCCCTCGGTGCCCGCTACGTCGCCGACCTCGACGCCATGTTCGAGTCCTACAGCTCGACGCTGCCCGTGATGAACGAGCATTTCCGCCACCGGTTCCCGAAGGCTCCCGGCGACTCTGACTTCGTGCACCGTCAGGCCATCCGCGCCAAGTCGTTCGACTCGGTCCGGGGGATGCTGCCCGCCGCGGCTCTCTCGAACGTCGGCATCTACGGCAGCGGTCAGGGCTACGAGAACCTGCTCCTGCGGATGCGGGCCCACGCGCTGCCGGAGGTCCGGGCCTACGCCGACATGATGCTCGACGAGCTGCGCAAGGTCATCCCATCGTTCCTGAAGCGGTTGGACGTCGAGAACAGGGGAGTGGCCTGGAGCCGGTACCTGCGCGCCACCGGCGACGCGATGCAGGCTCTCGCCCACGACCTCTTCGGCGGGGCCGAGGGGCCCGAGGGGGAGGTTCCGGCGGTCCGGCTCGTGGACTTCGACCCCGATGCCGAGGTGAAGCTCGTGAGCAGCGCCCTCTACTCCTACGTCGACCTCCCCGAGGTGCAGTTGCGCGCCCGCGTCGAGGAGATGAGCAACGACGATCGCCTGCGCGTGCTGCTCACCTACGCCGGCGACCGCGGCAACAGGCGCCACAAGCCCGGGCGCGCCCTCGAAACGCCCTGCTACCGCTTCGACGTGCTGTGCGACTACGGAGCCTTCCGCGACCTGCAGCGTCACCGGATGCTGACGATCGAGTGGCAGCGGCTGTCACCCGGCCACGGCTACAGCATGCCGGAGGCCGTTGAGGCGGCGGGTCTCGAAGACCTGTTCAACGAGACGATGGCCCAGAGCGCCGAGCTGCACGACGCGTTGCTGGACCACTTCCCCGAGCAGGCCGCCTATGCGGTGGCCCTGGCCTACCGCATCCGTTTCGTCATGCAGATGAACGCCCGGGAGGCGATGCACCTCATCGAATTGCGCAGCAGCACACAGGGTCATCCCGCCTACCGTCACGTGGCTCAGGAGATGCATCGCCTCATCGAGACGGTGGCGGGACACCGGGCGATCGCCGGAATGATGTCCTTCGCCGACCTCTCTCGCGAACCCGAGCTCGAACGTCTCGCCTCCGAGCGCCGGGCCGCGACGCGCCGTCGCAACGCGGTCTAGCACCGGACTCTCGGGCCGCGCCGCAGCGGTACCCCATTTTGTGACGGCTGTGTCTATGATCCGCCTCTCAGGTGATCGGTGCCCGCGACGAGGCCGGAGAGACGCATGTCCGACGATGACAACTTGTTGGACCTCGACATCGAGGAGGAGGACGAGGCGTTCGAGCCCGAGTTCGACGAGGACATCGAGGAGGAGGACGACGACGACGACCATCTCGCCGATGACGACGATGACCTCGAGGAGGACGAGGAGGAGCAGGTCCCCGAGCGCAGCGCCAAGCGGACACCCCAGGCCGAGGGGGAGTTCGACGACGAGGTGGACCCGGACAACCTCGAGGCGGACCTCAACACAATTCTGCGAGACCGCATCGCCGCGGGCGACGACGTCGAGGACGACGAGGAGGCCGGGGAGGTCGAGACCGGCCAGCCCGCGGAGCTGCTCGGCTCGGTGACGCCCCGCCGCGACGACGAATGGCTCTGCGAGGGATGCTTCCTGCTGGTGTCCAAGAGCCAGCTCGGCAGCCGGACGGAGCCTCGCTGCCCCTCCGGTGAGGAGATCTGCCCGTCGCTCGACAGGCTGGGCCCCTGAGAGTCGGCGTCGCCGCGGCCACAACCGCCGACTGCGCCGCCCTGGAGGCCCTCGCCAGGACCGCGCGGGAGGAGGCGGCGGACCAGCGGGGAGGCGCCATGCTGCTGGCGATCCGCTACCCGGAAGCTCTCGACGCCGCCGGCTTTCGTCGCCTGCTGGAGGCGGGCGGAGTGAGCGCCTGGATCGGCGACCTCGACGGCGCCGCGGTGGGCTTCGCCGCGGCGCGGCTGGTGGAACTGGCCGACGGCACCTCGCTGGCCGAGATCGATGCGCTCTACGTCCTGCCCGAGGCCCGGGGGGTCGGTCTGGGTGAGGCGCTGATGGACGAGGTCCTGGCGTGGGCCGCCGGCGCAGGTGCTGCCGCCGTCGACGCGGTGGCGCTCCCCGGCGACCGGGTGACGAAGAACTTCTTCGAGCGCTACGGGATGACCGCCCGCGCCCTGCAGGTCCACCGGCGGTTGGCCCCCCCGCCTTCAGCGAGCGACGGCTGATGCGTCCCGAGGTCTGCGTCGGCGCGATCGCCGTGCGCGACGGATGCGTGTTGCTGGTGCGCCGGGGCCACGGGCCGGCGGCCGGCCAGTGGTCGGTACCCGGGGGACGGGTCGAGTGGGGAGAGACTCTGGCCGGGGCCGTCGTCCGGGAGGTGGCCGAGGAGACGGGCCTGGAGGTCCTCTGCGAGGAGTTCGCCGACTGGGTGGAGCGGATCGGCGATCAGCACCACTACGTGATCGCCGACTTCTGGGTCACCGTGCTGAGCGATCATCCTCCGGTGGCCGGGGATGACGCCGCCGAAGCTCGCTGGGTGCCGCGGGAGGAACTAGACGTCCTCGACCTCACCGCCGGGCTCAGGGAGTTCCTCGCCCGCATCGGCGTCCTGGACCGGCTGGCCTGAGGCCTCGGAGGCCTCAGAGGCCTCGACGGTCTCCGCGGTCGTGTCCTCCAACGGCTGCGCCTCGGAGGACTCCGGTTCGGCAGTCTCCTCGGCGACCTCCTCAGGTCTCGGCTCTGCGGCAGACTCCGGTTCGGCCGCCTCCTCAGGCACTGGCTCGGCGGCTGACTCCGGCTCTGCAACCTTTGGCGGAGCGTCGAGGTGCTCCCCGAACTGGGTGCGCAGTGCCGGGAGGCGCTCCCCGAAGCGGCGCACCGTGCGCAGGAGACGCTCCGAGGGCTCCGGCGGCACTTCCTGGGCCACCAGAACGAGGCGGATCGGGGACTGTGCCGCCGCTTCCAGCATCCTCACCCAGAGGTCGTCCTCGGCGCCGGTGTTCAGCTGCGACTTGACACCCTCCTGCAGGCTGCCGGCCAGGCTCTCCGGCAACGGTGTGCCCGCCTTGGGAGGACGCTGGCTGACGCGAAGCGCGGTCACCATGCGACCCTTCCGGAGCAGCGAACCCAGGTCGGCGATCCAAGCCGAGTGTTCACGGTCGACCCGGGCGGCCAGCTTGCCGCGCAGTTCGTCCGCCAGGGAGCGAGCCTCGTCGTCGGGGCACTTCGCGGGGATGCCGGCCACCACTGACCGTAGGTCGCGCAGATCCACCTCGTCGGTCACCTTGCGGGCAGCCTCGGCGCGGTCCCGCCAATCCACCACGCGATAGGCCGAGAACAACTTCTCCACGACCGCCAGGCGGGGGTCGCCGGCGTCGCCGGCTCGGCCGGCTTCCTGCCCCTCGCCCGGTTCGCCCTCCGATTGCAGCGCCTGGCGCACCGCTCGGATCCCCTCGTTGGCGAGCCGCTCGGCGATGGCTCGCTCATCGGAGGACAGCGTCTCCAGCCAGGCGTCGCGGTGGTTGTTGTCCGGGCGCAGGCGCGGGGCGCGCGGGGGCCTGTCGCGGCCGCCGCGGTGGCCGGAGCTGTCCCGTCCGGGCCGCCCACCCTCCCGGGGGCGGCCGCCGCCTCCCTTGCGTCGTCGCCCGTCACGGGGGGACTCGGTCCGGTCGGACGCCTTGCGTGCCAGGTTCGGAGCCATCGTCACACCCTCGGTGAAGCGTTTCGAGCCGAGATGCTCGAGACGCGGCGACGAGGGCGGACGCTCGGTCTTGGTGGGCAGCACCTGGCGTACCGCGATGCCGTCCACGCTCACGTCGGCCTCCACCCGCAGCACGTCGCCCACCGCCGCATCGGCAGGCAGCAACCCGTCCTCGAGAACCCCCTTCGGCTGGCGAGCCCCGGCGGCCCGCCACGTCCAGGTGCCGTCGGGACGCCGGCTGGTCAGCATGACCTCGAGGCGCTGCGACATGGCGTCAACGCTACCGGCGTGACCGGACAAGGAGGAACCGGGCGGAACCTTGCGGCCATGCGGCGATCCGCCGTACAGTGGGCGTCGAAATCGGGGAGCTCGACTACTCGGGCTGAGAGGGCGAGGCGACTCGCCGACCCGCAGAACCTGATCTGGGTAATGCCAGCGGAGGGAAGTCATGCGCACGTTCGCTCTATCTCGTTTCCTATTCGTCTTGCTGGGTTCGGTCGCACTGGTGATGTTCGTCATCGCGGGATGCGGCGATGACGCCGGTACACCGACCGCAGCCCCGACTGCGCCGACGGAGCCGGCACCGGCTCCCGAGCCACAACCACCCGAACCGCCCGAACCGCAGCCTGCGCCCGCACGCGAACCGGCCCCGCCAC
>VXXM01000012.1:0-3258 GCA_009835395.1 Acidimicrobiia bacterium
CCCCGGGACCCCCGCGCCGCTCGCGGCACCGCCCGCCGACCGGGAGATCTCGTTCCTCCAGGCGGTGAACGAGGCGCTGAACCAGGCCATGGCGGCGGATGACTCGGTGATCGTCCTGGGCGAGGACATCGCCGGCGGCGCCGGCCTCGGCGGCCAGCACGAGGGCGCCATGGGAGGGACCTTCGGCGCCACGCGAGGCCTGCTGGAAACCTTCGGTCCGGCCCGGGTGCGCGACACGCCGATCTCCGAGGCGGGGTTCGTGGGCGCGGCCACCGGGGCCGCCCTGGCAGGCCTGCGGCCGGTTGCCGACGTGATGTGGGCCAGCTTCGTGCCCCTGTGCTTCGATCAGGTCTTCAACCAGGCCGCCAAGATGCGCTACATGTTCGGCGGCCAGACCACCGTGCCGCTGGTGCTGCGCATGGCCGTCGGAGCCGGGCTGCGCTCGGCGGGCCAGCACTCCGACACGCTGTACCCCGTCTTTGCCGGGATACCGGGACTGAAGGTGGTCGTTCCGTCCACACCCGCCGACGCCAAGGGGCTGCTGCTGCGGGCCATCGCCGATGACAACCCGGTGATGTTCCTCGAGCACATGGGGCTGTACCGCACCAAGGGACCGGTCGCACCCGAGCCCTACGAGCTGGCGCTGGGGAAGGCGGCCTGCGTGCGGCCCGGCGACGACGTGAGCCTCGTGGCCGTCGGCGAGTGCACGCTGCGGGCCCTGGCGGCCGCCGAGCAACTCGCCGAGGAGGGCATCTCGGCGGAGGTGATCGATGTGCGCACCATCGCCCCACTCGACGCCGAGACGATCTGCGCCTCGGTGGCCCGCACCGGCCGGGCGGTGGTGGTGGAGGAGAGCCCCCGCCGCTGCGGCCTGGCCGCCGAGATCGCCTCGGTGATCTGTGAGAACACCTTCGACGCCCTCCGCCATCCCGTCGCCCGGGTGACCGCAGCCAACTCCCCCGTGCCGTTCAGCCCGCCGCTGGAGGACGCCTACCTCCCCGCCGTCGCCGACATCGTCGCCGCCGTCCGGGCCATGGACTGAGGGCTGGGGCCAGGGAGAACCGCCGCAGCGCGCGCAGTTCCTAGGCTGGGGCGGCACTCGAGGAGGCTTCATGCGCTGGTCCAACCTGTTCGTTCCCACGCTGCGTGAGGCGCCGGCGGAGGCCGAGGTGGCAAGCCACCGCCTCCTGCTGCGCGCCGGGTTCATCCGCCAGTTGCACTCGGGGCACTACTCGCTGCTGCCGCTGGGCCTGCGGGTGCACGACAAGGTGGCAGACATCGTGCGGGAGGAGATGGACGCCATCGGCGGCCAGGAGATGCTGCTGCCGGCGATGCATCCCGCCTGGGTCTGGGAGCAGAGCGGTCGGTGGGCCTCGATGGGCGAGGAGATGTTCCGCCTCACCGACCGCAAGGGCGCCGACAACGCCCTGGGCATGACGCACGAGGAGGTGATCGCCCTCCACGCCCGGGAGATCCACTCCTACCGCGAGGTTCCCCAGATCTGGTACCAGATCCAGTGGAAGTTCCGCGACGAGCCCCGGCCCAAGAGCGGCCTGCTGCGCGTCCGGGAGTTCGCCATGAAGGACTCCTACAGCCTGGACATCGACGACGCCGGCCTCGACGGTGCCTTCGACCTGCACCACGCGGCCTACACGCGCATCTTCGAGCGGATGGGCCTGCCCGCCATCGCCGTGGAGGCCTCATCGGGAGCCATGGGCGGCAGCGCCAGCGTGGAGTTCATGGTGCCGTCGGATGCCGGCGAGGACGACATCGTGCGCTGCCGGATCTGCGGCTACGCCGCCAACGTGGAGCGGGCCGTCGCCGTCGTGCCACCGGTGGACGACCCGCCGGGAGGCACGCTGGAGCGCTTCGCCACACCGGGGATCCGCACGATCGCCGCCCTGGCCGCCGCCGAGGCCGAGGCTCCGCCGCACCGCCAGATCAAGACCATGGTGTACGTGCTGGACGGGCAGATCACCCTGGTGCTGCTGCGCGGCGACCATGAGCTGAGCGAGCAGAAGCTGCTCGACAACACCGGTGCCACCGCGGCGCGACCGGCGGTCGCCGACGAATGCATCGCCGCTCTCGGAGCCTCACCCGGCAGCCTCGGCGCCGTCGGCGTGAGCGACCTTCCCGTGCTCGCCGACGGGCCGCTGGCAGGACGCAGCAACCTCACGACCGGCGCCAACGTCGACGACTTCCACTACCGGGGCGTGGACATCGAGCGGGACATCGGCGTGGATGAATGGCTGGACCTGCGCCAGGTGCGCCACGGCGAGCCGTGCACCGGCTGCGAGGGTGCGCTGGAGTTGCTCCGCTGCATCGAGACCGGTCACATCTTCAAGCTGGGGCGGCGCTATGCCGAGGCCTTCGAGACCACGGTGATGGATGCCGACGGCGCGCCCCGGACCCTCACGATGGGAAGTTACGGCATCGGGATCGGGCGCGCCGTGGCCGCCGTCGCCGAGACGCACCACGACGACAAGGGCCTCTGCTGGCCGGTGTCGGTGGCTCCCTACGAGGCCGTCGTCGTACCGATCTCAGGACGCGACGAGTCGGTGACCGAGGTGGCCGAACGCATCTACAGCGAGCTGCGGGAAACCGGTGTCGAGGTGATCATCGACGACCGCGACGCCCGACCCGGCGTGAAGTTCAGCGACATCGAGCTCGTGGGCATCCCCTACCGCGTGACGGTCGGCCCCAGGGGGCTCGCTAACGACGAGGTGGAACTGACCGAGCGCGCCACCGGCGAGACCACCAACGTCCCCATCGCAGACGCCGCCGCCCAGGTGCAAGCCGCCCGCAACGCCGCCCTCGCCGCTCTCTAGGACGTGTACCGCAGCCGGGAGCCGTGCCCGGAGCGGGATTCGACCCCACAGGCTCTTGTCGAACCGAAGGGTTGGGGAACATCGTCCGTATGAACGAGACGCCATATAGGAGACGCCATATAGGAGACCCCATATAGTGGAAACTGCAGAGGATCCTTCTCTTGAGCCAAGGGAGCCAGTGCAGTGTCGGGAGTGCGCAGCAGCCGGTTGCCGAGATGGCCGCTTGGGTCAGTTCCGAGCGGAGTAGCCGCAGCGTTGCTCGTATTGCTCGTGGCCTCAGGATGCGGCGTCGACGACCAGAGGGAGCCGACGGCCCGGGCTCCCGCCGAAGAACCCGCCGAACCCGCCGCTCCCTTGGAGCCCGACGCAGAAACGGCAGAGTCGGCCGGGGCGGATGACAAAGCCCGGCAGGACGGCGAGGGCAGGGGCG
>VXXM01000012.1:3268-11573 GCA_009835395.1 Acidimicrobiia bacterium
CACACCCCCCTCCCAATATCTTTTTTTTTTATATTATTCGGCGTTCAACTACTTCTACTCCTATGTATTCGTCGTATGAGTCTCAGCTGTATCCGCCGAACCCGCCGAACCCGCCGAACCCGCCGCTCCCTTGGAGGACTTGGCCGTTACGGGTGAGACCGCGGTGGCGGATCTCCTTGACCGGCTCCCCAGCGAGGACAGGGACTGTGTCCGGGACCACTTCGGAGACTCCGAGTATGAGACGCTCGCCGCCACCACGCTCGCCCGGCTGTTCCTGGATTTCGCGACGGCGGAACGACTCTTGGAATGCTTCGAGACGGAGGCCAGCAGCGGCCTCGCATTGATCGAGGCCCAAGACGGCGGTCTGACGCCCGACACTCGCCTGTGCCTTGTTGCGCTTTCCTACGACCATCCGGAGTTGTTCGCGCTCAGGATCGGAGTGCCTTTGGACGCCCTCGAGACGGACCACTTGAAAGTCCACCAGATGTTCCTGGACATCTTCGGTTGCATGGTGCCTCTTGAGCAGCTGGTGTTGACGGCGCGCATCCGGCTCGGGTTGGAAATGGCCGACCCGTTGATGATGCGCGACGCGGAGTTTGTCTTCACTGAAGACGAGGTGTCTTGCATCAGCCGAATCTTCGATGACTGGGAGGCGCTCCTTGACGCGCCACCGGAGGTCGCACTGTCGAGACCAGAGGCGAGAGTGGTCGGAGCGGAGTGCTTCGGCTCGGCGCGGGCGGAGTTCCAGATCCGCTTCTTCGGCGCGACCCTATTGGCATCGTTGACCGGCAGCGGGAGTCAGGAGTCGCTCAACTGCCTGGTGAACTTCCTCGGCGAGCGCCCGAGTTTCCTGGCGAGCTACGCGTCTTTGCCTTTCGAGGAATTCAGGGTGGCTCGCGATCCCGCAGTGTTCGAAGCGAATCTGGATCGCTACACCGAAGTCGTTCAGGACGGCATTCCGCTGCTCGACTGTCTGTCGGACGACGAACTCAGGCGATTCCAGCAGCGGATCCCGCCCGCCCTGCGGGCATTCCAATCGCATCGGGACTCGTCGGAGTGACACCACACCAGCGCTGGATCGAGCGGCTGGGGTAAGGGTGGTGCAGGCTACCGGCGACGCTTGCACGTGTTGAAGACGTGGTGCCCGGAGCGGGATTCGAACCCACACGCTCTTGTCGAACCGAGGGGTTTAAGCCCTCTGCGTCTACCAATTCCGCCATCCGGGCCTGCACCCACGCTACTTGGCCGGTCCAGGCGGAACGCCGCTCAGGCGGCCTGTTGCACCTCTGCGGTATCCGGGAGCGGCAGCGAGGGACTCTCTGCCACCGGCGTCGCCTCCGCCTCGATGCCCTCAGTGGCCTTCCAGAGCTCGTCGCGCAGGCGGGCCGCCTCACGGGGCGCCAGGTCGTTGGCGTGCACCACGCCCTCGATCATGTCGGCGAGCACGGCCGGCCAGGCCCGGCCCCGGCTGCGGACCGAGATCAGGACCGACCCACCCGGCGCGCGACGGATGGTGCGGTCGAGGCCGGCAACGCGAGGCGGCGTACGGAACGAGGGCGCCTGCACCCCCAAGGCGGTGGCCGCCGAGGCCAGGCGGCGCCCCGCCTCGGCAAACCTCCAAACGTGTCTCTCTCTCATGTCCTCACTCTGGCACGGGGGTGTGACACCGCCCGGGTCCGCGGACGAGTGGAGGCCGGAATCCCGGTGACCGCCACGGGCATGACAACCAGTTCCTGTTCGCACTACCCCGATCGGATTGCGCCTGCCCGTCACATAAGATAGATTCTTTCTTGAAATTTCATTATGTTTCCAGTTTCTTCCTTCGCACCCCCGAACGGTGACCGACTCCGCTGACGGCTCACACCTGGCACGAATCGACTTGTGCCGGGAGCACTGTCACACCCCCTGGACAGAATGGAAACATGAGTACACAGCTACCGCTCTTCACCCAACCGGGGGCTCGGGAGGCCGCCGGCGAGCGTCCCGGCCAGGCGGCCGCCTGGGTTCTCGACGAGGAGACCCGGGCCATCGGTCGGCGCCGGGCCGCCGAGGCACGCGCCATCCTGCGGGCGCAGCGTGCTGCGGCCGACCGTCCCGCCCGGCGCCGCGTCGGCGCGCAACCTGCCGCGTGACGGCGCGGCTTCTGGCGTTGGGAGTGGCAAGCCTGCTCGCTGCCGCCTGCGCCGCCGGCAACGACGCGGGGCACGCGGGCAGCGCTGGCGCCGGGAACGCCGACAGCGGCGTCGCCGGGGTGGTTCTCGCCGACATCGACGTCGAGTCGGTCAGGGCGCGGCATCCGACATCGCTCTTCGGGATCCCGCCGGCCGCGGCGCGCGCCGAGGTCGTGCGGGTGGTGGACGGTGACACGATCGCGGTCGTCTTCGAGGGCGGCCGCACCGAGAATGTGCGGCTCATCGGCATCGACACGCCCGAGAAGCCCGGCGGCAACCTGCCGGCGGAGTGCTTCGGCGCCGAGGCGACCGCTTTCACCTCTGTGCTGCTGCCTCCGGGCACCCCGGTTCTGCTGACCGGTGGCGCAGAGACCCGCGACGTCTACGACCGGCTGCTGGCGTACGTCCACCGCTCCACCGACGGTCTGCTCGTGAACATGGCCCTCGCCCGCGAGGGGTATGCCGCAGCCCTCTCGATCGCCCCGAACACCGACTACTCCGGCCACTTCGCCGGCGCCGTCGAGGCGGCGCGCGCCGAGAACCTGGGGCTCTGGGCGGCCTGTGGCGGGCCGGACACGCCACTGGAGGGCTGAGAGCCTCGCGGGAAGCGGGAACATCGAGGTGCCGGATAGGGTCGGACGCGTGGGCACCCTGGTCGAGCGGCTCGGCTATCCCCCCGACGCACGCCTGCTGATCATCACCTGCGAGAACCTCGGCTGCGCGCATGCCACCAACGTGGGCTCCTACGACGTGCTGCGCGCCGGTATCGGCACCAGCGCCTCGCTGATGGTGCCCTGCCCCTGGGCCCGGGAGGCGGCCGCCGCCTACCGGGGTGAGGACGTGGGGGTCAACCTCACGCTGAACGCGCCGTTCGACAAGTACCGCTGGGGTCCCATCACGCTGGCCCCGTCGCTGCTGGACGGCGACGGCGGGTTCCCCCGCACCGCCGGTGACCTCTGGGATCACGCCGACACCGAGGAGGTCCGCCGGGAGTGCCGGGCGCAGATCGAGCGGGCCATCCTGTGGGGGTTCGACGTGAACCACCTCGGCTCCCATCTCGACGCCCTCAACGCCCGGCCCGAGTTCTTCGACGTGTACCTGGAACTGGCCACCGAGTTCAACCTTCCGCTCCGCCTGCAGAGCGGCGACAGCGAGTCCACCTACGGCTTCCCGTTCCGGCGCCGGGCGGAGGAGCACGGCGTGCTGAGCCCCGATCGGGTGCTGCGCCCCCGTACCGCCGACGCCCTGGAGCAGGCGCTCGCCGAGATCGGGCCGGGCGTGACCGAACTGGTCGTCAACCCCGGCATCGAGACGCCCGAGTTGCGGGCGGCGCACACCGAATGGAACGACTGGGTCAGCCAGTACGAACTGCTCGTGGACACGGTATCGATACCGAAACTGCTCGAGCGCACCGGCGTCACCCGGATCGGCTACAGCACCCTGCGGGCGGCGCAAACAGCGAGAGGCCTGTGAGACCGGGCGCGCCCCGGAGCCCGGTACCGTCCCGCCCACCCACAACACGAGTCCTCAACAATCAGCGACAAGAAGGTCCGAGCCCATGAATCCCCTCCGAGCGAAGTGGCAGAACGGCGAGTGCACGATCGGGGCGTGGCTTTCGATCCCCTCGCCGGTCACCGCCGAGATCATCGGGCGGGCCGGCTTCGACCACGCCACAGTGGACGTGCAGCACGGCATGGTGGACTACGCCGACGCGCTCGCAATGTTCCAGGCGATCGAACTCGGCAGCAGCGTCCCGCTGGCGCGGGTCACGTGGAACGAGCCGGGAATCATCGGCCGGATGCTGGACCTGGGCGCCGGGGGCGTGATCATCCCCATGGTGAACAACCCCGCCGACGCGGAGGCGGCGGTCGCCTCGTGCAGGTACGCCCCCGTCGGGCGGCGCAGCGTCGGGCCCACCCGCGTCCGCATCGGCAAACCCGACTACTTCGAGGGCGTCGACGACTGGGTGCTGTGCATCCCGATGATCGAGACCGTCGAGGCCGTCGCCAACATCGACGACATCCTCGCCGTCGGCGGCATCGACGCCGTCTACGTCGGTCCGTCCGACCTCGCCGTCTCCATGGGTGTCGGCGGGCCCGGGCTGCACAACGACCATCCCGACTTCAGCGAGGCCCTGGCCAAGGTCGTGGACAGCTGCCGGCGCCACGGCGTCGTCCCCGGCATCCACACCAATGTGGACCTCGTGGAGCGACGCGTCGACGAGGGCTTCCGCCTCATGACCGTCATCATCGACGTGCCGACCCTGCAGATGGCCGTCGCCGCCCAACTCGCCGAGGCCCGAGCCCGCATCTCCGTCTGAGCACCGCCGGCGCCGAGGTGTCGACACGATCAGCAGGCGGCTATCCGTAGCGGATAGCTCGACCGACTCGGTTACACCGACTCCCCGTGGCGCCCCGTCGGGGGATCCCTATGCTCCCGCGAGGAACATCGGATATCTCCGCCGGCCGAACCACTCGCAGCCGCACCGGTCCGGCGGAGGAGAAGGGAGTGTCGGAATGGGTCGGGCCGTTCGCCGTTCCGCCCTGGTCGTCGGCCTCGTCGGGATCCTGGGACTCGTCGCCACCACAACGGTGACCGGCCACGACGAGGACCACGAAGGGCCCGCCTTCGAGGTGCAGGTGCTGCGCGACGCCGTAGCGGGCTGGAACATCCTCATTGTCACCGACGTGCGCTTCGCTCCCGAGAACGTCTCCACCGGGAATGTCGAGGGCGAGGGCCACGCCCACGTCTATGTGGACGGCGTCAAGGTGAGCCGCATCTACGGCATGTGGCACTACCTCTACGACTTGGAGCCCGGCGAGCACGAGATCAAGATCGAACTCTCCAACAACGACCACACGCCGATCACCACCGGCGAACACGTCCTGGAGCAGATCGTCACGATCCAAGAGCCCGTGCCCACCGAACGTCCCGCCACGCCCGAGCCGCGGGCGGTGCCGGCGGACCAGCCGATTCCCGCGGTCAGCGCCGAGGCGGTGCACGATCCGGCCGGCGGCTTCAACCTGCGGATCGCGCTGGAGCACTTCGACCTCGCCCCCGTGAAGGCGTCCCGCGATCCGGTGGACGGCGAGGGGCACGGCCGCCTCTACCTGAACGGCGAGTACGTCACCCGCATCTACGAGGAGTGGACCCAGATCACGGGCCTCTGGGTCGGCACGCACGAAATCACCGTGGCCCTCGTCGGCAACGACCACGCGCCGCTGACCCACGACGGGTCGCCCATCCAGGCAACGTTCACCCTCGACGTCACCGAGGAGTCCCTCACCGCCGGTCCCGGACACGACCACGGCGGCACTGCCGACGACATGGGCGGCATGAGCAGCATGGACATGGGTGACGACCACCACGACATGGACATGGGCGACGACGAGCCGACGGAGGACATGGCGACCGGCTGAGTCCCGCCGCACATCGAGATCCTGCATGTCCGCCCGGCGCGGGGCGAACGTGCGCCCGAGAAGCCGACGGTTAGCCTGACAGTCCGTTCGCCGGACCGGCCGGAGGGGCCGCCCCGCGACTCGATCCCAGGAGATCCCCATGCGCGACGCCGTCATTCTCGCCACCTCCCGCACGCCGATCGGTCGGGCCTTCAAGGGCTCCCTGGTGGACGCGCGACCCGACGACCTGTCCGCCTTCGTGATCCGTGACGTGCTGGCCAAAGTGCCGGCCACCGACCCCGCCAGCGTGGAGGACGTGATCTGGGGCTGTGGCCAGCCCGCCGGTGAGTCCGGCTACAACGTCGCCCGGGTGGCGGGCATCCTGGCGGGCCTGCAGGCCCCCGGCGTGACCGTGAACCGCTACTGCTCCTCCTCCCTGCAGACGATCAGGATGGCGGCGCATGCCGTGGCTGCCGGTGAGGGCGACTGCTTCGTGGCCGGCGGTGTGGAGACCATCAGCCGGTACGGGGCGGGGATGGCCGACAACATGCCCAACACCCATAACGAGCAGTTCGCCGAGGCCGAGGCCCGCAGCGCGGCCCGCACCGGCGGGGGCCAGGGCGACTGGAAGCCGCCGGAGGGTCTGCCGGACATCTACATCGCTATGGGACAGACCGCAGAGAACGTGGCCGAACTCAAAGGTGTCTCCCGGCAGCGCCAGGACGAGTTCGCCTGCCTATCCCAGAACCGCGCCGAGGCGGCCCGCGACCGCGGCTTCTTCGAGCGGGAGATCACGCCCTACCCGCTGACCGATGACCGGCTGCTTCAGAAGGACGACGGCATCCGCTCGGGAACGACCATGGAAGGCCTCGCCGACCTGCTGCCGGCGTTCCGCCCCGACGGCACCGTGACCGCCGGGAACTGCTGCCCCCTGAACGACGGTGCCGCTGCGGTGCTCGTCACCAGCGCCGAGCGGGCCGCAGAGTTGGGCGTCACGCCGCTCGCCCGCATCGTCTCCAGCGGCGTCTCGGCCCTCGACCCCGAGATCATGGGTCTCGGACCCGTGGGCGCGGTGCGCCAGGCGCTGGATCGCGCCGGCATGACCATCGACGACATCGACCACGTGGAGATCAACGAGGCGTTCGCCGCGCAGGTGATCGCCTCGGCGGACGAGTTGGGGATCGACTGGGAGAAGCTGAACCCCAACGGCGGCGCCATCGCCCTGGGCCATCCCTTCGGCATGACCGGAAGCCGCATCATGGGCACGCTGCTGAACGGGCTGGAGGACGCCGACGGCGAGATCGGCCTGGAGACCATGTGCGTGGGCGGCGGCCAGGGCGTGGCCATGATCGTCCAGCGCCTCAGCTGAGGGGCGCGGCGGAGTGGTGCCGGACCGGCGCTCCTAAGACCCCGAGGACGCGCCCGGGGTGGCGGGCTCGGGCGGGGAGTCGAGACCCAGTTGCGCGGTCGCCTGGAGGGCGAACAGGTTCTCCGGCGCGCAGTCGAACGTGCCGGGCACCACGGGATGGAACCGGAAGAGGTTCCCGCCCGAGGCGCCCACCACCACGCCGCACGGCGAGGGGTCGCCGGTGCCCGGATTGCTGGGCCCGTGCAAGCCGTGGCCGTGCCAGTTCACGATGCCGGCCGCGGCCCTGGCGACACCGGCGGGGCTGAGCGCCTCGGGATCTTCCTCCGGCGTTCCCGCGCCGATCGCCCGCCGCACCGCCTCCTCGAACAGCCGTCCCGCCGCCCAGGCGGCCACGCCCTGCAGATCGGCGATGGCCTCGGGGTCGACGACGGCCAGCCACTGCTGGTAGGCGGCCAGTTCGGGACTGTAGGCATCCTCCCGCAGCGGTAGGTAGGGGCTCCAGAGCAACACGCCGTCGGCCATCTCGCCGGCGGTCTCCAGGAACAGCGCGCTGTCACAGGCCGTGCCGCAGTTGAAGCCGACGGTGAGATCCGCGGCATCCAGGGACGCCAGCAGATCCAGCAGTTGGTGGGTGTCGCCGTCCCAGAGCACGTGGTGCACGCCGGCAGCGGCCATTTCCTCCGCGTAGGGCTCGAGGCTCTCGGTGATCGCCATCGCGGGGTCGTAGACGAGTTCGAACCCCATGGCGCGAGCCGCCTCGGCGGTGCGCTCGGCAGCGATGACCGTCACGGGGAGGTCCACGAAGAACGTGGCCGTGGAGCGGATCCGCACCGGTTGGCGCTCGGCGACCCAGCGAAGGGCGCCCACGTTCACGGCGTCGTTGGAGACCGGCACAGCCTGGAACGTGCGCGGCGATGCGGCCCGGCGGGGCGAATGCACCCGCGCCGGGAAGTCCACCAGGTCGCATGCGGGATCGGCCAGCAACTCGACCCCCTCGTCGTCGAGCAGCGCGTCGCCGCCCACCAAGGCGAAGATGTCGCCGGCACAGGCCTCGGCCAGGACGGCCTCGTGGCCGAACAGGCCGGCGTCCAGCGCCACGACCTCGACGTTGCGACCCGCCAGGCCGCCGGCGGCGTTCACCGCCTCGGCCCATGCCCGCATCGCCGAATGCACCGAGCGCGACCGGCCGTCGGCCACCCCTCCGGTCTCCACGTCGGCGATGGCGGCCACGCGGAGCGTCGTGGCGGTCAGCCCGGCGACGGCGGCGCCGGGTGGCGGGGGCAGCGGCTCGGGCGGCTCCTGCCCGCTCGCCGCTGGGTCCTCGACGGGGGCCGGCGGATCGGAGCCCTCAGCGGGCACGGGGGGAG
>VXXM01000045.1 GCA_009835395.1 Acidimicrobiia bacterium
GCACCACCTCGGCCGGTGCCGCCAGCGGCAACACGTGATAGGTCAGCACCGCGGTGAGCAACTCGGTGTTGGCAAGCAGGTCCTCGGCGCTCATGTCCAGGGCCGCCAGAGCCGCGGCGAAAGCCTCCTCAGTCGGCGCGAAGACCGTGAACGGACCATCCCCGCTCAGCACATCCACCAGACCCGCGGCCTGTACGGCCGCCACCAGCGTCGGGAACGAACCCGACTCCACCGCAACCTCCACGATCGTGCCCGGCGCCGCCGACTCCTCCGCGGGCGCCGACTCCTCTGCAGGCGCGGGCTCGGCAGGCTCAGCCGGTTCCTCGGGCTGCGCTGCGGGCTCGGGCGGCGGAGGCGCCGGCGCAGCCTCCTCGGCCGGCTGCTCCTCCATCTCCTCGGCCGCCTCGTCGGCGGGCGGCAGCAGGACGGTGTCGATGACGTGGATGACGCCGTTGGAGGCCTCGACATCGGTTGCCACGACGGTGGCGTCGTTGACCATCACCGTGCCGCCGTCGATGGTCACGGTGACCTCCGCGCCGTTGACGGTGGCCACGCTCTGGCCGTCGAGGGTGAGCACCACCTCGGCCGGTGCCGCCAGCGGCAACACGTGATAGGTCAGCACCGCGGTCAGCAGTTCGGTGTTGCCCAGCAGGTCCTCGGCGGTCATGTCGAGGGCCGCCAGGGCGGCTGCGAACGCCTCCTCAGTCGGGGCGAACACCGTGAACGGCCCATCGCCGCTGAGCACATCCACCAGACCGGCGGCCTGCAGGGCCGCCACCAGCGTCGGGAACGAACCCGACTCCACCGCGACCTCCACGATCGTGCCGGGCGCCGCCGGCTCCTCTGCCGGCGGCGGTTCGGCAGGCGGCGGCGCTTCGGTCGGCGCCGGGGCGGGCGGTGGCGGTTCGACGGTCTCGTCGTCGTCGCCTCCGCACGCGGCTGCGACGAGGGACAGTGCCAGCAGGACCGCCAGCAGTCGTAGAAACTTCTTGGCCATGATCTTCTCCGTGTCTCGGGGACTTGACCGTGACTACGGAGCGATGGACGCGTTTGGATGCAACGAACCTCGAAATCCGTCCCCTTGAGAATCCGCGGCGGTCACAAACCTGACCGGCGAAGCGAAATCCCAACCGGGTCTCCCTGCTTGAGGGCTGCCTACATCGGCGACATCGGCGCTGTGCCGCTCTCGGGGTTGTAGAGGTCGAGGTCGAGGGCAGCTTCGAGTTCGGCCGCGAGTTGCAGCAACTCGAAATCGGCCCCGCGGCGCCCGATGAGTTGGATCGCCACGGGCATGGCATCCACGAAACCGACGGGCAGGACGATCGAGGGGTGCCCGGAGACGTTGAACGGCACCGCGAACGGGAAGGCACCCCAGAGGCGGTCGACCCGGCGGCCCGCGATCGAACCGGGCCGGCAGCCGATGGGGAACGCCGGTGTGGCCGTGGCGGGTGTGACGAGCACGTCGAAGTCGTCGAAGTAGGTGTCGATTCGCTCCCGGTAGGCGGCCATGGCGGAGCGCGCCGAGCTCACCGTTGCCGGCGCCAGCCGCCTGGCGGCTTCCAGAGAGCGCCGCTCGTAGCGCGTGAGCGGGTGCTCCCCCTCCAGCAGGCTCCCGCGCCGCTCGCCCTCCTCGGCGAGGACCAGCGGACCGAAGATCTGCTCCCAGCCGTCGAGCCGGAGATCGACCGGCTCGAGCCGGTGCCCGAGTGCGCGGAGAGACTCCGTCGCCCGGCGCACGTTCTCCAGGAGCACCCGGCCGACCGGGCGCCCCTCGGGGTGGGAGCACCAGGCGATCACGCTGCGAGCGGGCGCCGCGGCCGGAGCGGCGCCCTCGCCCAGCACCTCGAACAGCCGGGCTGCATCCTGCACGGATCGAGCGAGTGGACCGGCGGATATGAACGGGCTGAAGGCCCGGAGGCCGCCGGCGCCGTTGATCCTGCCGTAGGTCGGCTTCAGGCCCACGAGCCCGCAGAAAGCGGCGGGGATGCGGATCGAGCCGCCGCCGTCGGAGCCGAGCGCCAGCGTGCACGTCCCGGCGGCGACGGAAGCGGCGGCCCCGCCGCTGGACCCCCCCGACGTGGCCGCCGGGTCCCACGGGTTGGCCGTGTCCGGACCGAGCAGGTTGTCGGTGGTCGCCGACTGGCAGAACTCGGGGACGTTCGTCTTGCCCACGAACACGGCGCCGGAGGTGCGCAGCCGCCGGACGGCGCCGGAGTCGGCCCGGGCGACCTGCCGCGGATGGGCCAGGGACCCGTACGTCGTGACCTGGCCCTGCACGTCGAACGCGTCCTTGATGGACACCGGCACACCGGCAAGGGGGCCGGCGTCGCCGTTCCGGTACGCCCGCTCCGCTTCGCGGGCCTGCCGGCGGGCAAGTTCCGGGGTGCGGGCCACGTAGGCGTGCAGCGAGGAATGAGTCTCCTCGATGCGCGCCTCGGCCATGTCGGCCACCTCGACCGGCGACAGCTCGCGGTCGGCAAAGGCGCGCACGAGGCGGTCGACGGTCCACCAGAGTGGTGAGTCATCCACGGGGCGCGACGCCTCCCGAGACACCGAACACCTCACCGGTGATGTACGCCGCACGCTCGGAGGCGAGGAACGAGACCAGTTCGGCCACGTCGTCGGGCCGGCCCACCCGCCCGAGGAGTGACCTCGTCTCGGCGTAGCCCTCGAAGAACTCCTCGGGGTAGATCCTGCGGAGGAAGTCGTTGTAGATCAGGCCTGGTGCGACCGCGTTCACCCGCACGCCGTGACGACCGTTCTCCGCCGCGGCCACTCGGGTGAGTGCGAGCACGCCGGCCTTGGCGGCCGAGTAGGCGGCGCCGTGATCGGTGGACGTCTCCCAGGCCGCGATCGAGGAGATGTTCACGATCGAGCCGCCGCAGGCGTCGATCATCACCGGCAGGACGTGACGCATGCACAGGAAGGTGCCGGTCAGATCGACGTCCAGGCAGCGCTGCCACGTGTCGATGGACATCTCCGCCACGGGCTCGATCCTGGACCAGCCGGCGTTGTTGACAAGCACGTCGATGCGGCCGGTGCTGTCGGCGAGCCGGCCGATCACCTCCTCGATCTGAGCGTGGTCGGTGACGTCGAGCCGGTAGGAAAGGAACGGCCGTCCGAATTCGTCGGCCAGACGCGACGCCATCTCACTGCGGCGACGATCGTGCGCGTCGGTCACGACGACATCCAGCCCATCGGCGGCGAGACGGCGGGCCACGGCGGCGCCGATACCGGCGCCGGCCGCCGCGGTCACCAGGGCGATCGGACGATCCTGCATCATGAGGACTCCTTTCCTGTTCGCATCTCGGCCTCGACGGCGGGGATCACGGTCTCGGCGAGTTCGTCGAGACGTCGCCGCCGGCCACCCGACAGCAGCGCGAACGTGATGCGGTCGATGTCCAGCGACCAGAGATCGCGCAGACGCCCGACGCACGTCCCGACGTCGCCCGCCAAGGCAACCGACCGAACGAAGTCATCCGACACGATCCGCCTGTGGTCGGCGTGCAGCGACAGGTGATCCGCGAGGTGATACGCCTCGGCCGCCCGGGCGAAGTCCGCCCGGTGGCGCTGCCAGGCGTCGGGCAGCCGCTTCCAGGGGTGGAAGGTGGCGGCCTGGCTGGTGGCCCAGGCCCGCACGTCGTCGAGTGCGCGGGCCTCGTCCTCCCCAACCGACATCGTGACCCACAGGTCGACCGTCAACTCGTCCCGCCGGCGGCCTGCCCGCTCGAGGCCCTCGCGCAGGAATCCGAGTTGCCAGGCGCAGAACTCCGGATCGGCGGCGCCCATCAGGACGGCGCCGTCGCAGGTCTCGCCGGCCAGGCGCAGCATGCCCGGCTGCGACACCGCCAGGTAGATGGGGATCGGACGGAGCGCCGTGGCGAGGCGCACCTCCGTGCCGCCGATTTCCACCGGCCCGCCGCCGAACAGCTTCCGGAAGACGTCGATACCCGACCGCAGGTCGCCGAGTCGCGACGGCGTGGACCCGGCGCCCAGGACCGCCGACCATCCGGCACCCAGACCCAGCACGGCGCGGCCGCCCGACAGCTCGTCGAGCGCCGCGGTGGCGTTCGCCGTGACGGTCGGGTGCCGGGTGACGAGGTTGGTGACGCCGGCGCCGATCTGGATCGTCTCGGTGGCGAGCGCGGCCAGGTTCATGGCCGCGTAGACGTCCTTCATGCCGAGTTGGAAGTCGATGTACCAGAGAGCCTCGAAGCCCCGGTCCTCGACGGCGCGTGCGAGTTCGGAGGCACGCCGGAGCGGTTCGCGGGGGCTGACCCCCAGGGAGATGCCGTAGCGGTGCATCATGGCGGGGATCCTTCGAGCAGGCGGGCGAGCAGGCGGCCGTAACTTGCGGGCTGGTCGACCGAGACCAGGTGGCCAGCGCCGGAGATCTCGTGGTAGCGGGCGTCGGGAAGCGCCTCGAGGAGGATGTCCGCCGCCCGGCGCGGGCAGAAGGCGTCCCTGTCGGCGCCGATCACATCCACCGGAACCGCAATCCTGTCGAGGCGGGCGTTCAGCGGCGCCGACCGCACGCCGATCATGGCCCGAGCCGCGTTCACATAGCCGGCACCCGTTCCGACCGCCACAAGACGGGCCGCCGTGATCGCATCGACGTCCACGTCGGTCACGACCTGACCGGCGGTGTCGGCGCGCAGCCCGTCGGCGAAGACAGCCCAATCGCCCGAGACGATCTGCGAAATGCGCCCGGCGAAGAAATCGGCGGCACCCCTCCCCACGACCGACGACGTGGCGACGGCGATGACACCTTCGACGGCGGCATCAGGGCGCGTGGCCGCCTCCAGGGCGATCGTTCCACCGAGCGAGTAGCCGACGACACGCGCCGGACCGGACACGTCGCGCAGGAACGCCACCAGGTCCTCGCCGAGCTGCTCGAGGGTGCCCCGGCCCACCCCGGCCGTGGTAGCTCCGTGGCCGCGCAGATCCACGGCGAAGACGGTGAAGTTCCCCAGGTGCCCGAGCACGGGGTTCCAGGAGGCGTGATCCTCGGCCAGGCCGTGCAGGAGCACGACCGCGGGCCCCGATCCCGCCCTGCGGTAGCTGACGTCGATGTCGCCGAGCTTGACGCTATTCACCGGAGGCTCCGCCGCTTAGGGGCTGCCGCGCCAGCAGCTGCTCGCGAAGTTCTTGCTTGCGGATCTTGCCGGCCGCGGTCCGGGGGAACTCCGCCACGATCTCCAGCCGCTCGGGCCAGCAGCGCCGCGGCAGGCCGCTCCGCTCGCAGAAATCCAGCAGGGTCGCGAGGTCGAGGGCGGCCGTGCTGCGGACCACCGCGCAGAGCCGCTCCCCGAGCCGGTCATCGGGCCAGCCAATGACGGCCACACCGTCCACGTCGGGATGGCCAGCCAGGGTGTTCTCGGTGTCCACCGGGGAGATGTTCACGCCACCGCGCACGATCAGGTCCTTGAGCCGCCCGGTGATGACGACGTAGCCGTCCGGCCGGATGCGTGCCAGGTCGCCGGTCCGGAAGAACCCCCCGGTCGTCGTCGAGCGGCGGTACAGCTCGGGCTGGCCGTAGTAGCCGTTGAACACGCCCGGGCCCCGCATCACCAGCTCGCCCTCGCCCTCTTCCCGCAGGCGCCCACCGCCGTCGATGACGCGGAGCTCCAGGTCGGGAAGGCCGACGCCGACCGTGGAACGGACCAACTCGGCGGGAGCACCGTCCACGCAGGTCGTGAGCCCGCCCTCGGTCATGCCCCACAGCGGGGTGACGAAGGTGTGGGGGAACTCCCTGCTGCAGCGTTGCATCAGCGCCGGCGGGACGTGGGCGCCGCCGCACAGGAAACTCCGCAGCGATGCCAGCTTCGGCCGGGGGCCCGCCCAGCGTGCGTTCAGCAGATCGAGCAGGAACGGCGTGGCGGCCGCGGTGAACACCGCCTCGTGCTCGTCCACCAGGCGCAGGGCCTCGCCGGCGTCCCAGCGATCCTGCAGGACCAGCGGGGCCCCCAGGTAGAGACTCAACCGCGCCCCGTGAATGGCCCCCACGCTGTGGCCGAGCGGTGAGGGCATGAAGATCGGCGACGTCCCGTCGAGCCCGAACCGGTCGGCGAACTGCCGGTTGAGTGTGGCCAGCGTGTCGTCGCTGTGGCTCACCGCCTTCGGAGGGCCCGTCGTGCTGGATGTGAACATGAGATGCGAGGTGGCGGCGGGAACCCCGGCGCGGTGGCCGGCACGGCCCGCGCCGCTGCGGACGGCCAGTTCGGAGCCGCCGGCGGTGAGCAGCGCGGGGCTCACGGCGGTGAGGCCCGTCGCCTCCTGCACGGTGCGAACCGGAGCGGTGCCGTGGTGGTCCTCGCAGGTGATCACCGCCGCCGGGTCGATCAGATCGACGACATGGGCGAGATGCGCCCCCGGCGTGGTGATGGGTATCGTCGCCGGCACGTGCCCGGACCGCAGCGTGGCCAGGAACGAGACCATCCACTCGGCACCGTTCGGAAGGTGGATGAGCACGGGGCGCCGGCCCCCGCCCGCCGCCTCGGTGATCCGTTCGGCGCCGGCGCCGGCGACATCCCAGAGCCGGCCCGCCGACCAGCGATCCGCTCCGTCGACCACCGCCGGGACCTCCGGGCGCGCCGCGGCGTGGCGGGCGAACCGGTCTACGAGCGCCTCGCCGGTCCACCAGCCGCGGCGGCGGTAACGCTCCGCGGGCCCTCCCATCTCAGATCTCCGAGCCGAGGTAGGTGGCCGCCAGGCGCTCGTCGCTGAGGAGCGTCTTGGCGGCGGCCTCCAGGACCACCTCGCCGGACTCCAGCACGTAGGCGCGCTCGCAGATCTCGAGCGCCTCATGCGCTCGCTGCTCCACGACGATCATGGCCGTCGTCTCGCTCTCGGAGAGCCGGGCGATGCCCTCGAAGATCTCCTCGGAGGCCCGCGGAGCCAGCCCCATGGACGGCTCGTCGAGCATCAGGAGCCGGGGGCAGGCCATGACGCCGCGGGCGATCGCCAGCATCTGCTGCTGGCCGCCCGACAGTGCGCCGCCGTCACGACGGAGCATTCCCCCCAGCGCCGGGAAGAGCTCCAGCACGAGCTCGCGGCGCTCGTCGTGACGGTCGCGGGCGGCAGCGCGGTGGCTGCCGAGGCGCAGGTTGTCGGCCACCGTCATGGAGGCGAAGATCATCCTCCCCTGCGGCACGTGCACGAGCCCGGCCTCGACGCGCCGATGGGATGCGAGTTTTCCGAGGTCCTCACCCTCCAATCGCATGGTGCCGCAGTCGGGCGCCACGACTCCGCTGATCGTCTTCAGGAGAGTCGTCTTGCCGGCGCCGTTGGGGCCGAGGACGGCGACGCGCGCCCGATCGCCCACCTTGAAGTCGACGGCGCGCAGCGCGGGGATTCCCTCGTAGCCGGCGGAGAGTTCACTGATCTCGAGCATGACCCATCCATTTCGAACCAAGATACGCCTTGATGACCTGGGGATTCGAGACGACCGCTTCGGGCGGCCCCTCGGCGATGATGCGGCCCTCGTCGAGCGCCACGACCGACTCGACGTACCGGATCAGAGACCGGACGGAGTGCTCGATCACCACGATCGCTGTCTGGGGGTCGACGAGATCGTCGACGGTCTCGAAGAAGCGGAGGCGCTCGGTCTCGTTCAGCCCGGCGAGCGGCTCGTCGAGCAGCAGCAACTCGGGGTCGCTGACCATGGCACGGGCCAGTTCGAGGGTCTTGGTCTCCGCCACGGTGAGAGCGCTCAACTCGGCGAGCGCCAGGTCCGCCAGCCCCACACGCTCGAGCATGGCCATCGAGGCCTTCATGGGGTGCGGCACCGACGCGCCGATGGCCGCCACCGCCACGTTGTCCAGCGGCGACATGAGATGGAACCCCTGGGGAACCTGGAACGTGCGCGAGATCCCCAGCTCGTAGCGCCGGGGGGCCCGCATCCGGTCGATGGCGACTCCCTTGAACAGCACCCGGCCGGCGTCGGCCCGCAGGTGGGCGGTCATGATGTTGAACAGCGTCGTCTTTCCCGCGCCGTTGGGTCCGATGAGCCCCAGCCGCTCGCCCGCCTGCACACGGAAGGTCACGTCGGACAGCACTTGATTGGCGCCGAAGCTCTTCGCCACTCCCTCCACCTCCAGCACCGGCGTCGCCGGCGGCGACGGGATGCGCCGCCGGGGAGGCCGCCTCGCAATCCGCAGGAGCGGTGTCGGCCGCGGGCCGGGTGCCAGCACGCCCCGGACGCGGGCGCCGCGCGGCGACGACCCGAACAGCGCCCCGGCCAGGCGCTCCCAGCCTCGCTCGACGGCGGGGACGATCCCCTCGGGGATGAGCAGCGCCACCAGCACCAGCGCGGCGGCGTAGACCAGTTCCTGCGCACCGGGCACCGACTCGCCGATGGTGTCGTCGAGGAACATGGCCAGGGGGATGAGAAAGGCCGCGCCCACGACCGGACCCCACGTCCGTCCCACACCGCCGACGAACGCCACCGAGAGCATGACGATCACCACCGTGATGCCGAAGACCTCCTCGGCGACGGTCACACGGAGAACCGCCTTGACCCACAGCACCGCCATGGCGGCCGAGAGCGCTGCGGAGATGATGAACGCCGCCGACTTCCACGCCACGGTGCGGATACCCACGGCACGGGCCAGCACCTCGTTGTCGCGGATCGCCCGCAGGGCGAACCCGAACGACGTGACGTCGATGAGCGCGCTGATCGCCAGGGCCACGACCAGCATCACCAACCCGATCCACACGTAGGTGTGGGCGTCGGCAAACTCCATGTAGCGCCACTCGTTCTCCGGGTGGAACGGCACGGTGAGCTCGGGGTCGCCGTTGTGGGCGACGAGGAGTTCCAGGATCAGGGGGAAGGAGATGGTCGCGAGCGTGAAGTAGAAGCCCTTGAGCCGGAACGTGGGCAGGCCGACGGCGAGGGCCAGGAACGCGGCGATCCCCATGCCGACCGCCATGCCGATCCATGGTGAGACGTCGGCGTCGCTGCGCAGCAGCATCGTGAAGGCATAGGCGCCGATGCCGGTGAAGGCGCTGTGGCCCAGCGAGATCTGGCCGGCCTTGGCCATCAGGTTCCAGGCCACGCCCGCCAGCGCCCAGACGATGGCCAACGTCAGCACGCGCACGTGGAACCGACCGTCGAGCCGGCCGTCGAGCAGGGCGACGGCGCCGACGAGCACGGCGAAGGGAACCAGGCGCCGCATCAGATGGCCCGCTGGACCTTCCCGAACAGGCCGTTCGGCCGCACGTAGAGGATGAGCAGGAAGAGCCCGAACACCCAGACGTTCTTGACCGCGGCCGACGTCCAGACCTGCGAGACGGACTGGATGATGCCGATGAGCACGCCGCCCACGAAGGCGCCGCCGACACTGCCGAGACCGCCGAGCACGACGGCCGCGAACATCACGACGACGAAGCGCAGCCCCACGAACGGCGTGATGCTCTGGAAGGTCACCAGGGCGCTTCCCCCCACGGCGGTCAGCGCGGTGCCCACCCCGAAGGCGATGAGGTTCGTGCGACCGATGTCGACCCCCATGTAGGTGGCCGCCTCCCAGTTCTCCGACGCCGCCCGGATCGCCCGCCCGGTGCGGGTCCGGTTGAGGAACAGGAACAGCAGGGCGGCCACCACGACCGACAGCAGGAAGGCGTACAGGCGGACCCGGCTGATGAAGATCTCCCCTACGAAGTCGCCGTCGTTGGCGTAGGACGGTGCCACGACGCGGGGCTCGGAGGAGTACCGGATGAGGATGAGGTTCTGGAAGATCAGGCCCAGCCCGATGGTGAGGATGACCTGGGCGTCGTGGTTCTCGCGCCGCCCGATCACGTGGCGGACGAAGAGCCAGTGCACGGCCATGCCTCCGACGAAGAACGCGGCGAACACCAGCGGCGCGGCGAGGAACGGATCCAGGCCGACCCCTCCGGCGAAAATGGCCCACGAGAGGTACATGGCGAGCATCATGAAGTCCGCCTGGGCGAAGTTCACGACCCGCATGACGCCGAAGATCAGCCCCAGGCCCGACGCCAGCAAAGCGTAGACGCCGCCGATCAGGATGCCCGGCACAAGGAACTGGAGGAACTCGATCATCGGCCCTCAGTCAAGCGCGCACGGTGTTGCCGGTCCCACCCGCCGGAGCACGGGGACTCCGGACGGGAGGGACCGACGGCCAGGGAGGAGGTGCCGTTTCGGCGATCCTGGCCGGCTGGTGTCAGTTCCAGACGGGTTCGCAGACCGCGAACTCCACCGGGAAGACGGTGCACGGGATGAGGGCACCGTCGACCTCCTGCCACTGTGCGAGCACGCCGAAGTGCTGGTCGATGCGGCCCGTGGCGCTGAAACTGATCGCCGAGGTCGGCATCAGATCCACGGCTATCCCCTCGCGGAGTTCCAGGCTCCTGAAGGCCTCCGCGACCGCCGCCGGGGCGGGGTCGCCGGACTGCTCGAGGGCCGCGGCGATCAACTGGACGACGAAGTAGCCGCCGATGTGGTCTTGGCGTGCGTAGGGCTGGCCGATCTCGGCCGCCAACTCGGCGAACAGGTCGCTGCCCGCCAACGGGTTGGCGTAGACGAACGTCGACAGCCCCGCCACCTCCGGGCCGAGGTCGGCCCAGGCGGGAAGCAGGCCCTGGCCGCCGTTCTGGATCACGGGAGCCGTGACTCCGCGGGCGATGAGTTCGTTCTGCAGGCCGCTCACGTCACTGAAGGCGAAGGCGATGTTGAAGATGACGTCGACGTCGGCGTTGGCGATCTTCGTCGCCACACCCGAGGGATCGTCGAGACCGCCCGGCGCCCACGTCTCGTTCACGGCGACGTCGATACCGCGCTCGGCGAACTCCGCCAGTAGCGCCTCCTGCAGAGGGACCGCGGCTGCCGACGTCGAACCCACCACGGCCACGGTGTCCATCGTGATTCCGGCCTGGTCGAGACCCGGCTGGATGGACTCGAGGATGAGACCCTTGATGGCCGACGCCGGGGGCGAGTAGGCGAAGACGTGGTTGAAGCCCTCGCGATCGGTGACCGAGTCGGCGAAGCTCTCGGTGATGAAGGGGATGCGCGCCCGCTCGGAGACCTCGGTGGCCGACAGGCTGAACGACGACAGCCACGAGCCGGCGATGGCCGAGACGTCGGGCTCGTCGTCGAGGAGTCGCTCGACCGCCGTGGCGGCCTCCTCGGCGGAGCCGCCGGCATCGTAGATCGCCAAGCGCAGGCTGGCGTTGCACAGGGACTCGACCCCACCGGCCGCGTTGATGTCCTCCACAGCCTTGGTTGCGCCGGCAATCTCGGCGTCGCCCACGAAGCTGAACGTTCCCGACATCGGCCAGACGGTGCCGATCACGACCTCGTCCACGCAGTTCATATCGGCCATGTCGTCGGCCGGCGCCGGTGGCGGCGGCGGCGGTTCGTCGGCCGGCTCGGGGGCGGCCGGCGGAGGCTCGGCGGCGGGCGGCGGAGGCTCGGCGGCGGGTTCGGGAGCCGGCGGCGGAGGCTCCGGCGCGGCGGGTTCGGCGGCGGGTTCGGGAG
>VXXM01000021.1 GCA_009835395.1 Acidimicrobiia bacterium
GACGTCGCGTTCCACGGTGGCGGGCTCGGGCCAGGCGCCCTGGGGGCCGCTCTCGAAGGCCGCGTCGATCTCGGTGGCCACCGCCTCGCGGTAGGGGGCCACGTCGGCGCCGAGCCGCTCGGCCAGCAGCGCCACCGGATCGCGCCGGCGGGCCTCCTGTCGCTCGCTGCGGGGCCGGTACTGCTGCGGATCGCCGATGAAGTGCCCGCGGATGCGCGCCGACTTCACCTCCAGCAGGGTGGGGCCCTCGCCCGCCCGGGCGCGGCGCACCGCCTCGCCGGCGGCGGCGTGCACGGCCTCGAAGTCCTCCCCGTTGACGGTCACGCCGGCGATGCCGTAGGCCCCGGCCCGGGTCGAGATGTCGGCGACGCTGGCGGAGTAGCCCACCGGCGTGGACTCGGCCCAGCCGTTGTTCTCGCACACGTAGATCACCGGCAGCCGCCAGATGGCGGCCAGGTTGAGCGACTCGTGCAGCACGCCCTGGTTGGCGGCCCCGTCGCCGAAGAAGGCCACCGCCACCCGGCCGTCGCCCAGCACGTCGGCGGCCAGCGCCGCGCCCGTGGCCAGGGCGATGCCGCCGCCCACGATGGCGTTGGCGCCCAGCATGCCCCGGCTGAAGTCGGCGATGTGCATGGAGCCGCCCCGCCCGGCGCACAGCCCGGTCTCGCGCCCGTAGAGCTCGGCCACCATGCCGTCGAGGTCGCAGCCCTTGGCGATGCAGTGCCCGTGCCCGCGGTGCGTGCTGGTGATCAGGTCGGCGTCATCGAGGTGGGCGCACACCCCGGCGGCGATCGCCTCGGCGCCGTGGTAGGTGTGCACGAAACCGGGCATCTCGCCCCGGGCGAACTCCCGCTGCACCCGGTCCTCGAAGCTGCGGATGCGCACCATCATCGCCAGGCCGGCCAGCAGCGCTTCCCGGTCGGCCGCGGGCGTGGTGGGCCCTGCGGGCGCCGGGGTGGCGGGTTCCACGGTGCCGGAGGCCCGGGTCATGTGCCGCACAGGGCGGCGCGTTCGTCCGGGGTCTCGGCGATGACCCCGATCCGGGTGCCGATCGGCGCCTCCAGTCCCCCTTCGGCCTCCCGGTGGAGCCAGCCGTCGGTGTCGGACTCGATCTCCATCTCGATCTTCTCGGACTCCATCAGGAACAGCGGATCGCCGATGGAGACCTCGCCACCCTCGTCCACCAGCCACTCGATCAGCGTCACGTCGCCCTCGTAGATCCCCGTCTTGGGGAGGATCACCTCGAGCACGGCGCAGCCGGGGTTCGGAGGCCCTGGATTCCGGCCGTCGCCGGAATGACGGGGTGGGGCGCTACGGGTCGATCGGGCGCGGCGAGTCGGCGGGGCCTGGTGCGCGGGTGTGCCATCAGGCGTCCTCGGTGTGGGGGACGTAGCCCTCCAGGGGTTGGACGAGGATCCCGCCGTCCACCGGCAGCAGCACGCCGGTCACGAAGGCCGCCATGTCCGAGGCCAGGAACACCACGGCCCGCGCCACGTCGTCCACGTCGCAGAGCCGCCCCAAGGGGGTGCGTTCCACGATGCCGTCCCACTGGGCCACCACGTCGATGCCGGTCTCCTGGCCGCCGGTGATGAACTCCACCGCCCCCTCGGTCATCGCCGCGCCAGGGCACACGGCGTTGATCCGTACCCCCAGCGGCGCCGCCTCCACGGCGATGGATCGGGTCATGCCGGCGATGGCGTGCTTGGAGGTGGTGTAGTGCGTCAGACCCTCCGCCGAGGTCACCATGGCATCCACCGAGGCCACGTTGACGATGACCCCCCGACCGGCGGCGCGCATCGGCCCCAGGGCGGCCCGGGTGCACAGGTAGGCGCCCCGCACGTTGATGGTGAGGATGCGGTCCAACTCCGAGACGGGCATCTCGTGTGCGAGGTGGTTGGAGAACACGCCGGCGTTGTTCACGAGGATGTCCAGTGCGCCCCAGGTGCTGTGCCAGCCCTCGAAGGCCGCCGAGATCGACGTCTCGTCGGTCACGTCGAGGTGCTGGGCGGTGCAGGTGGCGCCGGTGCGGTCAGCGATCCGGGCGGCGGTGGCCGCGGCCTCGTCCAGCCGTACGTCGGCGATCACCACCGTTGCGCCGGCTTCGGCCAGGCGGTCGGCGATGGCGGCCCCGAAGCCCCGGGCGGCGCCGGTGACGACGGCCCTCCGGCCGCCGAGGTCGGCGAGTTCGGTGAGTGAGGGGTGTTCAGCGGTCATCGTTCAGAAGGTAACCGGTCCGGTGGCGGGGATGTGGAGCGTCCGGTAGCCGCGGCGGAGGCTGCCGGGTCAGTCCGACGGCTCGGCCGCGGCCCGCGTGTGCAGGTGGTGGGTGTAGCGGCGGGCCTGCTCGAAGCGCTGCCGGATCTGGCTTCCACGTCCCGAGGGCGCGACCTCCTGGCCGCCCTTGACGATGGACAGCAGCCGGGAGCGGTCGCCCAGGATGCGCACGTCCTCGTCGGGATTCCCGTCCACGACCAGCAGGTCGGCGAACTTGCCGGGGCGCAGCGTGCCGATGCGGTCCGTGTCACGGGGCGCGGCGGTCGCCGCGTTCCGGGTCATGCACAGCAGCGCCTCCATGTCGGTCATGCCCAGGTGGCTCACGAACAGCTCCATCTCGCGGGTGTGCCACTCGCCGTAGGGGGTCATGGCGAAACCGGTCTCCGAGCCGGCGATCAGGGTGGCGCCGTCGGCGTAGGCCTTGGACAGGATCGCCACGGCTGCGTCCAGCTCCCGTTTCATGGCGTCGGCCACGAACGGCCTGTGCCCGGGCGCCTCGAGGCTGTTCACCAGCAGCGTCATCGCCGGCAGCAGCGGGATCTCCTTCTCCAGCACCACCTCGAGGGTCTCGGGATCCATGTAGGAGGCGTGCATGATCCAGTCCACGCCCACTGCGGCGGCGTCGGCCACCGACTGGCGCGAGCGGGCGTGCATGGTGATGGGCCGGCACAAGCGGTGGGCCTCTTCCACCGCCACGGCGAGTTCGGCGCGGCTGAAGGCGGCGTACTCGGTTGTGCCAGGGCCCGACCCGGCGATCTTGATGAGATCCACGGTGTCCTTCACCTGGTTGCGAATCTCCTGCAGCAGGTCGTCGGTGCATCGGACCAGGGCGCCGAAGGACGATTCGTGCACATCGATCCAGCGGGGGAGCGTGTCGCCGATGCCGAGTTGCGTGGTGATCTGGCGCCCGGCGGCGGAGAACCTCGGGCCCAGAATGAGTCCACCGTCGATGGCGTCGCGCACCGCCGGTGCCACGCCGTTGGGGCCGCCCGGGTCGCAGGCGGCGGTCACGCCGGCCAGCAGCACCTTCTCGGCGTCGATGGCGGCACGGATGGCCCGGTACGGCGCCGGCGTGTAGATGAACAGCTCCTCCTCGGTGCGCGGCTCGCCGAAGCTGATGTGCATGTGGCCGTCCACGAGGCCGGGCATGATCGTGGCAGTCCCGGCATCGCTCACGGGGATCTTCGGGTCGCGGTAGGCGGTCGGCAGCTCGGCGCGGGCGCCAACCCATTCGATCAGGTCGTCGCGGACCACCACGCTGGCGTCGGCCAGCACGGTCTCGTCCTCGCAGGGCACCACCCGGGCGGCGTCGAAGCGCCGCAACCCGTCGGGTCCCGTGGTGGGGCTGTCGATCATGGTGCTCCTCTCGCGGCGGACGCTCGTCGCCTCAGAAGGGGATGACGGGGAAGTAGCGGCCCCCGATCGGCTCGCCGGGCGTTAGGCCGACCTCCTCGTCGGTGTAGTTGTACTCGTAGCGCTGCGCCCCCAGCCAGATGGTGCCGTCGGACACGTAGCGCATGACTATCGCCCGCCGGCCCCGCTCGGACAGGTTCGGACCCGAGGCGTGCCAGGTGAGCGACGAGTGCATCGACACCTCGCCCGCCGCCAACTCCACCACCTCGACCGGCAGGTCCAGCTCGGCGGGGTCGCCGACCTCGGTGACCGAGGACGGCCGCGACTCGCGCAGGTAGGGCGTGCCCGTGCCGAACACCACCGGCAGCCGCTCCCCGAGATGCTGGCTTCCGCAGGCCATCAACATGGCGCCGTTGTGCTGCGTGGTGTCGTCGAGGGCCACCCAGGCGGTCACGGCGTTGGGTTGGGCCAGAGGCCAGTACGAGTAGTCCTGGTGCCAGCGCAGGTCGTGCGGGCTGGGCGACTTGTTGAGGGCGTTGTCCTCGAGGAGTCGCACGCTCGTGGTGCCCAGCAGCTGCGCCGCCCAGCGAGCCGTCGTGGGGTTGAACACGGCGGCGCGGAAGTCGTCGTCGATCAGCCACATGTTGAACAGGAAGTCGAAGCTCTGCGCCGGGTCGCGGGCGGCTCCGGCGTCGCCGGCCTCACCGTTGCCACCCTCCTCGTCGGGCCACAGCGCGGGGTCGAGCAGGTCGTAGCGCCGGCCGGCCTCGTCCTCGCTGCGGGTGAGGCGCTGGACCACGGCGCGCAGGAACTCGATCTGCTCGTCGTTGAACACCTTGCCCGGACGGATGTAGCCCTTCTCGTAGAAGGTGGTGATCTCCTCGACGGTCAGCGGCGACGTGCGCACGCCGCCGGAACCGTTCGTGGCGGGGTCCGGCCCTGTGGATCCGCCCGTGGCATCGAGGCCCTCAGCAGGTCCTGCATCGCTGCGAGCCCTCACACCTCTCCCCTCGTCTGCGCCTCTAGCTGGGCAAAATCATAGTTCTATACTCCGCCCATGGCCCGAAGCGATGCTCCCGAATACGTCACCCGCGCCGACACCACCCCGCTCGACGACCTCACAGGCACCGCCTTCGCTCACCTGGACTGCCGCACCCTGGTCTCCGACGTCCGCCAGGGCTCGGAGAAGGTCATGGTGGGACGGACGGTCTACCCCGGCGGCGGCGGCACGCATGAGCACCACCTGCATCCCGACGCCGAGGAGGTCGTGATCGTGCTGTCGGGGCGGGGCTGGCACCGCGTGGGCGACGAGTACTACGAGATCAGCCCGGGCGACGTGGTGTTCGTGCCCGTCAACACGGCGCACTCCGCCGGGTCCATCGGCGAGGAGGACATGGTGATCCTCTGGGTCCTGGGCGGCGTTCCGTCTATGGAGCAGGCCGGATACCGGGCGGTACCCGAGATCCCCGGGATCCCCGCGGGCTGACCCCTCGGGCCGACCCTTCGGGCTGAAGCGCGGGCCGCCGCTTGGACACCGCCGGATTCTCGATCGCGCGCCTCGGAGCGCTGTACGCCGCCGGCGAGACCGACCCCTCCGAGATGCTGTCGGCAACCCTCGAGCGGATCAATCGCCTCGACGGAGTGCTGGGTGCGTTCGCCGAGGTCACCGCCGAGCGTGCCACCGCCGAGGCCGCGGAGCGCACCGCCGAGCTGCGACGGGGCGAGTCGCGGGGGCCGCTGCACGGCGTGCCGGTGGCCGTCAAGGAGCTGTTCGACGTGGCGGGGGCCGTCGGCGACTACGGCTCGGAGGTGCTGGCCGGGCGAGTGTCCGATGCCGACGCCGAGCTGGTGCGACGCCTGCGGGCGGCGGGCGCCGTGATTGTGGGCGTGACCCGCTCGCATGAGTTGGGCTGGGGGATCACCTCCCAGCACGCCACGAGGTCCAGCCCGCGTAACCCGTGGGATCTCACCAGGGTGCCGGGCGGCTCCAGCGGCGGGTCGGCGGCGGCCGTGGCGACGGCGATGGTGCCCGCCGCGGTGGCCAGCGACACCGGCGGCTCGGTGCGCATCCCGGCTGCGTTCTGCGGCGTGGCCGGCATCAAGCCGACCTTGGGGCGCATCGGCCGGGCCGGCGGCGCGGCGCTGGCACCCACTCTGGACACGCCGGGCGTGGTGGCCGGCCGCATCGAGGACCTGTGGCCGCTGCTGGCGGCGATGAGCGGCCCCCATGAGGGCGATCCGGCGGCGCTGGCCGATCCGCTGCCCGCTGCTCCCGATCCCGCGTCGTTCGGCGAGGGACTGAAGGGTGCGCGGGTGGGCATCGCGCCTGCGCTCCGCGGCGCCGTTCCGTGGGGAGAGGGAACAACGGCGGGCTTCGACCGCACCTGTGATGCCCTGCGATCTGCCGGTGCAACACTGGTCGAGGTCGACCTGCCCGCCGCGGAGGACATGCTGGCGGCGTTCATACCGCTGCAGATGGCCGAGGCCTACGACGTTCACAACCGGCAGTTCGGCCTGTTCCCCGAGCGTGCCGGCGACTACGGCGCCGATGTCCGGGGACGTCTCCAGATGGCGTCCGAGGTGACGATGGGGGAGTACATGGAGTCCCGGCGGCGCCGGCTGGAGTTCATCTGGGCGTTCGATCGGGCCTTCGAATCTCTGGACGCCCTGCTGACGCCGATCTCAGCGGTCGGCCCGTCGACGATCGACGAGCCCGACACCGTGCCGGTCGACGGCGAGCTGCGGGCGCTGCGGGAGGTCGTGATGGGGTTCACGGTGCCGCAGAACCTCACCGGGCTGCCGACGGTGGCGCTGCCGGTCGGCTTCGACGGCGACGGTCTGCCGGTGGGCATGCAGTTCACGGCGGGGCGCCTGCGGGAGGACAACGCCGTCCGCGTGGCGGGCGCCGTCGAGCACGTGTTGGGGACCGATGCGCCACAGGTGCCGGTCACACCGAACCAAGGGGGTTAGCGATGCCACACGCCAAAGTCCGAGACGGGACGAATATCTACTACGAGAGCCACGGCGACGAGTCGCTTCCGGGGCTGGTGCTGATCAGAGGCACCGGTGCCGACGGCACCCGCTGGCTGCCGCAGGTCCGCGCCTACGAGTCGGAGATCCGCTGCGTGATCTTCGACGGCCGGGGTGTGGGCCGCAGCGAGACCACGCCGCCTCCCTACAGCGTGGCGGGCATGGCCGGCGACACCTTCGACCTCATGGACGCGCTCGGTATCGGGGCGGCGCATCTGTCGGGCTCCTCGCTGGGCGGCGCCATCGGCCTGCGCATGGCCGTCGACGCCCCCGAGCGGGTGCTGTCGCTGCAAATGCACTCGTCCTGGCTGGGCACCCACGGCTTCAGTGAGTTCTCCCTGGGGTTGCTGAAGGCCCACCTGACCAGCGGCGGGGTGGAGCACTACTACGCCGCCACGATGCCGATGCTCATCAGCCCCGGCTTCATGTCCCGCAACTTCGAGATGCTCATGAACATCCTCGACCACATGCGGGCCAACGCCGCCAGCTATGACGGCCTGCTGGGCCAGATCGAAGCCAACCTCTCCTACGACATGCGCGCCGAGGCCCACAACGTCTCCGCTCCGGTGCTCGTCACCGTCGGCGAGGTGGACGTCGTGCTGCCCGTGCAGTGCTCCGAGGAGATCCACGAGGCCATCGGTGGCTCCGACTTCCACGTCTTCGAAGGCGCCGGCCACCTCTCGGGCATGGAGAGCCCCGACGAGTTCAACCGCGTCACCCTGGACTGGCTGCGCCGGCAGCTCTGAGCCGGTCGAGCCGACCCCGCCAATGGGGTCGCCCGAGCCCGGTGTGACATACTGCGGTCCACCTCTATCCGGGGGTTCCACGAAAGGAGACGGAGATGAGAACGATTCGACGCGGGACTTTCGCGCGCGCCGGGGTGCTCGTGGCTGCGCTGGCGCTGCTGGCAGCGTCGTGCGCGGCCGACGACTCGGGCTCCGAGGCAGCCGACGCGGCCATGGCCGAGGCCCGGAGCGCGTCTTCCGCCGCGGCGGAAGCGCTGTCCGAGGCCCAGGCCACGGCAGCCGCTGCCCGCAGCGCCCAGGCGGACGCGGCGACCGGTATCGCCGACGCCGCCGCCGCGGATGCCGCCGCGCAGGCGGGACTGGCCGCGTCGGAGGCGGCTCAGGCTGCAGCTGAGGCGGCGCAGGCCGCCGCCGATCTTGCGCAGGCCACAGCCGAAGGCAACGAGGCAGCCGTGGCTGCGGCCGAAGCGGCGCTCGCCGACGCGCAGGCCGCCGCCGAGGAGGCGCTGTCGGAGGCCGCCGCCGCGCAGGCCGAGGCCGCGGCCGCGCAGGCCGAGGCCGACGAGGCGCGGGAGGCCGCAGCCGCCGCGCAGGCCGAGGCTGAAGCGGCACAGGCTGAGGCCGATGAGGCGCGAGCTGAGGCCGCGGCTGCAGCCGCTGCCGCAGCCGAGGCCGAGGCGGCCGCAGCCGCCGTGGACCCGATCACGCTGGAGTTCTGGTCCTGGAACAACGAGGGCGCCTACCCGGTCGTGCACGAGCAGGCCGAGGAGCGGTTCGAGGCTGCCTTCCCGCACGTGGATGTCGTCCGCACCTACACGCCCTTCGCGGACTACATGACCAACCTGCGGGCAGCCATCGCCGCCGGCGAGCCGCCCGACGTGGCACAGGTGCCGTGGACCGGCGAATACACCGACCTGGTCAACGGCGGCGCGATCGCCTCACTGGCGGGCGACTTCACGACGGGCTTCCCCGAGTTCTTCCCGCCGATCGCCTCCATCGCCAGCGTGAACGGCGTGCCCTTCGCCATCCCGCTGGACGTGAACTCGTTGCAGATCGCCTACAACAAGGACATCTTCGCCGAGCTGGGCCTCGAGGTGCCCCGCTCGTCCGACGCCTTGAAGGCGGTCGCTGCAGCGCTCGACGAGGCCGGCTACTTCGGCGTGGCCGTGGGTACGAACGACGGGTGGGCCGCTGCCGACCTGTTCTTCGCGCAGCTCGCCTACACCGACCCCACCAACACGCTCATCGTGCAGGCCGATGCCGGCGCGGCGACCTGGGACGACCCGCAGTTCCTGGCCGCAGCGGAGAACCTCGAGGACCTGATCGCCAACGGCGTTTTCGCGCCGGGCGCCAACTCCATGGTCTCCTTCGTCGGGGCGCTGGAGCTGTTCGTGGCGCAGCAGGCCGCCATGTTCTACCCGGTCGGCAACTTCATCACCGGCGGTATCGCCGCCCAGGTGGAGGACAGCTTCGAGTGGGGCCTGTTCCCCTTCCCGTCGCCGGACGGCGGTGAGGGATTCGCCACCGGTGGTGTGGCCGAGATGTTCTCGATCCCGGCGGATGCGGCCAACGTCGACATGGGCATCGAGTTCATGCGCTGGCTGACCGACGCTGAGAGCGAGGCTTCGCTGGTGTCCAACGACTTCATCCCGTCGTGGGGGATCGAGCTGCCGGACGACGTGAGCAACCTGTATCGCGACCTCATCGCGGCGCAGGCCACGGTCCGCAACCGCACGATCTACACCACCCCGGTGTACACCGAGGTGATCAACGGCGCCCAGGGTCTGCTCGGCGGCACCATCAGCGCGGCCGACATGATCGAAGCCATGGCCGGCGCCGGCTAACGCCGGCACCCAACGGGCAGTTGTCAACCGCGGCGCCGCCGTCGGCAGGGGCAACCCTGTCACGGCGTGCCGCGCGCGCCGCCGAGCGGCGCCGCGGTGGCAACTACGCCTCAAGCCTCGGCTTGGCCATGGTGGTCCCCAGCCTGGCCGTGTTCCTGGGGCTCATCGCCATCCCGATCGTGGTGGTGGGGCTGGTGTCGCTGTCGGAGTGGACCGGCTTCCCTGCCGACGGCATCCGCTGGCTGGGCATCGAGAACTACCGCACCATCGCCGGCGATGACATCTTCTGGCGGGCGCTGCGCAACACCCTGCTGTTCACCGGCCTCACGACGCTGTTCCTGAACGTCATCGGCTTCGGCGTCGCCCTGCTGATCTCCACCAGGGTGCGCGGCACGGGCCTGCTGAGAGCTGTGATCTTCCTCCCCGCCCTGCTTCCCTCGGTCCTGGTGGGCCTCATGTGGCAGCGGGTGCTGGACGCCTTCGGGTTCGTGAACCAGATCCTGCAGTGGCTGGGCGTGGCCGACCAGCCCATCTTCTTCCTCGGCGACGAGCAGTGGGCCCTGTGGGTCATCATCGGCGTGACCGTCTGGCAGTTCGCCGGCTACGACATGATCCTCTACTACGCCGGTCTCCAGAGTGTCGACCGGTCGATGCTGGAGGCGGCGGCCCTCGACGGGGCCCGCACCCCGGCCACGGTGTTCCGGGTGATCATCCCGTCGATCTGGCACATCGTGGGCGTCGTGGCGCTGCTGAACATCATCGGCGGTCTCAAGATCTTCGACGTGGTGTTCGTGATGACCAGAGGAGGTCCCAACCGCAGTTCCGAAGTGCTGGCGACATACATGTTCGAACAGGGCTTCCGCTTCAGCATCATGGGCGTGGCCTCGGCCATCGCCGTGGTGATCGTCGTGCTGGCGGTGATCGCCAGTGTGGCCCGCTTCCGGTTGGCGAGGCGTCTTGTTTGAGCTCCGCGCCACCTGGGCGAAGGCCGGGCTGTCGATCCTGGCGGTCGTCGTCGCCGTGACCGTCGTGCTGCCGGTGGCCTGGGTCGGCGCACTGTCTCTCAAGACCGGCCGGGAGGTCTACAACCAGAAGTTCCTCCCCGACGAGTGGGTGCCGGGCAACTACATCACCGCCTGGCAGGAGTTCGGCCTCGGGGGATACTTCGTCAACAGCGTCTTCGTGACGGTGGTCTCGGTTGTCCTCACGATCCTGGTGTCGCTGCTGGCGGCGCACGCCTTCACCTGGCTGCGGTTCCCGGGCTCCGATGTCGTCTTCACCCTCCTGTTGCTGGGCATCATGATCCCGCCGGCGGCCCTCGTGCTGCCGCTGCTCATCGAGGCGCGCCACCTGGGGTTCTACAACGACCTGTTCGGCCTGAGCCTGGTGTACGTGGCGTTCGGCCTGCCCATCTCGATCCTCATCTTCCGGGGCTTCTTCGCCGGCATCCCCGGCGAGTTGGTGGAATCGGCGCGCCTCGACGGGGCCAGGGAATGGAAGATCCTGTTCCGCGTGATCGTGCCGGTTGCCCGTCCCGCGGTGGTGACGGTGACGATCCTGCTGTTCCTGGCCAACTGGAACGACTTCATCCTGGCGCTGGTGCTGATGCGGGACGCCGACACCTACACGCTGCCGGTGGGGATCAGCCAGTTCATCGGGCAGTACGCCACACCCCACGAGTTGATCGCGGCGGCCTCGATCATCGGATCTGTGCCCGTGTTCATCCTCTACCTCGTGTTGGAGCGGAAGTTCCAGCAGGGCGTGACAGCGGGCGCGCTGAAGGGCTGAGGGGCTCGGATGACGGGGGCCGGGCGGAATGGACCGAGCGAGCGGGACGGGCGAACATGACACCAGCGAGGAGGACCGCATGACCACCGAAGGAGTGCTGGCCGGCAAGGTGGCCATCGTCACCGGGTCCGGTTCGGGAATCGGCCGGGGAAGCGCCATCGCGCTCGCCGGAGCCGGCGCGGCCGTGGTGGCCAACGACATCAACACCGAGACGGCCGGCGAGACGGTGGCACAGATCGAGGCCGTCGGCGGGACGGCGATCGTCGACGGCGGCGACGTGTCGGTCGCCGCGGATGTCAAGGCGATGATCCAGCGGGCCGTCGACACCTACGGCGGCCTCGACGTGCTGCACGCCAACGCCGGGGTGGAGCGCTACGTCGACCTCGAGCAGATGACCGAGGAGGACATGGACCTGCTCCTCGACGTCGACCTGAAGGGGGTGCTGCTCTGCGCCCAGTACAGCATCGCCCCGATGCGGGCGCGCGGCGGCGGCTCGATGATCTTCACGTCCTCGGTTCAGGCCTCGCACTCGCTGCCCGGCTGCGTGGTGTACGCAGCAGCGAAAGCGGGCGTCGTTGCGGCCGCTCGCTCGCTGACCCTGGAGGTGGGCCGCGACAACATCCGGGTGAACGCCATCTCGCCGGGCACGATCAACACCCCGATGCTGACGCGGGATCTCGAGGACATGAACGTCGACGAGGCGGACAACTTCATGGACCGGGTGAACGCCGCCAACACGCTTGAGCGCGTCGGCACGGTGGAGGAGGTCGGTGCTCTGGTCGTCTTCCTGGCCTCGGACGCCTCCAGCTACATCAGCAGCACCAACATCGTCATCGACGCCGGCTTCACCGCGGTGAAGGCGTTCTAGGGCGCCCCGGTCATGGCTGAGATCTCCTTCCGGGACGTCACCAAGGTCTACGGCGACGGCACCGAGGCGGTGACCTCGCTGAGCCTCGACATCGCCGAGGGGGAGTTCGTGGTGCTGGTCGGGCCCTCGGGCTGCGGCAAGTCGACGCTGCTGCGGATGCTGGCCGGGCTGGAGGCCATCACCGCCGGCGAGATCCTCGTGGACGGCGAGGTGGTGAACCAGGTGCATCCCCGGAACCGCGACGTGGCCATGGTCTTCCAGAACTACGCCCTGTACCCGCACATGACGGTCTTCGCCAACATCGCCTTCCCGCTGCGCCAGGCCAAGATGGCGGGGGCCGAGGTCACCCGGCGAGTGACCGAAGTCGCGGAGACGCTCGAGCTCACCGAACATCTCAAGCGGCGCCCGGCGTCACTGTCGGGTGGCCAGCGCCAGCGGGTCGCCATCGGTCGGGCCATTGTGCGCCAGCCCAAGGCCTTCCTGCTGGACGAGCCGCTCAGCAACCTCGACGCCAAACTACGTGTGCAGATGCGCGGCGAACTGGCCCAACTTCACGCCGAACTGGGGGTCACCACCGTCTTCGTGACCCACGACCAAACCGAGGCCATGACGCTGGGGCAACGGGTGGCCGTGCTGAACGACGGCGAACTGCGCCAGGTCGGCACGCCCCAGGAGCTGTACCACCGGCCTGCGGACCTGTTCGTGGCGGGCTTCATCGGCAGCCCCGCCATGAACCTGCTGAGGGCCGAGGTGCGGTCCGGCGAAGGCGCGGGGGACGTGATGCTGGACTTCGGCGCGGCGGGTGTGATGGCGGTTCCCGAGACGGCTGCCGAGCTGTGTGCCGGGGTGCCGGCGGCGACGGAACTGGTGGCCGGAATCCGCCCCGAGTCGCTGCTGTTGTGCGACCCGGCAGCGGCCTCGTCGGAGAGCCTGCCACGGGCCAGGGTTCGGTTCACCGAGCTCGTCGAGCCGGAGACCTACGTGCACCTGGCCGGCGACTTCTCCGGCGTGGATCCGGGCGACCCCGATGCGCCGCCGCGCGACACTCTGGTGGCGCGGGTGCGGTCGGACCGGACCTTCGCCGCGGGCGAGGAGGTGGCGCTGGAGATCGGCGGCACCGGCCTGCATCTGTTCGATCTCGAGACCGGGAGGACCATGCGATGACAACCGCAACCATGACCGAGGGGACCGCAACCGCCGCCGAGGGGGCGGTGTGCGGCTTCTCCCACGCCGGCATCACCGTCGCCGATCTGGACCGCTCCATCGCCTTCTACGAGCTGCTGGGCTATGAGGTGTGTGCCCGCTGGGTCCGCACCGAGGAGTACCTGCGGGAACTGGTGGGCTACCCGACCGTGGATCTGCACGCCGCCATCCTCCGCCACGACCGGGTGGGCGTGTTCCTGGAGATCCTGGAGTACAAGAACATCGAGCGCAAGGAGATCGACCCGGCGAACGGCAATCCCGGCACCGCCCACATCTGCCTTTTCGTGGAGGGTTTCGAGGCGCTGTGGGAGCGCCTCAAGGCCGCCGGCGTGGAGTCCGTGAGCGACCCGGTTTCGCCGACGGTCGGACCTAACAAGGGCGCGTTGGCCATCTATCTGATCGATCCCGACGGGCACCGTGTGGAACTCGTGGAGACGAAGCGCAATCTCGACGGAACGCTGCGCTAGCGCGCACGGCCCGTCCCGACCACCTCGACCACCCAAGGAGAACGAGCATGGAACCCATCGTGCCGCTGACCGATGTCGACAACTTCGCCGAGGGCCTCGACCACGCCGAGGGCATCTGCGCGGCGCCCGACGGCACCATCTACTGCGGGGGGGAGGCCGGCCAGCTCTACGTGATCGAGCCGGACGACACGCCCCGGGAGATCGCGAACACGGGCGGCTTCATGCTGGGGCTGGCCGCCGACGGCGACGGCAACGTCTACGCCATCGACCTGGTGAACAGCACGGTGTGGCGGTTCAGCCCCGACGGCGGCGAGCGGAGCGCCTTCTGCACCGGCAACGACGAGCAGTCGCTCGGCGTGCCGAACTGGGGGGCCTTCGACGCTGACGGCAACTATTACCTCACCGACTCGGGCGGCTGGGGCGAGCAGAACGGTCACGTCTGGGTGCAGCGCCCCGGCGCGCAGGCCGAAGTGTGGAGCACCGAGTCGGTCAACTTCCCGAACGGCTGCGCCGTGTCGGCCGACGGTTCGCGCCTGTGGATCGTGGAGAGTTATCCCAGCGCGATCGTGGAGATCCCGATCGAGGCCGACGGATCGGCCGGGGCGCGGCGGGAGCTGTGCGACCTGGGGTTGGCGGTCCCCGACGGCATCGTGGAGACCACCGACGGGTCGCTCGTGGTGTCCTGCTACCGGCCCGACACCATCTTCGTGTGGCACGCCGAGACGGGGCTGCAGGTGCTGGCCACCGACCCGCGGGGCGCGATCATCGCCGCCCCGACCAACTGCGTGTTCACGGGCGACGACCGCGACGTCCTCGTGTTCCCGAACCTGGGGCGCTGGCACCTCAGCAGGTTCCGCACCCCGTACCGGGGGGTGGGCTGCTTCTACCCCAGCGCCGCCCGCATCGACGGCGACGAGTGAGTGGTGAGGGATCTCGGACATGAGTGATCCCGACGCTGTCGCCGTCACCGTCCCCACGGATTATGTGGGCGGCCTGTTCGACCTGTCGGGCAAGGTCACGCTCATCACCGGCGGGGCCAGCGGGCTCGGCGAGGCGATCGCCGTGGGGTTCGCCGACTGCGGCGCCGAGGTGACGTTCCTGGACGTCGACGTGGCGCGGGCCGAGCGGCTGGTGGCCGCCGCCGCCGAGCAGGGCCGGACGCTGCGGTTCATCGAGGCCGACGTCACCAGCCGGGACGCCATGGAGAGCGCCGTCGGCGCGGTGCTGGCGGCCCACGGCCACATCGACGTCCTCGTCAACTGTGCCGGTACGGCCGCCCGGCACCCCGCGGAGGACTTCCCCGACGAGGTCTGGGAGCGGGTCGTGCGCCTGAACCTGTGGGGCACCTTCCTGCCGTGCCAGATCGTGGGCCGCTCGATGATCGAGCGGGGGCAGGGCGCCATCGTGAACATGGCCTCCATCGGCGGCAGCCGCGCCTACCCGGAGACCACCGCCTACCTGCAGAGCAAGGGTGGCGTCATCCAGATGACCCGCAGCCTGGCGCTGGAGTGGATCGAACACGGGGTGCGGGTCAATGCCCTCGCCCCGTCCATCTTCGAGACGCCGCTGGTGTTGGCCTCGGACCGCAAGCGCAGCTACACCAGCGAGTTCATCGCCGCCCGCACCCCGATCGACCGCCGGGGGCTGCCACGGGAGATCGTGGGGCCGGCCATCTTCCTGGCGTCGGATGCCGCATCCATGGTGACCGGACACATACTGAGCGTCGACGGGGGGTATCTCTGCGTATGAGCGACGAACGAGGACGGCAGATCGAAGCGGTGGACGCCCTGACGGTGCGCGCGCCGGTGCCCGAGGTGATTCGCTTCGGCGACTGGGTCATGGAGCACCGGGAGTTCGGCCTGGTGCGGGTGCGGACCCGCGACGGAACATGCGGGTACGGCTTCACGCTGAGCCGCGACGGCCCGATCGCCGAGATGATCCACGACTACATCGGGCCGCGCTATCTGGGGCGCCCCACCGATCAGCCCGAGGCGGCGTTCGAGTCGGTGCAGCGCTCCAACCTGTCCTGCCTGGTCGGGGGGATCGGCCTGCGGGCGCTGTCGATCGTCGACCTGGCGGTCTGGGATGCCGAGGCCAAGCGGCGGGGCCTGCCCATCGCACAGATGCTTGGCGGCTCGAACGTGGCGATGCCGGTGACGGGGATCGCCGGTTACCCGCCCTCGATCGGCCCCGCCGAGGTGATCGAGCAGGTCACCGACCTGTATGAGCGGGGCTACCGGCGCGTCAAGCTGCCGATGGCACCCGATGTGGTGCGCTCCAAGGCCCGCCTGGAGGCGGCCGCCTCGGTGTCCGACGACCTCTGGGTGGGGTGCGACGGGGCCTGGGTGTTCAACGCCGTCGACGATGCGGTGGCCTTCCTGGAGAGCCTGGACATGACCCTGGGTTGGTTCGAGGATGCTTTCCCACCCGGCAACGCCCGGATCATCGCGGCATTGAGGGAACGGTCGCCGTTCCCCATCGCCTTCGGCGACGAGCAGGGCGGGGCGCACTATCCCGAGTCGCTGGTCGCTCACAACTCGGTCGACTTCGTGCGGGTCGATGTCACGACGATGGGCGGGATCACCTCGATCGGCGACATCCTGGCGCAGGCGGACGCGGCCGGCATGCAGGTGGCGCCGCACATGAACGCCCTCGAGCACGCCCAGATCCTCGGCGGGCTGGGTCGCCCCGACCTGCCGCTGGAGTGGGGCATCGTCGGCAGCGGTGTGGATCAGTTCGCCGACTCGCTACGGCAGCCGGTGGTGCGCGACGGCCTGATGGACCCGCTGCCCGACGAGCCCGGCTTCGGCCGGCTCGTGAACCCCGATTGGCTGCGCAGCGTGCCGCACAACGACCCTGGGGGCATCATCGACGAGGCGGCGGCGCTGGAGGGTTGATGGGCGCAGAACCTGATTCAGCGGCCGGCGGTGGCCGGGTCTTCGAGGCGCGCGAGCGGCGCTTCGGGGGCTGCTTCGAGGACTTCGAAGTGGGCGACGAGTACCGCCACTGGCCGGGCAAGACCATCACCGAGGCCGAGAGCCACATTTTCTGCATGCTGACCCTGGCGGTGCACCCGCTGCACGTGGACTCGGCGCATTTCGACGGCACCCAGGGGCCGTTCGAGCGTCCCGTCGTGGCCGGCCCGCACATCTACTCGTTGCTGCTGGGCATGAGCGTGCCGGACATCTCGGGGCGGGCGCTGGCCAACCTGGGCACCACCGACCTGCGCCACACCGCGCCCGTGTTTCCCGGCGACACCCTCTATGGCACCAGCACCGTGCTCGAGGCTCGCCCCAGCCGGTCGCGCCCCGACGCCGGCATCGTCACCGTCGAGACCGTCGGGCGGAACCAGGACGGCGACGTGGTCACGACCTACAAGCGCTCGGTGCTGCTGCCTCGCCGATCCACAGATGGTGCCTGACAGCGCCGGAGCCGCGCCCGGGCAGGGCCGGGTCGTCGGTGGGGGCGACACCGGAGCCGGCGCAGGTGGCTGACGTAACCGGGCCTGGGGCCGGGGAGGGCGCGGGGCCGCTGGCCGGCGTCCGGGTGGTGGACATGGCGACCGTGGTCGCCGGTCCGGGTGCCGCCCGGCTGTTCGGCGACTTCGGAGCCGACGTCATCAAGGTGGAGTCGCCGAGCGGCGATTCGGTCCGCCGGCTGGGATGGATGCCGCCCGACGGCGACGCCGACTCCTACTTCTGGAAGCTGGCGGGGCGCAACAAGCGTGCCGTGGTGCTGAACCTCAAGACCCCCGAGGGCCTCGAGGCCATGCTGGGGCTGATCGACGGCGCCGACCTGCTCGTCGAGAACCTGCGTCCCGGCAAGCTGGAGGCGCTCGGGCTGGCGCCCGATGTGCTGCACCAGCGCAACCCGCGGCTGGTGATCCTGCGCGTCACGGCATTCGGCCAGGAAGGCCCCTACGCCCAGCGGCCCGGCTTCGCCACCCTGGCCGAGGCGCTCAGCGGCTACGCCGTCATCAGCGGCGAGGCGGACGGCCAGCCGCTGCTGCCGCCGGTGGCACTTACCGACGAGCTCACCGGCACGCTCGGGGCCTTCGGCGCCATGGCGGCGCTGTGGGAGGCGCGCCGAAGCGGCAAGGGTCAGGTGGTGGACCTCTCGCTGGTGGAGGCGCTCATGCACGTCATGGGCCCGCTGCCCTCGGCGTTCGCCCATCTGGGCTACCTGCAGCCGCGCCTGGGCGCCGGCATCCCCTACTCGGTGCCGCGGGGCACCTACCGGTGTAGCGACGGCGAGTGGGTGGCGCTCTCGGCCTCCAGCGACACCGTGGCGAACCGGGTACTGGACCTCATCGGAGCCGGCGGCGACGAGCGCTTCGCCACCTTCACCGACCGCTTCGAGAACCGCGACGCCCTCGAGGCTCTTGTGTCCGGCTGGATCGCCGAGCGACCCTCGGCCGAGGTGATCCGCGCCTTTGAGGACGCCGACGCGGCCATCGCCCCCGTGTACACCATGGCCGACCTCTTCGCCGACGAGCACTTCGCCCAGCGCGGCCTGTTCACGACCGCCGAGGACATCGTGATGCAGGCGGTGTCGCCGCGCCTGTCGCGCACGCCCGGCAAGGTGTCCTTCGTGGGGCGCCCGCTGGGCGCCGACACCGACGAAGTGCTGGCGGAACTGGCTGGCGAGAATCCGGGCGGCGAGTCCCCGGCCGCCGGCGACGGGAAGGAGCCCGGCGATGAGTGACGCAACCGAGTACCTGGTCCACATCCAGGTCAACTGGCCACCCGACGGCGACCCCGGCCGGCGCGACGAGCTCATGGCGGCCGAGCGGGCGCGCGGTCGGGAACTCGTCGAAGCGGGCACCATCCGCCGTCTCTGGCGCGTGCCGGGCCGCTGGGCCAACTGGGGCGTCTGGCGCGCCGCCTCGCCCGACGATCTCCACGCCGCCCTGGCCTCGCTCCCGTTCTTCCCCTGGCTCGACATCCAGGTCATCCCCCTGGCCCACCACCCCAACGACCCCGGCTAGGCGCCTGTTGGGCCCTGCAGCGGACGACCCGATCCGTCATTCCGGCGAAGGCATGTCCCGGACCCCGATCCGGGGCCGGAATCCAGAAGCTGACACCCGACCGGCGCCGCCAACGGATTACTTAACGATCTCCTAGATTTACGCTGAGCTATGAGCGGTTCTCTGCGGCGTTGGATGGTGATCGGGCTGGTGGCAGCGCTGCTGGCCGGTGGTTCTTCGGATGTCGGCGCGCGAGTAGCCGATGAGAGCGGTCGGTCCGCCAACGCTCCCACACCGTCGGCTCCGGCTCTCACATTCTCGGCTCCCGAGGATTCCGCACCTCTGGTTTCGGCAGACTCCCCGCGTGTGGCCGCGGAGCATTCCGCGCTTGCGGCTCCGGGAGTTCCCACGCTTGCGGCTCTCGGTGAAGCCGGATCGGGGCCGGACGGTTCTCTCACTGGTGGCCTGACCGAGGGCGAAGAGAGCGAGGGCGACGAGAGCGACGGTGAGAGTTCACCGACTGTGGGCCAAGTCGAGGGCGAGGTGCTCAGCGACGAGGAGATCCGCGCGGTGATCGACCGGCTGCCGCCGTGGGACGGCGACGACTCGGGCGCGGCCGGGTTCAAACGTCCAGTTGATTCGCTGCCCCCGCCCCGCACCGGCAAGACGGTCGATCAGCCTTTCCCGGCCGGAGCCGACATCGCAGCACCGGCTGTCGATCCCGGGCCGTTGGAGGTCCTGAGGGTCCAGCCCGAGGGTGAAGTGGATATCGCCCCCTTCGTGAGCATCACCTTCAACCAGCCCATGGTGCCGCTGGCCACAGTCGGCCAACTCGACGAGTTCGACCCTCCCGTGAAGCTCACGCCGAAACTGCCGGGTCGCTGGCAGTGGATCGGCACCCGCACGCTCCGCTTCGAGCACGACCAGGAGATCTTCGATCGCCTGCCGATGGCGACCAGCTACACCGTCGAGGTTCCTGCGGGGACCGAATCGCAGTCCGGCGGCGAGTTGGCCGAGACGTTCCGCGCGGAGTTCGAGACACCGCCACCCGGCGTGGTGCGGCTCATCCCCGATGGCAACACGCTTGGTCTCGAACCGGTCTTTCTCGCCACCTTCGACCAGCGGGTCGATCCCCTTGCCGTGCTCGATGCCATCACGCTCCGTGCCGATGGCCAGGCGCGCGGGATCCGTCTCGCCAGTGCCGCCGAGGTCGAAGGCGCTGACCACTCCATCAAGTACTACGCCGGGCGCGCGCTCGAAGGCACGTGGGTCGCGTTCCGACCTGTGGTGCCGCTCGAGCCCGACTCCGCGCTCGAGATCACTGTCGGCCCTCATGTGCCGTCGGCCGAGGGCCCGAACACCAGCGAGAACTCGGAAACTGTGGAGGCCCGCACGTACGGGCCTTTGCGGGTAACGGCCACAGATTGTTCCCCGGACTGGTCTTCGGAGGTGCCCTGCGGGCCGGGGAGTCGTCGTCTCCAGGTTCGGTTCAACAACCCGCTCGATGCCGCAACGGTGAATGCTGCCGGCTTCTCGATAACACCGGAGATCCCCGATGTCAGGGTCTGGGTTTCCGGCTCCAGGATCCACATCGCCCGTCCGACGTTCGGCGGCACCGTCTACAAGGTCGTGATCCCTGGGACGGTTGGTGACGTGTTCGGTCAGACCCTTGGCGAGCCGGCGACCGTCGAGTTCGAAGTCGAAGAGGCACGCCCCGGAATCTGGTTCCTGGGTGGGGCGGTCACCACGCTCGATCCGTTCGGAGTTGGGCAGACGATTCCGCTGATCGTGCGCAGGTGGGAGCAGCTTCGCGTACGCCTCTATGACGTGGATCCGAGCGACTATAGGTCGTACAGGGAATTCAGCCGCCGCTTTCATGGCTATCCGTATGTACGTGACCCGGCTGAACTCGACCTACCGTGGCCTCTGATTGCGGAGAAGGTGATCGACACCGGGATCGACCACGATGATCTCACCGAGGTTCCCATCGATCTCTCGGGTGTCCTCAACGGCGAGCACGGACACTTGGTCATGATCGTCGAAGGAGCCGGCAGGCACACGGAGACGGTGGAGAGCTATTGGATCGACAGATCCTCGTTGCTCACTTGGGTGCAGGACACCGACATCGGCGTCGACCTCATCACCGGCAATCGCGATGTGGCTGTATGGGCGACCGATCTGCGCTCCGGCGCCCCGCTGGCCGGAGTTGAGATCCAGTTCGGAGTCCGACGCTCGACGCTGGTCAGCGACGATAACGGCCTTGCCCGCGCCTCGTTCGACACAGGCGGTTCCGATTGGATTGTTGCCTCACTTGGTGCGGACCGGGCCGTGTACCCCTCGCCCATTGAGGCCGGGGACGATCGAACAATCTGGTACATCACCGACGATCGCGGTCTGTACCGCCCCGGTGAGACAGTGAACCTGAAGGGCTGGGTGCGAAATCTCGACGTCAACGGCGACGGCGATCTCGAATTCGTCCCCAGCGAAGAGGTGATCACCTACACGGCCGTCGGCCCGCTCGGCAACGATCTCGGCAGCGGTGAGATCCGTACCGATGGCCACGGCGGCTTCGATCTCACCATCGAACTGAGCGAGGGGGCGAACCTGGGTTGGGGCTCGATCGAGTTCTGGCTCCCGGACACCACCGATTACTGCTACTACACCAGTCGCTGCCACAGCCACATGTTCCAGGTCGAGGAGTTCCGTCGGCCCGAGTTCGAGGTGGACGCACGCCTCGAGTCGGCCGGCCCGCATTTCATCGACGAGCCACCGGTGGTGGCGGTGGATGCCAAGTACTACTCCGGCGGCCCCGTCCCCAACGCCGTAGTCGACTGGAGGGTGGTCACGCGCCGGACGTCGTATTCCCCGCCCAACTGGAGCAACTTCACGTTCGGCTTGTGGAGTCCATGGTGGTATTACGATCACTGGTCGCCGCGGTCGGTGGTCGAGACTTTCACCGGGACGACCGACGCCACTGGGAGCCATTACCTGCACCTCGACATCGAGGACGATGGCGATCATCTCCCCATAGCGGTGACCGCTGAGGCACAAGTGCTCGATGTGAACCGCCAGCGCTGGGCATCGACGACCGGCTTCCTGGTTCATTCTGCCGATCTCTATGTCGGCGTTCGCTCTGACCGCTACTTCGTGAGGGCCGGAGATCCGATCGACATCGAAGCTGTCGTCACCGACCTCGACGGCACCCCGGTCGCCGGTCGATCCTTCGAGGTGACCAAGGAGCGTCTTGTCAACGAGCGCGTCGATGGCGAGTGGGTCGAAGTCGCTCTGGACACTGAGATCTGCGCGGTCACCTCCCGGCTGACTCCGATCGATTGCGAATTCTCCGCAGGCACCGGCGGCCGCTATCGCATATCAGCCCAAGTCGTGGACGACTCGGGGCGAACGAATCGCAGTCAGGTGATCCGCTGGGTCACCGGCGCAGAGGCCGGCGTAACGAGCCGCAACATCGAACTCGAGACCGTCAACCTCATTCCCAGCGCCGAGACGTACGCAGCGGGCGACATCGCAGAGATCCTCGTCATCTCTCCCTTCGCCTCTGCTACCGGCCTCCTGACGGTCGCGCGCAACGAGATCATCGAAGCCCGCAGCTTCGAGATCGCCGACCACGCCGCGGTTCTCAAGGTGCCGATAACCGAGGACCATGTTCCTGCGCTCAGACTGCAGGTCGATCTTGCCTCCACCGTCGACCGAACCTCGGACGACGGTGCCGGCCTAGACGGCGAATCCCTTCGCCCCGCCCATGCGTCGGGGGAAATACTGCTGCGGATCCCACCCGTGCAGCGAACTCTCGATGTCACGGCCGCGCCCGCGTCGGCCGTCGTGCAGCCGGGCGCTGCCACGAATGTCACCGTCGAGGTCAACGATGCCGGCGGGACTCCGGTCAGGGGGGCCAACGTCCTTCTCATCGTCGTCGACGAGGCGGTGCTGGCCTTGTCGGGCTACGAACTGATCGATCCGGTCGATGTCTTTTACCGCCCCCGGCCTGCGCACCTGGACGCAGCCCGAAGCAGAGGCACGATCCTGCTCGAGGACCCGCACTGGCTGCCCGACCAGTTCGAGGACTACTACGGGGCGGACGACATGGGCCCGCCTTCGGACGCGGCAACCGACGGGGGTGGGCTCGTCCCGGGCAGATTAGCGGTCCGCGAGAACCTCGACGCTCTGGCGCTGTTCGAGCCGGATGCTGTGACCGACGCCCGGGGCCGGGTCACCGTCGAGTTCGAACTGCCCGACAGTCTCACCCGCTACCGGGTCATGGCCGTCGTCGTCGACGGCGCCGATCGTTTCGGGGTGGCCGAGTCGTCGATCACCGCGCGGCTACCGCTCCAGGTCCGTCCATCGGCGCCTCGCTTCCTGAACTTCGGCGACGAGTTCGAGTTGCCGATCGTGGTCCAGAACCAGACCGAGGTCGCGATGGTGGTCGACCTGGTCGTGCAGACCTCCAACCTCGAACTCGTCGGGCCGGCGGGACGGCGGATCCTGGTGCCGGCCAACGATCGGGTGGAGGTGCGGTTCGCGGCGCGAACGGATTCGGCGGGCACCGCCCGCTTCCGCGCGGCGGCGATGTCATGCACCCTTGCTGGCGCCCAGGTTGTGTCCACTGGTGCCGAATCACCTCCCGTTGCGTTGTCGGAGGTGTCATGCGATGCCGACGCCCAGGTTGTGTCCCTGCCTGTGTACACGCCGGCCACCAGCGAGGCTTTCGCCACGTACGGGGTGGTCGATGAGGGCACGGTCATCCAGCCGGTGACCGCCCCCGACGACGTGTTCCCGCAGTTCGGCGGGCTCGAGATCAACACCTCATCGACCGCGCTGCAGGCTCTGACCGACGCCGTGCTGTACCTCGCCCGCTACCGGTACGGGAGCTCCGACGCGTACGCCAGCCAAATCATGGCAATCTCAGCGCTCCGTGATGTGCTCGCGGCCTTCGAGGCCGAGGGTCTCGCCGGCCCTGACGAACTCGATGCCTTGGTGCGCTTCGACATCGCTCGACTGTCATCCCTCCAGAACAGCGACGGAGGCTTCGGGTGGTTGTCGCGCAACCAGGACTCCTTCCCGTACTCGTCGATCCAGGCGATGCACGCGCTGGTCATTGCCAAGAAGAACGGGTTCGATGTTCCGCCCCGGGTGATGGACAGCGGGCACTGGTATCTGCGAGAGATCGAAAGGCGGATCCCGGAGGGCTACAGCCCGCAAAGCAGGGACATGCTGATGGCGTACGCGCTCCATGTGCGCTGGCTGGACGGACAGCAAGCGGCCAACGCCGCTCGTGGCCTGTGGGGTCGCCGGGGCGAGGCTCTCGAGTTGGACGCCCTGGCCTGGCTCTGGCCGGTGGTCGACGATGCTGGCATCGAGGCCGAGATCGAGCGGATGGTGAACAACCACGCCGTTGAAACCCCAGGTGCCGCCACATTCGCCACGGACTACGGCGAGGATGCCTACCTGCTGCTGCACTCCAACCGCCGCACCGACGGCATCGTGCTCGACGCCCTCATCACGATGGCACCCCAGTCGGATCTCATTCCCAAGGTCGTGACCGGCCTGCTGGCTCACCGGGTCCGGGGACGCTGGAACAACATCCAGGAGAACACGTACATCGTGCTCGCCCTCGGACGCTATTTCGACACTTTCGAGGCGACCGATCCCGACTTCGTTGCCCGGGTGTGGCTCGGCGATCTCTACGCGGCAGAGCACACCTACTCCGGACGGAGCACCGATCGGGGCTCCACCCTGGTGCCGATGGCCGACCTGCTGGATGCGGGCGACACCGATCTCGTTGTGCAGAAGGATGGCGAAGGCCGGCTCTACTACCGCCTGGGCCTGCGCTACGCACCCGACGACCTGGATCTGGAACCTCTGGATCGCGGTTTCGTCGTGGAGCGCAGCTACGAGGCGGTCGGCGATCCTGACGACGTGTGGCTCGACGACGACGGTGTCTGGCACGTGCGGGCCGGCGCCGAGGTGCGGGTCAACGTGACCATGTTCAACGACAGCCGACGCACGATGATGGTGCTGATCGATCCTCTGGCTGCGGGCTTCGAGCCTCTGAACCCGGCGCTAGCGGTGACCGGAAGCTTCGATGCCCGCGGAAGATCCCATCGGTGGTGGGGAAGCTGGTACCAGCACCAGAATCTGCGCGACGACCGCGCCGAGGCATTCTCGACGTATCTCTTGGCGGGAACTCGCAGGTACAGCTACGTCGTTCGTGCCACCACTCCGGGCTCCTTCGTCGTACCCCCCGCGAGAGCCGAGCAGATCTACGCCCCAGAAGTCTTCGGCCGCTCCGGCACAGACCGGATCATCATCCAGGACAGCCGCTGAGCACTCCGAGCAGTCTCCGCCCTCGGCGGATTGTTTCACGATCGCCTAGATTTTCGCTGAGCTATGAGGAGATGTCTGCGGCGGTGGCTGATCGTGGGACTGGCCGGTGCGCTGCTGGCCGGGGCCTGCTCGGGCGGCGGCGAACAGATCGCCGGGCAGGGCGGTGCGCCTGGTGCCGCTCCCACACCTGTCGCCACGGGCGGTTCGGTACTCTCGACCGTCAGCGACGCCGGATCGGGGCAGGACACCTCCTTCACCGTCCACCTGAGCGAGGGCGCCGGCGGCGACGAGAGCGACGGCGAGAGCCCGCCGGCGGTGAACCGGGTCGAAGGCGTCGCGTTGGGCGACGAGGAGATCAGCGCGGTGATCGACCGGCTGCCGCCGTGGGAGGGCGACGACTCCGGCGCAGTCGACTTCAACCGCCCGGCCGAGTCGCTGCCCCCGCCTCGCACCGGCAGGACCGTCGATCAGCCGTTCCCGGCCGGGCCGGACATCGCAGCACCGGCTGTCGATCCGGGGCCGCTGGAGGTCGTCAGGGTCCAGCCCGAGGGCGAAGTGGGCATCGCCCCCTTCGTCAGCATCACCTTCAACCAGCCGATGGTGCCGCTGACGACGCTCGGCCAGCTCGACGCCCTCGACGTTCCGGCGGAGATTACGCCGCCGCTGCCAGGCCGCTGGCAGTGGATCGGCACCCGCACGCTCCGCTTCGAGCACGACCAGGAGATCTTCGACCGCCTGCCGATGGCGACCAGCTACACCGTCGAGATCCCTGCTGGAACCCAGTCGCAGTCCGGCGGCGAACTGGCCGCGACGTTCCGCTTCGAGTTCGAGACACCGCCGCCGACTGTGACGCGTCTCACGCACGCGTACAGCCACCTCGAGTCTCTCGGGTTGGAGCCTGTCTTCCTCGCCACCTTCGACCAGCGGGTCGAACCCGCCGCGGTGCTCGAGGTCATCACACTGCGCGCCGACGGCCGAGAGCGCGAGATCCGTCTCGCCACCGCCGCCGAGATCGAGGGCGAAGAACGGGTCAGTTACTACGCCGAGCAGGCGCTCGAAGACACCTGGGTCGCCTTCCGACCCGTGGCGCCGCTCGAGCCCGACACCCCGATCAGCATCACCGTCGGTCCCCATGTGCCCTCGGCGGAGGGGCCGAACACCGGCGGAGACTCGTCCACCATCGAGGCCCGCACGTACGCGCCCTTGCGGGTAACGGGCACGAACTGCTCGACATGGTCCTGCCCTCTGGGGATACCTCTAGAGGTCTACTTCAACAACCGGCTCGATGTGGCGACGGTGTATGCCGCCGACATCACCGTGACGCCGGGAATCCCCGACGCCGCGATCTCGGCGTACGGCCCCTACCTGGCCATCGACGGCCCCACGACAGGCGGCGCCGTCTACGAGGTGGTGATCCCGGCGACGGTGGGCGACGAGTTCGGTCAGACGTTGGGAGACCCCGAGACAGTCACGTTCGAAATCGAAGAGGCCGACCCCCTGATCTGGTACTTGGGTGGCGGGTTCGCCACTGTCGACCCGCTCGGGGTGCGGCAGACGACTCCGGTGATCGTGCGCCAGTGGGAGGAACTCCGTGTCCGCCTCTATGCCGTGGAACCGGACGACTTCCAGTCGTACCTGGCCTTCGCTTCTCGTGCCCGATATCAACGGATTCTGCCCGAGTCGGACGTGCCATGGCCGCTGACGGCAGATGAGACGATCCGCACCGGGATCCGCGACGATGCTCTGACCGAGGTCCCCATCGACCTTTCCGGCGTCCTCGAGGGCGGGCACGGTCACGTGGTGATGATCGTCGAAGGGGCCGGGCGGCTCGCAGAGACCGCGGACCGCTATCGAAGCGCCAGGGCGATCGCCTGGATCCAGGACACCGACATCGGCGTCGACCTCGTCGAGGACGGCCTCGACGTGGTCGTGTGGACCACCGACCTGCGCTCCGGCGACCCGCTGGCCGGCGTGGAGATCCAACTCGGAGACCGGCGCCCGCCGCTCGTCACTGACGCCGACGGCCTTGTCCGCGCCGCGACCGGCGCGGACGGCTTCGAAGGGATAGTCGCCTCGCTGGGGATGGACCGGGCGCTGAGCCCGGTGATCGCCTGGGAGTCGCTGGAGGACCAGACGATCTGGCACACCGCCGATGACCGCGGCATGTACCGGCCCGGCGAGACGGTGCGCCTGAAGGGCTGGGTTCGCCATCTCGACCTCACCGGGGACGGCGGTCTTGAGTTCTTGCCCCCCGGCACGCTCATCACCTACACGGCCTCTGGACCGTTCGGCAACGAACTCGGCAGCGGCGCGGTCCGCACCGACGAGCACGGGGGCTTCGACCTCGCCTTGGAGCTGAGCGAGCGGGCGAACCTGGGCTGGAGCCGGATCGAGTTCCGGCTCACCGGCACGGGCGCCCCCGACGATGACCGGTACTCCCACGGTTTCCAGGTCCAGGAGTTCCGACGGCCCGAGTTCGAGGTGGAGGCACGAGTCGAGTCGGCCGGCCCGCACTTCATCGACGAGCCCGCCGAAGTGGCGGTCGATGCCCGCTACTTCTCCGGTGGCGCCCTCCGCAACGCCGAGGTCACCTGGTGGGTCACCACGCTCCGCGGGTCGTACGCGCCGCCCAACTGGCCCGAATTCACGTTCGGCGTCTGGCGGCCGTGGTGGTGGTACTACGACGACTGGCCCCGGTCGTCGGAGGTCAAGGGATTCGAGGGCACGACGGGCGCCGACGGCAGCCACTACCTGCGCATCGACATCGCAGACGACGGCGAAGGGCTCCCGGTGACGGTGACCGCGGAGGCAACAGTGTTCGACGTGAACCGCCAAGCGTGGTCATCGGATACGGACTTCCTCGTTCATTCCGCCGATCTGTACGCCGGCATTCGCTCCGCCCGCGCCTTCGTGAGCGCCGGCGACGGGATCGACGTCGAGGCGATCGTCACCGACCTCGACGGCAACCCCGTTGCGGGCCGAGCCTTCGAGGTGACCTCCGAGCGCCTCGTCTGGAGGCGCGTCGATGGCGCCTGGGCGGAGGTCGCCCTGGACTCCGAGACCTGTGTGACCACCTCCGGGCCGGCGCCGGTGGTTTGCGAGTTCGCAGCCGACCAGGGTGGCCGCTACCGGATCTCGGCCCAAGTCGTCGACGACTCGGGGCGCCGGAGTCGCAGCGAGATGACCCGCTGGGTCAGCGGTGCCAAGGACAGCGTGCCGAGCCGCGGCGTCGAACTCGAGGCCGTCAACCTCGTGCCCGACGTCGAGACGTACGCCGCGGGGGACACCGCGGAGATCCTCGTCGGCTCCCCGTTCGCCTCGGCCACGGGACTGCTGACGGTCGTTCACAGCCGGATCATCGAAACCCGATCTTTCGAGGTCACGAATCACACGGCGGTCCTCAAGGTGCCTATAGCCGACGACCACGTGCCCGAACTCAAACTGCGGGTGGACCTCGCGGCGGTGACCGACCGAATCGCAGACGACGGCACCGTCCTCGCCGGCGTGCCGCCCCGCCCCGCCCACGCCTCCGGGGAGATCTTGCTGCGGGTGCCGCCTGTGCAGCGGACTCTGGAGGTCGTGGCTGCACCGGCGGCGGCGGTCCTGCAGCCGGGCGCCGCCACGAGTGTCGCGGTGGAGGTCAGCGACGCCGCCGGGGTTCCCGTCGAGGGCGCCGGAGTCCTCGTCATCGTCGTTGACGAGGCGGTGCTGGCGCTCTCGGGCTACGAACTGATCGACCCCATCGACGTCTTCTACCGTCAGCGGGCCGCGGTCCTCTCCGCGGTGCGAGGCCGCGACACGATCCTGCTCGAGGACCTGCAGGGGTTGCGCGACCGGCTTGAGGCGGCCGGGTTTGACGAGCGCGGAGTAGAGGCTGCCGCGGCCGAGGCCGCTCCCGCACCTGCCGACGCTTTCTCTGACGCGGTGGCGGGCGACGCCGGGCTGCTCGTGGCGGTCCGCCAGAATCTCGACCCCCTGGCGCTGTTCGAACCGGGCGCGGTCACCGACGCCGCTGGCCGGGTGACCGTGGAGTTCGAGTTGCCCGACAATCTGACGCGCTACCGGGTGATGGCCGTGGCGGTCGACGGCGCCCATCGCTTCGGGACCGGCGAGTCGGCTGTCACGGCGCGGCTGCCGCTGCAGGTTCGGCCGTCGGCGCCCCGGTTCTTGAACTACGGCGACCGCTTCGAGTTGCCGATCGTGGTCCAGAACCAGACCGGCTCCGCCATGGAGGTCGATGTGGTGGTACAGACTGCCAACCTCGAACTCGTCGGGTCGGCGGGACGGCGGGTCACGGTCCCTGCAAACGATCGGGTCGAGGTGCTATTCCCGGCGCGCACCGAGTCACCGGGGGTGGCCAGGTTCCGCGTGGCGGCGATCTCGGGCGACCACGCCGACGCCCAGGTCGTCTCGCTGCCTGTCTACACCCCGGCGACCAGCGAGGCCTTCGCTGTCTACGGGGTGGTCGACCGGGGAGCGGTCTTCCAGCCGATAGCGGCTCCCGAGGACGTGATCCCGCAGTTCGGCGGCCTTGAGGTCAACACCTCCTCGACCGCGTTGCAGGCCCTGACCGACGCCGTGCTGTACCTCGCCGACTACCGGTACGCCAGCGCCGACGCCTATGCCGGCCGCATCATGGCCGTCTCTTCGCTCAGGGACGTACTGGAGGCCTTCGAGGCCGAAGGTCTTGCCGGCCCTGCCGAACTCGATGCCAGGGTGCGCAGCGACATCGCCGAACTGTCGTCTCTCCAGAACTATGACGGTGGCTTCGGTTGGTTGTCGCGGGACGGGGTCTCACATCCCTTCTCGTCGATCCAGGCGATGCACGCGCTGGCCATCGCCTCGGACAACCGCTTCCACGTCCGGGCGCGGGTCTTGGAGGACGGGCTCTGGTATCTGCAAACCATCGAAGACCGGTTCCCGGACCATTATGGCCAGCGCATCAAGGACACGCTGCTGGCATACGCGCTGTACGTGCGGTCGCTGCATGATGATCGGGTAGCCGAGGAGGCCCGCAGCCTCTGGGCCCGCCGGGGGGAGGCTCTCTCGTTGGATGCGCTGGCGTGGCTGTGGCCGGTGGTCGAGGACGAGGGCATCGAGGCCGAGATCGAGCGGCTTCTGAACAACCGGGCAGTGGAGACTGCGGGAGCGGCCACGTTCGCCACCGACTACGGCGAGGACGCCTACCTGCTGCTGCATTCGGACCGCCGCACGGACGGCATCATGCTGGATGCCCTCATCACAATGGCGCCCGCATCGGATCTCATCCCCAAGGTGGTGGCGGGCCTGCTGGGCCACCGGACTCGGGGGCGCTGGAACAACATCCAGGAGAACACGTTCATCCTGTTGGCTCTCGAACGCTATTTCGAGACGTTCGAGGCGACCGATCCCGACTTTGTCGCCCGGGTGTGGCTCGGCGACCTCTACGCGGCGGAGCACACCTACGCCGGGCGAAGCACCGACCGGGGCTCCACCCTGATACCGATGGCCGAGCTGCTGGACGCGGGCGACTCCGACCTCGTCGTGCAGAAGGACGGCGAGGGCCGCCTCTACTACCGGCTCGGCCTTCGCTATGCCCCCGACGACCTGGATCTGGAGCCTCTGGATCGCGGCTTCGTGGTGCAGCGCAGCTACGAGGCGGTCGGCGACGCCGGCGACGTATGGCTCGACGACGACGGCGTCTGGCACGTCCGGGCCGGTGCCGAGGTGCGGGTCAACGTGACCATGGTCAACGACAGCCGCCGCACCAACATGGCCCTGATCGATCCCCTGCCCGCGGGCTTCGAGATCCTCAACCCGGCGCTGGCGGTGACCGGCGACGTCGACGTTCGCGACGACAGCGGCTGGTGGTGGTGGACCTGGTACCGGCACCAGAACCTGCGAGACGATCGTGCCGAGGCCTTCGCGTCGTATCTCTGGGCGGGAACCCACGAGTACAGCTACGTCGTCCGAGCCACCACGCCGGGCTCCTTCGTCGTACCCCCCGCCCGAGCCGAGGAAATCTACGCCCCAGAAGTCTTCGGCCGCTCCGCCACCGACAGGGTCATTGTCCAGGAAAGCCGTTGAGCATTCCACGTTTGGAGCGACACCCGGGGATCGTGTTCCGCTCCGGACCTGCGGGACGCCGACCTGGCTTGGCCAGCGGTCCGGATGTCTGGGAGGTTGTACGGGCGTGTCTCGGGGACGACGCTGACAGCCCGCTCACGCACGCGGCAGTGGCCGAGCAGATGGGGTTGACGGCCGATCAGGTCGGCGTGGCGTTGCGGTACTACGCGGAGTCCAGGGACGAGATCGATACCTGGATCCGCACGGTGGATGAGGAGGCGGAGCGAGCCGAGGTGGCGTGGCGGCTCGAACGGGACCTTCTCGGTCGGTGAGGCTCCTGCTCCACGAGATGTGACCGCCTGCGAAAGCGGGTGAACTCAGTGATGGGAGTATGACCGCAAACTGCTCGGCAGGTCTTGGCGATTGTGGCCCCTGAGCGCTCTCTTGGCGGCACTGTGCCAACGCTTGATGGGACGCTCCTCAAGAACCCTCGGTTTGTCCGATGTGTAGTCCATGAACCAACTCAACAGGCCGTCCCATTCCAGCAGCGATCCCGGTAGGCAGGGATGCCAGCCGAGTTCCTCGAGTGTCCAATGGCGCTTGGCGTCGTTTCTGGGCATCGAAGTGCACACGAGGTTGTCGGTTGTGTCCGGGCCTCCGCGAGCGACGGGGTCGACGTGATCGACGGTCGGGGACAGGTACCAGAACACCATGTGACATTTCGAAGTGTCCCAGTTCGAGTGGTACGGAATCTCTGCCGGCATGAGATGGGAGAGCAGCAGGAGCGTTCCCGGAAACACCAGCCGTTGCCCGGAATACCGATCGATGAAGCCGTCACGCAGGAAAACCGACACCTTCTCGGCATCCGAGCGGAAGCGTTTGGTTCGTTCGAAGGGCTCGAACGGCAACTCAGCACGAGCCAGTGCCGCTGCCTCATCGGGTGAACCGCTGGAAATCGCGTCGCAAATCCGCGCGACCGCTTCTGGATTCATATCTATGACAGCGCTTCGGTGGGGATGCCGGAGACGGCCTCGATCTCCACGAGCATCTTCGGGTCGACCAGTGCGCTGACCTCGATCAGGGTGCTGGCCGGTCGGGCGTCGCCGAAGAACTCCTGGCGGACGGGGTTGATGGCGGCCCGGTCGTTGACGTCGGTCAGGAACACCGTGACCTTGAGTACGTCGCCCATGTCGGCGCCGACCGTGCGCAGGGCGTCACGGAGGTTCTGCAGCACTTGGCGTGTCTGGGCGACGACGTCTCCCTCGCCGACCACATTGCCCTCGCCGTCGAAGGGCGCTATCCCCGACACGAACAGGAGGTCGCCGAAACGGACCGCGTCGGTGTAGTGGCTGATGGGCTCGCTTGCCCCCTCGACTCGGATCTCTTCTCTCGTCACCACAGCCTCCTCCCTTCGCATTGCCTGCTTTCGTAATCGATGGGATCGGGCATGTCGAGGCTGCTGCGGCGGCGGCTCGATGGGGGCCTTGACAGGAATAGTTAGTAAGTTAGACTGACAAACGATGCGCGGCCGGTCGGACTCGAGCCTGCTGCGGCTGATCAACAGCCGGAAGATCGTCGACGTTGTGCTGGAGGTTGCGCCCCGGGGGATCTCCCGGGCCGACGTCGCCCGGGCCACGGGGCTGTCGAAGCCCACGGTGTCGGCGCTGGTGGGGGATCTGGAAGCCGCCGGGCTGGTGCGCATGGCCGATCCCGGCAGCCCCAGCGGTGGCATCGGGCGCCCTGCGGCGCTCTATGAGGTGGTGCCCGATTCGAGCCTCGTCGTGGGGGCCGACATCGGCGCCACGAAGATCATCGTGGGCGTCGCCGACCTTCTGGGCCGCCCGGTGGCCGAGGAGATGCTTGAGACGCCCCCCGACGCCACCGCCGCAGCCAATGCCGTCGTGGAGGTGACCCAACGCCTGCTGGAGGGTTGTGCCGGCGGGCCGAGCCGGCTGCGGGCGGCCTGCGTGGGGGTGCCGGGCGTGTACCGCGCCACAGCCGACAGCGTGGAGATGGCGCTGAACCTGCCCGGTTTCGAGGACTTCGCCATCCGGCGGCACCTCACGGATCGCCTCGGGGTGCCCACCCAGATCGACAACGACGTGAACCTGGCAGCCGTCGGCGAGGCCGGGGCCGGCGTGGATCACACCGACTTCGCGGCCGTCTCGATCGGCACGGGTATCGGCACCGGGCTGATCATCGGCGGTGAGCTGTACCGCGGCGGCACCGGTGCCGCCGGCGAGCTGGGTTCGCTGGTCCTGCCGCTTGCCGAGGAATCGGCGACGGCTGTGGGCCGGGCCACGCTGGAGGACGTCGCCTCGGCGCCGGCCATCCGGCGGATCTTCAGCGGGGCGGTGAGCAACGGGCGCTCCTCGACGTTGGAGGTCGGGGCGGAGGTGGCCGACATCTTCGCTGCCGCGGCCGAGGGCGACGAGGCGGCCGGCTATGCCTTGTCCCGGGCGGCCAGCGCCATGGCCTACGCGGTGGCGCACCTGTGCCTCATCAACGACCCGGCGCTGATCATCTTCGGCGGCGGTGTGGGCGCGAACCCCGTCTTCGTGGACGCCGTGGACCGGGAACTGGGCGGCCTACTGGCGCACCCGCCCGAACTCGCGCCCTCGACCTTAGGGCGCCGGGCCACGTTCCTGGGTGCCATCTCGCTGGCGTTGCGCTCGCTGCGGGATTCGCTGGTGGAGCAGGCGCTCGACGGTCGGGAAGAGCAGGGAGTGCTCGGATGAGCGCCCGCGCCGGCGTCGGGACAGCCGTCAAGACCGCCGCCGGCGGGATCGTCACCGGGGATGCCGCCGGCATCGATATCGCCGCCGTGGCCGAGGAGGCTGCCGCGGCTGTAGACGGCGAGGCGCTGGTGGAGCTGGTGCGGGGCGCTGTGCGGATCCCCAGCGTGACCGGCAGCGAGGGTGATTTCGCGGCCTGGGTCGGCGAGCAGCTCGCCGACGGGTGTTGGGACGAGGTGCGCTGCGCCGAGGTGGTGCCGGGCCGGCCCAACGTGTACGGCTTCGCCGGTGGTGCCGGCGGGCGCTCGCTGGTGCTGGCCGGGCACCTCGACACGGTGTCGGTGGACGACTGGCAGCGGCACTGGCAGGGCAGCGATCGGGCCGACCCCTTCGGGGCTCACGTTATCGACGGCGACATCTGGGGCCGGGGTGTGGCCGACCAGAAGGCGGGCATCTGCGCCGGCATCGAGGCCCTGCGCGCCCTGCGCCGCACCGGTCACCGGCCCGGCGGCGCCGTCACCGCCCTGTTCGTGTGCGACGAGGAGTCGGGCCAGCCCGGCAGCGGCGTCTCCGCCGGCATGCGGGCGGCACTGGGCGACGCCTTCGACCATGCGGGCGAGGACGGTCCGCCGGCCGACTTCGCCGTGTACACCGAGCCCACCACCTCGGCCATCTACACCGCCCAGATGGGATTCCTCATCGCCGATGTGGCACTGGAGGGCCGGTCGGCCTATTTCGGGACCCCCGAGTTGGGTGTCGACGCGCTCCGGGCGGGGCACGCCCTGCTGAGTGAGCTGTGGCGCCACTCCGCCGAACTCGGCGCCGGAGGCCGCCACGAGTTGCTCGGTGAGGCGTTCCTGCTGGTCACGAGCGTCTCGGCAGGCGGCAACATCGCCGTGCCGGGCCGCTTCGACCTGTCGTTGATCCGGAAGATCCTGCCCGGGGATGACCTCGCGGGGGCCGCGGCCGCGATCGAGCAGATCTGCAAGCAGGTCGCCGAGCGCCACGGCGTGGTCGCCGAGGTCGCGTTCAGCGCGCCGCGGGACCACGCCGTGGGAGGCACGCCCGACGAGATCTCCGCCAGCCATCCGGGAGTCCTCGAGCTGAGCCGCTCCATCAAGTCGACCACCGGGAATCCGGCCCGTATCGAGGGCGCCCCCTACTGGTCCGAGAAACCGTTCCTGCGGTCGCTCGGCATCCCCGGCGTCTACTTCGCGCCCGGCGACATCTCCTGTTGCCACACGCCGTTCGAGCGTCTCGAGATCGACGAACTCATATCTGCCACCCGCAGCCTGGCGCACTTCGTGGCGTCTTGGTGCGGCGTACAGAAGCTGCAGACAACACCTGGTTAAGGAGGGGTGAATGAAAGCGAAATCCACAAGACTGCGACTGCTGACCGCTGTTGCGCTGCTGGCCACGATCGGCCTGCTCGCCGCAGCCTGCGGCGGGGACGACGACTCCGTTACGCCGGCGCCGCAACCCGCACCCGCGCCGGCCGCTGAGCCGGCCGCGCCCGCGCCGGAGCCACCGGCGCCCGCGCCCGAACCGCCGGCGCCTGCACCGGAACCCCCGGCTCCGGCCCCCGAGCCACCGGCTCCCGCGCCTGAACCTCCCGCTCCGGCTCCCGAGCCACCGCCGGCGCCCGCTTTCGAGGCGCCCGTGACGCAGGGTCCCGGCGGTGAGGAGGCCACCTCATCGGCGGAGATAAGCCTCAGCGAGGCCGAGGCCGACGAGGTGCGCGCCGGCGGCTACACCGCCGCCCTGCTGTGGCACACCGCTGGCGCCTTCACCGACGCCGTCAGCCAGGGCGCCCGCGACGCCTTCGCCAACCTGGGCATCGAGGTGATCGCCGAGACCAACGCCTCCTTCGACGCCGCCCAGCAGGCCAACGACGTCGAGACCGTCATGGCCCAGAGCCCCGACATCATCATCAGCCTGGTTCTCGACCCGGTTTCAGGCGCCGAGGCGTTCCGCCCCGCCGTGGACGCCGGGGTGCAGCTGGTGTTCCTCTCCAACGTGCCCGAGGGCTACGTGCAGGGAGTGGACTACGTCGGGCTCGTGACCGACGACCTGGCCGCCATGGGCATCGCCGCCGCCGACCTGCTGGCCGACGCCCTCGGCGGCGAGGGTGAGGTGGGGTTCATCTTCCACGACGCCCCGTACTACGTCACCAACCAGCGCGATCAGGCCTTCAAGGCATGGATCGAGGGCAACTACCCCGGCATGGAGATCGTGGCGGAGCAGGGTCTGGCCGACCCGGCGGCCGCCGAGGAGATCGCCTCCACGCTGCTGACCCGCTACCCCGACCTGGACGGCATCTACGCCCCGTGGTCGGCGGGCCCCGCCGACGGCGTGCTGGCCGCCCTGCGGGCCGCCGGCGCCTCCGACGTGGCCGTGGTGACCCTGGACCTGGACACCAACGTGTCGCTCGACCTCGTGGAGGGCGGCAACATCGTCGGCATCGCCGCTGACGAGGCCTACGACCTGGGTCGAACGATGGCCGTCGAGGGCGCCTACGGGCTGCTGGGCAAGTCCGCCCCGCCGTTCGTGGTGGTGCCTGCCATTGCCGTCACGGCGGACAATATCGTCGAGGCGTATCGGCAGTCACTCGCCACCGATCCGCCGCAGGTCGTGCTCGACGCGCTCGGGTGATCGCCTGAACCCACCTGCGCCGGCGCGCGGTCTGCTCGGGTGAGCAGTCCCCGCGCCGGGCGCGCCCGCCGGTTGCTTCCCCCCGGCAGCCGGCGGGCGCGCCAGCGCGACCGGGACCTGCAGCAGTACGTCGTCTACCTGGCATTCGCCCTGATCCTGGGGGCCTTCGCCGTCATCCTGCGCAACGACGGCTTCCTCAGCTCGGCCAACCTGCTGAACATCGGCCGTCAGGCGGCACCCATCGCGGTCATGGCGGTGGGTATGACCTTCGCCCTGACAGCGGCCGAGATCGACCTGTCGGTGGGTTCGGTGGTGGCGCTGTCGTCGCTGGTGGCGGCGGAGGTGGTGACGGCAGCGGGGTTTTGGGCCGGGACGCTGGCGGCGGTCGGCGTGGGGCTGGCCGCCGGGTTGGTGAACGGGCTGATTTCGGTGAAGGTGCGCATCCCGTCGTTCCTGGTGACGCTCGGGATGCTGGGGGTGATCAGCGGCGTGGCCCGCAACATGAACAACCTGCAGTCCTACCCCATCCGCAACGATCGGTTCTCGGCGGTCTTCGGGGCCGGCTCGGCGGGCCCGGTGTCGTCGCTGCTGATCTGGACGGTGGTGGCGCTGGTTGTGGGCCACGTGGCGCTGCGGCACCTGCGCTGGGGGCGCCATGTGCTGGCGACCGGCGCCAACCGGGAGGCCGCCAACGCCCTCGGCATCCGGACCGACCGGGTTCGCATCGGCGCCCTGGTCACCAGTGCCACAGCGGCGGCATTCGCCGGCGTGCTGCTGGCGGGACGTCTGGCCATCGGGCGCCACGACCTCGGCGAGAACGACCTGCTGACCGTGATCGCGGCGGTGGTCATCGGCGGCACCAGCCTGTTCGGCGGGCGCGGCTCGGTGGCCGGGGCCGTGGTGGGCGCCGCCATCATGGCGATGCTGAACAACGGCCTGATCCTCATGGGACTCCGCGTGGCCGACCAGATGATCGCCCGCGGGGTCATCATCGTGCTGGCTGTGGCGCTCAGCATGCGCGAGCGTCGCGAGACCTGAGGAGTTGGGCTGTGTTCCTGGACGTGTTGCGACGGCGCAACCTCCCGTTCCTCGAGGCCGTGGTGGCGCTGCATCGCGCCGGGGAGATCCCCGCCGGCAGCTACGTGCTGGACCTGGATGCCATCGCCGCCAACAGCGCGGCCTTCTGCGCCGAGGCGCACCAGCGGGAACTGACCGTCTTCGCCATGACCAAGCAGGTGGGTCGGGCGCCCGGCGCCCTGGACGCCATGGCCGCCGGCGGTAGCGACGGGTTCGTGGCCGTGGACATGGCCTGTGCCCGAGCCATCGTGGCGAACGGCCACCGGCTGGGCCACCTGGGCCACCTCGTGCAGGTGCCTCGAGCCGCGACGGGCGAGGCGGCGTCGCTGGAGCCCGAGTTCTGGACGGTCTTCAGCGCCGGCAAGGCCGCTGAGGCCGCAGCGGCAGCCATCGCCGCGGGCCGTACCCAGGACCTGCTGGTGCGGGTCTGTGCCGCCGGCGACGAGTTCTACCCCGGTCACGAGGGCGGCGTGCCGCTGGACGAACTCGGGGCATTCATCGACCGGCTGGGCGAGGAGCCGGGGGTCCGCTTCGCCGGACTCACCACCTTCCCGGCGCTGCTGTTCGACCCCGACACCGGCGGCGCCCGCACCACCCGCAACGTCGAGACCCTGGCGCGCGCCGCCGAACTGGCTCGCCGACGCCTCGGGCCCGACGCCGCTGTGGCGATCAACGCCCCTGGCACCACCTCGATCGCCGTTCTGGACCAGCTCGCCGACGCCGGCGCCACCCAGGTCGAGCCCGGGCACGGGCTCACCGGCACCACCCCGCTGCACGCCACCGCCGACCTGCCCGAGCGCCCGGCGATCTGTTACCTCAGCGAGGTGTCGCACCTGCACGGCGGGGTGCCGCTGTGCTTCGGCGGCGGCTTCTACGTCGATCCGGTCTTCGCGCCCTACAGCCCGAAGGCGCTGATCGCCGCCGACCCGACCGATCTCGGCGAGGCGCCCGTGGGGATGGACTTCCCCGACCCTGCCGGCATCGACTACTACGCCCGGCTGCACCCGCGGCCCGGTCGGCAGGTCCGCGAGGGCGACGCCGTGATCTGCGGCTTCCGGGCACAGGCCTTCGTGACCCGGGCCGCCGTAGTGGGCCTCAGCGGGGTGGCGGCGGGCACCCCGGCGGTGGCGGGCTGCTGGGACACCCTCGGCCGGCCCCTCCAGCGGAGAATCTCGTGAGCAGGACACCTGCCGAGTACGGCGCTCCGGCGCAGAGGGGGATCCGGTGACCGCGTCAGGGGGCCGGCAGGGGCAAACGCCAGGCGTGCCCGCCCTGGTGGCCAAGGGCATGTCCAAGGCGTTCCGGGCGGTGCAGGCGCTGGAGGACGTGTCGATCGAGCTGCGGTACGGCCGGGTCACCGCCCTGCTGGGGGACAACGGCGCCGGCAAGTCCACGCTGGTGAAGTGCCTGGCGGGGGTGTACCAGCCCGACGCCGGCGCCATCAGCATCGACGGCGTCCGGCGGGCCATCCCGACGCCGGACGCGGCCCGCAGCCTCGGCATCGAGACCGTGCACCAGACCCTGGCGGTCATCGACACCCTGGACGTGGCGGCCAACCTGTTCCTGAACCGCGAGTATCTGCGGGGCGGACCCATCGGCCGGCGCCTGGGGCTGCTGGACCACAAGCGCATGCGCGCCGAGTGCGAGGAGACGCTCGGTCGCCTCGACATCCGCATCCCGTCGCTGCGGCGGGCCGCCGGGCAGCTCTCGGGTGGGCAGCGCCAGGCGGTCGCCATCGGCCGGGCCGTGGCCTGGGGCCAGCGCATCGTCCTGCTGGACGAACCGGCCGCGGCGCTCGGTGTCGAGCAGACGGCCCGGGTGCTGGACCTCATCCGGAACCTGCGCGCCGATGGCGTGGCGGTCCTGCTGATCACCCACAACATGGAGCGGGTCATCGACGTGTGCGACCAGGCCGTGGTATTGCGCCAGGGCCGCAAGACCGCCGAAGTGGTCGTGGGCGACGTCACCAAGAACGATCTGGTCGCCTTCATCACCGGCGCGGCGGCGAGCGAGTGACCGCCATCGGGCGGCGGAGACTGGCACCGACTCTGCACTCGGCGCCACGATTGCCCGACGGCGAGGGATTCGGGCCGCCTGAACCCGGAAGCGGAGTCTCGAGCCGGCCATCTGGTTGTGAGTGAGCGACCTGAGGGCCCGCGGCTGCTGGTGGCCCGGGACGGCGACGAACTGGCTTCGCTGGCCGCCGATGTGGTGCAGGACGGCCTGCGGGAGGCGCCGGCGCCGCGGCTGGGGCTGGCCACCGGCGGCTCGGTGGCGGGGCTCTACCGCGAGCTGATCCGGCGCCACCAGCGGGACGAGATCAGCTTCGGTGCGGTGCAGGCCTTCCTGCTGGATGAGTACCTGGGGCTGCCGGCCGGCCATCCGAAGGCCTACCGCAGTGTGATCCGGCGGCTGCTGGTCGATCACGTGGACTTCGCCCCCGGCGCCGTGGTCGGTCCCGATCCGTCGGCCCCCGACCTGGCAGCCGAGAGTGCCCGCTACGAGGGGATGCTGGCCGGGGGGATGGACCTGCAGATCCTGGGCATCGGCCGCAACGGCCACATCGCCTTCAACGAGCCCGGCTCCTCGCTGACCGGCACCACCCGGGTCGTGAGCATCAGCGAGGCGACCCGGCGCGACAATGCCCGCTTCTTCGATCATCCCGGCGACGTGCCGCGCCGCGCCATTACGCAGGGCATCGGCAGCATCCTCCGGGCTCGCCGCCTGCTGCTCGTGGCGACCGGCGAGTCCAAGGCCGCCGCGCTGAGCGCCGCCTTGGAGGGCCCGGTGAGTGTCGCGGTGCCGGCCTCGGCCCTGCAACTCCATGACCATGTCGCCGTGGTGGCCGACCGCGCCGCCGCCTCGGCACTCCGCGGTTGTCGCCATCCGCACTGAGCCGGCGTCCTATTCCAGGGCCGCGGCGGCGCGGAGGTGGGCGGTGAGGTCCTCCAGGGAGGTGCGGGCGTTCAGGCCGCTGGTGGAGGGCATGAGGTAGGCGGGGCGGCCGCCGATGCGGCGGGATTGGGGGCCGGGGGAGGCCCGGCGGTCCAGCGCGGCCCGCCCGCCGGCCCGGCCCACGAAGCACACCACGCCGGGCTCGAGGCGCTCCGCCAGGCGCTCCAGGCGGGCGAGGCCATCGCGGTACTCGGCGGCGGTCAATTCGGCGGCCTGGCGGGTGGGCCGCTTGACCAGGTCGGTCATGCCGATGTGGTGGGCCACGAGGGCGTGGCGAGGGTCGCGGGCGCGGCTCACCAGCCCGGCGGCCAGGGCTGCGGGCCAGAACCGGTTGGAGCCGCGGGCGAAGCCGACGCCCACCTCGGCTGCGTACAGGCTGGGATTCAGCCCGCAGACCAGCATCCGCATGCTCGGTGCCACGGTGTCGGCAAGGGTGTGCAGACGTGTGGCCGACACGAGCAGGACCCTGTTGCGCTGCTCGATGTTCTCGACGGCCAAGCCGGCGCCCACCAGCACGTCGCGCAACCACGCCTCAGGCCAGCGCGAGAAGCGTCGCCCCGGGAAGTCGTCGTCGGCCCGCTCGTCCCACTCGGTGTCGCCGGCGAACAGGTGAAGCTCGACGGCCGCGCCGGGCGCCAGCGCCCGGTGCAGGTCGGCCAGTGCGAGCGACACCTCGGCCCGGGCCAGGTGGATGTACGAGCGCGAGGCCCAGGCGGCCCGCAGGCAGCGGTCCCGCAGCGGCAGGGCGCGCAGGTCGGCGGCCACCCGCATCGGGACGGTGCCGCTGGCCGCTGCGCCGACCTCGGCCAGCATCGCCCGGCTGGCGTCCAGCGCCAGCACCGGCTGCGGCAGCCCATCGACATGCCAGCCGGGCCCACAACCCAGGTCGGCAACCGCCCCGTCGCCGGGGCCCGACGCCAGCCGGGCGGCGAAGTGTTCCAGCCGGTCGCCGTACTGGCGAGCGCGCCGGCTCATCCACTCCTGGGCGCGGGACTCATAGACGGCAACGCTGGGTTCTCTACCCATGTCTCACCACGGTCCGATACTGTGGCACTACAGACGGACAGCCACCGAACCGGACGGTCGCCGACCTGTGGCGGGACAGTCGCAGGACGGCGATCTGAACGTCGCCGGTGCGAGAGGAAAGGATCGGACCATGCCAGAAACCGCCGCCCCCGCTACCGACGAGTCCACCAACACCGCCCAGGCCCTCGCCCTCATCGACGGCAAGTTGGGCGAGATCGGCATGCGCGAGCTGGTATCGCGCACCGAATTCACGAACCTCCTGCTGGACCTGCGGCTTCTCCTGGCGTCCGACGACGAGGCGGTTTCCGTCAACTGAACCCGCCGGTGGATCCGGAGCGACGCGCACGGCTTCGAGTCTGACGGCTTCGTCGGGTGCGGAGCGGCATCGACGGAGGCATCGGGTAGGGAGAACCGGAGGGGACCGGTGACGACGCGGCTGATCGGCGAGCGCGTTGAACGTTCCGAGGATCGGCGCATCCTGGCCGGTCACGGCACCTTCATCGACGACATCGCGCCGGCCGGGTGCCTGCACGTCGCGATGGTGCGGTCCACCTGCGCCAACGGTCGCATCCTCGCTATCGAGACCTCCGCAGCGGCGGCCCGGGACGACGTCATCGCCGTCTACACGGCCGCTGATCTCGGCGAACTCGGCCGGCAGCACCTTCCGCTGCTCATCCCCAACCCCAATCTGACCGAGCCGCGCACCCAACTCCCGCTCGCCGCCGACGACGTGCACTTCTTCGGCGAGGCCGTGGCGATGGTGGTGGCGACCAGCCGGCACGCCGCCGAGGACGCCGCCGAATTCGTGGAGGTCACCTACGAGCCGCTGCCCGCGGTCGTGGGTCCGGTGGCGGCCTTCGAGGGGGACGACCTCGTCCATGCCGACATGTCCGGCAATGTGGCCGCGCACTTCGTCCAGGAGCACGGCGACGTCCAGGCGGCCCTCGCGGCTGCGCCCCGCACGCTCGTGCAGCGGTTCTGGGTGGAGCGCAGCGCGGCCACCCCCATGGAGTGCCGCGGCGTCGTGGCCGTACCCGACGAATTCGGGCACCTGCTCGTCTACGACACCTCCCAGGCCCCCAGCACCGTCCGGGCGGGCCTGTCCACCTACTTGAACCTCGCCGAGCACGAGGTGGACGTGGTGGCTCCGGACGTGGGCGGGGGGTTCGGGGTCAAGCTGCCCGTCTTCTACCCCGAGGAGATCCTGGTCCCGTGGGCGGCCCTGCAGCTCGGCAGCCCCGTCAAGTTCATCGAGGACCGTGTCGAGCACTTCGTCGCCTCCAACCACGAACGGGCCCAGTGGCACGAGGTGCGGGTCGGCTTCGACACCGAGGGCCGCATCCTCGCCCTGCACGACGAGTTCATCCACGATGCCGGCGCCTACTGCCCCTACGGGATCATCATCCCGATCGTCACCGCCTCCCGCCTGCCCGGCCCGTACAAGCTCCCCAACTACGGCAGCGAGATGCGCGTCGTGTACACCAACACGGTGCCGGTCACGCCGTACCGGGGTGCCGGTATGCCGCAGGGGGGATTCGTGATGGAGCGGGTGATCGACCTGATCGCCCGGGACCTGGGAATCGACCGGGCCGAGGTTCGCCGGCGGAACTTCATCCAGCCCGACGAGTTCCCCTACGTCGTCGGTCTGATGGACGAGGACGGCCTCACCACCACCTACGACAGCGGCGACTATCCCGCGGGTCTCGACAAGCTGCTCGAGGCGATCGACTACGAGGCGTTCGCCGCCGAGCAGGCCGCCGCTCGCGCCGACGGGCGACGGATCGGCATCGGTCTGGGCTGCTACGTGGAGGGAACCGGCAGCGGACCCTACGAGGGGGCCCGGGTCCACGTGGAACCGACGGGCAAGGTCTTCGTCACGACGGGCATCTCCACCCAGGGTCAGGCGCACGCCACGATCCTCGCCCAGGTGGCGGCCGAGGTCCTGCAGGTTCCGTTCGAGGACGTGGTGGTGCGCACGGGGGACACGCGCCAGTTCAAGTGGGCGACCGGGACGTTCGCCAGCCGCATCGGCGTCGTCGCCTCCAACGCGGTCGCCCAGGCGGCCCAGGAGGTGCGTGACAAGGCCGCCGAGATCGCCGCCCGCATCCTCGAGGCGAACGAGGCCGACATCGTCTTCTCCGACGGCCACGTCTCGGTCCGGGGTTCGCCCGACGTCCGGGTGCCGCTCCGCCAGATCGCCGTGCTCGCCAACCCGCTGCGCTACGCCTTCAGCAAGGAGGCTCTGGCGGCCACGCAGTTCGTCGGCGACGGCGGCGAGGCGGAGGCGCCCCCTGTCTCGGAGGTCGCGCCCGGCCTCGAGGCGACGGCCTACAACAGCCCGCGGCACGCCACGTTCGCCAGCGGCGCGCACGCCGTCGTCGTGGAGGTCGACGTCGAGACCGGCGAGGTCCGCCTGCTCCGCTACGCGATCGTCCACGATTGCGGGCGCATGATCAACCCGGCCGTCGTGGAGGGGCAGGTCCACGGTGGGACGGCGCAAGGCATCGCCGGGGCGCTCTACGAGCGGATGCACTACGACGGAGACGGGCAACTCCGGAACGCAGGATTCGCCGACTTCCTCATCCCGTCGGCGGCGGAACTGCCCACGTTCCGTGTGGAACATGTCGAGACGCTCTCGCCCCTGAATCCTCTCGGCGTCAAGGGCGTCGGGGAGGCGGGCTGCGTCCCCGCGGCGGCGGCGATCATCGGCGCCGTGTCCGACGCCGTCGGCATCGAGATCACCGAGACCCCACTCAGCCCCGAGCGGCTGGTGGAGTTGATCGAGGAGTCGAACAGGCTGGCCCGGTCGTGACTGGACGGCCATGACCGGAACCGCTGCCGGGGCTGCGCTCGGGGCGCTCGACGAGACCCGTGTCAGCGCGGTCGGTGTCCGTCCGGCAGGTGAGGTGACCGGTGCGGTCGGCGAGCGCCGATACCTGCACGCCGGCCCGCCGCTGGGCGGCGCGGACATCGTCGGTCCCCTCCGTGGCGCCCTCATCGGGGCGCTGATGCTGGAAGGGGAGGCCGACTCCCCCGAAGAGGCCGCCCGGATACTCGACGGGGGCGGTCTGGCGTTGGCCTCGTGCCACGACAACGGCGGGGTCGGGGCCATGGCGGGAGTGGTCACGCCGTCCATTCCCGTCGTCGTCATGGAGACCGATCAGGGATCTCGGGCGTTCTCGCCACTCAACGAGGGGCTGGGCAAGGCGCTGCGTTTCGGCTCCTACGATCCGGCAACGCTGGATCGGCTCCGCTGGATGGGCGCGGTCGCCGGTCCCATGCTGGACGCGGCGCTCGAAGCCGTCGACGGGCTCGACATGGTCGAACTCTGGGCCGAGGGTCTGCGGCGGGGCGACGAGTGCCACAACCGGAACGTGGCGTCCAGCGCCGCCGTGCTGGCCCGTCTGGCGCCGGCAATCGTGGCCGCGGCCGGCCGGCAGGACGCCGTCGACGTGCTGTCCTACATCGCCGCCAACCCGCACTTCTTCCTGGCCTTCTCCATCGCCGCGGCCAAGGCCGTCAGCGACGTCACTCACCGCAGCGGCGATCCGGGCGTCGTCACGGCGATGTCGTCCAACGGCCGGAGCCTGGGGATCAGGGTCAGCGGGGCGGGCGACCGCTGGTTCCTCACCGACTCCCCGGCCGGCGAGCCGAAACTGTTCGAGGGCTACGAGCCGGCCGACGCCTCGCCGGTGCTGGGCGACTCGTTCATCGCCGAGACCGTCGGCCTAGGGGCCTTCGCGCTGTCGGCGTCGCCCGCCATCGTCTCGTTCGTGGGCGGCGATCCGCTGACCGCCTCGGACACCGTGGAGGAGTTGCGGGGCATCTGCCGTGGCACCAGCTCGCGGTTCCTCATCCCCTCGGAGGGCTTCCGAGGCACGCCCATCGGCATCGACGTCCACAAGGTGGCGGCCACCGGCATCGCCCCGCTCGCCAACGCCGGGCTGGCGCACCGCGAGCCCGGACGGGGCCAGGTCGGCGCCTGCCTGCTGCGCCTGCCCTTGCAGCCCTTCGCCGAGGCGGCCGCCTTCCTCGCCGGCTAGGGGTCGCGCTGCTTGCCGCGCAGCGACTCGGCGACGCCGGCGACGTCGTAGTCGCCGAAGCCCGCCGCCGAGGCGGCTTGGAGGGCGCGGTGGTTGCTGGCGATCTGCGGTAGGTCCAATCCCACCTCGGCGGCCAGATCCAACGCCAGGCGGAGGTCCTTGATCGCCAGGTCCAGGCGGAAGATGGCGGGCTGCTCCCCGGGGCGCTCGTACCAGTCGCGGCGGTACTGGAAGAACGGTGAGCCCAGCGGGCTCGAGGCGAACACCTCGTAGGCCACCTGGCGGTCGATCCCGGCCCCCTCGGCGAGCACGAGACCCTCGGCGACGCTGTTCACGAGACCGTGCACCAGCGTGTTGAGGGCCAGCTTCATCGCCGCACCCGCTCCCTGGCCGCCGACGTGGGCGATCCTGCCGCTGAACGGCTCGAGCGCCGGCCGAGCCTGTTTGACGGCGGCCGCGTCGCCTCCGGCGATCATAAGGAGCACGCCGGCTTCGGCCGTCGAGACGCTGCCGCCGGCCGGCGCGTCCACGAGTGCCGCGCCCGCGGATTCCATCACGCCGGCGAGGTGGCGGACGCACTCCGGGCTGATCGTGCTCATCTCCACTCCGACAGCCCCCGGTGCGATGCCGGCGGCGACGCCGTCGGGCCCCGTGAACACCTCCGTGGCGGCTGCGTCGTCGGACACGATGCTCAGCACCGCATCACTGCCCGCCGCCACCTCCGCCGGTGTCTCGCAGATCTGCACGTCGGCCCCGCCGCCCGCGGCACCCATGTGCTCGACGAATGCCTCCGCCTTGCTGCGGGTCCGGTTGTGGACGCGCAGCGGCAGTCCCGCGGCTGCGATGTGAGCGGCCATCGGCCATCCCATGTTCCCGAGGCCGATGAATCCGACGCGCGGGGCGCTCGAATCGCCCGCTCCGGCACCCGAATGGTCACTCTTGCCGCCGGCCATCACGTCCCCCCGGGCGTGGTCCCTGCTTGCGACACCCTAACGCTGCTACTTCGACGCTGATACTTCATGAGGTTGGTCGGGTCAGGAGATCCAGGGCCACGGCCGTGTAGACCTGTGCCGACAGTGCCACGGCGTCGAGGGCGACCGACTCGTCGATCGTGTGCCACATCTCCTGCTCGCCCGCCCCCAGCATGACGGCGGGGATGCCGCGGCTCGAGAACAGGCCGGCGTCGATGCAGCCGTGGGAATAGGTCAGCGGCGGGTCGGGATGTCCGGCCGCGGCGAACGCCGTTCGGAGGGTGTCCACGAACGGGGAGTCGGGTGCGACCTCGGAGGGATACATCAGCGGTCCGGGCTCGACATCGATGTCCCAGCCGTCGATCTCCTCGACCGCCCGGCGGATGTCCGCGAGGGCCACTTCGGGATCGTCGCCCGGCAGGAGTCGCCGGTCAACGGTGACCTCCACGAGATCGGGAACGGTGTGCGTGGCGTTGGGGCTGCTGTGTACGGCCGTCGGGGTGAGGGTCGGTCGCCCGAGATGCGGGTGGTCGCCGGCGAGCGCGATCCCGTCGAGGCATCGCAGTACCAGGTGGGCGCCCTCGATGGCGTTCTTGGTGCGCCAGGGCATGGAACTGTGTCCCGCGAGCCCCGCCACCTTGATGGTGGCGTCGACGCGCCCCTTGTTGGCGACGCAGATGGCATTGTCCGTGCCGATCCCCACGATGCATGCCGCCGGAGAGATCCGCTCCTCGTAGCCGGCCAGGAAGCTGCGGGCCGTGTCGTGGCGCCCGGTCTCTCCCGCCGGGGAGACGCACAACACGAGCGGCCCCGCCAGGTCGGCCGCGCGCTCGGCCAAGGTTCCGGCGGTCAGCACGGCCGCCGCCAGCGCCCCCATCTGCTCGCTGGCACCCCGGCCACGCAGCCGGGTCGCACCGTCCGCGCCCACGATCCGGCTCGCGGTGAACGGATCGACCATGCGGCCGGCGGGGTGGGTCATGGCGTAGCAGAACAACACCAGTCCCGGCGCGTCCCCGCCACCGATCTCGCAAATCACGTTGCCGGCGCCGTCGGTGACGGTGTCCAGCCCCAACTCCTCCAGTTGCGCCGCCACGACCGCCCGCAGGAACTCTCTGATCTGCGGATCGTCCTCGAAGAGGTCCGTCTGCTCGGAGGGCGTCTCCAGCAGCGGGCGCAGCACCCGCTCGACGGTGCCCTCGTCGAAGTCCTGGACCGCGGTCGTCATACTCGGTTGCGCTCCCGGCTAGCGGCGCAGGCCCATCTTCTTGAGGCGGGGGAAGATCTCGTCCTCCATCTGTTGGAGTCCCAGGAACGGATCGAAGAAGGACACCAGCGCGCTCTCGATTCCGGCCTCGTGCAGTTCTCGCAGCATCTCGGCGACGGTGTCGTAGCTGCCGACCAACTGGTGGGCGCCGATGCCCAGCGCCATGCGCAGGAAACGCTCCTTGCCGATGCCGCCGTAGGGGTCGGTGCTCTCCTCCTCGGCCTCGTCCCACCCGAACGTGGAGGAGACGTGTTGGCGCTTGGCGGACTGGATGAAGTTCATCGTCGCCGCGTGGTCCACCTCCTCGGCGATCCACTCGGCGGTGGCCTCGGCGGCGGCGTCGGTCTTGTCGATGACGGGCCAGAGCTGCGTGGCCACCAGTACCCGGCGGTCGTACGAGGCCGCCTTCTCATGGATCTCCCTGGCGATGTTGCGGTATTGCTCCATCGTGGGCTGGATCTGGAAGATCCACTCGGCGTGGCGGCAGGCGAAGTCGATGCCCACCTTCGACTGGCCCGCCTGCATGAGCAGCGGCCGCGGTTTGCGGGTGGGCTTCGGGTTCACGTAGGCGCCGTAGCACTGGTAGTACTCACCCTCGAAGATGATGGGCACGTCGGAGGCCCACAGCGCCTTCACGAGGGTGAAGAACTCGTCGGCCCGCCGGTAGGACTCATCGTGCTCGGGCGGTTCGATGTGGCCGAACGCCGCGTACTCCTTGGCCGAGTAGCCGGTGACCATGTTCAGGCCCCAGCGCCCGCCGGAGATGTGGTCGACGGTCACCCCGAACTTGGCGAAGTGGAACGGGTGGAAGTCGTAGTTGCTGTGAGCGGTGGAGAACTGCAGCATGCGGCTGGTGATGGCCGAGGCCGCGGCGGCCGCCGTCAGCGATTCCAGGCAGGTCTCGCTCCAGCCGGTGTCGCCCCCCTGGCCGATCCAGCGGGCGAACGGCACCTGGTAGTCGAAACCGATCCGCTCCGCCTCGGAGAGCAACTGGGAGGCGAGCGGCCACTGCCAGTAGTGCTGGTAGCGGTCGGGGTCGGCCAGCACGGCCTTGGAGCCGGTGGAACCCCCCTGGATGTTCCAGGCGAACAGCCCGAACTGCAGGGGCTGGCCGAGGTGCGGGTCGGGCTGCCCGTTCGGTTCGTAGGGCCCGGTGAGTTGTTCGATCCTCACAGGTCTGGTGCCGTAGTGAGTCGTTACCACGATGTCCCCCTTTGGTCCTGCAGTTCCTCGGTCGGTATCGCGCGATAGATCGGGCCTCTGTCGATCACCACATCGATGAGTTCCTCCTCGATGTAGGCCGGGAGTTCCCCGATGTCGATGCGGAGCGCCTCCTGCCCCGCGTAGTGAAGCAGCTTCCTGACCTCGCTGCTGATGTAGTAGCCGCCGAGCACCAGGACCATGAGCGCGCTGAAGCCGGCAGGATCGGTGGCGGCGAGTCGCTCGAGCGCCTCGGCGCTGGGAGGATCGGCGCACGCGGTCACGGCGCGCCGGCAATCGCCGGCCAGGTCGGGCCGGGCCCGCAGCGCCTTGTCCAGCAGGTCCCCGGAGATCCCGACGGAGCTCGCCGCGGGCATCTCCTGGTAAGCGGGCACTAGCACGTCGGCGATGCGCGCCAGCCGGGCGCGGAACGCCTCGTCGAAGCCGTCGGGATGCCACGAATCCGTCATGGCATCCGCCGCTGCTGCCGGCGTGTGGATTCCGGCCTTCGCCGGAATGACGAGGCGCGGGTCGTCATGGCACGCGCTGGTCCCGGCGCGTCTCGATGAGACGCTCCGTGGCTCGCAGCGCCAGGGCGGAGATCGTGGCGGTGGGGTTGACGCCGCCGGAGGTCACGAAGACGCTGCCGTCGATCACGTACAGGTTCTCGACGTCGTGGCTCCGGCACCAGCGGTCCACGACGGAGGTCTCGGGATCATCGCCCATCCGGACGGTCCCGAGGAGGTGCCAACCGGTGCCGCGCACCTGGGGGGTCACGACCGTCTCGTAGGCGCCGGCCTCGCTGAGGGACTCGGCGGCCCTGGCCGCCTGGAACTTCAGCAGCCGCCGGGAGTTCTCCGACACCCGGTACCGGATCCGCGGTGCCGGGATGCCGTCGGGGTCGACCAGCTCGCCGTCGAGGGTCACCGTGTTGTCCTCGTCGGGCAGGTCCTCGCCGATGATGCCCCACATGATCGAGTGGCCGAGGTTGGTGCGGACCCGCTCGTGCAGAGCGGTCCCCCAGACCGGGTCGCCGCCGAACCCCAGGGCGGCGCCGAGGGGACCGCCGGTGGGTTGCAGCCCCCACTTGGCCCCCCGCACGAAGTCCCGCTCGGGGTCGGTCTCGTAGAACTGCATGCACTGCAGGCTCTGGCCCCAGTGACCCTGCCAACTCTGCCAGTGGCGGTCGAACAGGCCGATCACCGTGCCGAAGGGATGCATCATCAGTCGCTTGCCCACCTGGCCGGAGCGGTTGGCCAGGCCGTCGGGGAAACGCTCGCTCTTCGAGAGCAGCAGCAGGCGCGGCGTCCCGATGCCGTTGGCCGCCACCAGCACCACCGATGCCGGCTGATGCTGCTCGTGGCCGTCGCGGTCCACGTAGAGGGCACCGGTGGCGAGGCCGCGGCCGTCGACGGTGATCTCCCGCACGCGGGCGCCGGTCACCAGGCGGGCGCCGAAGCGCTCGGCGTCGGGCCAGTGGGTCTGGTCGGTGGAGCCCTTGGCGCCCTCCCCGCAGCCCCAGGCGCACGTGCCGCGCTGCACGCAGGGCCGCCGCCCCCGGTAGCGGCGGGAGGCGATGGCGTTGGTGCCGGGCCACCAGTGCCAGCCGAGCCGGTTGTGCGCCCGGGCGATGTGGGTCGCCACCTCCGGTAGGGGCAACGGCGGGAGGGGAGGCTCGGCTCCCGGTGGGTAGGCGGGGTCGCCGCCGATCCCCGAGACGCCGAAGTCCACGTCGGAGCGCTCGTAGAAGGGCTGGAGCTCACGGTAGGTCAGGGGCCAGTCGTCGGCGACGCCGTCGAGGGTCCGGACTCTGAAGTCCGAGGGCGCCAGGCGGGGCCACTGGGCGGCGAACTGCACCGTGCTGCCGCCCACCCCGTTGAACATGAGCGGGTCGATGTCCGACTCGCTGACGTCCACGGGATAGTCGGCGCGCGCCCCGCGGACGTTCGGGTCCCAGGTCCACTGTTTCAGTCCGGTCAGCTCCCAGTCGTCGTAGGCGCCGCGGTAGGCCCCCGGGTCGGTCCGCTCGCCCTGCTCGAGGCACACCACGTCGAATCCCGCCTCGGCGAGGCGTCGCGAGGCAACGGCTCCCGAGGCGCCCGCCCCGACGATCAGCACGTCGGCCGCGGTCACGTGACCGCCGGGATGATGTCGGATCCGAACACCTCGATCAGGTCCAGGGGCAGCTCGTAGGACGGGAAGCCGCGGATGTAGAAGTTCCTCACCCCTGCGTCGCGGGCCCGGCGGATCTTCTCGGTGCACTCCTCGGCCGTGCCCACGACGCAGAACCGCTCGGCGTAGCGGCGGCCGTCCTCGTCGCTCACCCAGCGCCCCGCCACCTCGGCGGCGTGCATCCAGTCCTCGGCGTGGGTCATGTCGGGGTACACGTCGGGCACGACGGCGGGAACGTCGATCTCGATCCCGGCGAGCTGCAGGGCGCCGGTCGCACCGACCTGCGCCAGGCCCACGCAGACGGGTTTGGCGACCCGGGCCGCCTCGGTCGGGTCGTCGGTGATGTGGCAGAACGTCCCGACGCAGATGTCCAGATCCTCGAGTGACCGCCCGGCGCGCGCCGCGCCGTCGCGGATGTGGCCGAGCGCCCGCTCGACCAGCGGCTGGGCGAGCCCGGCCAGCACGATGACCCCGTCGGCGATCTCGCCGGCCAGCTGCAGGGCCTTCGGCCCGGTGGCCGCCATGTAGACCGGCACCGGCGTGGACACCTTGCCGTGGAGGTGGATCTCCCGCCCGCCGTAGTCCGCCGGATGTCCTTCGAGAAGCCGGCGCACGGCGGCGATGTTGCGGCGCATCCCCGCCAGGCGGGTCGGCTTCATGCCCAGCAGCTTGATGGCGCTGTCGCCACTGCCCACGCCGAGGATCGTGCGGCCTGGGGCGATCTCGGCGACGGTGCGAGTGGCGGCCGCGGTCACGCTCGGATGCCGGGTCTCGAAGGTGGTGACGCACGAGCCGACGCGGATGCTGCGGGTCTCCAGAGCGGCCACCGTCAGGGTCGCCCAGACGTCGCGCCACAGGAACTGCGAGTCCGGGTACCAGGCGATCTCGAACCCGGCCTCCTCTGCCGCCCGGGCCGCGGCGCCGGCCGTCCGGACATCGGCGCAGGGGGGTATGCGGATCCCGAAGACGGGCGCCTGCGTGCTCACCGAACCTGCGAACTCACTTGAGTTCACTTGAGTTCACTTGAAGAGGTAGAGCGGACGACCCTCCTCGCGCGGTGGCAGGACCTTCCGCCCCGAGACGGCGATGGCGAGGATCGTCACGATGTAGGGCAGCGCCAGTAGCAACTCGCCGGCCACAGGGATGTCCCGGGCTTGGAGTTGGAAGCCCAGCGCGTAGGAGGCGCCGAAGATCACCGCCGCCACCGCCCCGCCCGCGGGGTTCCAGCGCCCCAGGATGACGATGGCGATGGCGATGTAGCCCCTGCCGCGCACGACGTCGTGCAGGAACAGCCGGATGTCGGCCAGGATCATGTAGGCGCCGGCGAGGCCACCCAGGATGCCGCTGACGGTCATCGCCGCCAGCCGCACCCGCAGCACGTTGACGCCGGTGGCCTGGGCACCCTCGGCGTACTCACCGCAGGCGCGCAGCCGCACACCGATCCCCGTCCTGAACATCAGGTACCAGATCACGGGCACGCACAGGTAGGTCATGTAGGCCATCCAGTGCTGGTCGGCCAGCACGCCGATGCCCGGAATGGCAGCCAGGCCGGGAATGCGCTGCGTGATCGAGCCGCGCGGGACCGACATGGCCTCCAACCCGCCGCGCCGTATCAGGACGTCGAACAGATAGCTGGTGGCGCCCAGGGCCAGGATGTTGAAGGCGATTCCCACGACCACCTGGTCACCCCGCAGCCCGACGGTGATCCAGCCCAGCAGCAGCCCGAAGGCGGCGCCGAACAGCAAGGCGAACCAGAAACCGGCCAACTCCCCGCCGAAGGTGGCCGCAGCCCACGCGGACACCCAGGCCCCGAGCAGCATCAACCCCTCGAGTCCGATGTTGAGCACGCCCGAGCGCTGGGCGATCACACCCCCGAGGGCTGCGAGCAGCAGCGGCACGCCGGCCACCACCGTGGCGTTCAGGACGTCACTCACGTGCCGATGCCTCGCCCGATCTCAGGCCGGTCTCGGTGGACCGGAACTCCCCCCATGGGAACGATTATGACAGACGACCTCCGCCGCCGTTGCCGGCGGTGCCGGTCCGGCCCGATCGTGGCCGGTCCGGGGTGTGGCGTCCGGTTCCGGAGCGGCGGCTCCCGGCAATCGACGATTCCGGGGGCGGTTCGAGGTGGCCGTTCATTCTTTCCGGTGTCGCCGCCGGGTGTATAGTCCCGCGCCGGGGGAACCGGGTATGAGCGGTCAGAACGGCCAGCACGTAGCGCAGCATCTCGATTTGGGGGGTGGGCAGATCCACCTGATGCGTGCCGGCGCGGGGGAGGAGTTGCTCTTCCTGCACCCTGCCGCCGGTGCTGGATTCTGGCTGCCCTTCCACGCTCTGCTGGCTGAGCGCTTCGACCTGATCTCCCCCGATCACCCCGGTTTCGGCGAGTCCGACCGGCTGGAGTGGATCGACGGCATGGAGGACCTCGTCTACTTCTACCTCGACCTGCTGGAGGAGTTGGGGCTGGAGTCGGTCCACGTGGTGGGGGCCTCGCTCGGGGGATGGCTGGCAGCCGAGTTGGCCGTGCATCAGCCGTCGAAGGTGCGCAGCCTCGTAATGGTCGACCCCATCGGCCTCGACCTGCCCGAGCACCCCGTCGAGGACATGTTCGGCATGAATCCCGACGAGCTCCGGGCGGCGCTGTTCGTCGACCAGGAGTTGGCGCTGCAGTTCATCTCCCCCGAGCCCACCCTCGACATGCTGATGCGCGCCTTCAAGGAGAAGACGAGCTTCGCCCGCCTGGCCTGGAACCCGTTCTGCTGCAACCCGAAGCTCCACCGGCGGCTGCATCGCGTCACCGCACCCACGTTGATCCTCTGGGGGAGCGACGATCGCCTCGTGCCTCTGGCCCACGGGGAGCACTACCGGGAACTCATCGCCGATGCGCGCCTGGAGATCATCGACGACTGCGGCCACGCGCCGCTGCTGGAGCAGCCCGGGCCGACCGTCGAGGCCATCGGGCGGTTCCACGCCGAACTCGCCGCCAAGGGGGCCTGCTGATGCAGTTCTTCATGTTCCACCTGATGCCCTACCCGTACCTGCCCGAGGACTTCGACGAGCGCGAGTCGGCGTGGGTGACGTTGCCCAACACCACCTACGACCCCACAGTCGGGACGGGTCTGTACAACCGCTACCTGGACGAACTCGAGTACGCCGAGCAGCTCGGCTTCGACGGCATCTGCGTGAACGAGCACCACCAGAACGCCTACGGCACGATGCCGTCGCCGAACCTCATGGCCGCCGCCCTGGTGCGTCGCACCGAAAGGCTCAAGCTGGCGATCGTCGGCAACGGCCTGCCGCTGCGCGACCACCCGCTGCGGGTCGCCGAGGAGGTGGCGATGCTCGACGTCATCTCGGGCGGGCGCATCATCTCGGGGTTCGTGCGCGGCATCGGCGACGAGTACTTCTCCATGAGCATTGACCCGTCCACCTCCCGGGAGCGCTACAGCGAGGCCCACGACCTCATCATCAAGGCCTGGACCACCGAGGGTCCGTTCCGCTGGATCGGCAAGCACTACCGCCTCAACTACGTCAACGTCTGGCCGCGCCCGCTGCAGCAGCCGCATCCGCCCATCTGGATCCCCGCCTTCGGCAGCACCGAGACCATGACCTGGGCCGCCGAGCGCCACTACACCTACCTGTCGGTGTTCGCCCCGTCGAAGCTGCTGAAGCGCTGGTTCGACGGGTACCGCGCCGGTGCCAACGCCGCCGGCTACGAGGCGCCCCGGGACAAGATCGGCATTCTCCTGCCCATCTACGTCGCCGAGACCGAGAAGGAGGCCCACGCCGAGGGCCGCCAGTACGTCACCTGGCTCTACCACAAGGGCCTGAAGCACAAGTTCGAGCACCTCTTCCCGCCCGGCTACATGACCGATCACTCGTGGGGGAGGTTCCTGCAGTCCGGTCTCGGCGCGTACTCCGACGTGAGCTACGAGGACCTGGTGAAGCAGGGCTACGCGGTCGTGGGCAGCCCGGCGACGGTGCGGGAGCGGCTGGCCGAACTAGCCGAGGAGCTCGGCTTCGGCCTCGTCAACGCCCTGCTGCACATCGGTGACATGCCCCACGACCACACGATCCGCAACATGGAGCTCTTCGCCCGCGAGGTCATGCCGCACTTCCGAACACAGAGCGCCGCCGCGTAACGGACCCACCTCCGGGATCGACGGCGGACACCGAACACCGACAACCGGTTACAAGAAGGGGGAACCCAATGATCATTCGACGCACACCTGCGGGGAGGCTGATGACGCTGCTCCTCGCCCTGCTGGCGACGCTGGCCCTGGTGGCCGTCTCCTGCGGGGAGGATGAGGAGGAAGGCACTCAGGTCGGGAAGGATTCGCCGCGGATCGCCCAGTTGCACCCCGATGCCGTGAACGCGGCCGGTTGGTACCGCGACGGCTACGCCGCATTCGAGAAGATGGCGGCGATTCTCGACACCGAGCCGGACGTCCTCGAGCACATCTCCTACGACCAGGCACCCCAGACGCTGCGCCAGCTGGCTGAGGACGGCTACGACATCATCGTGCCGCACTCCAGCGGGTACGAGGCTGCGGTCCTGGAGGTGGCTCCGGAATACCCGGGGACCTGGTTCATCATCTACTCGGACCTGTCGACCACCAACGACCTGCCGAACGTGGCGGGTTGGGCGGTCCACTGGAACCAGGTGGGCTACATGGCCGCGGCCATCGGCTGCGCCGCCTCCGACGCCAAGAGCATCGGCATGATCGTGAGTGCCCCGATCCCGGCGATGACCCGCTGGACGGGCGGCTCCTACCAGTTCAGCGAGGACTCCTCCGACGTCCTGGGCTACCCGTGCGAGTTCAACGACGTCTGGACGGGTGACTTCCTGGACGCCGCCAAGGCCAAGCAGGCCGCGCAGGCTCTGATCGACGGGGGCGCCGACGTGCTCTTCGACGCCGCCGATGCCGCAGGCGCCGGAGCGGTGGAGGCCGCTGTGCAGAACGACGTCAAGTATGTCGGCGGTGTGTCGGACCAGTGCGAGCAGGCGCCGGGCATCATCATCACGAGCGTCATCATGAACTTCGACGTCGCCTACGAGCAGATGGGCCAGTTCTACAAGGACGGCTCGCTGGAGCCCGCGATCTATTCCATGAACGTCGTCAACACCGGCATCGACATCGCCTCGAAGTGCAATCCCGACCCCGACGTCGACTCAGCCATCGACGCTGTGATCTCAGGCGTTGAGGCCGGTGACATCGTCGTCGATCCGACGCGCGAGAAGACCCCGTAACCCGGTGAACGGTCGCAACTAGCGTCTCCGGTACGTGGGAGCGGCCATAGATCACGCGGGGCCGGTGACGGCCAGGGAACCTTCGACCCTGGCCGTCACCGGCCTGCACAAGCACTTCGGCCGGGTTCGGGCCAACGACGGCATCGACGTCACCTTCCGGGGCGGCGAGGTGCACGCCCTGCTCGGCGAGAACGGCGCCGGCAAGTCCACGCTCATCAAGTGCCTGACGGGCGTCTACCGGCCCGACTCGGGGCGCGTCACCGTGGACGACCGGGAGGTGACGATCCGGGACCCCGCCGACTCCCGAGAGTGCGGGATCGCGGTGGTGCACCAGAGTTCCACGCTGATCTCCCGCCTGACTTTGCTGGAGAACGTGGTCCTGCAGGAGGGACGCCTCGGGCGGATCCCCAGCGAGTTGGCGGACCGCCTCGTCGAGAGCGGCAGCCGGCTGGGTTTCTCCATCGATCCGAGGGCCCGGGTGGAGAGGCTCTCGGTCGGCGATCTCCAGCGAGCCGAGATCGCCCGGGCCTTCATGCAGGAGGCCTGGCTCGTCATCCTCGACGAGCCGACCGCCGTCCTGGCTCCGGCTGAGCGCGCCAGCCTCTTCGACCTGTTCGGCTCGCTCACCGCCCAGGGAGTGGGGGTGGTGTTCGTGACCCACCACCTCGCCGAGGCGCTCGCCGAGAGCAGCCGCACGACCGTGCTGCGCGCGGGGCAGGTCGTCGGGCGCCTCGAGTCCGGCCATCAGGTGGATGAGCGGGAGTTGGTGCGGCTCATCGTCGGGGACGACGCGCCTCATCCGTCAGTGGTGGGCGACGTGAGCGGAGGTCCGCTCGGGGTCCCGGGCGCACTGCCTAACGGGGAAGGGGCGGCCGGCGACGGGGAG
>VXXM01000016.1 GCA_009835395.1 Acidimicrobiia bacterium
GGCTTGCTAGGACCCGGTGGGGATGCGCAACTCGATCAGCCGGCTGGCGCCGCCGTCGTGGCGGATGACCCGCAATGCCCTCCCGCCGACGGCGTGCCGGGAGGGGCTGAAGGTGGCGGCATCCATCCAGAGTTCGACGTCCTCGAACTGCTCGATGTCGGCCGCCAGCACGGCCGGGTCCAGGCTGGCGGTGCGCTGGACGGCCCGGATGAAGATCCACAGCGCCTCGGCGCCGGTGACCGCCCAGCCGACACGGTCCTCGACCTCCGCCAGACCACGGGGATCCACGTCCTGGTCGGCGGTCTCGGGCTGCCGGCGCAGGTCGCCGGTGATGATCGATGCGAAGTAGGCGTTCACCTGCGCGCTCGGGTCGTCGCCGAACGTGGACGCCTCGGTGATCACCGTGAGCGGTTCCAGTCCGAAGACGCCGCGCTGCCAGGCCACGCCGTCCAGCGCCGCCGGCGCCAGTACCTCGGTGCCGATGCCCACCGACCGCAGCAATTCGAACATCTGGATGCCGCGCCCACCGACCGCGGCGCAGAGCACCACGGCGGGGTGATCGGCCACCCGTTCCAGCGCCCGGGCCGTTGCCTGCGCCCCGACGACGGGCTGCGCGGCGATCCAGAAGCGGTCGAACCGCAGTGTGAAGCCCCGCGAGCCTCCCAGCTCGGCGAAGCGGCGGTCGAAGCTGTCGCACATCTGAACGGCCTCGGCCCTGTCGGCCTCCACGAGGGTCGCCGCCGAGGAGATCCCCGCGTCGACGGCGTACTCGGCGAGCGCCCGCCCGTAAGCCTGCGCGGAGGTCCCGGCGGAGAACACCCGATCTCGCCCCGCGGCGAACGTGGGCAGGGGTTCGGGCCCGCACGGCACGATCACGAGCGCGCCGGTGCCGTGAGCCGCCTCGCGCACCGGCCGGTTGAAATACGGGTCGCAGGACGTGAAGATCACGGTCACGCCCCTGTCGATCAGCCGCCGCGCTGCGGCGTAGGCCGAGTTGAGTTCGGAATCGGAGTCCTCGAACAGCAACTCCAGCGGCCTTCCTCGCAGACCCCCGGAGGAGTTGGCCTGCCGCACCGCGTAGACGAGGGCGTCGAGCACCGGGCCGTCGTGTGGTGCGAGGCGGCCGCCGGCAGCCATGATCACACCGATCCTCACCGGCTCGGGACCCCCGCCGGCGCCATCGCCGCCGGCGTCGACATCGGCTGCCGGATCGGTGGCCGCGGCCGGCGTCACGCCCGTCGTGACGACCACCGGGGGCGTGCCGCCGTCCGCCGGCGCCGGCTCGGACGGAGCGCTGGAACAGGCGGCGGCCAGCAGGGCCGCCACCGTCAGGACTGCGGCGACTCCATGGCGGCTGCGCACGTCACGGAGGCTACGCCCCGACGACCCCGGAGCGAAGGAGGCGAGGGAGGCCTGGAAGTGAGACGGGCAGCGGTGGCGGGGCGGGAAGCCGCCCGGGGGTTGCCGGCCGGGGCGACCCTCAGCCCGCCACGAGCGCCCGCAGCGACTGGCGCAGCGAGCCCGCGGTGGCGATCACCGCCGACGGCTCGTAGCCGCAGTGCGCCATGCAACTGGCGCAGCGCTCGTCGCGGCCGCGCCCGTAGCTGTCCCAGTCGGTCGTCTCGATCAGCTCCTGGTAGGACTCGGCGTAGCCGTCCGCCATGAGGTAGCAGGGTCGCTGCCAGCCGAACACCGAGTAGCTGGGAATGCCCCACGGCGTGCACTGGTAGTCGACCTTGCCCTCGAGGAAGTCCAGGAACAGCGGCGAGTGGTTGAGGCGCCAGCGCTTGCGGCGCCCGTCGGCGAAGGCCTCACGGAACAGCCGCCTGGTTTCCTCGACCTGCAGGAAGTGCTCCTGGTCGGGGGCTTTCTCGTAGGCGTACCCCGGCGAGATCATGAGCGAGTCGACACCCAGATCGTCGTTCAGGAAGTCCAGCACGCCGCGCACCGACTCGGGCGTGTCGGTGTTGAAGAAGGTGCTGTTGGTGGTGACCCGGAAGCCGCGCCTCTTGACCTCGCGGATCGCCTCGACCACCTCGTCGAAGACGCCGTCCCGCGCCACCGCTATGTCGTGGCGCTCGCGCAGCCCATCCACGTGCACCGCCCAGGAGAAGTAGGGCGAGGGCTTGAACTGGTCCATCTTGCGCCGCAGCAGCACGCCGTTGGTGCAGAGGTACACGAACTTCTTCCGCTCCAGCAGCGCCTCCACGATGTCGCCGATCTGCGGGTGCAGCAGCGGTTCGCCGCCGGCGATGGACACCATCGGTGCCCCGCACTCCTCCATGGCGCCCACGCACTCCTCGACGCTGAGGCGCTTGCGCAGGATCTCGGTGGGGTGCTGGATCTTGCCGCAGCCGGGACATTCCAGGTTGCAGGCGAACAGTGGCTCCATCTCCACGATGAGCGGGTACTTCTGGCGGCCCCGGAGCTTGTTGGCGAACATGTAGGCGCCGACCCGGGCGGCCTGTCGAAGCGGGATGCCCATCAGGAATCACCTCCAGGGACTGCTCTCTCCAGCCCTCGCCATCTGTCGGGTGCGATCGGTGTCTCGCGGGTGCTCAGCGTCGCGGCGATCCGGGAGATGACCGCCAGGGCCCGACGCGCCCGCCACGGTAGCGACAACGACACCAGCTCCGCGGCGGGCGTGTCGCAAACGACCCTGACCACCGCCAACGGCGCCGGATCCGCAGCCAGCAGCCACCACGACTCCATGTCGGCGGCCAGGGTTCCGTCGCCGGCGAGGCGGCGCCGCTCCGCCCCGCGCACGGCGCGGGCCACTGACCGCAGCGGGCCGCGCACCGCCGAGACTCCCGCCTCGCGCAGCCCGACCCGGATGGTCTCGGCCGCCTGTCCCCAGGCGGAGCGATCGGGTCCGGGCCCGCGCACCGCCTCGGCCACGATCACGTCGCCCGGCTCGAGCGAATCGGTGACGGCGCCTGCCAGCCCCAGCACGATGGCTCCGGACCGGTCCCCCGGTACCTGCCGCCCGGCCGCGAAGGCCGCGGCGCGGCGCGGCCCCATGCCGGTGCGCACCACGCCTGCGCTGCGGGCCCCCCGCCGCGCCGCCGCGGCCTCCAGGCGCAGCGGGCACCAGAACTCGAGGCTCATCGCAGCGACTCCTCACCGGCGGTGGCCCGCAGGAAGCGGCCCAGTGCCATGGTCGGGAACACCTGCCGGTAGAGGTGGTAGTTGATGTAGAAGTAGCCCTGGAAGCCGGTGCCGGTGTACTGGGGTTCCTCCCAGGTGCCATCGGGACGGCAGGTTCGGGCCAGCCAGTCCACACCGCGGCGGGTGGGCTCGCCGAACTCGTCGGCCGCCATGAGCGCCAGCAGCGCCCAGGCCGTCTGCGAGGCCGTCGAGTCGCCGCGGCCGCGCCAACTGTCGGACTCGTAGGACCGGAGATCCTCGCCCCAACCGCCTTCGGGACCCTGGGTCGCGTGCAGCCAGCGGACGGCCCGGCGGATGCGCCGGTCGCTGGGAGGCACTCCCACCGCTCGCAGCGCCGGCAGCACGGCGCCGAGACCGTACAGGTGGTTCACGCCCCAGCGCCCGAACCAGGAGCCGTCGGGCTCCTGATCCAGCCACAGCCAATCCACGGCGCGCCGCAGGCGCCGGGGGTCGACGGGGATGTCGGTGCGGGCGCGAACCCAGCAGAGCATCTCCACGACGTGTGCGGTGACGTCGGAACTCGGCGGGTCGATGACCTCGCCGAAATCGCAGAAGGGCAACTGCTCGCAGAGCCGCCGCACGTTGTCGGCGTCGAACGCGGCGTAGCCGCCGTCGCTGCTCTGCATGCCCTCGGCCCAGGCGACAGCGCGGGCGATCGCGGCGTTCGCCCGCTCGGGATCGCTGGCCTGGGCGTGTCCCAGCGCCAGGACCACCTCGGCGGTGTCGTCGAGGTCGGGGTAGTTGTCGTTCTGGAACTCGAAGGCCCAGCCGCCGGGTGCGAGTTGCGGGCGCCGGGCGGCCCAGTCGCCGCGCACCCGCACCTCCTCGTCCAGCAGCCAGTCCGCCGCGGCCACCATCGCCGGGTCGTCGCGGCGCAGCCCGGCATCGCCGAGGGCCACCACCGCGAGGGCGGTGTCCCACACCGGGGACTGGCAGCACTCCATCCAGCGCATGTCACCCTGGCGCACCTCGTAGCTGTCGAAGCACGCCAGCGCCTTGGCCAGGACGGGGTGGTCCAGCGAATAGCCCCGCAGGTGCAGTGCGATGATCGAGTAGATCCAGGGCGGCTGGATGCCGCCCCAGCAGCCGTCGGACTCCTGGCGGCGGATGATCCACTGCTCGGCGAGCTTCATAGAGGTCTCCCGCAGCCGCCACGGCGCCAGGTCGTGGAACTTGTGCAGCATCCTGTCGAGGCGTTGGAAGCAGCCGGCGGGGGTGCGTATCGACCGGGGGACCCGCTCTGGGGGTACGGCGCCGGTGCGCAGCTCGTCCAGCGTGAACCCCAACTCGACCTGCGGCCGGTAGGTGCTCACGATGCTCAGCGGCACGATCGTCTGGCGGGCCCAGCAGGCGAAGTCGTAGATGTTCAGCGGCAACCAGCGGGGCAGCAGGATCAACTCGGGCGGGATGGCGGGAAGATCCCGCCACGACCACTGCCCGAAAAGGGACAGCCAGATGCGGGTGAACACCCGCGAGCACTCGAGGCCGCCCATGTCGCGCACGAACTCCGCGGCCAGGCGCATGTGCTCGGCGTCGGGGCTGTCGCCCGCGAGGCGCAGCGCCGTGTACGCCTCGACGGCCAGCGACAGTTCCGAGGGGCCGCCGTAGCGGTTCGACCAACCCCCGTCGGCGCACTGCTTGGAGCGGATCCAGTTGGCCGTGAGAGCCAGCGTCTCGTCGTCGCAGATGCCCAGGAAGGTGCGCAGCAGGAGATCCTCGGCCTCGATCGCCACGTTGGTCTCCAGGTCGCCCTTCCACCAGCCGGCGGGATCCTGCAGGCCCAGCAGCGCGCCGGCCGATCTGGCCAGGGCGTCGGCTGCGTCCCGTTCGAGATCGCCGGCCCCGGGCCCGGAGGTGAGCCACGGGAGCGCAGCCAGCGAGTCGTTCGCGGTCGTCACGCACGAACCTCCGTCATAATCTTCATGCTCGGGTGCGGTCCTCCCGGTGCGATTGGTTCGGTGCCATCGGTCCTAGTGGTCCCGGTCGACGATGAACGCCGCCAGGTCCTGCAGCTCGGCGGCGGCAGCGGGGCCCACGCCGGCCGACGCCACCGCCTCCAGGGCATTCTCCATGCAGCGCCGCGCCGCCGCGGCCGTGGCGGAGCGGCCACCGAGCTCTTCGATGAGCCCTGCCGCCCGCGCCAGATCCTCCTCGTCGAGGTGGTCCCGACTGTAGAGGTCTGCGAGCTCGCTTGCTCCCGGGAGCCCGGAGTTCAGGGCGACGGTCACCGGCAGCGAACGCTTGCGCTCGCGCAGGTCGTTGCCGGCGGGCTTGCCCGTGACCTCGGGACGGCCCCAGATGCCGAGCAGGTCGTCGGCCGCCTGGAAGCCCCGGCCGACCTCGTCGCCGTAGCGACGCAGCGCCTGCACTGTCTCCGTGGGCGCATCGGCCAGGATGGCCCCCACGGCGCTGGCGTGGTTCAGCAGAGCGCCCGTCTTGAGCGAGATCATCTCCCAGCAGTCGGCGACGCTGACGCTGGGGCGGCTGTGCAGGGTCATGTCCTGCGATTGCCCGGCGATCATGGCGGCCGTGGCCCGCGCCAGGTCGGCGGCGGCCGCGGCCCGCGGCGGCGTCGTCTCGGCCAGCAGCACCTCGAAGGCCAGGGCCATGACTGCGTCGCCGATGATGACGGCGTTGTCGGTGCCGTAGACCTTCCAGACGGTGGGCCGGTGCCGGCGCTCGACGTCACCGTCGACGATGTCGTCGTGGATCAGCGAGTAGTTGTGGATCAACTCCACCCCCACCGCGCCCGGGATGGCCACCTCGGGGGCCGCGCCGGCGGCCTCGGCCGAGAGCACGGCCAGCGCGCCGCGCACGCCCTTGCCGCCGGAGCGCTCGGGCAGCGCGGCGCCGTGCGCGTCGGTCCAGCCGAAGTGGTAGCGCACCGGGACGGCGAGCTCGCCCGGCAGGCGATCCACCGCCTCGATGAGCGCCGGGCGAACCAGTTCTCCGGCCCGTGCGAGCACTTCCGGCGCCTGCCGGCTCATGCCGCCACCGCCGGCTCGGGGGCGCGCGGGGCCGCCTCGGCGAACTCGGTGGCCAGTTGCGCCGCGTCCAGCCCGCTGCGCACCGCTCCCTCCATCGTGGCCGGCCAGCCCGTGTCGCACCAGGCGCCGGCCAGGAAGACACCCGGCAGGGCGGTGCGCCCGGCGGCGCGCAGGGCGTGCGACCCGGGCGCCCCGACGAACGTGGCGGCCCGCTCGCGCGTGACCATCGACTCGGTGACACGGGCGCCTGCCGCCGCCGGCAGCAGGCGGGCCATCTCGGCGCTGAAGTGCTCGACCAGGTCCGCCGAACGGCGCCCGATGTGGCGGCGTGCCGCCGACAGCGAGATCGTGAGGCACTGGCGCCCGTCGTCGAGCCCGCCCGCGGCGGTGTGATCGAAGACGTACTCCACGTCGCTGCCCACCGTCGCGGCCATCGGCAGCTCGGTCACCGCTCGGTCATAGACCAGGTGCACGTTCACGATCGGCGAGGTGCCGAGCTCGCCGAGCCGGTCCTGGCCGGCGACGCTGCCCGGCGGCAGCAGCCCGCCGGCGGCGTCGTGCGGCACCGCCACCACCACGGCGTCGGCCTCGAGGTGCCCGCCCTCCAGATCCACGACCGGGCGCCCCGCGGTCCCGTTTCGCACGCCCCGCACCGCCGCCCCCGTGCGCACCTCGCCGCCGGCGGCCTCCAGGGTACGGCGGGCCGCCTCGCCGTGCAGGACCGACAGCGGCACCGTAGCCCAGCCGATGTCGGCGGCATCGGAGCGGCTCAGCAGCCCCGTGCGGAACACCATCGCCGCCAGCTTGAGGGAGGCCTCGGCGGAGGGTACGTTGACCGTGGGCAGCACGATGAGGTCCCAGAAGGACGCCACGGTGGCGCCGTCCTGACCCCGGGCGGCCAGCCATTCGCCGAAGGTCAGCCGGTCCAGGGCGGCGTCGTCGGGATCCAGACGTCGCAGCGCCAGCGCGGCGCGGACCACCGCCAGGCGCCGGCGGCGGCTGAGATGCGGGTAGGTCGCCAGCGCCGCCAGCAGGTGCAGCGGAGCGGGGCCCCGGGTGCGCCGGATCGCCCCGACCGGGCCGCCGGGGCGCAGCACCGGCACGTCCAGGCGGCTCTGCAGGCGCACATTCGCGGCCGAGCCGATCCGCTCCAGGAACCACCGGTACGCCTCGCAGCAGCGCATGAACACGTGCTGGCCGTTGTCGAAGGAGATGCCGCGGCGCTCGAAGGACCAGGTGGCCCCGCCCAGGCGCGGTCGCCGCTCCAGCAGGGTCACCGCAGCGCCCCGGTCGGCGGCCTCCACGCCGGCGGCCAGGCCGGCGAGGCCCCCGCCGACGACCACCACGCTCGGGCGGCGCTCATTCACGGCCGCAGCCCCGCCATGCTGCGCAGCGCCACCAGGGCCTTCTCCCGGCCCGGGAGGCGGACGCGCATGCTGAGCGGTCGTTCGGGGTGCGCCATTATGCGCTCCAGCAACCGCCGGTAGATGCCCGCCATCGCCGCGGTGCACGCCCGGCTGCGATGGTCCAGATGGTCGAGCAGCACGAGCCCCCGCTCGAACCACGTCGCCGCCTGCTCGCCGACGTGGCGCACCAGCGCCGCGGTCCCCTCCACCGGCGCCCACTCACCCGGCCGCACGCCGAAGCGGGCGCGGTCGGACTCGGGCAGGTAGATGCGCCCCATCTCGTGATCCTCGACGATGTCGCGCAGCATGTTGGTGAGCTGCAGCGCCACGCCCAGTTCGTCGGCGAGCTGCGCCACCTCCGCGGACCGTGCCCCGGAGGCGCCGTTGGCGTCGCCCCTGGTGCCGAAGACCCCCAGGGACAGCCGGCCCACCGATCCCGCCACGAGGCGGCAGTAGCGCACCGTGTCCTCCATGGTCTCGTAGCGGGTGCCGATCACGTCGTGCCGGCAACCCTCGACGATCTCGTGCAGGACCCCGGTGGGGATCGGGTAGCGATCAGCGGCGTCGGCGAGGCCCACCAGCACCGGGTCGGCGGGGTCGGGAACCTCGCCGGACTCCAGCGAGTCGATGGAGGTGTGGAACTCCCCGAGCGCCTCCAGCTTCCGGTCGGTGGGCCAGTCCCCGTCGCCGACGTCGTCGATCCGCCGGGCCATGGCGTACAGCGCCGCCATCGCCCGGCGCTTCGGCGCCGGCAGCAGGCGGATGCCGTAGGCGAAGTTGCGCGCCTCCGCCCAGGTGATCTCCTCACAGCGCCGGTACGCCGCCTCGACACTCAGCGCCGTCACGCCGGACCCCGTCTCAGGATCGCCCCCAGGTACAGGGGCACGGCGCGGCGCAGCAGGCGCCGGGCGCCGGCGCTCCGGGTGGCGCTCAACACCTCGAAGCCCGCCGCCTCGATGGCGTCCAGTCCGGCGAGGCCGCCCGCCACGAAGCCGGTGACGGCGAGCCTGCCGAATCCGCGGAGCGAGGCCACGAGCGTCCTGCCGTCCTCCAGCAACTCCCGGGCCCGTGCGCATTCGAACGCCACCAGCCGGCGCAGCGGCTCGCCGGCGACGGGGGCGAGCAGGTCGGCGGGTGTGCAGCCGAAGCGCGCCATGTCCTCGGTGGGCAGGTAGACGCGGCCCGCGGCGGCGTCCTCGCCCACGTCCTGCAGGTGCTCCAGCACCTGCAGGCCGCTGCACACGGCGTCCGAGGCGGAGGTGCGCGCAGGCGTCGACGCCTCGAGGACGGCCAGAACCAGGTGCCCGACGGGGTTCGCCGACAGCGCGCAGTAGCCCAGCAGGTCCTCCCAGTCGGTGTAGGCGGTCTTGGTCTGATCCAGGCGGTTGGCCGCCAGCAGGTCGTCGAACGGCGTGCGCGGGATGTCGAATTCCTGCACCGTTTCCGCCAGCCGGCGGAACACCTCGTGGCGCGGCGCGCCGGCGTACAGGTCGTCGATCTGGCGCTCGAGCCAGTCCAGCGCCGCCGAGCGGTCACCGCCGTACTCGTCACCCAGGTTGTCCACCAGCCGGGCGTAGCCGTAGATCGCCTCCAGATGGCTGCGCAGCCGCCGCGGCAGTACCCCCAGAGCCACCGGGAAGTTCTCACCGGATGCTCGAGCCATGACGGTGTCGATGTCTGCGAACCGCTCGAGACGCTCGACCTGCGCGGCCGGCGCAGCCGGGGCGGGTGCCGGCGGACTCATCGGGCCGGTCCGATCCGCGGTGGGTTCGATGGCCGCAGCACCCTCCGGTGGGACGGACCGCGCCGCTCGGAGCTTCTCCACGATGACGCGCACCTTACACAGCTACTGACCCAATGGTCCAGGTCTTGTGTTCGACGCTCGCCGCAGGGCGGCGAGGACTCCGATCGCACTCCGGCGCCGTGCACCTCGGCCGGCGATGCCATCGGGGGCGAACGTCATGCTCGGCGCGATCGGTGGGCGGCGCGGGTCGTCAGGACCCGGGGAACTCGGGGTCGCCACCGCCGCCCACCAGCCCGCGGAACACCTGCGCGATGGCGTCGAGGATCACCATGCCGGCGAGCGCCCGATTTTCGGCGTCTCCGGGCCGCAGGATGTCGCCCATATCGGCGACCAGCATCCGGAAGGCAGCCCGCGCCTCGTTCACGTAGTTGGGCTCGTTCAGCATGGCCCGCTTCGCCAACTCCAGCAGGACCGGCAGTCCCGGGCGCAGCGCCGCCGCGCAGGCCGTCCCCGCCTCCTGCGGGTCGGGCGGTTGGGGGCCTTGCTCCAGTGCCTCGCGAAAGCGCGCCAGACTCTGCAGCACGACCTTGTCGGCGGCTCGAACGAACACCTGGCCCTTGGAGTCGAAGTGGCGGTAGAACGTACCCTTGGCGATGTTGGCGCCGGCGCAGAGATCGGCGACGCTCACCTCGCCGTAGCTGTGCTGGCCGAACGCCTCGATGGCGACCTCGAGGATCCGCTCGGCGACCGTCGAGGTCCCGGGGTCGTCGCCGTCGGGCACCGGCGCCTCGAACCCCTCGGCGCCGTCGGCGAGGATCTCGGGCAGCATCTCGGCGATCCGCGCCAGCGGCAGCCTCTGGCGCCGGCGGAGATGCCGGATCACACGCAGCGAGTCGACGTGTTCGGGTCCGTAGAGGAAGTGCTTGGCGGAGACACGCAGCGGCGGCGGGAGCAGTCCCCGCCGGACGTAGTGATGCACCGTCGAGGCGGGCACGCCGGTGCGCCCGGTGAGTTCAGCCATGGAGAATCTGTCGGTTCGCTGAACGTTCATCTTTCCCCTGCTCCGAATACTCCACCGGAATTTAGTTCACTTCCCCGCCGCAGGCGCAGGCGGCAAGGCGGGGGCACGGCGGCGGCGGGCCGGCCGGCCGGGCCACCGGCACCGTGAGCCGCCGGTCCCCGAAGGCGGCCGCGTGAGGGAGCCCGCGCCCGCCGACGCCCGCCGACGCTGGGACCGGCAGATCCTCCGCCTGGCGGTTCCCGCCTTCGGGGCGCTGGTGGCCGAGCCGGTCTACGTGCTGGTGGACACCGCGGTGGTGGGCCACCTGGGCACGCCGCAGCTCGGCGGTCTGGCGCTGGCCGGACAGCTGCTGCTGAGCGTGTACGCCCTGTTCATCTTCCTGGCCTACGGCACCACCGCGGCCGTGGCGCGCCTGCTGGGCGCCGGCCGGGAGGCCGACGCGGCCCGCTGGGGGGTGCAGGCACTGCTGATGGCGCTGGTCGTCGGCGTGGCCGCCGGCGGCCTGCTGTACGGGCTGGCCGACCCGCTGCTGAAGCTGCTGGGCGGCGAGGGCGAGGTACTCACCCAGGCGCGCATCTACCTGCACATCAGCCTCGCCGGCCTGCCCGCCCTGATGATCACCCTGGCGGGCGTGGGCTTCCTGCGGGGCGGCCTCGACATGGCCCGACCCCTGAAGGTGGCGGTGTTCACGGCGGTCGGGAACCTGGTGCTGGAACTGGTCCTGATCTACGGGCTGGGCTTCGGCATCGGCGCCTCGGCCGCCTCCACGGTGGCTGCCCAGTGGGCCGGCGCGGTGCTGTACGTCTACTGGGTGCTGCGGGCGGCGCGCCCGCACGTGCGCAGCCTGCGGCCCGACCTGGCCGTGCTTCGCAGGCTGCTGAGCGACGGCGGCGCCCTGGTCACCCGCACCGCGGCCCTGCAGGGCGCCTTCGTGGTGGCCGCCGCGGTGGCCGCCCGCACCGGGCTCGCCGACCTGGGGGCCCACCAGATCAACGCCCAGCTGTTCGGCTTCTCGGCGCTGGCGCTGGACGCCCTCGCCATCGCCGCCCAGGGCATGATCGGCACGATGCTGGGCGCCGGCGACGCGGTCGGGGCGCGCGGCGTGGGCCGCCGCGTCACCTGGTGGGGGCTGGTGTTCGGGCTGGTGGCCGCCGCCCTGGCGGTGGGGCTGCGCCCCGTGCTGCCGCAGCTGTTCAGCAACGACGCCGCGGTGGTGTCGCTGGCGGGCTTCCTGATGCTGCACCTGGCGCTGATGCTGCCGATCAACGGCGTGGTCTTCGCCCTCGACGGGGTGCTGATCGGCGCCGGCGACCTGCGCTACCTGGCCGCCGCCATGGTGGCCGCCGCCGCGGTGTTCGTGCCGCTGGCGGTGGGCGTGCGCCTGGCCGACGCGGGCATCGGCTGGCTCTGGGGAGCGCTGGTGATCTTCATGGTGGCGAGGCTGGCCGGCGTGGGGCTGCGTTTCATCGACGGCCGCTGGGTGCGTCTCGGGGGACACTGAGCCGGCCGGACCCGGCTCTCAGGCCAACGGCACGCCGTCCAGAGCGCCGGTCGCCAGGTCGTCCAACTCCGGCAGCGGCTCGCGCTGGAGCTCATCCATGTAGCGCATCACCAGATCGACCTCGCGGCGATACCCGGAGCGACGAGCCGCGGCGATCCGTCGCTGGTAGCACTGCTCGCAGTCCGGGGTGATGGCGAGTCCCCGGAGCGTCGCCCAGCGCGCCACCTCCACGCGATCCAACTCCAGCGCCGCATCGGCCAGCCGGTGCGCCGTGCTGTCCACCAGGTACTCCACGTGGCTTCGCCAGGAGGCGTCAGCCCAGGAGAAGGTCTCACCGCTGCCGCCGCCGAACGGGGCGCCCCGCACCAGCCGGAGCGCGGCACGCAGACACTCCAGGGCCTGCTCGGGCGGTACCCGATCGGCGAGCTTCCGCCAGGAGGCGAAACGCTCCAGATCGGTCGTGACCTGCTCCGACAGCCGGTAGACCCCGTCCGCGCCGAGGTAGGAGAGATACGGCCGGCCGTCGGCGTCCCGGCCGAGGCAGACGCGGGCCCGTGACACCACGTTGGCGAGCGTCTTGGCACGCGGAGGTGGCCCGCTGCGTCGCCAGAGCCAGTGGCGGAGCTTGTCGGCGGTCGCCCCGTCACGATGGAAGGCCAGGTAGCAGGCCAGATCGAGGGCCCGCTGGGAGGTGAACGGAACCGCCGCCCCGGCCGCCTGTACGACACCGAGCACCTGCAGTTCGACCGCGCCCGGCAAGACTTCGGCGGCGCTGGGGGGAGGACCGGTCGCTGTTCGCCCGGCGGCTTCCCGGAGCGAGGACGGCTCCGGCGCCGCGATGCGCAGGTCGGGCACGAACGTCGGGGAGGGCTGGTCCCCGAACCGGAGATCCACACCCACGGGTTCCCAGCGAAGCGACCGTCCGTTCACGTGCAGCCTCCAGCGGTCACCGAATGCCCGGCGCGGCCCGGCACCCTCCGTCGAATCCTGCGAGTGGGCCGCCGTCACGACCGCCAGTCCGGGACCGGCGAAGCTCAGCAGACGCGCTCGGGTCCGAGGGTCGTGGCCGTGCGGATCGATGATCACCAGCGGGCGTGGCGTGCCGCGCATGCCGTGCCGGCGCAACTCGGGCAGCGAGGCCCACTGTGCCCCGGCGGCATCGACCGTCCGGCGGTGCGTCTCGGCGTCGGCCAGCACCCGGCTCGGCGACGTGACGACGCGCACCGCGTCGAGAGCGTCGAGTTCCCAGGCGCAGTTCACGCAGATGACTCTCGGGTATCCCCCGAAACGGTCCGCGGCAAGGTCCGCTGCCAGCGACTCGGCGAGTGCCAGTACGCCAGCGGGCTCGCCCGAGAGTTCGAGCGCGCCCAGTTCCTCCAGGTTGGCCATCACCGCCGGGCCGTCGGGAACCACCCGACCGAACGGCACGAGCAGGGGCCACGGCACTCCACAGCCTCCCTCGCCGGGGTGGGCACCACCGATCGTCAACGGCTCGGCGGTCCAGGTGAGGCCGCCGTCGATGGCTTCGAATCCCGTGGCGGGATCGACTCGAGGCTCGCTCAGCAGCAGCCCGATCGACTCCCGCGCCGTGGTGACGGCGACAACTCTCGGCAGCGGCCGCCCATCCAGTCGCGCCGGTACCGCGGCCATGAGCCGCACCAGAGGGTCGCTGAACTCGCTGGGGCGTCCTGGGGGCCCGGCGATCCGCGCGACGGGCGGGTCGCGCAGCGGATCGAACAGTGCTGCCGGTCGTGACACGCGCGGCCCTCCTTCGGCCTGCCTGGTTGTGCGGGGCACCTGTTCGGACCGGGGGACGTTACCCCGACGCCGGCTCGGCCGGAATGACCGAAGCCCTCGCCGCGACAGCTGCTGCAGGACTCGCGAGCCCTGGCTGATCGGGATGGTCGGGCCTCTCCGGCGAATCCGCCGGGGGAAGACGCAGGCGCCAACCGGGATGGATGAGGTTCGGATCGCGCAGCGTGCCCCCGCCTTCGAGCTGCCCGACATTCAATTCGAAGATGTCCGGCCAACGCAGCGCATCCCCCAGATGCCGCTCAGCGAGGAGCCACAGCGAGTCACCCGGTTGCACCACGACCCAGCCCGGCTCGCCGGGTTCCACCGCGGCGAGTTGACCGGACGGCGGGGCGGCCCGGGAAGAGACCACCGGATCCCAGCGAGCCCACGTCGCCTTCTCGATGCTCGGAGCAGGCGGCACCGGAGACTGCGCCGGTGGCGACCCGGCGGGCGTGCCCAGGATCGGAGCCGGAGCAGCCGGTCCCGGATCCGCCCCCGCGACCTCCGGGGGTCCCAGGATCGGCGCCGGCAGCGACCCCGCGACCGGAGCAGGCGATGACATCCCGACAGTGGCCGGCACGTCGGCGGACATCTCGCCCACTCGCTCGCCGGCGGTCCTGCCGGCATCCATCGGCACAGCGATCTCCGCGAACGACGGGGTTCCCGCCAGAACCGGCTGCGCCATCGCCCCCACTGTGCCCGCGGCGGCCACCACGACCGCCACGAGGCGCACCATGACCGGCTGCGTGCCAAGGCCGCGCAACGGCAGTAACCGGGCGGTCCTCCCCCGGCAGGTGGCCCACACCTCGGCCGCGAACGACAGAGCGGCCTGCGACCACCAGATCCAGACAGCGACCGCCAGCACACCGCTGACAGCCCCGGCACCAGGCGCGCCGCTCTCGATCGCCGCCACCACCGAGGACCATTCCGGCACCCCGGCAGGCAGCGGGTTGCCGACCACGGTCACCAGGCAGACGGGCACACCGACCAGGAACAGCCCGAGAGCCACGCAGGCTCCGAGTCCCGACGCCAACGCACGAACATCGCTCTGCATCGCATTCACCCCGCTCTGTTGTCTCAACTGCTGCTGTGTGCGCCGGCGCTCGGCCCAACCGGCAAGATCCGCCACGGCGGAAACACGGGCGCCGTCACCGGGCACTAGCGCCCGGCGCTGACACCCCAGGTGGCTCGGGCCTCCGCGGAGGCATCGAGCTGCACGCTCCCGCTGCCCAGTCCCAGGACGCGTACGGCGACGTGGCGGCCGACCGACACCGAGGCGCGGTCACCCTGCACCGCAACATCGGCCCCGAGCCCCGATCGGTCCGCCACGGCCCGGGCGGCGGCAACCGCCGCATCGCTGTCCAGCCGGACCGTCCCGGTCAACCGGTAGAAGTCCACGTCCACTTCCTGCACGGCCGCGCGGGCGGCCTGGCGGGCCAGATCGGCGAGGGCGCGGCGCTGGCCCCGCAGCTCCGCCGAATCGATCACGACACCGGCGATGAGCAGGAACGCCACGAACAGGACCGCAACGAACAGGCTGACCACCCCCGTCTCGGCCCGGAGGCCTCCCGCCGGACTCCTCGTCAGGCCCCGCATCGGGCCGCTCGTGCGGCGACTCATCGGGTGCCTCCGCGGCGCCGATCCACTACTTCGACGGCCATGGCCTCGAGAGTCACCGACCCCGGCATGCGCAGGAGCGTGAGGTCTTCGAGCCTGGTGACGCAGCGGATACCGACCGTCACCGATCCTCCGGGACGCAGAGCCGACACGTCGGGGTCAACGCTGAACTCCGAGCACCGGACCGAGCGTTGCTCGAGGCTCGCTCGCGCGATCCGTTCGGCGGCGTCCGCTGCTGCAGGGGGATGCTGCCGCAGCGAGGCCGCCCGAGCGGCCTCCGCGGCCACGTCGCGCATCTCGCCGCGTGTCTGACCGAGGCGCCACGCCGCCGCCAGGAGCATCAACGCACCGAGCACCCCGACGACGACCAGCACGAACTCCAGCGACAGCACGCCCCGCCGATCCTCGGCGCCATCCGCCGACCTCCCCCGCGCTCTCACCGGCGACCCTCGGGAATGAACCGCTCCACCGGCCCCCGCACTCGATGACTCACCGCGCTCGGCAGTCCCGGCAGGATCCGGGGAGCGGTCGCCGAGACGGTGACCACCATGTCGCCCGCCGCGCCGACCACCTCCACGGACAGCTCCCGCACGAGGCGATCGTCGCCCACGACGGCCCTGGCCAGATCCAGCGGCGAGAAGTCCGGCCCGCCCGCCAGCTGCGCCGTCTCGAGCACGACGTCGGCGGCGTCGGTCACCGCCAGCGCGGCGTTGAACACCAGGCCGAAGTGGATCACGCTCATCACGAGCGCCAGCAGCGCCCCGTAGAGCAGCGTGAACTCGGTCGTCACGGCACCGGACTCGGTGCCCCGCACCCGCGCGGGCATCACCGGCCGCTCCCGGAGCGAACGCATCGCGCGGCACGGTGTCCTCACTGAACGGCGCCCTCAGTCGTCGCTGCCGTCGCTGAGGAAGCCCTCGCGGTCGGTGCCCACGTTCACGTCCGTCGAGATCTTGTTCGCCGTCTCAGAGGTCAGGTTCCGCACCACGCTCACCACGACGATCGCCAGCGCGGCCACGCCGGCCACGAGCAGCGCCCACTCCGTCGTGGTGAGACCCCGCTCGTCGCCGCGTAGCTTCCGGCGGATGTCGGCGGCCGTCGCCGTCAACCAGATCCAGCTGCGGATCGAAAGTTCCTGCATTGCTCACTCCTTGCTGTTGGTCGTCGTTGCCGGCTGTTGCGGCATTGCAGTCGCTACGGCTGCCGGATCGGTGCCCGCGGGCTGTTGATCGCCGGCGGTTTCGCGGCGTGCCCGGAGCCGCCGGAGAGGGCTGGGCGGGTCGGCGCCGCTCACAACATCTCCAGTAGCGAGCTCAGCGCCGGGTACCCGACGAACATCACGAATGCGATCGCCACGACGACGGTGGGGATCGACATGCGCTCGGTCGTGGAGTCGGCCCTCATGCGGGCATTGGCCAACTCGAGCGTGCTGAGCATCTCCGCCTTGCAGGCCAGAGCCTCGGCGGGACTGGCGCCCTGCTCGGCGGTCAGGCGGATCGTGGCAGCCAACTCCTCCACATCCGGCACGCCGATCTCGGCCGCCAGGCGCTCGAATCCCGCCGACGGAGACTTGCCGTTGACCCGGCTCCAGTCCATGGCCGCCTTCAATTCGTCGAAGGCCCAGCCGCTGCCGACCGCAGCGGCCTGGTACAGCGCCCCGTCGCTGTGGCTTCCGCCCGCTACGAGGATCTTGACCAGGTCCATGTAGGCACTGAGTGCCCGCAGGAACTGCTCCCGTCGCTCGGTCGCCTTCTTGCGCAGTGCCCCGTCGGCACCCACGTAGCCGCCCAGGAATCCGAGAGCGGCCAGCACCGCCACGCTCCACGACGGCGGCGCCAAGCCGGCCAGCCGCGCCGCGTAGGTCGCGGCGGCGAGCGCAGCCGCGGCCAGCAGGGCGCCTGCCAGCTTGGCGAAGGCGTGCTGGGCCGGGCTGCGACCGACGATCCGCAAGTCCGCCCCGAGAGTGCCGAGATCGAATCCGAACGACTCGATGATCTGGAGAGCACGCCGTTCGGCCCGGTTGCGCCAGCCCGGGAACTGCTCGCCGCCGCCATGGCCGTTGCGCGGGCCCTGCCGGTGGAAGTCGCTGAGCGCCCGCAGCAACGGCACTCGCCGCCGCAGCAGACCCCGGCCCACGAGCCAGACACCGGCACCCACGAGCGCCCCGACCAGCGCCGTCATCGCACCAGCCGGGCCATCCCGGCGGCAGCGGGGTCGAAGTAGCGCTCGGGGGACCGCACGCGGCCGAGCCGTGCCAGCAACCAGAACCCGCCCAGGAAAACGCAGCCGATGCCCGTCAGCACGACCTGGCCCCCGAAGCCGTCATAGGGCGCCAGGTAGCCGCGGTCCACCAGGTACAGCCCGCCCGCCATCACCGCGGTCGTCCCCACGATGAGCCGGGCGGAGGTGCGGTAGCGCGCCCGGGCGGCGTCGGCTTCGATCACCAGGCGGCTCTCGGCACGGACGACCTGTGCCTGGGACCGGAGCAACGAGACCAGGTCCTGCGCTCCCTGGACCGACGCCAGGATCAGGGACGCGGCGACCTTGTCGACAGCGGGGTGGGCCACGTTGGCCGCGAACGCCAGCAGGGCCTCGGGCAGCGGGCGGACCTCCAGGCGAGCGGCCAGTTCCTGCACCTCCCGGCGAATCGAGGCCGGTGCCGCCGCGGCCGAGCCGGCGATCGCCCGCTCGATGCCCCCGCCGGCGGCCAGGATGGCGTAGAGCATCTCGATCCAGCCGGCGATGGCGTCGCCACGCTCGCTGACGGACCGCAGACCCTCACCCTTGGAGAACCGCCCGGCGAACAGCACGATCCCGGCGGCCACGAGTGCTCCGGCGCTGAGCCATCCCGTGAGGGCGAAGATCGCCACGCCCGCCACCACGGCGATCGAGCCACGGCGAAGTCTCGCCAGAGAGGTCGCGGCGCCTGCGGCGATGCCTCTGGTGGTGTGCCGGCCCCGCGGCACCATCACCCGCCCGCGCAGTCCGGCGGCCAGCACCCAGGTGCCCAGGCCGGTGAGCATCCCGCAGACCACCGTCACAAGCTGACTCACCGGTCCCACCAGCCCTCGGGCCGGCTCATGAGCGCAGGGTCGAACCCCGCCTCGGTAAGCCTGCGGAGCGTCGGCTCTGCCCTCAACGGCTCACCCGACGGCACCGCCCAACCGCCCGGAGACGGGCGCCAGACCTCATTGGAGAGCACGTGGGTGTCCGTCGAGCCGACCACCTCGCGGATGCTCGTGATCCGCCTCGTCCCGCCGATCGCCTCGACGTGAACGACGAAGTCCACCGCCGATCCGACGAGCCGGTAAGTGAACGCCCGGGAGAACTGCTGAGGCGTGAGAGAGGCGTACATGGTGAGGCGCTCGAATGCCTCGGCGGTGCTGTTGGCGTGGATGGTGCACAGCGAGCCGTCCTGGCCCGAGGTCATGGCCAGCAGCATCCCCAGCACCTCCGGGCCGCGCACCTCGCCCACGACGATGCGGTCGGCGTGCATGCGCAGGCACTCGCGCAGCAACGCCTCCAGCGGGAACGCCCCTGCGCCCTCCACGTTGGGGGCGCGGGCCTCGAGGACGCCGATGTCGGGATGCAGGTCGGCATAGTGGTGCAGGCCCAGTTCCAGTTCGTCCTCGACGGTGATGATCCGCTCTTGCGGCGGCACCTCGTTCAGCAGGCTCCGCACGAGGGTCGTCTTGCCGGCCCCCATGCCCCCGCACACCACGATGTTGAACCCGGCGCGCACTGCGGCGCCGAAGAACGACTCGATGGCGCGGTCGAACATGCCCGACCCCCGCAACTCCGACAGCCGCGCCAGGTCGGGGTCGTGCAGGCGGATGGTCACCATCGGCTCCAGCGACACCGCCATGACCGCGTGCAGCCGGCCGCCGTTGGGCAGGCGCATGTTCAGCACCGGTGAGGACACGTCGAAGCGGCGGCCGCTGCGGTCCAGCGTGGCACCGACCCAGCGGATCTGCTCGATGAGCTCGTCGTTGCTGGCGGCCACCGGCTCGCCCCGGCGCTTGTTGCCGCGGCGGTCGACCAGCCAGACGTCGTCGCAGCCGTTGATGTGGATGTCGGTGAGGTCGGGATCGTTCAGGAATCTCTCCCACGGCCCGGTGCCGAAGGCGTAGGCCAGAGCCGCGCCCGCCAGGCGCTCCTCGGCTGCGGCGTCGAGCATGGGCGCCCCGATCACCAGGCGGTGCTGGGCGAGGCTCAACATCCAGTCGGCGATGACCGCCCGGGCCCGCTCCCGGCGCTCGGCGTCGCCCGGACGCCGCCCGGCTCGGTTCTCCTGCTCGATCCAGACCGCCAGTTCGCCGCGCAGGTGCTCCAGGAGCCCCTCGAGCAGGTCCTCCGGCGGACTCTGGTCGCCGTCACCCTCCCGGCTCCGGCGGGGAGTTGCGGGAATCGCCTCAGGTGTGGGGCGCGCCGGGTCCGCCGGGGGTGACCCGGGATGCTCGCCGGCCGGTCGGGGGAGGGCGCTCACGTGACCGCGGGGCGCGACGGCACCGGCGTGCCGGCCGAGCAGAGATGGACCAGCAGATCGGTGACCGGTCGGACCGTGCGCGCCAGCGGCGACCGCCGCAGCGCCCGCTCGCGCCCCCCGTCGCGGGCCAGCGCCGCGGCGCCACGGGAATCGCCGGCCACCGCGGCCAGCACCCGGGCGCGGTCGCCGGTGGTCTGGCGCAAAGCGGCATCGATCTCGCCGAGCGGATAGGAGCCATCCCCGACCACCACCGCCAGCAGCGGCCGCTCGGCCGACAGATCCCCGGCTCGCTCGAGCAGCACGGCGAGGCTCTCGAAACGCGGCCGCACCATCACCACGACGAAGTCCGCCGGCTCGTAGAGCCGCGGCGGCGTCTCGGATCCGCGCAGGCGGCCGGCGTCGACCAGGAGGTCGGTGTCACGCAGGCTCCGATCCAGTTCCCCGAAGTCGACCTTCTCGAGAGCGCCGCGGGTGGCCGCGCCGCCCGGCGCCACCAGCACCGGCGGACCGCCCGGCAGGCGCTGGCAAGCCGACCAGAATTCGGCCTCGCTCACACCGTGACGCGACACCGCGGCGAAGCTCACGAGGCTGGGGTGCTCCGGATGCAGTCCGAAGCGCGCGGCCACGGTGCCGCCGTCGGTATCGGCCTCGATGAGGGCGACCCGGCGGTGGCGCGGCCACTGGTAGGCGACGCAACTGGCCAGTGTCGTCACCCCCGGCGCGTCCTTGAGGGATCCGAACAACACGAGGCTCACGAGGCCACCTCGGCGAGGCGAGGACCGGCCGCCGTGGCCGCAACAACCCGCGGTGCCGCGGCTCTCGGCACCAGCAGGGATACGAGCGCGTCGCTGCCTTCCCCGCTGCCGAGCCACAGCATGTCGAAGACCTCCACGCCGGACACCACGACCGGGTCGTCCCAGCCGACCAGCGGCTCGCTGGTCAGGAGGTCCACGACGTCGCCGACCGCGAGCGTGCTCACCGGGTACCGTCCGGCTCCGAGGCGCAGACCCACCACCGCGTAGTCGGGAGGGATGGCGGACCCTGACTCCAGCAGCGAGCCGCTCACGAAGCCGCCCGCGTTGGTGCCGAACGCCACCGTCCGTCCCACCACGTCGTCGGCGGCGGCCACGTCCACCACGTCGACGGGAGTGTCGCTCTCGATGCTCGCCACCGTGAGGTCCTCCGGCGCCACCACCTGCCCCCTGCTCATGTCGTTCGCCCACACCAGCACCGCGGCGCGCGGTGGCTGCCGGCCGGCCAGCGTCAGCGCGCCGATCGCCCCGAGTCCGATGAGAACCACCCCGACCGCCAACTCGGGGACCCGCCGCCGCACGGCGCGCCCCGGCGCGCTCGGGGATCCCTCCGCCGGGCTTCGCAGAGGGTCGCCGGACCCGGCGATCCGCCCGTCGCCGGGCGCCCCGGCCGGCTGCGGAGCGCTCGACGCCGCCGGCGCGTCCGGGGCCGCGGGGCCAACCGGGCCGCGGGAGGCCGACAGACCTGGACCGGCGAGTGACGAGCCTGCTCGTGGCGGGTTGCTTGACGACACCGTCGCGACCTCCTCTGCGCGCACGACCGCTCGGGCTGCCCAGAGGACTGCAAGAGGTCCGCACGGCACCGCGCTGCGCTGTGCCGCCGGAAGATCGGCTCGACCGCCGCCGGAGGAAAACGGGAAGGCGGGGCCTCCAACTGCCCGACCGTCAGCCGCCTCTGCGGATTCGCTGCGGTTCGAGCGGACTGCAGACTAATCGGAGAAATCTGAAATCACAAGAAATTATTTCAAGATGTTGGAATCAACTCTCGCCGGGCCTATACCGAGGCATGGCCAGGCATCGACTCGCCGCAGCGGCGGCCGCTCTCGCCGGCGGCACTGCCGCCCGGTTCGCCGACATCGAGCGGCTGCTCTTCATCGCCTGGCTGGCGGCACTGGCAACCCTCTCGTGGCACGACCTGCGCACCCGGCGCATCCCCACCGCCATCGTCAACCCCGCCACCGCCGTGGGGGCCGCGACCCTGGCCGGCGCGGCGTGGCGCAGCGGCACCCCTCTGCGGCTAGGAGTCGCGGCGGCGACGGCCGCCGGCGCCTACGCGGCGTTCGCGGCGCTGCACGCCCTCAACCCCAAGGGCCTGGGCTACGGCGACGTGCGGCTCAGCGGCCTGCTGGGGCTGTTCCTGGGTTGGCTCGGTCCCGCCGCCATGGCGACCGCCGCGCTGGTGGGCGCTCTCGGCACCGGCGCCGCGGCGCTGGTCCTGCTGGGGCGGCGACGGGGCCTCGGGGCGACTCTGCCCTTCGGTCCCTTCCTCGCCGGCGGGGCGGCCACCGTGGCGCTGCTGCACGCCGAGTCCCCGCTGGGCCTCGGCTGAGGAACCGGCCCCGTGTGCTGTGCGGCAACCCGCGCTCGGGCCCGCGGACGGCCGGTGCCTCCGCCGGTCCGCAGCGGCGCGGTGCCCCGTGAGGGCGGCGGTTCACTCGCCGCGGCGCCAGACCTCCAGGGCGGCGCGCATGGAGGGCTCCAGCCAGGCGTCGAAGCGCCTGCGGGCCCCGGCCACGGTGTCGCGGAAGTTCACCTGGAACGGCTCGCGGGACACCACCTGGTGGTCGTAGATCTCCCCGCCCCGCTTGCGGTAGAAGATCAACACCCCGGCCACCACGCCCCGGAACGACTGGCCCACCGCATGGAACGACAGCAGGATCTCCGAGCGGCCGTTGGGGGTGTCCAGGCCGATGCGGTTCCAGGCGCTGAAGTTGCGCAGGTTGGCGAAGTAGCCCTGGCGCCGCACGCCGTCGATCACCTGCTTGCGGTGCCAGTTGCGGCGCTCGGGATGGTCGGGGGGCGAGTAGTCGGCGAAGGCCCGGCGCTCGCCGCTGCCGTCGTCGATGGCCTCGACGAGGTCGGCCTCGATGCCCGCGATCCGCGCCTTGGCGTGCCAGAAGACCTCGGTGGCCACGTTCATGGCGTCGGCGAAGTTGCGCCGCAGTCGCGACCCACTCGACCGGAACTGGTCGGAGATGACCGAGATCACGCCCGTGAGGTCGTCGGGCTCGCTGGGCACCCGGCCCAGCGTGCTGACGCCCTGCAGGAAGCTGCGGCGCTGGGAGGTGGCCACCACCTCGCGCAGCGCCGCCAACCCGTCGGCGTGGGCCACCGCGCAGGCGTCGGAGTAGGCGTTGCGGTCCTCCCGCCGCACCGTCAGCGGGAAGAGATCGGCCGCCATGAGGCTGTAGGAGGCGGCCGCCCGGGCCACCCGGTCGCTCAGGCTGCCGAAGGGCCTCAGCCGCCCGAGGCCGTGCAGCAACCAGGCCGCCACGAGCTCCGGCGCCGGCTCGTGGCCCGGCGGCGGGATGGCATCGATGATCTGCTGCAGCTTCTCGGCCGAGAAGCCGTCCTCGGCGGCGGGCGGCTCGTCGCCGGCGTGGAGCCGCTCCAGCTCGCGCAGGCGCCGGTGCAACTCCTCGAGCAGTTCCGGATCCAGCGGCGGGCGGGCGTCCTCCTCATCATCCAGACGATCCAGCAGCCACAGCACCACGTCGCGCAGCAGCGACAGGATCTCCACCTCCCACTGCTCCATGTCGGCGCCCGCAGCGTCCCTTCCGGCGGCGTCGAAGCCGTTGGCCGCCAGGCGGAAGGCGAGGCCCCGGTCCACGTCCACGAGCCGCTCGGCGAGGGCGACGTCCAGCGCCCACTCGCGGGCCAGCCTGGCCTCCACCGCCGTCAGCCCGTCGGGGTTCTCGTCCAGGCACAGGTCGCGGACGTCGGCCCACGCTTCAGCGATTGCGGCGCACTCGCCGCTCGGAGCATCCCACTCGATCGCCGCCGGATCCCCCAGGAGACCGCTGGCCGCTTGGCCATTGTTCATCGAACGTCTCTTCATTTTACAGCACACGAAATAACTGTTCGTATACTGCGTATTATATTCTTGTACTTCCTGTTGCGATCGACAATGTATCAGATTCGTCGCGGCCGGTTTGAATCGACGTTCGCCGTCGAGCGACTCCGAGCATCACCCGCCCAGGTCGGCACGGGTGCTGAAATGGGCATGGATGCGGAACCGGGCCGCAGTTCGGGCCGAGCCGGCTCCACGGACCGCCGGTCCCGCGCCGGCACGAGACCGCTGAAGTGAGAACCCAGCCATGAGCCCGCGACAGACCCTGCGGCCGGCGGCCGGCGCGCCGTTCGCCGGCGACATCATCGACACGCCCATCGTCGAGGAGGTGTCGGAGTCGTTCCTGGCCTACTCGCTGTCGGTGATCACCTCCCGGGCGATTCCCGACGTGCGCGACGGCCTGAAGCCGGTGCAGCGCCGGATCCTCTACTCGATGCTGCGCATGGGGCTGCGGCCCGACTCGCCGCACCGCAAGTGCGCCCGGGTGGTCGGCGACACCATGGGCAACTATCACCCCCACGGCGACGCCGCCATCTACGACGCCCTCGTCCGCATGGGCCAGGACTTCAGCCGGGGCGTGCCGCTGGTGGATCCCCAGGGCAACTTCGGCACCCTCGACGACCCCCCGGCGGCCGCCCGCTACACCGAGTGCCGGCTGGCGGCGGCGGCCATGGAGATGCTCGACGAGTTGGACGAGGACACGGTGGACTTCCGCACCAGCTACGACGGCGAGGCCTCCGAGCCGGTCTGCCTGCCGGGGCGGCTGCCGAACCTGCTGGTGAACGGCACCAGCGGGATCGCCGTGGGCATGGCCACCAACATGGCCCCGCACAATCTGCGCGAGGTGTACGAGGCGGTGCGCCTGCAGATGGCCGACCCCGGCGTGTCCGTCGAGGACCTGCTGGCGGTGCTCAGCGGGCCGGACTTCCCCTCCGGCGGGGTGGTACTGGACGACGGGCTGGCCGAGACCTACGCCCGGGGGCGAGGCACCATCCGGGTCCGGGCACGGGCCGAGATCGTCCAGGTGGGCCCCCGGCGGGAGGCCATCCGCATCCTTGAGCTGCCGTGGCTGGTGGGGCCCGAGAAGGTCGTGGGGCGGATCAAGGAGGTCGTCGGCGCCGGCCGGCTCGAAGGGGTCGAGGACGTCAAGAACCTGTCGGACCGCCACACCGGGCTGTGCATCCAGGTTGATTGCCGGCCCGGCACCGACGCCGCCGCCGTGCTGGCGAAGCTGTGGCGCCTGGCGCCCCTGGAGGAGACGTTCGCGCTGAACAACGTGGTGCTGGCCGGCGGCGTGCCGGTGACCTGCTCGCTGAAGGACCTGCTGAGGCACTACATCGACCACCGCCTCGAGGTGGTGGTGCGCCGCACGCGCTTCCGGGCGGCCGCCGCCGAGGAGCGGCTGCACATCCTCGAGGGCCTGATGATCGCCCTGGACAACATCGAGCGGGTGGTGGCCATCATCCGCGGCAGCGCCACCGCCGAGGCGGCCCGGGAGGCGCTGTGCGAGGAACTGTCCCTCAGCGAACCGCAGGCCGAGGCGGTCCTGGCCATGCGGCTGCGGCGCCTCGCCGCCCTCGAGCGTGATCGCATCATCGACGAGGGCGACCGGCTGGTGGCCGCCCTGGCCGGGTACCGGGAACTGCTGGGGTCGGAGGCGAAGCGGCGGGAGCTCGTCGTGGCGGAGTTGGGCGAGCTGGCCGAGCGCTACGGGCGGCCGCGCCGCAGCCGGATCATCCCCGCCGTCGAGGCGGACGCCGCCACCGCGGCCGCGCCGGGCACCGCCGGCTCGGCCGGCTCGGGTTCCGGCGCCGCCGGGGAGGCGTGGCTGGTGACGCTGTCGAGCACCGGGCTGGTGGGCCGGTCGTCCGTGAGCGCCTCGCGGCGGCGCACCCTGGGCCGCCACGACCTGGTGCGCGCCTCGGCGCTGGTGGACGCCGGGAGCATCGTGTGGGCCTTGACCAGCGAGGGGCGCGCCGTGCCCCTGGCCGTCGGTGGCGTTCCCGAGGTGGCCGGGCGCAGCCGTGGCGGGCCCGGCGGCGAGGTGTTCGACTTGGCCGGCGACGAGCAGATCCGCGGCCTCGTGCCGGCGCCGGCGCGTGGCGGCGGAGGCGCCGCGGCGGCCGGCGACGACGGCACGGGGGACATCGTGCTGGTGACCCGGCGCGGTGGCGCCAAGCGGCTGGCCGTCGAGGAGCTGGCCGTCGGCGCCTCGGTCCCCGCCGCCCGGGCCGTCCTCCGGCTCGACGACGGCGACTCGGTCGTCGCGGCGTTCGGCTGCCCGCCGGGGGCCGACATCGTGCTGATCTCCACCGACGGCTCGCTGCTGCGCACCGCCTCCGAAGGGCTGCCGCGGCGGCGCGCCGCCGCGGGCGGAGCCGGCGGGCTGAGGCTGCGGCCCGGCGCCTCGCTGCTGGGCGCGGGGGCGCTGTTCGGCGAGTCCTACGTGATCGTGGTGACGACCACCGGAGCTGCCAAGGCCACGCCCGCCGGAGACTTCACCCCCGCCGGCCGGGGCGGCATGGGCGTGCGCATCTGCTCGCTGCGCGACGGCGAGACGCTGCGGGACGCCTACGTGGGCCCGCTCGTGGACGTCTTCGTGCTCACCGGCGAGCGGCCCAACGCCCCCGACGGCGAGCCGGTGCCGTTCCCGCTGCCGCCCACGCGGCGCGGGCTGGTCGCCCGCTCGGGCCCCAAGCCGATGCTGGCCGCGGGCCAGAGGCGGTGGTGAGAATGGCCGCGAGCACCGACGTCCCTCGCCTGTTCGATCCTGTGAGTGCCTCCGGCGCCGAGACCGCCCAGGTGCGCGAGGCTGCCCCGACGGTGGCCCGCGAGGCGAAGTCCGGCGGCAACGGCTCGCCGACCGCCACAGGCGAGTCCCCGCCCCCCGAGCCGGACGCCGGGCACTACGAGGCCGACTCCATCCAGACCTTGGAGGGCCTGGAGGCGGTCCGCAAGCGGCCCGGCATGTACATCGGGGGCACCGGCAGCGACGGGCTCATGCACCTGGTGTGGGAGCTGATCGACAACGGCGTCGACGAGGCGGCCGCCGGCCACGCCCGCCGCATCGACGTGACCTTCGGCGGCGACGGCTCGGTCACCGTGCGCGACGACGGCCGCGGCATCCCCGTGGGGTGCCCGCCCGGCAGGGACGTCTCGGCGGTGGAGGTGGTGTTCTCGGAGTTGCACGCGGGCGGCAAGTTCGGCAGCGGCACCAACGGATCCGCCTACGGCGCCAGCGGCGGGCTGCACGGGGTGGGAGCCTCGGTGGTCAACGCCCTGTCGGAGCGCATGCGCGTGGAGGTGGGGCGGGACGGCCACGTCTGGCGGTTGGACTTCAGCGAGCGGCTGGCCGGCCGGCGCGACGGCGACGGGTTCACGCCGACCCACGACCTGCAGCGGCTGAAGCCGACGCGGCGCACCTTCACCCAGGTGCGCTTCTGGCCCGACTGGGAGCTCTTCGACGAGGCGGCCGCCTTCGACTACGCCGCCACCTGCGAGCGGGTGCGCCTCATGTGCCATCTGGTGCCGGGCCTGCGGGCGACGGTCAGCGACCGGCGCCGGGGTGCCGGCGGGGAGCCCTTCGACTTCCGCTCCGAGCGGGGTCTGGGAGGGCTGGTCGCCGAGTTGGCCGGGGGGGCCGGCGCCGCGGTCACCCGCATCATCGACGTGTCGGGCGGCGGCCGATTCGAGGAGAAGGTGCCCGTGGACGGCGTGCTCACCACCGTCGAGCGGGAGTGCTCGGTGTCCGCCGCGCTGCAGTGGACCGACGGCTACCGCAGCAATGTGGCCAGCTTCGTGAACACGATCCCCACGCCCTCCGGCGGCACGCACCTGGCCGGCTTCGAGCGGGCGCTCACCCGGGCGGTGAACGACGTGCTGCTGGACGGCTCGAAGAAGCTGGCCCGATCCGGCGAGCGCGCCGGCCGCGAGGAGGTGCAGGAGGGGCTGGTGGCCGCCCTGCAGGTGGTGCTGCCCGAGCCGCAGTTCCGGGGCCAGACCAAGCAGGAGTTGGGCACCCCGGCGGTGCAGTCCATCGTCTACGAGGCTGTCAAGTCGGCGCTGACAGAGTGGTTCGGAAGCGAGGGACCGCGCAGCAACGTCACCGCCCTGCGGGCCAAGATCAGCGACGCCGTGGAGGCGAAGGCGGCCTCCAGGCAACTGCAGGCCGACCGCCGCAAGGCCTCGGCGCTGGGCTCGACGGGGCTGCCCGACAAGCTGGCCGACTGCCGGGTGCACGGGCCCGACAGCGAGCTGGTCATCGTGGAGGGCGAGTCGGCGGCCGGGCCGGCCAAGGCGGGGCGCAACGCCCACAACGTGGCCATCCTGCCGTTGAGGGGCAAGCTGGTGAACGCCGCCAAGGCCTCGCTGCGCCAGGTGCTGGAGAACGCCGAGGCGCAGGCGCTGTTCCGCTCGGTGGGCGCCGGGGTGGGGGCCGACTTCGACTCGGGAGCGGCCCGCTACGGCCGCATCGTGATCCTGTGCGACGCCGATGTGGACGGCAGCCACATCCGCTGCCTGCTGCTGACGCTGATCCACGCCTACATGCGGCCGCTGCTGACCGAGGGCAGGGTGTACGCCGCGCAGCCGCCGCTGTACACCACCCGGGTCGGCAAGGAGACCCACCGAGCCTTCAGCGACGCCGAGCGCGACGTCATCGGCGCCCGGCTGGCGAAGGGGCGCCGCGGCGGCACCGAGGCGATCCGCTGGCAGCGCTTCAAGGGGCTCGGCGAGATGAACACCGACGAGTTGGCGCACTGCGCCCTCGACCCGGCCACCCGCACGCTGCGGCGCATCACCGTGGCCGACGCCGCCGAGGCCCGCAAGCTCCTCGACGTGCTGATGGGCTCCGACGTGGCGCAGCGCCGCGACTACATCGGCCGCCACAGCAGCCTGGTGGACCCCGCCACCCTGGACATCTGAGCGGGCCGCTCGGCCGTCCCCCAGGGGTGGCCGCGAACCCCGCCGTTGCTTCCCGCGGGACTGCCGTGCGACACCCGGAGCCCGACCCAAGGTCATTCCGGCGCAGGCCGGAATCCAGGTGCCACGCTCCGGGCGCGGCTGCTCCCATCGGCAATACCCTGCTCGCCCGATGACGTTCCCGGGACCCGACGCGCTGGGCCGCGGATTGGTGATCGCTGCGGGCACGCATCTCGTGGGCGATCTGGCCGCAGCACAGAACTGGGAGCGGGTGCGGGTCGACGGATCGCTCCTGGCCGACGAGCCGGCCGGCGGCGACGGGCGGCTGGCCGACATTGTCGAGCAACTGCACCTGGCGTGGGGCGGCCGCCGGCGGGTGCTCGTGGAGCTGGATCTCCCGGCGGAGCAGTTGGCGCAGCTGCGGCAGCCGGAGGTCGTCGAGCGCGCCGTGCACCTGCTGGGCGCCGAGTTCACGCTGCTGCGCGAGCGGCTGCAGTTCCTGCTGTGGCGCAACAACTACGACGCCCGTAACGGCGAGCCGGTCTGGTGGTGGGCCAGCAAGGCGGCTCGCATGGGCGCAAGCATCGGCAGGCGGGCCGACGTGGTGCTGGGCGACGGCAGCGAGGCGTGGGTGGACGGCGGGCCTCGCCGGCCGGTGGATCCGGCCGACCTGCTGGACAGGCCGGTCGTGCACGCCGAATCGATCGAGCTGGGACGCCTGCGGCTTCAGCCTCGCCCGTCGGGGGCGACCGGCGACGGCACCCTGCTGGCTCCCGACCAGCGGGCCGCCGTCGAGCATCCGGCCGGGCCGGTGCGGGTGGTGGCTCCGGCGGGATCGGGCAAGACCCGAACGCTGAACGCCCGGCTGCTGCATCTGGTGGACGACCGCGGCGTCGAGCCGTCGCTGGTCACCGCGGTGGCTTACAACAACCGGGCCGCGGAGGAGATGCGCAGCCGCCTGCAGCGCCCCGACCTGCAGATCCGCACGATCCACTCGCTGGGTTGGCGGATCGTGCGGGATGTGCGGCCCGACGTGACGCTGCTGGGCGAGCGGGAGGTGCGGGGGCGCCTCCAGCGGCTCCTGCCGCACACCCGGCGGGCCGGCAAGGACGTCTTCGGCCCGTACATCGAGGCGCTGGCCGATGTGCGCATCGCCCTGCGGCACCCCGAGAACGTGGAGACCGAGCGCAACGACGTGCCCGGCTTCGCCGGCATCTTCGAGGCCTACCGGGCCGGGTTGGCCGAGCGGGACGAGTGCGACTTCGACGAGCAGGTCTACGAGGCCATCCGGCTGCTGCTGGCCGACCCCGAGCTGCGGGCCCGCTGGCAGCAGCGCTGCCGACACCTGCTGGTGGACGAGTTCCAGGACCTGACGCCGGCGTACCTCCTGCTGCTGCGGCTGCTGGCCTCGCCGGGGCTGAACGTCTTCGGCGTGGGCGACGACGACCAGACGATCTACGGCTACGCCGGAGCCGATCCCCGGTTCCTGCTGGAGTACGAGCACCTGTTCCCCGGTGCCGGCGAGGCCGCCCTGGAGGTCTCCTACCGCTGCCCGCCGGGGGTGGTGAAGGCGGTCGGACACCTGCTGGTGAACAACCGGCGCCGCCTGCCCAAGACGGTGCGCGCCGCCGCGACGGAGCACGCCGAACCGGCCGCCGCCGATGCGCCCGGCGCCTTCAGGGTCATGCGGATTCCCGACGAGGCGATGGCGGCGACGGCCGCCGGGATCGTGACCGGCTGGCGGGACGAGGGTGTGCCCGACGGGGGCATCGTCGTGCTGGGGCGGGTCAACTCGATGCTGCTGCCGGCGCTGGCGGCGCTCGACGAGGCCGGCGTGGGCACGCGTTGCCTGCTCGAGACCTCGTTGCTGCACCGCAGCCTGGTGCGGGCCGCGCTGGCGTGGATGCGCCTGGCGCTGCGGCCCGACTCGATGGATCCCCGCGACCTCACCGAGGCGGCCCGGCGGCCCGGCCGCAAGATCAACCAGGTGTCACGGGAACTCCTGGAAGGCGCCTGGGACCTGTCCCTGGAGGGGCTCGCGGCCCTCGGCGCCCGCCTCAACGAGCGGCAGCAGGAGTCCTGGAACGGCTTCGTGGCCGACATCGAGGCCGGGTCCCGCCTCGTCGCCGGCGGCTGTGACTCGCGCCGGCTCGTGGAGTTCCTGATGCAGCAGGTCGGGCTGGGACGGGCCGCCGGATCGCTGGACTCGGGACGCACCCGGCCCGACCGAGCGACCCACGCCGACGACCTGCTGGCGCTGCGCCGGGTCGCCGCCGTCTACAGCGGCCCCGCGGAGTTCCACCGGCAACTCACCGGCCTGTTGCGGAGCACCTCCGAGGTGGGCGACGGCGTCCTCCTCACCAGCATCCACCGCGTCAAGGGCCTGGAATGGGACCGAGTGCTGGTCTTCGCCGCCGACGAGACGCTGATGCCACACCAGTTGGCCGTCGACATCGAGGAGGAGCGCCGGGTGCTGCACGTGGCGGTCACCCGGGCGCGCAGCCAGGTCGTCGTGCTGGCCGACGAGAGCCGGCCCTCCCGCTTCCTGGACGAACTGGAGGGTCGTCCCCCGAAGCCGCGGACGCCGGAGCCCCGCCCCGAGCGCACAACGCTGCTCGAGGCGATCAGAGGCCCCAAACGCCCCCAGGGCGCCAAGTCCCGGACCCCGGCGGACGACGGGCCCTATGACGAGGCGCTGTTCGAGACGCTCCGCGGCTGGCGGCTCGAGGAGTCCCGACACCGCAAGGTTCCCGCCTACGTCGTGTTCGACGATCGAACCCTCAAGAGCATCGCCCGCCGGAAGCCCACGACGGATTTCGACCTGGCCGCGGTGTCCGGCGTCGGCCCCAAGAAGATGGCCGACTACGCCGAGGCGGTCGTCGCGATGGTCCGCGCCCACATCAGCAACGACCCGGACGACTCGGGCTCGCCACCGGGATGACCCTCCGGATCGGGCGCAGCCGTCGCACCGGTCGAAGGTGCGAAATCTCCGGCGCGCGGGAACCGAGACGGGAGTCGGTTCGTCTGAGGGAGCAATAGAAGCACACCTGCTGTCGACCGCTACGGTCGCGCACAGCCGCCGACGCGCGGAAGTCCGCAGGCTCGGCGGCTCGCCGGAGTGGTCGGCGTCGGCACGGGGAGGCGAATCCATGCGACGACTCGTTGCTCTGGTACTTGTCGTGATCACCACCATGACCGCCTGCACCGGAGGCGACACCCCGGGGGATCCCGAGCAACCGGCGACCCCACCGGCGACCCCACCGGCGACCCCAGAGGAAGAAGAACTCTCCTTCCGAGAAGTGGCGGAGTCCGGCGCGGGTTCGGTGCGGCCGCGGCCGGAGGGAGCCGCGGTGGTTGACGCCGATGACGTGGCAGACCTCGTATTCGTGGAGATCGGCGTCCGCGGCGGTCCCGATGGGAGTCTGGAGGTGAGGATCCGCGTCAACGCAACATCGCTGGATTGGTTGCCGGAGGAGCGCCTGTTCGACCACGAAGCCGCCCAGGTGGGTACGTGGTGGTCGAGTTCCCCCGCGGGATCGGCGGGTACCGGGGTGTCGGCTGTGCGTGTGCAGGCACGTCGCCTCGAGGATGGGCGCATCGAGACGGCACTGAGCACACCCAGCGGCCGAGAGGTTCTGCCGCGGGCACGGTTCGTGTCACCCGACGCGCTGGCCGTGGACAGATGGCGCTACTCGTCTCCAGTGGTGCTGAAGGTCACCGGAGAGCCGGTTCCGCCAGTGTCCGACGGCAGCAGCCAGCACAGCGGTTATCTGGCCATAAGCACGGGATATGGCTACGACTGGGACTCGTCCGGCGGTCCCCTGTTCGCGCCCGGGCATGGATGCGGAGTCCGCATGGACCTCACCCTGGCGTGCTGGGGCAACGATTGGGACGGTCAGGCCTCACCCCCGGAAGGGGAGTTCGTCGCGGTCGACGCCGGCTGGACGCACACCTGCGGGATACGTGTCGGGGGAGACGTGACGTGCTGGGGCAGCCCCCGCGGCGAGCCCCCCGGGGGGCCGTTCGTCGCCGTCAGCGCCGGCAACCTCCACAGTTGCGGGATTCGCCCCCATGGCGGGGTCGAGTGCTGGGGCGATGACAGCAGCGGGCAGTCCTCGCCGCCGGCGGGATCCTTCACCTCTGTCAGCGCCGGCAACTTCCACAGCTGCGGTCTGCTGGTCGGAGACACGATCGCCTGTTGGGGGAGCAACACCCACACCTATGTCGGGCCGGGCGAAGAACCGCGATTCAGCGGTCAGGCGCAGCCGCCGGGCGGCGAATTCAGCGCGGTATCCGCGGGTTCAGAGCACACCTGCGGGATCCGCCCCGATGGGGCCATCGAATGTTGGGGCAACGAGACCTACAGGGGCCATCCGGACAGCGACGGGCCGTTCATCGCCGTCAGCGTCGCGGGCGACTTCACCTGCGGGCTCCTCCTCACCGGAAAAGCGACCTGCTGGCCCCGGGAGGGGTCGCTTCCACTGCCGTCGGGCGAGTTCGTCTCCCTCAGTGCCGGCGACTGGGGCGTCTGCGGCATCCGACCCGGCGACACCGCTGCGTGTTGGCGCCGCCAAAACGTCTACCCACCCGCGTTCCATGCCGCATCCCCTCCTCCCGGAGGACAATTCACGGCCGTCAGCGCGGGGCGATCTCACACCTGCGGGATTCAGGAGTCGGGAACCGTGATCTGCTGGGACGATGGGTCATGGACGAGCGTCCACGGACACACCGATCCTCCACCTGGCAGGTTCGTTGCCGTCGACGCCGGCGGGTTCGCTACTTGCGGGATCCGTGTGGAAGGCGATCTCCGATGCTGGGGAAGGTTCTCCGGAATCAACTGGTGGGGCGTCGCAAGCGACTATGGGCCGGGCACGTACGGCACTGAACCTCCGTCTGGACTGTTCGAATCGGTCGGCGTCGGGACTACTTCCGCCTGCGCGTTGCGACTCGGAGGCGAGGTCGCCTGCTGGGGAATCGATGATGACGGACAATCCTCACCACCGGAAGGGACGTTCACCGCCCTCGCCGTCGGAGGACGACACGTCTGTGGGTTGCGACCCGGCGGGGAGGTGTCGTGCTGGGGAGACGGCTCGCTGGGACAGACCGCTTCGCCGAAGGGGGCCTTCACCGCGCTCAGCGCGGGCGACGCGCACACCTGTGGGCTGCGCTCCAGCGGAGAAGTGGCCTGCTGGGGCAACGAGATCGACTTGGAGCACATCCGCGACAACGACATTGAGCCCCCGGACGAGCCAGGGGCCTTAGAACCTCCCGGGGGCACCTTTGTCGCCCTCAGTGCCGGGTCGTTCCACACGTGCGGCGTCCGCACCGACGGCGACGTGGAATGCTGGCCAGTCTGGGGCGTCGAAGGCGACCTCGACGATGAGGTCACGTTCCCTGTGAGTTCCGTCGTGCCGGCCTTCGCGGACAACACCGAGACAGCGCGCTACACGACTCTCCAGAATCCGGCGCTGCACGAGACTCCGCAGCCGGAGCCGAGATCCCCGGACGCGAGTTACGCGTGCGACACCCGCCGCGTGGGCGAGGTCGCATGCCGGGGGGCTTGGGGCCAACCGGACTACTCCTGGACGCCGGTGCTCAGCCCGATCGAACAGCCGGGAGTCTGGAGAGACGCCCGAGTGGATCCGATATCCGGCCCGTTCGTCTCCCTCAGTTCCGGCTGGCAGCACACCTGCGGTATCCGGCCCGACGGCAGAGTCGACTGCTGGAACGCCTACGAGCCGCGTAACTGATCTCGGTGGAGCGTCGAAGCCGCGCAGTCGAGGCACGTCGCACAGCGGTGCCCGCGCCCGCCTAGGGTCGGGGTATGGCTCTCAGTGATGAACTCGTGAACAGGCTGACCTGGAAGATCCCGAACGCGCTGGCGCTGATCGGGTCCCGGGCGGGCGACGAACGCAACGGCATGACGGCGAGCTGGATCAGCCAGCTGTCGATGGAGCCGGTGCTGATCGGCGTGGCGGTGGAGAACACCGCGGTGACGCACCGCCTGATCACCGACGGCGGGTCGTTCACCGTGAACCTCTGGGACGCCGAGCAGACCAGGGTCTTCGTGAAGTTCTCCAAGCCCGCCGCCTACGCCGACGGCACTCTGAACGGGCGGCCGGTGACCGAGGCTACGACCGGAGCCCCTGTGTTCACCGAGGCGATCGCCTGGCTGGACTGCGAAGTGCGCCACTCGCTGGACCTCGGCACCCACACGCTGTTCGTGGGCGAGCTGGTGGACGGCGACATCAACGACGACGACCCCCGGGCCGCCGCCATGAGCGACACCCGCATGAAGTACGGAGGCGTCAAGCGCCACTAGAGCTGCGCCACGCGAGCGGGGAGCATGGCGCTCGCTATTAAGAGTTAGGGCCAAACTCTTAATAGCCATCGATCTGATTAAGCAAAACTGAACACGCCACGGACTGCTCGGGACTCTCCTAGCGTTGGGGCGTGACCGATGCGGTTCTGAAGCAGCTCGACGCCCTGGGGCTGGCCTACGAGATCGTGCCGTGCGACCCCGACCTGGCCGACACGGAGGCGTTCTGCGAGGCCTACGGCTATGCGGCCGAGGACTCGGCCAATGCCATCGTGGTGATCGGCAAGTCCGACCCTCCCAGCTACGTGATGTGCCTGGTGCTGTCCTCGACCCGTCTGGACGTGAACCGGGTGGTGCGCAAGCGCATGGGCGTGCGGCGGGCCTCGTTCGCCTCGGCGGAGCAGACCAAGGACCTGACGGGCATGGAGATCGGTGGCGTGACAGTGTTCGGGTCCACGACCGACCTGCCCCTGTGGGTGGACGCCCGGGTGATGCAACGGCCGGAGGTCATCATCGGTGGCGGCGGGCGGGACCGGAAGCTGCTGGTGCCGCCGGCCACGATCGCCGGCCACCCGGACGTGACCGTGGTGGACGATCTGGCGATGCCGATCCCGACGGGGTAGCTCGGGCCGGACCTACTTGGATCCGGCCGTCTCGGGTCAGTAGTCCGACGGGAACAGCACCGTGGTCTGCGAGCGGATGCCCTGCGTGTCCTCGGCCTCGGTGATGATCCAGAGCCGTTCGTCGGCGATGACCTCTCGCAGCCGGGGGCCGGAGTCGGGCTCGGCTCCGGCGCCTTGGCGGACCTGCCCGGGAATCAGGTAGCTCGACAGGACTCTGGCGCCGGTGACCAGCGCCAGGTCGTTGGCCTCGGCATCATGGCTGCCGAGGTCGCCCCAGTCGCCACTTTGATGGCGCCGCAGGCAGGACATCACGAACGCCCGACCTGCGGCGTGGCCCATCAGTTGCCTGTCGACAGCCCGGGTGGCGACCAGGTGCCCGAGCTGCACGCGCAGCTGCCGCTCCGCGTTGGTGGCGCCGCGTCTTCCCGGCACGTTGGCATTGATCTGAACCGGCACGGCTTCTCCCTTGATCAGGCCGCGATCCACTGCCCGGATCCGGCACGGCGTCGGGGGAAGCCGGAGAGACTCTACACAGCTTTTAGAACAATGACATACTATTTCCTTGATTCTGTTGCCAGGCCCGGTCGACGGATCAGCCGGCTGGGCGAGTCGGCTAGACCCAGATGTGCATCGGGTAGCCGGTCTCGTCGTGCTCGCCAGCGCTCAGGCATTCGGCCTCGCCGGCGATGATGCGGCGGGCGGTCCAGGCGGCGGCCGCCGCGTCCAGCAGGTCGTCGAGCGCCGGTTCGCAAGGCCCGGGCAGCGGGGTGAACAGGGCCGCCTCGGAGATGTTGCAGAACACGCCCGCCAGCACCGCGGACCTCTCCTGGAGGCCGGCGAGCTTCCGCTTCGAGGCCGTCATGGGCGCCCCGGCCAGGCGCACGAAGCTGCTCTCCGGATGGACTTCGGCGGCCCGGGGCAGAGCCGCCGGGGCGAAGTCCTCGGGCGCCAGCGCAGTACGCAGCTCGCGGATCTTGGGCATCAGGGCGAAGGTCTGGGCGGAAAGGCCTCGATCGGTCTGCCGGCGTGCGCGCAGGTTCGCCTCGGCGTGGTCGGCGGCGTCGAGCGTGCAGAGCGGCGGCGTCCAGAACAGCGACGAGCGGCGTGCCTGCAGAAGCTCGCGTGCTGCGACGTCGGCGGTGCGCCGCTCGGGCCCCGGCAGCCCGACGGGCATGTCGAACCCCACGACGAGCAGATCCCGTGCCCTGGCCTCGGCCCACAGCGCCTCGAGCCCGCCCCACGCGGAGAACTCGACAGCCGACCCGTCGGCGACCGCCGTGGTGGCCATGACCCAGCCGCCCCGCACCCCGTCCACGCCCGCGACGAGACTCGTTGCCATGGTCTCCGACGGCACGCTCTGGGCTCCTCCCGTGGGTTGGTGACGGCGACATATCCTTACAGCCCGCACGACGCCGCGATGGCGGGGTGAGCGACCGGCGGGAGCAGGGCATGCCGCAGAACATCGCCATCATCGGCGGGGGTGTCTCGGGGCTGGGGGCCGCCTGGGCGCTGCATCACAGCACCGACAGGTTCGATTTCCGGCTGTTCGAGGCCCACGACCGCATCGGCGGGAACGCCATCACCGCCGACATGCCCCAGGGCGACGGCACGTCGATCCCCTTCGACATCTCGGTCACCGCCTGCATCCCGTCGGTGTACGAGCACATCGTGCTGCTGATGGAGCGCTTCGGCATCGACGTGGTGGACACGCGGTTCAGCTACAGCGTCAAGTACCAGGGCGCCGTCTACGCCCACGACTTCGACTCGGAGATCCGCGAGCAACTGCAGGACGAGATCGCCAGGTTCCAGAGGCTGCTGCGGTTCCTGCGCCGTGTCGGCTGGCTGAGCCGCTCCCAGTCCAAGCTCCTGAACGCCCTCAACCCGTTCAACTACATCAGCATGGGCACGGTGCTGAACCTGGGCGGCTTCTCGGGGGACTTCCGCTACAAGATCCTCAAGCCCATGTTCGTCAACTTCATCATGGCGACGAACGTGTTCGACATGCCGGCGGCGCTGTTCTCGCGGTACCTGGAGTTCTTCGACATCGAGTCCGCCACGCCGATGCAGACCTGGGACGGGGGCACACGGCGCATCTACGAGAACCTGTCGGCGGGCTTCGCCGACAAGATCCACCTCAACCGGCCGGTGCGCAAGGTGTACCGGCAGCGGTCCGGCGTGGTGGTCGAGGACCACGAGGGCACCCGGGAGAGCTTCGACGGGGTGATCTTCGCCTGCAACGCCAACCAGACGCTGATGATGCTGGACCGCCCGACGATGCTGGAGCGCTACATCCTCTCGTCGATCCGCTACGAGAGCGAACTGCACAACCACACGGTGGTGCACTCCGACGCCTCGGTGCTGCCCGACAGCGACGTGCGGGCCCTGGACACCCGCAGCAACCACATCGAGCAGTACGGCGCCCGGCCCGACAACTACGAGATCACCTACATCATGCATAACCAGCAGCCGTGGGCGAAGCGCTCCGAGCGACCCTGCCTGGTGACCTACAACCCCGTCAGCACCATCGACGAGGACAAGGTCATCCGGCGCTGGTGGTTCCAGCACGTGGTGCACGACGTGAAGCACGTGGCGCTGCTGGTGAGCCTGTTCCGCTTCATCCAGGGGCGCCGCCGCACCTGGCACTGCGGCGCCCACACGCTGATCAACAGCCAGGAGACCTGCCTGGTGAGCGGCCTCGCCGCCGCCCGCCAGATCGGCGCCGGCTACCCCTTCGACGACCCCGCCGCCCGCCGCACCTTCAACTACTACGGCCGCATCCTCCACGGCTGGCGCTTCCGCAGGGCGTAGGCCGAACGACCGCCGACGGCCGGCGTGGGGCCACCCCGACCCGCCACGCTGGCCGGAACCCGGCCCAAGTGGACCTTTCGGTGTCACACCCCCTTCGTAGGTTCTCGGGCAACCGCAGAGGCCCGCAAGCCACGGAGGATGTCATGTCCGATCCCAGTTGCTCCATTCACGGCACCGAGCACGTCCGCGCAGTGCGCGTCGGCCCGCAAATCGTGGGGCTCCGCTGCGCCGCCGACACAGGAGATGGCACGAAGTGCCGACGCGTCGCCCTCCCCCCGACCTTCGGCCCTGGATACGCGACGTGGTCCCAACCCATCCACGGGTCGCGCCGCGACCACCTCGCCAGCGACGGCGAGGGCCGTCAGCACGCGACGTGGCGGCGTCGGTCACGTTGGCGGCAGCGCCTGTGGCTCCCCGAACGGGCAACCGTCGAGCGCATCATGTGCACCCTCGTCATCGGATTCTGGATCGGGAGCTTCGTGTGGGCCAGGTTCTTTCTCTAGCCGTCGGAGCCCGGCCGCGTCGTGGGCTACCGGCTGAGGGCGAGGTGCTTGCAGCGGCGGATCAGTTCGTCTGCGACTTCGGGGGTTCGGCGGCCGAGGCCGCAGGCGGTGGCTGTGTCGACCTGGCGGGCGCCGGCTTGCTCGATGGCGGCCAGGAGGACTTCGAGGGTTTCCGGGGGCGGTTCCTCGTGGACGAATCCTGCGACCAGGCGCGTGCCGGACGGCAGGGAGAGCTTGCGTAGTGCGCGGTAGGCGGCGAGATCGGTGGGTGCCGGTGAGGTTCCGGCGGCGAAGGGGAAGTGGACGTAGGCGAGTTCGGGAGAGCGGGGCCAGCGGCGCGCCAGGGCGTTGGCGAAGGCGACGAGGCGGTCGAAGCGGCTCGGGACGATCAGGGCGGTGTTGGCGAGGTCGCCGAAACAGAGGTGGATCCCGATGGGGACGTCGACGGGGAGCCTTCGGGCGAAGTCCACCACCGGGACCGTCGGGACTCGGACGGCGGGTCTCGGGAGGCGGTGGGCGACGATCACCTCGGCCGGCGCCTCGATCTGGAACAGGAGGTTGCCGGTGCCAATTGCCTGCGCCATCGCGTCGGCTTCGCGGGCGAGACAGGCCGCGAACGCCGGGGCGTAGCGCAGCGCCCGCAGCCGGCCGAGCACGCTGCCGGCAATACCGAGGCCGGTCGGCAGACCGACCTGCATGCGCAGATCGGGGCGCCCGACCGCCTCCCGCAGGCGCTCGAAGTGGGGCCAACTCCTGAGGGCCCACGTGTCGTAGCCAAGGCGGAGTCGGCCGGCCAACTCGGCCGGGTCCAGCTTGGGACGCAGGCGGACGGTGGAGTCGAAATCCACCGGGAAGCCGCGCTCGTCCAGGGTGCCCTCGTCGAGGACGTCGAACAGCGACGCCTCGCCCGCCAAGCGACCGGCGAGTCCCGCCGTCCACTGGGCCCTGTCGCCCGCCGGGTAGCGATCGGATCGCTCGCCGATCTCGCCGTCGGGCAGCGCGACGAGCCGATCGCCGGCTAGCTCGTAAGCGCGGGCCATCGCTGCTACTTCATCGCTGTACGGCAGCGAACCCACCAACTGAACCCGGCGCGAAGTGCTCTCAGCGCTCAACGACTCACACCCCTGTCTCGACCTCGGAGTCGTCGTCGACTATGACGTTCGCGAGGGGACAGTACCGGGGAATCAGTCGCAGGCGATAGCGACATGCAGGGCAGCGCAGACCTGGACCATTCGCTCGTCGCTGAGCCGACCCAGGCGCTGCACGAGGAGGGCGACCCGTGTGTTGCCGAGCGCGTCCAGGTTGACGGCAGAGATCGTCGGGCCGTTGCCGGCGGACTGTCCGTGTCCGCTCGAATGTACTACAATGTAGAACATGTCGGAGGTGGGCATCCGGGCCCTGAAGCAGAACGCCTCGGCCGTCGTGGCGGGGGTGGCGGTGGGGCAGGCCGTGACGATCACCGATCGGGGAAGGCCGGTGGCGCGCATGACTGCAATCCCGACGTCGCGGCTCGAGGGGATGCTGGAGGCGGGGAAGGCGCGGCCGGCCCGGCGCAGCCTCGCCGACCTGCCCTCGCCCGAAGACGGCCCCGACCTGTCCGCCGCCCTCGCCGCGATGCGCGACGACGAGCGTTACTGACGGTCCCTCAATTGGCCCACTATCTCGACACGTCGGCCCTCGTGAAGCTGGCCGTCGCCCAGCCCGAGACGGCTGCGTTGCGAGGCTGGCTGCAGTCCCAGCACCAGCCGCTGGTGTCCTGCGACCTGACCCGCACCGAGATGCTTCGGGCGGTGCGGGGCGTCGCCCCCGACAGGATCGTGATGGCCCGGCTGGTGCTCGACAGCCTCGTGCTCACCGAGGTCACCTCCGCCGTCTTCGAGGCGGCGGGGCGGCTGGAGGCCGAAGGCCTGCGGAGCCTCGACTCCGTCCACCTCGCCGCGGCCCTCGACCTCGGCGACGACCTCGACTGCATGGTCACCTACGACCAGCGTCTCGCCGGCGCAGCCGAGACCTACGGCATCGCCGTCATCGCCCCCGCCTAAGCCACCAGTCCCCGACCCACCGCCATGCCTGCCAACCGGGCGCCCGGACCCGATGCGCCGCACCTGGACGACCTCGTGGACGCGTCGCTGCTGTCGAACGCCATTGCCCAGGGGTTGGTGTCAACCCGATCCGAGGGCTCCCTGCGCATCTTGAACTACACGCCGCGGGCGACCTACGACCGGGCCTGGAACGAGGCCACGCTCACCTGCCGCGGCCTGATCGTCGACGAGACCGACCGGGTCGTGGCACGGCCTTTCCCGAAGTTCTTCGGCCCGGCCGAGCCGGACGCCCCGCCGGTGCCCGAGGGGCGGTCGATGGTTGTCACCGAGAAGCTCGACGGTTCGCTCGGCATCGCCTACCACCATCCCGGCGGCGGGATCCGTGTGGCGACGCGCGGCTCGCTGACCTCGGATCAGGCCGCGGTCGCCACCGAGATCTGGCACGAGAAGTACCCCGCTGTCCGCTTCGGGCACGGCGTGACCCCGCTGTTCGAGATCGTCTACCCCGGGAACCGGATCGTGACCGACTACGGCGACATGCGCGACCTCGTGCTGCTCGCGGTCATCGACATGGGTACCGGCGCCGACCTCCCGTTGGAGGTCATCGACTGGCCGGGGCCGCGTGCGGCGCGGCGCGAATTCGGGTCCTTCGCCGAACTGGTCGGCCACGTGTCCTCCAGTCCGGAGACGGCCCGGGAGGGCTTCGTGGTGCGCTTCGACACCGGGCCCGATCGCCCTCATGTGCGGCTGAAGCTGAAGTTCCCCGCCTACGTCGTCACGCACCGGATGCTCACCGGGCTGACCGCGACACGGGTGTGGGAGATCGTGGCCGTAACCGACGCCCTGCGGCGCGGCCTCAGCCGGCGGCAGGCGGCGACCCGGCTGCGCCTCGCCCCCGACGTGGTCGACACGCTGTTCGACCGCGCTCCCGACCCGGTGCGCAACGTCCGGGCCGACCTGCCGGAGGAATTCTTGCCCTGGTACGACGGCTGCGTGGCGGAGTTCCGCAGCGCCGCCGACCGGCTCATCAGCCGGTACAAGTTGCTGGTGGAACAGGCCCGCCGGGAGTCAGCTTCCGGCGACGCCCGCGCCTTCGCCGAGGCCGCGCTACGCCTGTCGTCGCAGGCCGACATCCCCAGCGGCCCGATGTTCGCCATCGCCAACGGGCGCCCCGACGCCTACGCGCCCATCTGGACCCAACTACGGCCGCACGGCACGGGCGACACCCCGCAATGGCCGTTATCGCAGGATCCGGCGTGACCAACGTCACCCAAATGACCTCAAAGGCCATGTTCAGAACGTCGTCGGGCCGCTGTTATCGTGAAACGGTGCGCAGGACTGTGGATTTCGCGCTCGACACCGAGCAGATGATCCGCCACCGGATGGCGACCCGCGGCATCAGCTTCGAGCAGGCCGTGAACGACTCGATCCGGCAGGGCTTCGACCGCGGCGTGCTTGATGGTGCGCTCGCTGCCGGAGTCCTCTGCGACGAAGGAGCCTCCACCGACCGCTAGAGATGTCGCGGCCGGCCTGACCGCGACCCGGGCGGGTGGGCGGCCGGATCATGTCTGTAGCACGCGTGCTACGATGTGGCCATGGGCCGGATGACCGAACTCACCCAGCGGCGACTCCGCAACGAGAGCGGGGAGATCATGCGGGCCCTCGACCGCGGTGAGAGCTTCGTTGTGACGCGCAACGGCGTCCCAGTCGGCGAGCTTCGCCCGATCAGGCAGCGCCGCTACGTGCCGGCCGACGAGGTGGTCGAAATGTTCGTCGGCGGTTCGCCGCTCGACTACGAGCAGTTCCGGGCCGACGTCGACGCCATCCTGGACCAGTCGATCGAGCCGCGGTTCTGAGCAGCTGACGTTGGACCACCACAGGCGTGAGCCGCCCCATATCTGAGGAAGTCCGGTCGCGTGGCCTTCTCGACACGTCGGTCCTGATCGAGCTCTACAGCGTCGGGCCGGGCAGGTTCGGCGGACCGCTCCCCGACGTGGCCGCCGTGTCCACCATCACACTCGCCGAGTTGGCGAGCGGCCCGCTTTCTGCTCCTACCTCGGCCGAGCACGCCAGACGCCTCGACGTGCTCCTGCGGGCACGGGCGGGGTTCGATGCTCTGCCCTTCGATACGGACGCGGCGCGTGCGTATGCCCGGATCTACGCCGCCACCCTCGAAGTAGGCCGCAAGCCGCGGGGAGCGCGTGCCACCGACCTGCTGATCGCCGCGGTAGCACTGGCGAATGACCTCGCCGTCTACACCTGCAACGAAGCGGATTTTGCGCACCTGCGGGACCTCGTCGACGTCGTGGCCGTGACCTGAGGCTCCGCGGTGGGCAGGTTGCGCCGCTGAGGCCCTGGATTCCGGCCTTCGCCGGAATGACGGCGAGCACAGTGCTCTCGGCCGTCAGCGGTGTCTTCGAGTCGTGGGCGCTAGTTGGCGGCGTCGCGGCCGGCCAGGTAGCCGAAGGTCATGGCCGGGCCGAGCGTGCCGCCAGCGCCGCCGTAGACCGTGGCGGTTGGAGCGGCCATCACGTTGCCGGCCGCCCACAGACCCGGGATCGTCCCGCCATCACGGGCCAGGACACGACCCCGCTCGTCGGTGCGGGGGCCGCCGGAGGTTCCCAGCGCGCCGATCCGGATCGCCACGGCGTAGAACGGTGGCTCGTCGAGCGGACCCAGGGTGGCCGCCGCCCCCGGCAGGGTGCGGTCGCCATTGAAGAGGTCGTAGACGCTTGTGCCGCGGCCGAAGGCGGGATCGGTGCCGGCCGCGGCGTGCCGGTTGAACTCGGCAACCGTCTCGCTGAGGGCGGTCGGAGGCACGCCGATCGCCGCGGCGAGTTCGGCAAGCGTTTCGCCCCGGTGTACCCAGGGCGGCACCTCGGCGGCACGCCGGCAGCCCGGCAGCGGGTAGCGCCGCCAGTAGCGGTCGTCGCAGACCAGCCAGGCACCACTGGCGGTTTCGTCGGGCGTGCCAGAGCCGGGCGTGCCAGGGCTGGGCGTGCCAGGGCTGGGCGTGCCAGAGCCGAGCGAATGGAAGGCCGCACCCAGGGAGTTGTAGTTGGCCGCCTCGTTGCAGAACCGCTCGCCGGCTGCGTTCACCATGATCGAACCGGGCCGGGTGCGCTCGGCCAGCACCAGCCGGAACCGCGGCGCCCCCCAGGCCTCCTCGCCCGGGACACGCGCCATCGGCGCCCACCAGGCCTGCGTCATGTTGCCGAGCGCCGCCCCGGCAGCGGAGGCCATCTCCAGCCCGTCGCCGGTGTTGGTGGGCACCCCGGCCGGCGCCTCCATCGGTCCCCGGAGGTGTGCCCTCACCAGCGCCTCGTTCCACTCGAAGCCGCCGGTGGCCAGGATCACGCCGCGCCGCGCCTCGACCATGAACTCGCCCGCACCGGCCTCGCCGGCCCCGGCCTCTGACGCCGACATGTCGAAGAGCACCCCGGTCACCCGCCCACCGGCCGTGACGAGACGCCTCGCCCGCGCCCCGGCACGCACCGCCACGCCGGCGCCGAGGCAGCCCGCCAGCAGCGAGCCGACCAACGCCTCGCCCATCCCGCACACGCCCCGCTGCCGCCGCCGGGCGATCAGAGTGCCCGGAAGCGGCTTCACCGCCCCGCCCGGGCTCGTCTCAGAGAGCAGCACGGGCCGCGGCTCGCCGTCCCAGAAGCAAATCCGGCCGGCCCACTCCCCCAGCACCGACAGGTCGAACAGTTCGGGCTCCAGCGATCGCCCGCCGCCCGGCCGGGCCCCCGGCACCTCGGGGTGGTAGTCCGGATACCCGGCCAGCAACCGGAACCGGCACGGCGAGGACGACTCCACAAAGCGCAGCATCTCCGCGCCCGCTGACACGAATGACTCGGCAACAGGCAGGTCCAGAGCGTCGCCGGCCAGCGCCCGCAGGTAGCGCAACGCCTCGCCAGGGTCGTCGGCGCGCTCGTCCTCGTCCATCAGGTGATTCCCCGGCACCCACACGATCCCGCCGCTGATAGCGGTGGTGCCACCCAGCAGATCCGCCTTCTCGTAGAGCCCCACGTCGGCACCACGCGCCGCCGCAGCCAGCCCAGCCGTCAATCCGGCGGCCCCAGACCCCAGAACCACTACGTCATGGCCGGGCCCGTCGCGACGCCGGAGGGTCACGAAGTCAGGAGATGTTCAGGCGCATGCCGGCGTCTAGCCGGATGACCTCGCCGTTCAGGTAGGTGTTCTCCATGATGTGGCACACCAGGGCGGCCACGTCCGCGGGCGAACCGAGGCGCTTGGGGAAGACGTTGCCGGCGACGATGGCGGCGATCTGCTCGTCGTCCAGCGAGGCCAGGATGGGCGTGTCCATGATGCCGGGGCAGATCGTCATCACCCGGATGCCCCGGGAGCCCAGGTCGCGGGCCAGCGGCAGCGTCAGGCCGATGATCCCGCCCTTGGAGGCGCTGTAGGACATCTGGCCCACCTGGCCCTCGATCCCGGCGATGGAGCCCAGGTTGACGATCACGCCCCGCTCGCCGTCGGCGTTCGGCTCGTTGGCCGCCATCTGCACGACCACGTGCCGCAGCACGTCGAACAGCCCGATGAGATTCACCTCGATGTGTGCCCTGAAGTGCTCCAGGCTGTGCATCTCGCCGCCGCGGGTGAGCATCCGCTGGCCCGAACTGATGCCGGCGCAACTCACCAGCACATCGATCCGCCCCCAGACGGCCGCCGCCGCGGCCACGGCCGCCTCCACGTCGTCCGCTCGGGTCACGTCGACGGGCACGAAGGCGGCATCCGGACCGAGGTCGGCGGCCACCCGCTCGCCCGACGAGGAGACCAGATCGGCGATGACCACCCGCCCACCGGCGGCCGCGAGGTCTCGCGCCACGCCCGCGCCGAGGCCGGAGGCACCCCCGGTGACCAGCGCGACCGAGCCCTCGACCTTCACAGCGCCGGCCCCCCTGTCATCTCAGAATTCTCGCAGGCGTGCGCCGGTCGGATCCACCTCGGTGCGCAGCAAGCGCAGTTCCTCGGCGCTGGGGTGGGCCGTGGCGGGCACCTCCCCGCCGGGCAGCAGCACCTCGAACCCGGTTGCGGCCTGCACGTCGGCGACGCTCACCCCGGGGTGCAGCGACGCCAGCCGCATCCGCTTGGAGGTGGGCTCGAAGTCGAAGACGCACATGTTGGTGATGCAGAGCTGCGGCCCGCCGGGCATCCCCAGGGACGCCCGATGGTCGCCGCCGTCGCCCCAACCGACGCCCGAGCGGAAGTCCAGCCGGTCGACGAACGTGCGCGGGTCGTGCGTGGTGCTCCACAGGTAGATGCGGGGGATCATGCAGCCCAGGTCGGCCATACCGCCACCACCCGGCAGGCGGATCTTCGGGTTGTCGTAGGGACCGATCACGCTGTTGTTGACGTTGCCGTAGGCGTCCATCTGGGCACCCCGGAAGGCGAAGGTGTTGTAGCGGGCGCCCTGGGCATAGGCCCAGAAGTCGAACGGCGAGTTGGCCAGCATCGAGGCGCCGCCCCAGAGCTCGTCGGAGAGGGTGGAGGAGCCGACGACATCCGGATCGGCGTCGACGGCGATGGAACTCGCCGCCCACACCAGGTCGGGGGCGTGGGTGCGCCGTGCCAGACGGTAGGCACACACCGGGATGAACGAGACGGCCCCGTTGAAGGCCCGGGTGTCGTTGGCCATGGCGCGGGAGAACGTCACCACCATCAACTCGTCGATGGTGCAGCCGTAGCCGGGGACCGCCGGCGCTGCGCCGCTCACGAGCCCGCCTCCCCGCCGTCGCCGCCGGCCGGCTGCACGTCGTTCGCGGCGAGGAAGTCCGCCCAGGTCGCCGGCCCGGCGACGCGACGCTCGAAGAAGTCCCCGAAGGCCTCTGGCGAGCTGCACGCCGCCAGGTAGTCCTCGAAGAACCCGTTGTCGTGGCCGTAGTCGGGAAAGCACGACGTGGGGAAGGCCCCCCGCGGTGCCTCGCAGACGGCGTCGACCATGAAGCGGGGATAGGTGGTGCGGTGCGGCTCGGCGGTGAACGAGGCGGTGTCCACGATGCGTTCGGCGGTCACGATGGTGCGTTCGGCGGCGTTGACGATCTCGCTGTCCAACCAGATCAGCTTCGGGTTGACGCGGGCGTTGCCGGCCACATCGGCCTCGTGGACGTGCACGACCGCCACGTCGACCGCCAGCGGCGTGCAGGCCACATAGGCCCGGCCGGTGGCGGCGTCGGTCTCGACGCGCAGTGCGCCCGACTCGGCGTGGAGGGCGGGAACGTCGGTGCCGAGACCGGCCACGGTCGGCACGAACGGCAGACGCCGGGCCTGCGCCTGCAGCCGGCAGATCAGCAGGTGCTCGGAGTACTCCTCCATGGTCACCTCGCCGCTCTCGACGCCGCGGCGGAAGTGCGGGGCCAGGCCGAATCCCTCGAAGCTGATGAGCCCGGCCACGACCCGGGACACGGCACCCGCGGCCGCGAGCCAGTCCACGCACATGCCCGCCACGATCGCCACCACCGTGAGGTCGCGCCTGCCGACCCGCACGAGTTCCCGCACGAATGCCATCGGGGCGCTGTTCATGGAGAGCCCGCCGAGGGCGACTGTGGCGCCGTCGGGAATCGAGGCAGCGGCCTCAGCCAGGGAGATCTGCTTCGAAACGGGGCCTGTCACGCCCAATACTTACCAAACGAGCGGTAGAAACGCAATCGCCGGGCCGCTGAGCGCCAGGGCGAACCGGTACCGTGCGAACGTGCTCGACGGTCTGCACACGATGGATTTCGATGAAGCCGATGTCTTCGAGGAGTTCCATCGCCTGGGCTGGACCGACGGGCTGCCCGTCGTCGCGCCGACGCCTGAGCGGGTGGCGGCGCTTCTGGACCATGCGGGCCTGTCGCCCGACAGCGTGCTCGGCACCATCGAGGCACGGGGCCGCTCGCTCAGCGCCGGGCTGGCGGCCGCCAACGCTGTCATGGCCGGCTGCGCGCCCGAACACTTCCCGCTGGCGGTGGCCGCCCTCTGCGCCATGCTGGATCCGGCCTTCAACGCCCACACGGTGATGACCAGCACCGGCGGGGCCGCCTTCTGCCTGCTCGTGAGCGGGCAGGTGACAGCTGAGTTGCAGATGGCCACCCGCCACAACGCCCTCGGGGCGGGCAACCGCGCCAACGCCGCCGTGGGCCGCACACTGCGCCTCGTTGCCCGCAACGTCTTCGGCGCCCGCACCGGCGAGATGGACGCCTCGTCCATCGGCCACCCGGGGAAGTTCGCGCTATGCCTCGCCGAGGACGAGCCGCCCGCTCCCTGGGAGCCGCTGCGGGTGGAGTTGGGCTATGGCCTCGAGGAGTCCACGGTGACGATCCTCGGCACCGAGGGGCCCCGCCAGGTGGCCAACCACCTCAACCCGTCGCCGGAGGGGATTCTCACCACGATGGCGGCCGCCATGCGCTGCCCCGCCACCTATCCCGTCGGCAAGGGTCACCAGGCGGTGGTCGTGCTGGGGCCCGAGCACACCGCGGCGCTCATCGAGGCGGGCTGGACGAGGGCGCAGGTCAGGGAGTACCTGGCCGAGGCGAGCCGCGTGACTCCCGCCGAGATTGAGGCGGCCGGCGTCCTCCTGGAGGTCGGCACCCAGCACGACATGACCCCCGGGCCAGATGGGAGGCTCCCCACGGTGCGCAGCGCCGAAGACGTCTTCCTGGTGACCGCCGGAGGGCACGGCGCCGGCTGGTCGGCCTACCTCCCGGTCTGGGCGCCCACACTGCACAGCGTCGCGGTGACGCGCCGGGTGCCGGCTCCGGGCGAGGGCCTGCCCTCAAAGTAGGCTCGGTCCGATGGCCAGGATCACCGTCGTTCGACCCGACCACGTCTCCGAGGTGAGCGGCGTGGGTCGTGCGCCGAGGCAGGCCCTCGGTGACACCGACCGGCTGCACCTCACGCTGGTCGAGAACGGCAAGCCGAACGCCCGCACCCTGCTGGGCTACGTGGCCGACGAGTTGCGCAGCCGCCTGCCGCTCGCCGCCGTGGACGTCCACTCCAAACCGGCGGCCGGCAAGCCCATCGACGCCGACACAGCGGACATGCTGGCGGCCCGCTCGCACCTGGTGATCTCCGGCGTCGGCGATTGAGGCGCCTGCACGGCGTGCAGTTTGCACGACGCAGTCCTCCTGGAAGCCCGCGGCGTTCCCGCCGCGCTGGTGGTGACCGAGCCGTTCGTGGCGGTCGCCGAGCGCTTCGCCCCCACCGTCGGAGCCCCGGACTACCCGTGCGCCGCGGTCCCCCACCCCATCTCGTCGGTCGGCGACGACGAACTCCGCAAGTACGCCGCCAGAGTCGCCGACGAGGTCGCCGACCTCCTCACCACCCCCTGACCGGCGCCGACTGGATTCCGGCCTGCGCCGGAATGACAACGGTAGGGCGGGGATGCCGGTGAACGCCGTAGGCGGCCATTTCGAGGCCGCCGGAGCGTCACCGGCAGCGCCGCCCGGTCGGATGCCCGGACGGCTATAGGACGAAGTCTCCGCCGGCGTACCAGTTGTTGAAGGCGGCCTTCACGATCACGTCCACCAGTTCGATCTGCTGGCGGTCCGGGCCGATGAGGTAGGCGAAGCCGGCGGGGCCGCCGTCGGGGCCGACACCGCTGAAGCGGACGGTCCAGCCGGCGCCGGTCAGCGTGTCGAGGTCTCCCCGCAGGTCCTCGGTCCAGTAGCCCATGTGGTATGTGCCCGCGTCGAGAGTGGGATCCCAGAACGAGCCGATCAGCCCCTCGACGAGTTCCACCTGCACCGGGCCCTCCACGGAGTACGTGAAGCGCACCGTCGTCTCGACGACCTTGCCCTCGACCAGATGCTCGACGTCCAGCGACTGCGGGCTGTGCCACGTGAGTCCCGTGCCGGCGGAGTAGAACTCCATGGCCTCGGTGAGATTCGACACGGCGACACCTACGTGGAACGGCGCTGTCAGATCGACCATCGGTTCATCTCCTGTCCTCGGGGGCGCCGGGGCGGTCCCCGGAACCCAGCATCGACTTCAATTCGACGGCGGCGTCGACGTGCGCCGCCCACTCGTCCTCGCTGCGCGCCAGGGGCACCAGCAGCACGTGCTGCAGCCCGGCATCGACGTAGCCGGCCAGCAACTCCGCCAGTTGCGGGACCGTGCCGGTGGCCACCGGGCGCTCGCCGTAGCCGTCGCCCACCTCGCTCCAGCGCCCGCCGCCGTCGAGCGGCGAACCGAAACGGACCTCCATGTGGATGGAGGCGACGGTCGGGGAGCCGCCGGCGGCGTCCTGCTCGTGGGCGCGCAACTCGGCGAGGCGGTCGGCGAAGACCTCCAGCGGCGCCCACGTTCCCATCCAGCCCTCGCAGCGAGCGGCCCGGCGCAGCGCCCCCGGCGACGAGCCGCCGATCCAGATCGGCACAGGTCCCGCCGGGGCCGGCTTCACCCGCACGTCGCGGAAGCTGAAGTGGTCGCTGGTGTACTCCTCGGCGCCGCCCCAGGCGGCCCGCCAGCCGCCGATGTAGTCGTCGAGGCGCCGCCCCCTCTGGCGCATCGGCACGCCGCAGGCCTCGAACTCCTCGGCCAGCCAGCCGGCGCCGACCCCCAGGATGGTGCGCCCGCCCGACAGCCAGTCCAGCGTGGCCCACTGCTTGGCGAACTGCATGGGGTTGCGGTAGGCGGGCACCAGCACGCTGGTCCCCAAGCCGACCCGGCTGGTGTGGGCGGCGGCGGCCGACAGCAGCGGCACCGGCTCGGGGAAGAACGACGGCATGCCGGCCAGCCTCGTCGGCACGGCCACGTGGTCGGCCACCCACACGTCGTCGAAGCCCAGTTCCTCGGCGCGCCGGGCGGTGCGCACGATGTGGTCGAGCCCGGCGGAGCGGCCCAACTGCGGCAGGTGCAGGCCGAATCGCACTCAGTGCATCCTCTGCATGCTGCGCCGGGGCGGCCGGGCGAGTGGCCGAACCACCGAGCGCATCAGAACCGAAACCGGGGATGCGGCGGGTGCACCGAGTACTCCACCACGCCGTAGCCCCGCTCGCCGGTCTCGGCCACCTCGAAGTCGAAGAACGGCTCGTAGCAGTCGAGGCGCGCCTCGGCGTCGTTCTCGTCGCGCATCAGGCCATTGCGGGTCTGCGCCCACTTCCGCCCGGTGAGCACCGTGAGCGTCTCGCCGTCGAGCAACTCGAAGGTCATGGTGAAGGCCATGGCGGTGCGCTCGTCGTCCTCCATGCGGGGCACGCAGGTGGCGGCGCGGATGGGTCGTGCGCCATCGGCGTCGGCCACCCAACCCCCGTTGTGGGCCCGGCCCTCGGGGATCGGCTGGGTGGGGCTCATCCAGCCGAAGGCGTTGAGGTGGCGCCCCGGCAGTTGCACCGACGGCCAGAAGTGCCCCCAGGAGGCCTCGGCGGTGCGGCGCCGGCGGGGCTCCCAGGGTGACTCACCCACGAAGCGGTGCGTCCACGAGTGGTCGCGGTGCGCCCAGCAGTCGATCGGCCGCCGCTCGCCGGCCCGGGGACCGCCGTAGGCCTCGAAGCTGCCGGCGCAGTCGAGGGCCTGCTCGTAGTGGCCCCCGTAGTTCTCGTAGGTGGCGAGCGGGTTGCCGCCGAGGCAGTCGTCGTAGTCGAAGGGGTCGAACCGGCCGCTGTAGGCGAGGTCGAAGCCGAACCTGGGGCCGTCGAACTGCCAGCGGTAGCGCCCGAACGCCTCGAGGACCTCGAACTGCACCCTGCCGTCGCCGAGGGTGTCGAAGACCGGGTCGCCGCCGAGGGGCTGCCGGGAGGCCCACTGCTGCGGCACGCCGTCGATGACGTAGAAGGCGCTGGCCCGGACGTAGCCGTGGGAGAGGCTGGCGTGGATGTGGTTGATGCCGAAGACGTCGGCGTCACGGTCGCAGACCGAGAACCAGAAGTTGTCGCTCCACAGGCGGCCGGAGTCGTCGGGCGGATGGTGGAGGTACTCGTCGCGCTCGGTCAGGTTCATGTTCCGGTCCTCGCCCTCCCGACCGCCCGCTCCGGCCGGCTGCTCAGTCTCGCAGTTCAGGCCAGGTGTGCCACCCTCAGAGATCGCGCCAGCGCACCTGGGGCAGACCGGGCATCTCGGCGTTTCCCGGGTACGAGGCCTCCGGCGGATCCAGCAGGTCGCCGAGCGGCGGCAGATCCGCCTCGAGCCAGTCCGCGAGTTCCCAGGCGCCCGCCTGCGCGGCGGCGCCGATGTCGGCCAGCCGCGGGTCGTCGGCCCGTCCCACCGCCAGAGCGGCGAGGCCCTGCATGCCTGAGAGAATCGACCGCACGCGCTCGAAGCGGAGCGCGTAACGCAGCCGGTCAACGTCGATCTCGACCCCGCCGGCGGCCCGGTAGGGGGTGATCGCCTCGCCCTCGATGGCCCCCCAACCACCGAGGTGCATGCTGAAGGCCACGTCGCACAGCGGGTCTCCCACCCAGGCACGCTCCCAGTCGATGATCCCGCCGATGACGCCCGGCGCGGTCCACAGAACGTTGGCCGGCCGGAAGTCGCCGTGACACAACGCCGGGGCGTCACGACAAGCCGGCCGGTGATGTGCCAGCCAGCGCATCGCCACATCGATCCCAGGGTGCCGCCAGCAGCGCCGGTAGACGTCGGCCTGGCGGGCCAGCTCGGCCTCGTAGGCGGCGCCGATAGTGGCGACCTCGTCCAGCGCCCGCGGATCGGCCCGGCTGTGCAGGGCACCGAGCGCCGCCGCCAGCGCCTCCCGGTACGGAGCCGGATCGGCGGGACGGCGCTGCGCCTCTCCCGTCACCGGTGTGTGCACTCCGAACGGCCGCCCGATGGGATTCGGCTCGTCGCAGACCGCCAGCACCTCCGGCGCCGGCACCACCCCGGCCACGGCCCGCAGCCGCCGTGCCTCCGCCGCGGGCTCGTACGGCTCCACGGTCCCCCCCATCGGCGCCACGCGCACGATGACGGCATCATCTGTGTCCCAACGCACCAGCAGCGTGATCCACGAGTATCCGCCATCGAGCCGCACCACCTCCGGCAACGCATTGCCGACGCACCGCGGGGCGACACCTGCTTCCAGCAGCGCTGAGCCGACCGCTTCGGGGCACAGATCAGGAACGACCACTCGGCCGACGCTAACGGCAGCACGCACCGCCGGCAGACAAAGCACCTTGTCCGGCCGCTGGATTCCGGCCTTCGCCGGAATGACGAAGTGGAGAGCCGGAATGACGAGGTTGCGAGGGCGGGGACGCCGGGGGCCGGCGCCCGGACACATACACTGCCGCGTCGTGTCCGAGCCGGCGTATCCGCTGCTGTTCAGCCCGCTGAGGGTCGGTGGGCTGGAGTTGCGCAACCGGATCACGCTGTCGGCGATGACCACGGGGTTCGGGTTCTCGGAGGGTGCTCCGGAGGCCGAGGCGCTGGCGTACTACCGCGCCCGCAGCCGGGGCACGGCGCTGGCCACCGTGGGCTTCTCGGCGGTGGCACCGGAAGGGCGGGTGGAGAACGCCATCGCCTGGCTGTGGCCCGAGGGCGCGGCCGAGGCGCTGGCGCCGCTCGCCGAGGCCATTGCGTCAGTGGGCGCGCACCCGTGCATCCAGCTCGGCCACGGGGGGCGGCAGGTCTCGCCGGACGTGATCGGCGAGACGCCGACGGCGCCGTCGGCCGTCCGGGCCGGTGCCCACGTACGGATCGCTCCCCGGCCACTGCGGCTCGGCGAGGTGGAGGAGATCGTGGTGGCGTTCGGCCGGGCGGCCGAGCGGGCCGTCGGCAGCGGCTTCGCGGCGGTGGAGATCCACGGCGGCCACGGCTACCTCATCCAGCAGTTCCTGGCGGCGGAATCCAACCGGCGCACGGACCGTTTCGGCGGCAACAGCGTCGTAGAGCGCAGCCGCTTCGGCTGCGAGGTGATCGAAGCGGTACGCAAGGCCGCCCCGGAGTTGGCCGTGGTGGTGCGCATCAACGGCTCGGATCTCGTGCCCGACGGCCTGCAGGTCTCCGACGCCCTGGTGGCGGCAGAGCGGTTCGCCGAGGCCGGTGCTGACGCCTTCGTCGTCTCGGCGGGTGTGTACGGCTCGGTGCCGTGGACCATCCCCCTGCTGGACGACCCCGAGGGCGCCTTCCTGGATCTCGCCGCCGAGGTGCGGCGCAACGTGGACGTCCCGGTCATCGGCGTGGGCCGGATCACCGCCCCCGAGAGCGCCGAGGACGCGTTGCGCGCCGGGCGCTGCGACGCCGTCGGGCTCGGACGAGCGCTGCTGGCCGACGAGGACTGGGTCGCCAAGGCCCGCGACGGCCGCTCCGAGCGGATCCGCCCGTGCATCGCCACCGTGGAAGGGTGCGCGGGCCGGCTGCAGTACGGCGAGGCGATCTCCTGCTCGGTGAACCCCGGCGTGGGGCGCGAGACGAGCCCGCCGCTGGAGCGGGCCGAGGTGCCGGGCCGGGTGCTGGTGGTGGGCGGCGGCCCGGCAGGCATGGAGGCGGCCAGGCGTGCCGCGCAGCTCGGCCATGACGTCCGTCTTGCCGAGCGGGCGGACCGTCTCGGGGGTGCGTTGCACCTGGCGGCAGCCACGCCCGGGCTCGGCCACCTGACACGGTTGGCAGGCTGGTACGAGGGCGAACTCGAGCGTCTCGGCGTCACGATGTCGCTCGGCAGCGAGGTCGGCGGCGCCGAGGATCTGGCCGGATTCCCAGCCGACTACCTGGTTCTGGCCACGGGAGCCCGAACCGCCCCAGAGGTGCTCGACGGCTACGAGCACTTGCCGGCCTGGACACTGGAGGACCTGCTGGAGGGCCGGGCCTCCAGCCACGGCACCTGGCATCTCATCGACCCAGTGGTCGTGCTCGGCGGCGGTGGCCGCGCCCTGGCGACCGCCCTTTGGTGCCGCCGCGGCGGCTACCGGGTCTCGCTCCTCAGCGCTGAGCGGATCGGCCACGACACCTCCGGCCTGGCGCGCCGGGCCTACCTGAGCCGGCTGGCTGCGACCGCGGTGCGGGGACGGGCCAGCCGCATCACCGAGGCCGGGGTGGAGTGGCTCGACGAGACGGGCGACCGATCGGTGCTGCCGGCGCGCAGCGTCGTCGTCGCCGAGCCCCTGCGACCGGACGCTCCGGCAGCCCTGGCGCCCCGGGGCGGCCAACACGACGGCGGCCCCAACGCCGCCGGCGTCCACACGGTGCGCATCGGCGACGCCCGCTCACCGCGCACCATCGGCGACGCCATCGCCGAGGCCCGCCAAGTGGTGGAGGCGCTGCCCGCCCTCGCCGGCTGAGACCGCCCGACCGGCGCCACCGGATGTTCGACCCGCCGGTTGCTCCGCCGGCGGACAGAAGAACGGACGACCGCGGATCAGCTTGCCGCAGTGGCTGCGCGGCGCGGGGGATCAGTGCGTCGGGATCTCCTGCACAGGTCCGGGCGGGGCGGCGCCGGGGGCCTGCCGCGACAGGACGGTCACCCTGAATGACTGCAGGGCGACGCCGCTGGCGTTAGTGGCACGGATCGTCACCGTCGTCACGCCCGTTGCCAGGCCGGTCAGCGACACCTGCGAGCCGGTCATCGACACGCCGACGAGGTTCGGATCGCCCGCGCTCCCGGCGTACGACGTGACGGTGCCCGAAAAGGCGGGCGACACGTCGAATCCCACCGGCGGATCGCCGACGTACAGCACCCTGTTCGGCAGCAGCGACGCGAACTTCGGCGCGCCGCGCTCGATGACCGTGACCCGGAACGACTGGAACACCGAGCCCCTGCTGTTGCCGGCGGTCACCGACACGGTCGTCGTGCCCAGCGCCTCCGGAGCCAGCGTCAGCATCGAGCCCGACACCACCGCGGTCACGATGCCGGGATTGGCGGCAAGCGCCCGGTAGGTGTCGATGGCGCCCACGACGCTGGCGACGAGATCGATCCGGAGCGCCGGCTCGGTAATGACCAGGACCACGTCCTGCAGGAAGGTGCCGATCCGTGGCGCCACCGCCGGGTTGGTCGACACGATGGGCGTACCACCGCCACCGCCGCCGCTTCCGCCGCTTCCACCGGTGCCACCGGTGCCACCGCCACCGCCGCCGCCACCACCACC
>VXXM01000025.1 GCA_009835395.1 Acidimicrobiia bacterium
TCCCCGAAGTCGCCTAGGCCCCGCCCCTCCACGAGCCGCCGAACATGACGCGCATCCCGCTCCGCGACGTCCGCGAGGGAGTCTCGCCGCTCGGCGAGCACGTCCTGCTTTCCGGTGAGGTCGCCGCCGCGCTCGCCGCGGCCCAACCGGTCGTCGCGCTCGAGACGAGCCTCGTCACCCACGGGCTGCCGCTGCCGCACTGCGTGGACGTGACGCTGGACGCCGCAGGTCGCATCCGGGCCGGCGGCGCCGTTCCCGCCACCATCGCCATCTCCGGCGGGCACATGGTCGTCGGGCTCTCCGACGACGAGGTGGACCGGCTCGCCAGAGCCCCCGACGCGGTCAAGGCGACGCGGGCGAACCTCTCCACGGTCATCGCCCGCCGCCAGACCGGCGGCACCACCGTCAGCGCCACCATGCTGATCGCCGAGGCCTGCGGGATCGATGTGTTCGCCACCGGCGGGCTCGGCGGGGTACACCGGGGAGCGGCAGGCGACGTGCGGCGGTCGCTCTCGGGCACGCTGGACATCTCCGCCGACCTCGAGGAGCTCTCCCGGACGCCGGTGAACGTGGTGTGCGCCGGGCCGAAGATCATCCTCGACGTGCAGCTGACCCTCGAGTACCTAGAGACCAACGGTGTGCCGCTCATGACTCTCGGCTCCGACCACGTCCCCGGCTTCTACGCCCGCTCCTCGGGCTCCCGCACCCCGCTGCGCGTCGACGGCATCGCCGAGGCCGCGGCGATCATCGCCACCCAGCGCGCCCTGGGACTGGCGGCCGGAACGGTCACGTGCGTGCCGCTGGCCGCCGAGGACGCCGTCCCGTTGCCGGGCATCGAGAGCGCCATCGACCGGGCCCTCGACGAGGCGGGCCCCGAGATCCGCGGCGGGGCCGTCACCCCGTACCTCCTCGAACGCCTCCACACGATCACCGGCGGCGCAACGCTGCGGGCCAACCTGAAGCTCATCGTCAACAACGCCGAGGTGGCGGCCGGCCTGGCGGTGGCGCTCGGTGACGGGGCCTGACGAGAGCGTGGACTGGCCGGAGGGCTGGCGACCCGACCCCGGCTCGCCGGCGATGGTCGTCGGGGACCTCGCCGTGGACATGACGGCGACCATGGCCGCCGAACCGGTGGGCTGGGATTCGAACAGTCCCACCATGGACCTCAACGCAGGCGGCTCCGCCGGAAACGTGGCCGGAGCGCTCAGCCGCCTCGGCGTGCCGGTCGAACTCTGCGCCGGCGTCGGCGACGACGCCTACGGGGCCTTCGCCACGGACGCGCTGCGCGACGGCGGCGTCGACGTGCGCAGCGTCAGCATCATCCCCGGCGCGTTCACGCTGGTGGTGATCGCCGTCGCCGACCTGGCTGGGGAGCGGCACTTCTGGCTCTATCCCGCCACCGAGGTGGCGGCGTCGCACCGGTTCGTAATGACCGACGAGTTGGCGGGCCGGGCGCGCAGCGCCGGGTGGCTGCACGTGTCGGGCGCGGTCATGAGCGACGAGCCCGCCCGGTCGACCGCGCTCGGCTTGATGGAAGAGGCCCGGGCCGCCGGCGTGCCGACCTCGTTGGACCTCAACATCCGCACCAGCGACGGAACGGTCGCCGAGGACTACATGGCGAGCATCCGTCGCGGGGTCGCCCACGCCACGGTCGTCTTCGGCTCGGTCGCCGAGGAGTTGCCCGCCGTGGTCGGCGGCACCACGACCGAGGAGAACCTCACCGCGCTCGCTACCAGCGGCACGATCGCGGTGGGCCGGAGGGGCGCCCGGGGGGCGATCCTGGCCGTGCCGGGCCACCACGGCGTCGCCATCGAGGAGTTCGCTGCCCGCGACGTGGAGGTGGTGAGCACGCTCGGAGCGGGCGATGTGTTCGACGCCGGGTTCATCGCCGCCGCCCTGCACGGGCACTCACCCCGGCAGGCGACCCGTTGGGGTGTCGATCTGGCCGCTGCCTGCGTGGCCTCGGAGGAGACGTACGCGCACCTCCGCCGCCACATGCTCGACGCACCGGCGAACCCCGCCGGCTAGGCCCAGCTCTCCACGAGGCGCTCCCGCAGCGCGGCGCGCTTCGGCTCGGTGACGAAGGCCGCTTCGAGGGCGTCCAACTGCCGGCGTGCCAGCACCGCCCGGTCCCATCCGAAGGCGTCCACCAGGCGGCGCATCTCGTTGGTGACGGTGGTGTCGGTGATCCCTCGCTGGTCGGTGGAGATGCTTATCGAGACGCCCGCCGCCGCCAAGGCGTCGATGGGGTGCTCGGCCATGGAGGGGACGACGCTGAGCTGGACGTTGCAGGACGGACAGGCCTCCAGGTGCACGCCCTCCCGCACCAGGCGGGCGACGAGGTCGGGGTCCTCGACCGCCCGGATCCCGTGGCCGATCCGCCGGGGCTGCAGGTGGTCGAGCACCTCCACCACGCTCTCGGGGCCACGCGCCTCCCCGGCGTGGACCGTGAAGGGGCCGCCCGCCCTACGCACGATCTCGAAGGCCAACAGGTGGGTCGAGAACGCGTAGCCGGCCTCGTCGCCGGCCAGGTCAAACGCCACGGGCAGATCCTCGCTGTGCAGAGCCGTGGCGAGCTCTGCGGTCTGGATGCTCTCGGCCTCGCTGAAGTGGCGGAGCGTGCAGAGGATCACCGCGCAGCTCAGCCCGTCGCGCTGCCAGTCGCGCGCCTCCTCGACCACGATCTCGACCACCTCACGGGCACTCAGGTCGCCCTGCAGGTGCAGCAGCGGAGCGAACCGCGGTTCGGCGTGCAGCGCATTGTCGGCCGCCAGTTGTGCTCGCAGGTCGCGCATGCAGGTCCGCAGCCCGCGCTCGGTCTGCAAGAGGTCGACGTGGTGGCCGGTCGAGTCCAGGAACGAGGCGAGCGAATCGAACCGCTCCGGGCCGACGAAGTGTCGCTGGTAGGTGTCGGCGTCGATAGTGGGATCCAGTGACGCCACCGCCTCGAAGGACATGCAGATGTCCATGTGCAGGTGCAGTTCGACAGTGCCGCCGAACCTCACGGCGCTCGCCTATCAGCGGGCCTGCGGCGCCCGGTCGTCGGGGCTGCGGCCGGCGAGGTCCGCGACCGCCGCCGGTGGCCCGGCGTCGCCGGTGTAGTCGGCGGAGACCACCGGCGCCTCGAAGCGGGTGCTGATCGGCACCACCCCGGCCCACCATGGCCCGGCGATGTCGGTGGGCTCGTCGATCGGGTCGCCGGTGCGCACCTTGGCCGAGGCCTCGGTCAGCGGCAGTTCCAGCACCAGCGTGCGCCGCAGGTCGATCTGCGACGGCGGTCGGGAGGTGTCCCAGTTGGCCACGATGTGGTCGGTGATGAGCTGCAGGGCGTACCGCTTGCGCTCCTCGCCGTCGATGCGCGTCGCCTTCCCCCGCACCACCACCGAGCGGTAGTTCATCGAGTTGTGGAACGGCGTGCGCGCCATCACCAGCCCGTCCACGTGCGTGACCGTCACGCAGATCTCCTCGCCCTCCCCGGTGCCGAGCAGATGGTTGGCGGCGGCCCCGTGCAGATACAGGCGCTCCTCGTCCCGCCCATACACCATCGGCAGCACCAGCGGCCCATCCGGCGTCGTCACCCCCACATGCGCGATCAACCCGGCATCCAGGATCCCCAACACCTCGTCCCGCCCGTACCGAGCCCGCGGCGCACCCCGCCGAACCCGAGTCCGCTCCGAAGCCGGCCCAGCCCCGCCCGTTGCATCCAACTCACCCATCAGCCGGATCGTACCGACCGAGATCCCCCGCCAGGGCTGCCGTCAGTCCGCCGTGCCTCGCTCGACTGCCCCGCAGGCACCACCCCACGCCCGCTCAGAGGCCTCGAAGTCGAACCTGCCCTCTTCGCCCAGGAGCGCCACGAGTTCCAGCCGGCGCCGCGCGTTGACGATCTCCCGCAGCCCCGCATCGACGGTCTCAGACAGCGTCGTCGTGCCCAGAATCTCCGCCGCCTGCGCAGCGATCTCCTGATCCACCTCAACAGCTACCAGCATCAAGTCAACAAGATATTACAGTACTATCTGATCTTCACATCAGACGGAAACATAAAGGAAACAAAAGTCATAAAGCCCGCAAAGGATCCGGCATGCCGCCGATGACCGACCCGAGTGGTCCAACGTTCGAGGCCCAGGCGCACCGGCAGTCGGCTGCCGTCGCCGCAAGCGACATGGCAGCCGACGATCAGACATTCGTCGATGCGCTCGGCTCAGACGAGGAGCACGAGTTCTACGGCAGGCCCGAGAACCAGGTCCCTCAGGGACCGCCCCGCCGCAGGGAGCAGGCGACTGATCTGGTCCTGCCGCGATCGTCGCCCAATGAACCCGAACAGGTCAGCGCCGCCGCCGAGTCCGGCGATCGCGCCTGCGACCCTTGAGCACTTCGACGTCATAGTCGGTCTTCTCCACCTTGTCGGCGAGTGCGTCGAGTTGCGTGTCGGTCAGTACACGACCGCTGCGAGTACGGCGACCGCCGGCGGTGCTCATCGTCACAACTTCAGCACACGGACGGCGTGCTTCTGCGCGGCAAAGTCCAGGATGCACGAACGGTGACAGTCACTGTGCTCCCGCTCGAAGCAGAGCAGGGCGATCCGCACCGACTTCGCCAGCTCCAACATCTCCACCAGAGCCGCCGACCCGACCTCCAGCAGGTAGGCCTCGTACCGCTCCCGGTCGAACGGGTCGCGGTTGTCCCGGGGATTGCCGAGTGCCCGCTCGTGGCGGTACCCGATGCCGGCTTCGGCGAGGGCCTGGCTCAGCGGCTTCTTCGAGAAGCCCGGCTTGCGGGAGATCGGATTCAGCCGAACGTCGACGAGCAACTCCACCTCGCCGGTCCGCAACACATCGATCAACTCGTCGACGCTGCGTCCCTGGTAGCCGACGGAAACGATCGTCGCGGTCACGTCGAAGAGGCCCCCTTTCCGATGAGACCGTGACGCTAGTGTCGGCTGCGTGGGTCTGGGGGCCCGTCCGCGGGGCCACTTCCGTTGCTGGATGAGCGCACACTCATGGGCAGTGCTCGCGTCGTAGCGTGGTCGGCGTAATCGCTCGTAGCGCTCTTGCCGGGCAGGTTCGTCGTGCACCGCGGGACCGCCGTGGTGTCGGCGCGGGCGTGCTGGCGTGCACGCTGGTCCTGGCGGCGGCGCTGGCCTCCTGCGGCGACGACCCGGGGCCGCCCTTGTCGATCGAGACGTACGCCTCGTGGTGTGCCGAGTCGTCGCTGCTGGCTGTCGCAGCGCCGCGGAGTCCACACAGACCCGCCGGCGGATTCAGCGACCTCGACGACGCGGCGGAGGCGGTGGAGGCGCTGGTCGAGAACTACGAGTCGATCACCCCGCCGGCGGAGGTCGCTGCGTTCCACGACCAGACGCTGGAGGGTCTGCGAGCCGCCGCTGAGGTAATCGACGAGACGGAGAGCTTCGAGGATCTCTCGGTGGAGGAACGCCGGGAACTCTCGGCAAGGGAACTCGCAGAACTAATGGCGTCGAGCCGCGACGCCGAGGACGTCCTGCAGGACGTCGCCGCGGATCTGGATGAGGCCTCGAGTGGGCTGGCGCTGGCGCCTGGCGTGCGGGGGCCGCTGACCGCGAGCGGCTGCCTGCCTCTGCTGCAGCCGACCGGTGCGCGGTACGCCCCGGCCGGTCCGGCGATCGCCATCAGCTGGGAGCCGGTGCCGGGCGCGGACTCCTACACCGTCTACTCCGACGACTTCTTCGACGCGAACTGCCAGGTGGATGCGGCCGGCTATCCCTCATTCTGCGACGAGCTCGCCGCTGAGGTACTCATCCCGAGATTCGTGCACACCCGCCCCGCGCCGGGCGAGGACTACTGGGTGACCGCCTGCAACAGCTGGCACTGCACGACCCTCGAACGCGATCCCCCGGCCGCGCCCGTCGCGGAGCCCGCGCCGACACCCATCGAGGAGCCCGCGGCCTCCGCTGATCCCGAACCCCCGGCGCCGCCGCAGACCACGATTGCCGGCGAGATCTCCCGCGCCGCTTTCGAGGCCGCTGCCCCGGAGGGATACATCCCGGTCACCGTGCACGAATCCGGTGCGGTCTGGGGCACGCCCGCCCGCTTCACCAGCGATTCCGACGCCAGCAAGGTGGCGTACATGCTGCTCGGCGAGGCCGGTGGTTGCGACGTCGCCGACGCCCAGGCGGCGCGGGGCGCGACGGCCTACATCCTCGCGGAGCCGCTGGGATACCTCGAGGACTTCGAGTCCGCCACCGCATGCAACAGCAGCAGCGACACGTGGGAGTCCGGCTGGGACGGGCTGCGGATCACCCACCTGCGCGTCTTCGACGACACCAGCCCGACGAACGTCACCGAGTACGTCTACGACGAGGAGACCGGGCGCTACGCCGGCACCTCACCGGCGCCCGCGGCACGCCAGACCCGAGTGTCGCCGGCGACCGGGACGCAGGACGAGTGCTCCCGCCGGTGGGCACGCGAGCCATACCTCCCGTTGTCCGAAGCGATCCGGATGTGCGGCGGCGACGTCGAGGCGCTCCGGGCCGCGCACGTCGAAGCGTGCGCCACCGGCGACCCCGCCGAGGCCAGCCTTGGGTGGCGCACCTACGCCGAGTTCGCGCGGGACAGCGAGATCGAGGCCAGGTCCCGCGCCGACGGGGCCCGCTCCGCCGGCGAAGACGACGACGCTACGTACTACGAGGATCTGGCGGACCAGTACGCCGCCGAGGCCACTGAGGCCAAGAACCTCGCTGCTGAGGCCACGACCGCCGAGACGGATCGGCGAGCGGGGATCATCGCCGAGCGCGGCGTGGCGTCGTGGCCCGAAGCCTGCGAGCAGATGACCGACGAGTTGTGGCAACTCGACCTCTACGGCCTGGCCGAAGTAGGACCCGACCTGGCCGCACACTTCCGCGTGATCGGAGACGGGGTCTGCGGCGGATACCACTACGACCTCGGCGACCTCTGCGGCGGCATCGACCTGCTCGAGTTGGGCGTGGACGCCATCGGTCTCGGCGTCGACGCTCTCGGCACCGGACTCGACGCGTTCGGCGAAGGCGTCGACGTCTTCGGCGACGTCCTGGAAGGCTTATTCAGCATCTTCGGCTGATCGGCGAGGCCCTCGAGGCCCGCCGATTCGCCTCCCACCGCACACCTTGGGAGCACTATTTCATCAGTATTCTGTTGTCATAAAGGGGATATCGCTAATATATTGACGATATGGCAGGGATCAGAGTGTTGTCGCCGGTAGCCGGGGAGGCGCTGGAGCTGCTGGGTGCTCGCGTCCGCCTCGAGCGGCGCAGGCGGCGCTGGACCGTCGAGGGACTGGCGGAGCGTGTCGGTGTGTCGCCGACGACGATACGCAAGGTCGAGCGCGGCGACGCGACGGTCGCCATCGGGACCGCCTTCGAGGCGGCGGTGCTGGTTGGGGTGACGCTGTTCCACGACGATGCGGCGCGCCGTGCGCTCGAGAGCGATGCCCTGGCGGCGCGCCTCGCTCTCCTGCCTGCCGTGGTGCGCCCGCTCAGGGTGGACGATGACTTCTGAGTGGGAGCGCCGCCCGGCTGAGGCGTTCGTGTGGGTGTGGCTCCCCGGTGCCGCGCACCCGGTGCCAGCCGGCCGCCTGGTGGATCACGACGGGATCGTCGCGTTCGCGTACGGGCGCAGCTACCTGGCTCGGCCCGATCGGGTCGCTCTGTACGAGCCGGAGTTGCCGCTGCGCGCCGGCGCGATCATGCCCGCCAACGGCGAGATCGCCGGCTGCATCGCCGATGCGGGACCCGACGCCTGGGGTCGGCGCGTCATCGAGCGGCGTCGAATGGTAGAACCCGGCGGCCTCTCGGTCCTCGGCTACCTGCTGGAGTCGGGCTCGGACCGCATCGGCGCGCTCGACGTGCACCGCTCGGCGACCGGCTATGAGCCCCGCACCGGCCGGGACGCCGGTATCGAGGAACTCGCCGAGGCCGCCGAACGCGTCGAGCGGGGCGAGGCGCTCTCCGAGCCGCTGCAGAGGGTTCTCCTGCACGGAACCTCGGCGGGCGGCGCGCGGCCCAAGATGCTGCTCAGCGGCGGCGATCGCCACTGGCTCGCCAAGTTCCCGTCGGTGACCGACACGGCACCAATCACCCAGGCCGAGTACGTCGCGATGGACTTGGCGGCCCGCGCCGGCCTCAACGCACCTGCAGTGGAGCTACGGCGCGCCGCCGGGAGGCCGGTGTTGCTCGTCGAGCGGTTCGATCGCCCAGCCGGCGGCGGCCGGCGCATGATGGTGTCGGGTCTCACCGTGCTCGGACTGCACGATGCCGACGGGATCGCCGGGCGCTACGGCAGCTACGCCGCCCTGGCGACACATATCCGGCACCGTTTCGCCGACCCGAAGCGCACGTTGCGTGAGTTGTTCGCCCGCATCACCTTCAACGTCCTCGTCGGCAACGCCGACGACCACCCGCGCAATCATGCGGCCTTCTGGGACGGGACGGCGTTGACCATGACGCCGGTCTACGACGTGTGCCCGCAGCCTCGGATCGGCCAGGAGGCCGCGCAGGCGATGGCCTACGGGCCGGCCGGTGAGCGCCTCAGCCAGGTGAGCGGCTGTCTCGACCACGCGGGCATCTACCACCTGTCGCGCAGCGAGGCCACAACCATCATCGACCACCAGATCGACGTGATCCGCAGCGAATGGCACGCCGCCTGCGACCGGGCCGAACTGACCGCCGTCGAGCGCTCCCAGCGCTGGGGAAGCGAGTTCTTGAATCCCTTCGCACTGTACGGGCACCGCCGGCAGGTGCATCTCGCGCCGAAGCGGCTCTCGTAATCCGAGCACTGTTTCTTTCGGAATCCGAGCACCTTTGCGTTCGCAATCCGAGCGGTTCGTGGTTCGGGACCGGAGGCCGGGGAGGCCCCCGAGATCGGACTCTGGCCCGCTCAGGCGTCGCTGAGGGCGATGCGGAGGCGCTTGTTGGCCTTGCCCTTGGATTCGGTCTTGGTGACCTCGAAGCGGCCCACCTCGGCGGTGGAGGCCACGTGGGTGCCACCGTCGGCTTGGCGGTCGAGGCCCACGATGTCCACCACCCTGATCTCGGTCACCGACTCGGGGATGAGGTTCACCTTGGTGCGGATCAGGTCGGCGTCCGCCAGCGCCTCCGCCCGCGGCCAGAACGACACCTCCACCGGGCGGTCGGCGGCAATCTCGGCGTTCACCAGCTCGGCCACCTCGGCGCCGAACCCCTCCGGCAGCGGACCGAACTCGAAGTCCATCCGCGCCCGCAGCGGCTCCATGTTCCCCCCGGTCACCGCCGCCCCCCACTGGTTCCAGATCACCCCGCACAGGATGTGCAGCGCCGTGTGCGTGCGCATCAGCGCATAGCGCCGCTCCCAGTCCAGCGTCCCCCGCACCGCAGCGCCGGTCGCCGGCGCATCACCCTCCAGCGTGTGCCACACCACCGCCCCATGCCCCCGCACATCAACCACCGCCGCCGACCCGCCGTCCCAGGCCAGCGTCCCGGTGTCATGCGGCTGCCCACCCCCGGTCGCATAGAACGCCGTGGCATCCAGAGCCACCCGCCCGCCGTCCTCAACCGCCACAACAACGGCATCGAACGCCCGGCACCCGGCATCACGCAGATAGATGCGATCCGTATCGGTCGGACCCGCCATAATGAGCCCAGTGTCGCACGCTTCTTCGGACAGGACCGTCCAGCACCGATGAACGACTCCACGATGACCCCCGCGGAGGAACACGAGTTCTACGGCAGGCCCGAGAACCAGATCCCCCAGGGTCCGCCGCGGCGACGCCCGCGGCCGGACGACCAGCCGCCGAGCCCGGCTCTGCTCGAAACACTCAACATCCTCAGCGACTCCGACACCATGAGCGCCCTCGCCGAGGCCGAGGCCGATCTCGCCGCCGACGACCTCACCCCGCTCGACTGACCGACCCGGTTCCCCTGCGGTTCCCGCCCGATGTCCTCGAAAAGGTCCGAGCCGCCGCCGGGCCGCTCTTCAGGCGACCTCGAGAAAGCAGCGAAGCGCCTGGCGGATGATCTCACTCGTGGTGGTGTCCTCCGCCGCGGCCCGAGCCTCGATCGCGGCGCGCATCTCGGGAGCGAGGCGCACCGGCACAACGTCCGCCGGCCCTGAACCCATCGCCGGGCGACCGCGCCGGCGCCCCTTGAGCACCTCGACGTCGTAGTCGGCCTCCTCCACCTCGGCGCCAAGAGCGTCGAGGTCCTCATCGGTCAGCACACGACCGCTACGTGTCCGGCGAACGTCAGCACTGCTCATCGCAGTTGCTCCCCTGGGCCCGGTAGCAGATCCCAGAACGCCGGTCGCAGAGCCATGGCGTGGATCACGATCCGCAACTCCCCCGCCAATTCCAGCCAAGAGATACCGCGGAGGCGTCTCAGCCGGCGGCGGCCTCGGCGACGATGCTCGGTAGGTCGGCGATCCGCTCCATCGACAACGGCTCGGTCCGGAAGTAGACGGGATGGGTCACGCGGATGGCATCCTCGGAATCGGCGCCGAGCAACACGACCTCGATCTGCGGCCGGTCCGCGTACTCGCGCTCCCGCTCGCCGTAGGTGTCGACGGCCTTCTTGCCGTTGTGGAACCGCTCCATGTTCACCAGCCGGCGCTCGGAGCGGTCGTAGGTGAGCAGGAAGTGAATCGTCTTGCCCCTAGCCATGTCTCCCTCCCTGTCCTCACTCGCCCCGCGGATCCGAGCCGCCGTGACTCCGGGCGCTGCAGCGTACGGCTGTCCGGCGGCCTGCCGACCCGCAGCCCGCCTCGACGGGAAGATCGCGACCACGTCGAGACCCAAGTAGCTACGTGTGCGCCCACAAGCCCGGTAGGATGCCGACATTCCTCCCCGCCTTCCCGGTTAGCCGGGAATGGCGGGGCTTATGGTTTCGGCGAGGAGCCTCGCCATGAACGACCAGCCGTGCGATGCGGGAATGCGTCGTGGCGGATTGAGGCTGGTGTGTTCAGTGTCGCTCCGCCGGCGTGCAACGACTGGTTGCCTATATTCACCATTAATGCTAGCTTCACAATCGCTATGAATAAGGTTCCAATTGTGAACGTCGGCGCAGAGTTCGAGGCCGAGGCGCTACGAGTGCTGCGCTCGATCCCCGAGCTGGCGGTGACGGTGGACGACGAGCGGGACCCCCGGGGCGACGCTGCAATCCGATACGCCAGCGTCGAAGTCCCGGTCGCGTTCGAGTGCAAGCTACGGGTGAGCAGCGCCGCGGCCCATGAGATCGTTCACCGGGCGCAGCAGTATGAGATGCCGGTGGTGGTGATAGCCGCCGAGATGACCGGCAGAGCCCGTGAGATCCTCGATGAGGCCGGTATTGGGTCGATAGACGGGCTCGGCAATGTCCGGTTGGCATTGCCCGGCCTGCTCATGAGGATCACCGGCACCACTCGTCCTCGACGCCCGGCCATCCCGACCCGCCTGTCGGGCAAGTCCAGCCTCGTGGCCCAAGCCATGCTCCTTGATGTCGAGCGGTCCTGGCACGTATCAGATCTCGCACAGCGATGCGGCGTGTCCGCCGGACTGGCGCATCGCGTGCTGCGGCGCCTCGAGGACGAGGGCGTCGTGGCGGCGGACGGCACCGGACCGAGGAAGGCGCGGCGGCTCTTGAACCCCGCGGCACTGCTCGATCTCTGGGCCGAGGAGCACCACGACCGCCCGACGCGGCGACCTGTGTTCCTCCTCACGCAGACCACCGATCAGCGGATCGACACATTGTGCGAGGGTCTGGAGACGGCAGCGGTCGACTACGCACTCACGGGCGCTGCCGCCGCTGCACGAATCGCGCCGTTCGTTACCAGCGTTCCCGTCGCCGAGGTGTGGTTGTCAAGCACGGCCGACACGAGCGAACTGTGCAAACAACTCGGGGCGACGCCGGTGGAGTCCGGCCCCAACGTGGTGCTTCTCCAAGAGCGCGATGACGCACCGTTGGCGTTTCGCACTCGGGAGAGCGGCGTGTGGACGGCCAACGTGTTCCGGCTCTACGTCGATGCACGCCGCGACCCGCAGCGTGGGCGCGAGCAGAGCGACCATCTTCGCCGCGAGGTGATCGGGTTCTGATGGCGGGCGACAACCACGAGTCCTACAGCTGGCTGGCAACGCATCGATGTGAGCGAGCACTGGTAACACTGATCGGCGACATCGGCCCATGGAGCGAGCGCATCGTGCTCGTCGGCGGGCTCGTCCCGCGCTACATCGTCGGCTCGCTGCCACTCGGGGCGAGGCCTCATGTCGGCTCGACCGATGTCGATCTCGTCATCGAGCTTGCCGTCGAGGAGGCCGCCGAGACCTACGAGACCCTGCAGACGAATCTGAAGAAGTCCGGATTCGCATCGACCGAACCCAGTTACCGGTGGTCCCGCAAGGTCGACGGAACGCCGGTCGTGGTGGAGTTCCTCTGCGAGACCGACCAGACCGGGGCCGGGCGAATCTACCGACCCAAGCAAGGCACGGGCTCCAACTTCGCCGCGTTCAACGTACCCGGCGCAGAACTGGCAACTCGAGACTTCGTCGAGACCACCGTGGAGGCGGAGCGCCTCGATCACGGCGGTCTGTCGCAGGTGAAGTTCCGAGTCGCCGGCCTCTTGCCCTACGTCACCCTCAAGATCCTGGCGTTTCAGGATCGCCACCACGACAAGGATGCGTACGACCTCGTCTACACGCTGTTGAACTACCCCGAAGGCGGGCCGAGCGCCGCGGGGCGAGCCGCCGCGATCAGCCGAGTGCGGGAGGAGCAGCAAGCGATTGACGCGCTCCAGATGCTGGCCGAACGCTTCCTCAGCACCGACCACGACGGGCCGAGCGCCTACGCCGACTTCCTCGCCGAACCCGTGGGCACCGACGGCAACGCGCGGCTACGCAACGAAGCGGTGATAGCAGTACGCCAGTTCCTCACCGCGGCACGGGCGAAGTAAACCCCCGGCGGTACCTACGCCACGTGAGGAGTGTCCGCCGCCCGAAACACGGAAGATCTACGAATGCAGCTCAAGGGCTCGACGGCCAGCGGTCTCATGTATTCCGACTCCGGCGGCGATGGGCCGGTGGTGGTGTTGCTGCACGGGGTGTTGATGGGTGGCTCCCTGTGGGACACCGTCGTCGAGGGTCTGGGGGATCGCTACCGCTGCGTCGTCCCGGAGTTGCCGTTCGGCGCGCACACAACGCCGATGCCCGCCGGCGCCGACCTGTCCCTGCCGGCGATCGCCACCCTCCTCGCCGAGTTCCTCACCGAACTGGACCTGCACCAGGTCACGCTGGTCTGCAACGACTGGGGCGGCGCGCAGCTCCTCATCAGCCCCGGCGGATCCGATCGTGTCGCCAACTTGGTCCTGGTCTCCTGTGAAGCCTTCGACAACTACCCGCCCGGGGCGCCGGGCCGGCTGCTGTGCGCCACCGCGGCGCTGCCCGGGGGCACCTTCCTGGTCGCCCAGCTGTTGCGCCGGCGCTGGATCCGCCATCTCCCCGTGGTCTTCGGCGCCCTGTCCAAACAGCGGGTTCCCGAGGACCTCTTCGGGACCTGGATCGGTCCGCTGCGCCACAACCCCAAGGTCCGCCGCGACCTCACCAAGTACCTCCGCACCGTCGCCAAACCCGACCAGTTGCTCGCCTGGGCCGACCAGCAGCGCAGCTTCGCCGGCCCGGTCCTCATCATCTGGGCACGAGACGACAAGCTCATGCCCCCCACCCACGCCGAACGCCTCGCCAGCCACTTCGGCAACACCCAACTCGCCTGGATCGACGACAGCTACACCCTCATCCCCATCGACCAGCCGCAGGCCCTCACCGAACACCTCCACACCTTCCTCACCGTGCATGCGTGACTCCGCCGGCGCCCGACGGGTGCGCCGACGAGCCGTCCTTGATTCGGAACAGGCATCGCCCATCCCGCAAGTCGTAGGCGCACACCTCTACCTCCGGTTCCAGACCTCTGCCCTGCGACCGAACTGACCCTTGCTAGCGTCCCTCGCCAGACAGTCCCCACCAAGGACTAGGCCGTCCAGGCGCGCTAGCCCCAATACGCGCTCCTGCCGATGGAAGATGTTATGGCAGAGCCTTCACAGGTTCGGAGGCAGCCGCTATCGGATACGAATGTCGGCTCCGAATAGAACAGTCAGGAATGACATGGAGCGACGCGCGATCGGACAACCGTCGAATCGCTTGCTAGAGAGTTGTTCGTCGATATTGACGAAGCCTTTCTTACGCTCTGGGAACTCGGCGTGCACGACATTCGTGACGCAAGCTCAACAATTCCAGGCCAATGGGTCGATAAGGTCCGCTGTGCGCTTGGAGCTCCCACGGTGAGAGAACAAATGCGGATCGACTACTGGAAGAACGCGCTCGAGATGGCTCATTCGGAGTTCCAGCTGAGCCTGCGGATCTCGCTGTCAGGGTCTCAGCGAGTCCCCGCCGACTTCCTAAGGGCGCCCTCCAGCGCCTACGAAGAAAATACTTCGATCCCACAGCGCTTGACCGAACGCCTGCGCCAAGTTCGAGTGCCTCAAATACAAGTCAAGACTTGCCTGCGACTCCGTCAACCTCGACCCTCAGCGACGGCGCGACGCCATCACCGCCCTTCACCCTATATCAAATTGGGCAACCAAAGGAGATCAGCTTCCTCACGACCGACGATGTGATCGTTACTCTGTTCAGACATGTGTCCTAAATGGAGATCAACTGTGATCTTGCTTCTCTATTTGGTCAAGCCTTTTATCAATTGACTCCCGCCACTTCTTTGTTTCTTCTCGATCCTCGTGGTTACGGTCGATTGATCGACGTGTAGACCACGCCATCACTATTAGAACTAACAAGAAGGCTGTATCTGTCCACGAAACAGTTTCGAGCATTCTCATCTCTCGAGAAGCCAGAAACCATAATGCGACAGCACTGCAAAGCATCATTGTTTCGTGCAGCGGGACTCTGAACCAGAACTTTATGGTAGACTGGATCGTCGTTGCCACGTAGACAACTAGCAGAATCAGGAGCACAGGAATGAGTAATGGTCCCAGGCCCAACCACTCTGCGAGGGCTTTCCTGATATTCGATGGCACTAATCATGAATCTACTCAGTTCTGTTATGTCTGTCAAAGGTATGTGCTACAGGTGTGAAAGAGGGTGGGCCCCATTGGGCACCGACTGGTGGGTGTCGCCACCCGCCCCCAAACTCGGGTACATCTTGTGTTATTTGTTAGAGAAGTGAACAGGTGCCAATCGATTCTCTCCTGCACCGCTTCGACCAACTCGTCCACCGCTTCGATCCAGCGCCCGTCTCCCACCGCGACCCATGTCCCTATCCCGCCGCCGGTGTCGCTCCAGAAGGATCGCATTGCCGTTCTGCAGGCCATAGGTCGGGGCCGAGAGGACAAGCAGCGCGCTGAGGACGTAGAGCGCGGTGCGGATCCCGCGCCTGGTACCGGAAGCCGGCCTCTCTCTCGCCTCGACCGGCGCCAGAGACTCCGAGGTGCCGGCAGAGGTGGGCGCCGCCGGCATCGCACGATCGCCATCCCTCTCCGGCACCCAGAGGTAGGTGCGCGGAGTGCCGACCTGCCGTGCGACAGGCAGCGAGGGCAGCATGGGATGGCGCCACTTGACCGCGGAGGGCGTGTTCCCCTTGGCCCTGTTGCAGTAGTCATGGGCCACTTGCAGGTTGTCGACGTGATGCAACATCGATTCGAGCATCCGCCCCGCGCGGGCGGAGCCCCTGGAGAAGTCGAAGAGGCCGAACTTCTTGGGGACGACGTGTTCGACCTGGCCTTCGGCGACCGGCAGGGGCAGGGCACAGAGACCGCACCTGCCCTCGTCCCGGTAGGCGAGGTAGGCGAGAATCTCCGCACGGTCCCCACGATCCCAGCGGCCGGTGGATGGATGGGGACGCAGTGCAGCAGCACGGCGGCGAAGCACCATCGCATCTCGGGAATGGCGGAAGGAGTGGACGAACGGGTCGAAGCCAGGAGCGCTGCGCCCTCGGTCTGCGACGGGTGTGGCACCACGAACAGACGGGTCGGCGGGGCACAAGGACTGCAACCAGGAGGTTGTAGACGACAACGACGAGCCACTGCGATACGGGGCCGTGGCGAATGGCCAGCCGCCACGCCACAAAGGGCTTCGCCAAGTGGGTGGGCTCGTGCTCGCACCGCGAACATGTCGCAGTGGCTGCAGCGGGCATGGTGACTCCTCTCGCCAGTTCGACACGACCCTATGGACCCGGTGTGACAATCCCCACACCGCACGCTGAATCCCAACGCCGTCGGACTCGACTGACGGCAACCGGTACGGGACCTGCGACACGGCGTCAACGGTTGCCGACTTGACGCTCGCCGGCGACGGGGTGGAGGTACAGCTTCAGGGGCCGACGACTGCCGGGCTCATGTACTCCCACACGGGCAGCGCCGGGCCGGTTCGCTCGGATGATCCCGGGAGGTGGCGGGACGACTACTCGCCCGGCTGAGGGCACTCGCCCTCGTCGATTGTCAACGACCAGGTGACGCCGCGGACGTTGGCCATCCAGAGCCGCCAATCGATTTCGCGAGTCGCCTCGAAGTCCTCACACCATTCCGTGCCTGATTCGAACTGGTCGGGATAGTCGAATGGATATTCGACCAGATCTCGAACGAGCAGTACCGGGGAGCGCTCGCCGGGTCGGGGACATGACGACAGGTCCCCGAGGCACGCTGCCTCGAACTCGAAGTGCCACAAGCCTTCCGCCAGACGCACGTGAAGGAACTCCTCCGGCAGGGTGTTGCCCGTGCGGCTCCAGACGTGCGGGAACGTCGAAACCGGCAAGGTGACGTGGTCATGTGGGGGAATGTCCTGGGTCGGCGACATCTGGCCTACCGATTCGACGGCATCCTCGAGGGCGGCGATGCGTTGATCCACCGCCGCGATGCGAGAGTCCAGCGAGGCCATGCGCTCGTCCCCCGAAGCGATGCGTTCGTCCACCGCGGCAAGGTGCGCATCGAGAGCCACGCCATCGATGGAGACAGGTGGGCTGTCGGTGTCTGGGGGGACCACCGCAGGAGCATTGGCTTGGGCATCTTCGAGTGCGGCGATGCGTTCGTCCACCGCGGAGAGGTGCGCATCGAGAGCCGCGACGTCGATGGTGGCAACCGCTGGGCCGTCGCCGGTTGACGGTGCACTCACCACGATCGCCCGATCGTCGTTTCGGTCACCGGAGAACACATCGGTGGTCAACGCCAATGCGAAGAAAGCCCACCCCACAACGACAACCATCACGCCGGCCAACACGGCCAACCAAGTTCCCGTACTACGAGAAGCGGCCATAGCCCGCCTCCTTGCATCACGTCAGCGAGAGCTGCCCGAGCCTAACGAGCCGCTCGCAACTGCGGTTATGCGCCGCGGGCCATCTGTGCCGGGCCCTGTGAGGACATGGTCACCAAGGATCCCCGCATGAGCGGAACCGATCTGCTCATCATCGGCAGGCAGGTACCCACCGGGTTCGGGGGATTCATCGACCTCCTCGCCCTCGATGCCGAGGGACGCGTCCACGTCCTCGAACTCAAGCGTGACCGCACTCCTCGGGACGTCGTCGCCCAGGCGCTCGACTACGGGTCCTGGGCGAAGGATCTGAGCCTCGAGGAACTGGAGCAGATCTACCAAGACAACGGAGAGGGCGAGACGCACCTCGACGAGGCCTTCGCCGAGCACTTCGGCGGTCCGCTGCCCGACGTCGTCAACGCCGACCAGCAGTTCACGATCGTGGCCTCGGAGCTCGACCCGACGTCGGATCGCATCATCGAGTTCCTGGCGAAGTCCTACGACGTGCCGATCAACGCCGTCTTCTTCGGCCACTTCGCCGACGGCGGCCACGAGTACCTGGCCCCGACGTGGCTCCTCGATCCCCACCAGGTCGAGGACAAGGCGGCTCGACCGTCGCGCCGCAAGCTTCGCCCGTGGAACGGCCGGGACTTCTACGTGATCCTCGGTCGGGCCGAGCCGGGCGATCCCCGCTGGCCGATCGCCCACAAGTACGGCTTCCTCAACGCGGGCGGCGGATCGTGGTACTGGAAGCCGCTGCGCAACCTCGAACCGGGACATCGGGTGTTCGCCTATGTGAGCGGAGCCGGCTACGTGGGCATCGGCCGGGTCACCGGCAAGGTGATCCCCGCACAAGACGCCGAGGTCGAAATCGAAGGTCGGCGTCAACCGCTCCTCGATCAGCCAGATGTGAGCGCGGCGTGGAAGCAGGGCGCAGCCTCGGAAGACTCGCAGGTGACCGAGATGGTCGTGCCCGTGGAGTGGCTGGCCGCGCGACCCGTCGAGCAGGCCTTCTGGGAGAAGGGACTCTTCGCCTCGCAGGTCACCGCCTGCAAGCTGCGCGACACGCACACAATCGAGACCGTCGAGTCGGCCTTCGGACTCAACACAGCGACCAACTAGCCGGGGAGGTTCATGGCTCCCTGTGAGACATAGTCGTGGAGAGTTGCGGGACCGCTACCGCTGCGTCGTCCCGGAATTGCCGTTCGGCGCGCACACCACGCCGATGTTCGACGGCGCCGACCTGTCCCTGCCGGTGATCGCCACCTTCCTCGCCGAACTGGATCTGCACCAGGTCAAGTTGATCTGCAACGACTGGGCGACCCGCACCTCGTCATCAAGCCTCCAGAATCCGAAGCGCTCGCAACCACAGCCTTCAAGCCGGGCCCAACGAACAGGATCCTGGCGCGACCCGAGTCCCTAGGCCTGCTCTACCCTGCCCTCGCCAATAGCAGAGAGGAACACTCGATATGAGCACCGAAGGAATGCCAGGGTTCAACCTCGTCGATCTGCCAACCGCTGATCTTGGCGACAAGCTGAAGACCGTGCAACGCGACGACTCCGCCGCGCTTGCGCTGACGATCATGATTGCCGACGACTTTTGGCAGGTGCCCGTCGTGTCCGGCAAGCGGAAAGTCGTGGGCGCGGTCACTTGGCGGTCGCTGGCCTGCCGCAACGTCCAGGACGACACGACTGCAGGCGACGTATGCGAGCCCATCCCAGGCGGAGCCCCGTTCCCGTTGACTACACCTGTTGTCGACGTGCTCGAGCTAGTGTCCTCCTCCGACTTTGTCCTGACTCATGACGGCACAAACGAACTCTGCGGAATCGTCACTGCGTCGGACATGACGCTGTGGGCGAAGCGCTACTGCAGGGCGTTCTTGGCCGTCGATGAGATGGAGCGACACCTCCGCGACACCCTCAGCAACGTCGACCCCGTCCTGCTCGACGGCGCCCCACCCTCCGCGACCGCGAATGGCGGCGCGACGGACGGTGCTCCCATGGCCGACTCGTGGACCTTCTCTCTCTACAGAGACTTCTTCGATAGCGACGATGTTTGGCGAGAACTACCTCGAGAGCAGCTGTGGAGTCGGATCGACCACAGCGAGTTCAGGAGGCGGCTGCGGGAAGCCAACGAAGCCCGCAACCGAGCATTCCACTTCCGCACCGGCGGCGACGCGCCGACGGCTGAAGCGCGGGCCACCGAAAGGGAGAGTGATGCTGATCTCTTGGCGCAGTTCGCGAGGTGCCTGAGGATCATCACCGGAGGTTGACAGCTAACGACTCCGCCGAGCTGACGACCGGTCGACCCACCGAGGAGGCCCTGCTCCGAGGCTGCGAGGCCGGCTGGGACCACCGGCGAGGAGGCCCACCGATGCAACTGGAGGGCCGACGGCGGGCGGTCTCATGCACTCCGACACCGGCGGCGACGGGCGGGCGGTGTTGCTGCACCCCCCCCCTGTCCCTGCCGGCGATCGCCACCCTCGTTGCCGAGTTCCTCACCGAACTGGACCTGCAGCGGGTCACGCTGGTCTGCAACGACTGGGGCGGCGCGCAGCTCGTCATCAGCCCCGGCGGCTCGGATCGTGTCGCCAACTTGGTCCTGGTCTCCTGTGAGGCCTTCGACAACTACCCGCCCGGGGCGCCGGGCCGGCTGCTGTGCGCCACCGCGGCGCTGCCCGGGGGCACCTTCCTGGTCGCCCAGCTGCTGCGCCGGCGCTGGATCCGCCATCTCCCCGTGATCTTCGGCGCCCTGTCCAAACAGCGGGTCCCCGAGGACCTGTTCGGCACCTGGATCGCCCCGCTGCGCCACAACCCCAAGGTCCGCCGCGACCTACCTTCGCAACGTCCCCGAACCTCACCAGTTGTCCGAGCGGGCCGACCAGCAGCGCACCTTCGTCAGCCCGGTCCTCAGCTACTGATCCACTACTAGAACGTCTCGAACTGCAGCGACCGGTTAGCTGCATCGAAGAGTTGGTCGAAGGTGACGACTTCGATGCGACTCAGGCTGGCATTGTACGTGCGAAGCGCAAGATCTAGTTGATCGGTCGGCACACTGGGATCGCTGATGTGATCTCGGTGCCCGATCACCACGGTCGCGAATGCACGGCGGAGCTTCACGTCGATACCAAGTTCGTCCGACACCAGTGCTTGGAGTTGCAACCCGAGTTCGTCCGCGCTTCGGACATAGTTCGCAGCCTGCATCGTCGCTTCATGGACTTCAGATCCAACAATCCAATGGTTTCGGTGTCTCCGAACTAGCGCAGGAATCTTCGGCGACTTTAGCTCAACAATATGAAGTGAGCCGTCTGCCGTGATAAGTGGAATGTCGTGCTGGTCGAGACTAAGGAGATCTCGACGCTCAAGTACACGAATGTAGCGACCACCGAATATCCACCAAGCATCCCCTATTGCCTGTTGCATAGCTTGCTCAGTAACATCATCCGCCTGGGCTAGACTAGAAGCAATCCTCACGAGTTCGCGTCGTGCGGTGATCACAGCGAGTTCTGCACCGGTAATCCCTGCTTCAGAGCGACCTAGGATCTCGCTGACAAGTGCGGGGTCCATTGTCTCAGTAAGACTCGTGAGAAACTCGCGTATACTGTCGCCGCCACTATCGACTAGGTCCAGTATGTCAGCTGCGGGTGACTGAGCGTCAACGACTCGATAGCGCCCTGTGTGATCAACATCTGCATTCAGAAATGCAAGCAAGCGCTCAATCTCTTCGTCTTCGATATACCAACTATTCTCCGGGTTTTCGAAGTCAAACTGTCCATCCCTGCGCGCAAAGGACGAGAACCGCAACTCTCTCTTCCGAACGTCCTTTGTTTCGCCATCACCGTATAGCGAGATGCTGGCGGTCTTACAGACCCTAGGACCTGGTTTCAGCATCGCTCCCTTGCGTCCGAGATAGTTCCGAGATTGATGGGTTCCCTCTGAGACCCACATTCGGAACGCATCATCATCGAACCGCTCCTGCTGTCCTTCGGTCATTGTGGCTCCTGAATCAGACTCGGTTCACTGGAACGTCCTCAAGAAGCGCAATCCGCTCGAGGATGATCTCAATGCCGGAGATCGTCGTACAACGCCTCCGCGAGCGCAAGGAAATCCTCACGCGTCCCGTTGTTCGCAACGTCTCGAAAGGCACGTCCGATCGCGTCGTCTTCTTTTCTCCACTTCCGGGCAAATCTAAGCGCACTCTCAAAGTCACTGCTGCTCAACGGCGTGGTCACCGATCGATTGCTGGTACTTCTTAGCGGCTTTGCCCGATCGCGTCGAGAGATGGTCTCCACGGCGGGCGCTGAGACAAGAGCGTTGCCAGTCTTCGACGGTCGCAGTTCCGGGCGGCGCTTGATGAGGAGCGTCTGTCCGAATTCGGTCTTGACCCATTGCCAGGCGAAGTCCTTGCTGGTCGTCCACGCCATGTCGGCAGAAAGTTCGGTCACCTCACCGAGGCCTTCGACGGCTAGGCGATCTTCGGCCTGCACTAGTGCGTCCGCCTGGGCCTGAGGGGCGGTCCAGGTCAGGATGTCGGGATATGAATGGCTGGTAGCCGGATCACCTTGCGCGATGGCGACAAGCCGATCCGCCTCTCGCAGCAGATAGTCACTGTCGAGGGGTCTCTCCGGGGGTTCGGCCGCGCCTTCGCAAGCACCAAGCAGCGCTCCCGCCATCGTCGCGATCGTGTCGGTGTCGGTCCCTATCTCGTTCGCGGCGACCACAGCGGCCTCATGGGCGCTCGGAGCAGCCGCAGCCAGTGCGACTGCGGCGACGGGGGTGAGAATCCCACTACCCCGTTGCGCCTTGTCCATTAGACCGAGCCGGGCGGAGATCCCCCGGTACGCCTCCGAGGTGTTTCCTGCACCATTGGTGTCGTTCGCCACTTGGGCTATGGCGGTGCGCAGTTCGTCAACGGTGACCTGCCACGCTTCGCGCAGCCGCTTGCCGGTTGCCCGCTCCCACAGAGCGACCCAGGTGGACCCTAAGGATCGGTGTTCCTCGATCAACGAGGGCGCTTCTGCGAGCCCGGCGGCGATCTCCTCGCACCGACTCGGGCCGGGGACGGCGCCGTCGCGCAGGCATTGCGCAAGGGTTGCCGCATGGAAGCACGCCCCGACGATGGCCCGCGGATGCCCGTGGGTGCAGACGCTGTCGGTGATCACATCGAGCATGTAGTCGCCGTCGAGGTCCAGGGAGGCCCAAACGTGCGGCTGAACTCGCATCGCGGCGCCGTTGCCGCCGGCGTCGGTCCATCCCCGGAACGTGTTGGCGTACCACATCGCCTTTGGCTTGCCGAGACTCGCGGCCGCTGCCTTCGACGCCCGACCGCCGCCGAGCGCGTAGGACGGCCAGATCGGCAACTCGATGCGTGCGAACATGTCAACGTCGAAGCCGTGACAGTCGATCGCTCGGCTCACGGCCGAGCGCAACTGCGTATCGTCGGACCAGCAACCTGCGGGCAACTCGACTTCGACGCCTCCCCGGCCGCCGACTCGCCGGGTCCAGGCCATCAGGTGGTCGAGTTCGGCGCCCTTCGTCCTGCGCTTCAGAGCCTTCTCGGTGACGAGCTCGCTGATGAATCCGAGCGCGTCGCCATAGGCGGCCCACAGAACTGAGTTGCGGGTTCGCCTGATTCGGGTGTCATCGCCGACGCCGAGACCACCGTCGCCGTGGACATCGAACAGGGCCGCCTGCTCGCCCGTGGACTGGATTGCCGTCGTCATCGGAACGCCTCCGGCGTTGAGACGATGGCCGCGTCGTGGGGGTAGATCTCCTTGGCAGCAACCACCGAATCGTAGGTTTCCTCGTCTCTGACGGTGATCGAATGGAGATGATCGAGCGGTAGCTCGAACGGATAGAGGACCTCGGCCTGAGGGTCAGTGGTCTGGTTCGACTCCCGCCAATGGCGGCGGCAGACGCTCCCGTAGTGGCCCCACGGCACCTTCTCCGCGAATAGCTGCTCGAAGCCTTGAAGCCCGGCGCAGCGGTGTGCGACCTCATAGGCGTTGTTCGTGGTGCAGAACACGACTCCGGGGTCACCGAGAATCTCCGGACCGAATTCGAGGATTACCCACTGAGCGTCCGGGTGCTGCTCCTCGGAATACTTGAACATGCGTCTGTTGATCGTTGTCACTGAGAGGTTGACATAGTCGTGCCAGCGTACGTCACGGCTCCTGTCGGGGGCGTTCTCCTCGTAGACATACTTCAATCGGTCGTCCTCGGGTAGGAGACCGCGTGCTTTGACCGCGCCGGCTGCCAGGATGCCCACGAGCCCAGGGATGCGCGTGAAGTGCACGATGCTGGTGATGCCGCGCTCCTTGGCGGCCTCCACGACCTCCTGGCAGTGCAGCATCCTGGTGACCTCGGCAACAGTCTGCGGATCGGCTTCCGGCGCCCAGCTCATGACTTCCCTGCCTCAATTAATTCGTACGTGGCGCGATCCAGGAGTCCGATCAGAGACGACTCTTCGCCAGGCTTGTAGCCGAGCATCACCGACTCTCGGGCCCGACCAACCGCCATCGCCAACATGCGCTGCAACCTCTCGAGTTCCGCGTCGCCCTCGTCAGGGCCGTGCGGAGTCACTTGCCTGCTGAGTCCCGGAAGAAGGACGTGATCGAACTCGAGGCCCTTGGCGGAGTGAATCGTGCAGAGTGCAACGTTTTCCGGACCGGATGGCCACTCGTTCTCGCGGGTGAGTTCGCAGAATCCGATCCCGCGCCGTCGCAGCACCCGACGGGCCTCGTCGAACCACCCGCCGCCGCGGGGCTGCAGAATGGCGACGGACTCGGAGTCGAGATTCGCGGTCCGTTCGAGTTGGTCCAGCATGACGCGAAGTTGCTCGCTGTACCTACCGGCCACGACCAGTGGTTTCTCGCCCCGGCGGTGGCACGCGGCGAAATCCGGCAACGTGCCGTCATCTTCCACGTCGATGCCCTCCACGAGCGGGCGCGCGAATGCGGCGATGGCGACGGTGTTTCGGTAGTTCTCCCTCAGCGTGTGGATATTCTCCGGGCGGGCCGGGATGTCGACCTCCGACCACCTGAAGAACTGGGGGTAGATGCGCTGGACCGCGTCCAGAACGAACGTGGTGGTGTGCTGGTCGTGCAGGTGGCGCTTCACGGCTCGAACCTGATTGGCAGAAAAATCCTGTGCCTCGTCGACGATCACAATGTCGTAGAGTCGGTCGGGTTCGGCATCGGCGGCGAGCAGGGCGAGGTCATTCCAGTCGATCCGGCCACGTTCGGTCTTGGCCGCCTCGTAGGCCGGGAGAACATCATCGAGCAGCCGTTGGCGCAAGCGCCGGCCGACACGAGGCGCCTTGCCTCTCCCCTCCCGAATTACGTCGAGGTAGTCGGACAGACTCCCGGGCGCGAAGCGGCCCAGCACGTAACCGACCTCGTCGACGAAGAAGTCGCGGCGCCCGGCAGGCACCATCGCCGCCAGATGCGGTCGGAGCATTGCCGCGGCCTGTTCACGTCCCAGGACGCTTAGTCCCCCGACGAGGGATCTCGCCCACCGAGCGAACGTGCAGATCTCAAGCTCAAGGGCATCATCGTCGGGCGTCGACCGGCGGGCGAGTTCAGCGATGTACCCCTCAAGGGTCCGGTTGAACGTCAGCACCAGCACCCGTACCGGCGCGTCATCCCTGTGGCGCCGCCGTCGATTGAGCCGGACAGCCACCTGCGATTGCAGCCGCAGCAAGGCCGTCGTCGTCTTCCCGCTGCCGGCTGCGCCCCTGATGATGCGGAACCCCGGTTTCACATCCGCGAGCACTTTCAACTGCTCGGGGGTTGGCGTAACGGAGGGCAACAGCCGCATCTCGGACTCCACAGGTTGTCGGCCCCAATGCCTGGGACCACGTGGAAGAAATTCTATCGCACGTGTCGCCCGCCGCAAGGAGCAACGGGGGAAATTGATCCACCGACGGCACCGACGCTCAGGGCGGACGTCGGTCGCGGGGAATGGGCATCACCGCAACCACTACCGTCACCCGTGACACGGCGTCGACGAGCAGTTGCCTGGACGCCCACCGACGAGGAGGTCTGGGGATGCAGCTGGAGGGGCCGACGGCTGCCGGTCTCATGTACTCCGACACCGGCGGCGAAGGGCCGGTGGTGGTGTTGCTGCACGGGGTGTTGATGGGTGGCTCCCTGTGGGACACCGTCGTCGAGGGTCTGGGGGATCGCTACCGCTGCGTCGTCCCGGAGTTGCCGTTCGGCGCGCACACAACGCCGATGCCCGCCGGCGCCGACCTGTCCCTGCCGGCGATCGCCACCCTCGTTGCCGAGTTCCTCACCGAACTGGACCTGCAGCGGGTCACGCTGGTCTGCAACGACTGGGGCGGCGCGCAGCTCGTCATCAGCCCCGGCGGCTCGGATCGTGTCGCCAACTTGGTCCTGGTCTCCTGTGAGGCCTTCGACAACTACCCGCCCGGGGCGCCGGGCCGGCTGCTGTGCGCCACCGCGGCGCTGCCCGGGGGCACCTTCCTGGTCGCCCAGCTGTTGCGCCGGCGCTGGATCCGCCATCTCCCCGTGGTCTTCGGCGCCCTGTCCAAACAGCGGGTTCCCGAGGACCTCTTCGGGACCTGGATCGGTCCGCTGCGCCACAACCCCAAGGTCCGCCGCGACCTCACCAAGTACCTCCGCACCGTCGCCAAACCCGACCAGTTGCTCGCCTGGGCCGACCAGCAGCGCAGCTTCGCCGGCCCGGTCCTCATCATCTGGGCACGAGAAGACAAGCTCATGCCCTCCACCCACGCCGAACGACTCGCCGACCTCTTCCCGAACACCCAACTCGTCTGGATCGACGACAGCTACACCCTCATCCCCATCGATCAGCCAGCGGTGCTGACCGAACACCTCCGCACCTTCCTTGACGCGCATCTCTAACAGCAGGCGCCGGTATCCGTCACCGACACTGCCTCGCGCGATCGTGTCCCCTTCTTGACTGTGCGGTCGCGAGGAGCCCGACAGAGGCTCCGCGCCCGATGGGCCTGACCTTGCCCAACACCTCTGAGCCTGACGCGGTACTAGCGGTCAGGTTGTCGAGCGAGGGAATCCGGCAGGCGTTCGGCGGATCAGACCAGCCCGTCGACTACGCAGCATCTCTCGCTGGCCTCACTTCCCACCAAATGCAGCGGCTCGACTATCGTGGCGCTCGGTTGCGGATCGTGAAGCCATCCGCGATGCAGTTTGTTGTACTCGCAGTCCACATACGCTTCCTGAATCGTCTCCACGAAGGCCTTCCGAGCTGATCGACGGAAACATCTTCATACCAGAAGCTTCTCGCGGCCCGTGACCGGGATTCCCTATATTCGAAGAGCGAATGCCGAAGAATACTCAAGAGGGTTAGAGGAACACCGAAGTAAACGAGCGCAACGACTGCCAACGTATCGGTCCAGAGTTGGCCAATTTCACTTCCGTAGCCAAAATAGTGGATCAACAGAGACCGTAGCACGATTACTACTGCGGTAAGAGCGGTGATTCCGAAGATGATTCGACGAGCAAACGGCTTAGGGAAGCGATGTAGACACAGCTCTGGATCTGACAGTTCTCTGGCGTGCTGCTCTGCAGACTCATTCGGATCATCAGAACCCAAGAGAACCAGCCACACTATATCCAATGCCGTCCGGTCTAGACTGCGAGTATCGTGATGCGCGCGACCAGAGAACAGAGGGTCACTAGAATATAGGGTTACGCAAGGGTATTCCTCGCCTGCTGGTTGGCTCGAAGGGGGATAGACACAATAATAGCTCGCTTCACGTCGCCGTTGTCCGATCTCCTCAGGTGAGCAGACAGCCACCATTCGCTTGTCGGAGCGCATACCTGAGCGCAGCGTTCTGACGAAGTGTCGAGGACTCTCGCCTCGGCAAAGCCAGATCTTCAGTCGGTAGCCGCCGGACACATGATCTCCCCCGCGTTTCGAGGCGCATGCACTGATATCGAACTCCTGCTCCCGGATGACTTCAAGTCTTGATATTGTGAACGCGGGCTTGGGAGAGCTGGGCCCGAGAAACAAGGCGCGTCGCCAAACTCGGACATTTCGTAGCCTCGAATGCCCTAAGTTGTATTCGAGCGGTACTCGACTCGTCCTGCGAATCACACTTCCGTCAGCCTGGCGTACTGGCCTGAGCATATTGACGCCGGTAACGCGCGTACGGTGAACCCATGAATCTGGAGGGGTCCTCAGGTATTCGACCAACCGACGCCAAAGGCGACTCTGGCTTACGCCACCGACGAACCTTCCGACGAGTAAGACCGCCCACAGTACGATGAGGGTGACATTTAGAGCCGGATATCGGCTTAGGAGTTCTTGAAATGTCTGCATCAGCTACTCGAACTCCGACGCTTTCCCCCCTAGGTTGGTGGCGTTCTCGGAGACGATTCGTTGGGTGGCGTCGTCGTAGCCGTCTGGGTTCGTAGCGCGTATCTCTAGCGACAGTTCAATCTCCGGGCCGAGACGAGCGCTCACGTGTTCGAGGATCTGGCCTAGCTGCTTGATTCCGCGGACAGGATCAAGGTCGAACTGGGCATAGAACTGAGTGGCACGGGGCGTAGCCGGACCTGGTTCCTCTGGTGGGGTCGCATCGGAGCCGCCCGGCTGATCTGTATCCCCTCCTTCATCCTCGGCGCCGAACTCATCGTCCTCCGGTGGCGCCGGCGCGGGGACGAAGTCAGGGTAGATGAGCAGTCCACTGGGACTCGCCGCGACGTGCTGGGCCTTCTGAATGCCAACCCACTTGTCGCCGTCGTGGTCCTCGGCGTAGGCGAAGGTCTCCTGCGTCCAGTTCATGTTAGCGGTGCCGTCGCTGATGGCTTGGGTGAGGACGTCGAACGAACTCAGGCGGGCCATGTACGGGTAGCGGGCGTAGGTCTGCCACAACTCCCGCACGGAGATGTCGCCCCGATCGGACCAGAGGTCGTAGCGGTCCATGTCCATCCGTACTCGGACACCGCCGAGGCGGGCGATCAGTTCTTCGCTGCTGGCGAGCTTGCGACTCACGCGGGCGCCGATGTCGCCGTCGGTGCTTGCCCTGGCGGTCTGCCAGTCCACCTCTGGCGTGCCCGGCTTCTGCGTGGGGATCAGCACCTGGGTGAACGTCTCGGCGATCAGGGCGTCGACCTGCTGGGACGTGTCGGACTGCTTGGTCCGGGCCTGGCTCGCCTGGTGTGCCGTCAGATCGAGCGATGCGGAGTCGTCGACGATCGAGCACCACGCCAGGTACGACCTAGTGGCCGCCCGCAGTTCCCCGAGCCGGTTCGCCGCGGCCGCCGTGAACACCAGCATGTTGCGGTTCAACCGAGGACCGCCTTCCCGCTGCGCCAAGATCCGCCCCGCCAGCGCCACCGCCGGCGAGTTCTCGTCACCGGTTGAGTGGGTGGCATCCGGCGCCAAGACCACCAGTCGCACTCCGTCGTCGTTGTCGGGCACGTCGCCGGGCCCATCGGCGAACGCCTGAACGGCGGCGAAGTTCCCTCGGTCGCGCTGGCGGTTGAGCCGCCGTTTGACTTCGTCGTCGGCGTCGCGGTCGGTGTAGTTGGAAGCGGCCCGGTCGGCGGCCATCCGGGTGACGTTGGGCTGCAGCGAGTACCAGTACTGGTTGCCGTCCACGTACAGGTGCGTCGCCTCGCCCGACAACCGCTTCAGTGCGTCGGCGAACTGGCCGGGCGGCTCGCCGGGCTGCACGCATCCCAGCACCACCGAGCGCAGGTCCACGCCTCGCTTGGCGTCGGGCCGAGGCGCCGAACTCATGTAGACGGTGCGGGCGGCCCGCCGCGTGGCCGACAGGCGCCCGAAGTGCGGCGTCTCGTTGTCGATGCGCAGCGGCAGGGAGTTCGGGCCGTCCACGTCGGACTTGATCACCGGGTCCCAGCCCTCCTCCAGGTACTTCTTCATCTCACTCACGAGCGTGCCGGAGTCCATGGGCAGGCTGGACGGCATGATCAGCAACGACCGGTCGCCACGCTGCCAGAGCTGCGAGATCGCGAGGGCCATTAGCCGCAGTACGCCCCGCGTGCGCTGGAACTTGTCCAGCGCCGACCAGTCACCGAAGAGCCGGTCGAACAACACCGGATGGATCGGGTACGACAACTCCATCCGCTTTCGGTACTCGACCTCGCCCGCGCTCGACGGGAAGTCCCCGGGCCGGTCCCGGTACATCTCGCTGAACGCCCGGATGACCCCGTCACGCACCTTCGCCCGCTCGGGCGGGATCGGATCGAACAGCCGCCGCCGCACGATCTCGAACGACTCGTCGGGCGACGCCGGCTGCCACTGCGCCGCCGTACGGGTCACCACGTTCTTGAGCCGCTCCAGCGCGGTTCGCCCCCGGTCGCCACCGACCTCGATGTCCGACGCCGGGACCGTCACCAACACCACCACGTTCGGCACCGCCGCCGCAGCCTCGGTCAGAGCTTGCGCGAACGTGAACTGCGTGTCGAAATCGCCACCGGGCAAGCGCAGACCACCTTCGCCGTCGCGGAGCTGCCGGGTATAGGCCACCCACTCATCGATCAACACCACCGCAGGTCCGAACAACTCGAACAGATCCCGCAGCGCCGCTCCGGGGTTGGTGCCCGCCTCGTCGTCGGCGCGCACCATCTCGTATCCATCCCGGCCCCCCAACTGGTATGCCAGATGGCCCCACATCGTGCGCAGTTCGACGCCGTCCTCCGCAGGCTGGGGCTTGGAAGCCGAGACCATATGCCCGACCAGCACCGCCCGCGCCACCCCCTCGGGCAGCGACACCCCCGCCTCGCCCAACACATCGCCTACACCCGGCAAGTCGTGTGCCACCACCTCCGAGGCAAGGTGATACAGGGCAATCATGCTGTGGGTCTTGCCGCCGCCGAAGTTGGTCTGTAACTCGATGACAGGGTCACCACCGCCGCCCGACAGCCGCCGCGCTGCGCCCACCAGCAGGTCCCGCAGCCCCTGGGTCAGATAGGTGCGAGCGAAGAACTCCCGAGGATCCTGATACTCAGCCTCAGCGGTGCCCTGCAGCACCTCGAACAGATCGGCGGCGAACTCCGCCTGATCGAAGCGACCAGCGGCCACGTCAGCGTGCGGCGTGATGATCTCCCGCCACGGCGTAAGGCCCGCCTGCGGTTGACCCTCCGTTGGTTTCGCCGCGGTCTTGCGCCGCTCGGCGCGAGACGTCTCCTCGACCATCTGCCGCAGCAGGTCATGACGCAGATCTCGAATCTTGCGCCGCTCGTCGAGATTGCCGAACGCCTCAAGCACGCGCTCCATCGAGTCGAGCGCACGCACCGTGTCGTCGCCAGAGAACGGCTCCTGGTGCGCCCACTTGTTGCGCACCTCGGCCACCTCGAACACCAGAGAGCGAGTCGCAGGCGAGAACGCGTGGCCGAACACCTCGTTCCAAGTGGCCTTGATGCCCTTGAACAGGAACGCGGCATCGATCGTGGACGGGCTGTGCTCTGGACTGTGCAGCCGGCTGTTGACCGCTTCAAGCCAGTCCGGGCCGAAGAACCCCTCCCAGGTCGCCGCGCACTTCGGCGCCAGCCCGTCGCGCAGCAGATCGAGCGAACGGGAAACGCGCTCCTTGTTGGCGATCACCATCGGTCTCGTCCCCTGATCAGCATCGATTCACCTGTTCGCAGGTCCACACTCACCAACGCGCTTAGTCGCTACCGAAGAGGCTATGACCGGGGGTATCACAGTGCTCGCCGTCGTCTCGGCAGCCTGGCTGACTTCTCCGACCCCACCACCAGCACACCTACTGCAGCTGGGCCGTCACCATAGCTGAGGTGCCTCAATACCTGCGTCCGCTGCACGCAGGCTTGGCCACGCGCTGATCAGCCCGTTGTAGACCCCTGCCTCCGCAGCCCAACCGTTGTCGCTCGCCTTCTGGAAGAGCAGATAGGCGAGTTGTCGAGCACGGTCGCCGTAGCCGCCCAGACGCTGCAGCAGCGCTGCTGCCTCTGTCTGCGAGTGCTCCAGCGCAATCACCAGATATTGCGTCGCCTCCCACACCGTCAACCGCGGATCATCCGTCGGCGACCAACCCTCGGCCAACTCCGAACGCTCATAGAGACGGAACTCACCAGCACGAGCCTCCCCCACCCCAGCTTCCTCAATTCCTGCGAGCGACGTGTTCTTGGCCCGCGCCAGGCTGTCGGCGTCCCCGGAGGGACCCGGGCTGTAGCCGTGCTGAGAGAACCAGGTCAGGGCGAACCGGGTAGGGGCGTCGAGTTCAGCCTCTTCGCCATCAAGGATCTCGCCGAGTACGTCATTGATGATTGCTAACGCAGCCGACACTGGCATCGACGAGCCGTCGGCCTCTACGACCTTGGCATACCGCGAGAACACCTTCATGCCAGGCCCGATCGTGGACTGCGCCATGTCCACGGGCGCGATATTCCCCGACTGCAAGACACGAACAGCGTCGGGCAGTTCCGCCCGGAGCGCCGCAATGAACTCGCCCCGGGTGGCTAGCGTGGCCGACGCTGGCCGAGGGCGGCACACGAGCACGATCGACGATGCCAGCGCGTTGCTCTTCGACGCGAGCAGCCGATTGCCAAGTTCTGTGCGCATGGGCCAAGTGCGAATCACTTGGAGTCCAGCGTCCAGAACGGCTTGCAGGAATGTGTCCCACCCTGTCGTTCGGATCTCCCCCTCGTTCGTCTCGGTGGCTTTGTACGCGTAGTAGATAGTGGCCGGCACGTCTACCGGCTGACTACGCGCCACTTCGGCCATGAACTCGGCCATCCCAGACTCGAAGTGCTTCTCAGCCTGCTCCTTCGAGCCAGCGCGATGACGGTTCGCGATGAGCTCATCCGCCTTGGGGGTGAGCAGCGTCGCGCACTCATCTGGCCAGACATCGGAAAGGTTGCGTCGAAGCCACACGAAGAAGAAGTCCGATAAGTCGGCGTATGAGATGTTGTCGTAGTACGGCGGGTCGGTCGAGATCGCCCAGCTTTGGGATTCCCGTACTCGGGCTCGCGCATCTCGTTGTACAGCCTCCCCCGACACGGACGCTGGCACGTGCTCCAACGCCCTTCGAACCCACTCGACCATTGCCATCCAGTTGCCGGTCGATGACGAGAACGGGTTGCACTCCGCGAAATCCCAGGTCATCGGGATCGCTTGACGGCCGAACGTGTTGCGGATCAACTCTCTCGAGTTGTGCCACGTGCAGATCGTGGACCAGTAGTCGGCACACTTGTCAATTGCGAATGCCAAGCACGTCACGACGGCATCGGCGTACGCAGCCGCCCCTGACCCGCCATCGCGCAGTCGCCTTCCGTCATCCGTGAGCCCAGCGGATAGAGCGTCGTCGAGGACTCCCCCACGGACTTCCCCCAATAGATCCGAGAACTCGGTAAGCGCGACGAGTTGACGCGAGCTAAATAACTTCTGCCACTCATCCAGCCCGTACACGAAGACGGTTCCGCCGCTCAGCTTCTCCGGATTGCGACCCTCGGGCTTCCATCGAGGTTGCTCAGCAAACACTGACAGTTCGTCTATCTCGGATGGAGCGCAGTATTCTCTGGTGCGATCACCCTCAGCAACAACTGCTATCAACTGCTGCCCCATCCGATCCGCGCGGCTCTCGGCTTTGATGTAGTCCCCAGAGATAGCCGAGCCAGTAGCGATACAGGTGGCGTTACCTCTCTCGACAGTCTTCTCGAACTTCTCGTTGCCGCCCTCTCGTATCTCGTAACGGATCGTCTGCGCCTCTGGGTCGATGATCGGTTCGACCCAGACACTCGGCTTGCCGTGCCTTTTGGCCAGCGTCCACGAGGCGACAAGCGGTACGTGCCCCGACCAAGCAGGATCCGGCGACTCGACGGTTCGCGCCCAAATCCACGCAATCGGGGTGAGCTTCTCTCCATTCGGTCCGGTGGCGTCTGGGTAGAGGTGCCCGATCCGACGCTCGGCCTCGTCCCGCATCCACCGCCCGTATGCCACCACGTCGGCCGCGAGTCCGTGAGCCCGCTCCCAAGCCTTGAGACTCGTATCGACTGCCGGATGTACCGGTGGGCATCCGGCGAACCGCGGCGGTATCTCGATCATCGCCTTGTTGATCAGCACCGCCACTGGGTTCAGATCGCCCGCAAACGTGCTCAAGCCAAGCCGCTGCGCCTCGAGAGGAATCGCCCCGCCTCCGGCAAACGGGTCCAGAATTGGCGGCGGCCCCTCCGGGAAGCACCGGTCGATCTCCGCTCGAGCCTCGGCCAGCACACCCGCACGATTGGAGTTCTCCCATTTCACGAGACGCTTGAGTATCCCGAACAGCCGCTCCCGCTCAGCCTCCTGCTCCTCCTCCGTAAGCGACGGGTCGCTCGACGGATCGTCCACCAGCGAAGCCCAGATCACCGCCCGAGCCGCCGCCAGCGGCCGCCGGGCCCACCAGAGGTGCAGCGTGGACGGGTGCCCATGGCGAATCGACTTCTCCCGAGCCGCCTCCGCATTGATCGCCGCCAAAGGCAGCGCCACCTCAATCAGCTTCGACCTATACCCCGCCACAGCCACTCACCGTATCAACCCCAGATCTCCCCCATCGAATCGCATCTCTCGCCCTTGACCAGCCCAATAACAGGTTCAATCTCTCTGTGCCACCACTTCCTCCACTCATATCCGTAGCGGAGCGCGAATGGCCTCATGCGCCCAGCACCAACGCGCCCAACGCCCCGAGCAGGTCGCTCGTCGGCACCGCAACCACGACCATCACCACGGCCTACCCTCGTGATGTCCGCTCGCGCATCTCTTCAATGAAGACACGCCCTGATTGTCCTCCGGCAAGTCCCTGTGGCAGAAGAGAGCTGCGCGCCATCGCGACCCACTTCGACCCATCCTCGGTCCACATATCTGTATCGATTCGAACTCTATTGTTTCTCGCGTCTCTATAGAGTATTCCACGAGACCAAGAAACAAGCAGCGAGTCCCTCGCTCGGGTCATTGCGACATAGAGCAGCCTCCTTTGCTCAGAAATCACGCTTTGCTCTTTGTCAAGTCCCGGCATGATCTGATCAGAGACACCCGCAATCACCACGTTGTCTGCTTCTATGCCCTTGGCAGAATGCAATGTCATAATCTTGACTCGAGCAGCGGAAGAAGGCGATTCTCGAAGCGGTGCGCGAGTAGCAATCCTGTATCTCAATACACTAAGCGTAGTCTGGAGCGAAGGTTGTTCCTGACTCGACAGGATTTCGACTGCAGCATCTCGTAATTCTTTGAGATCCTGCAGGAGCCAACGTCTCTTCTCAGGATCAGGTTCCGCACGTGCCGCGGAGTCGCAGAACACTTGCTCAATCGTCTCTTGCGGCAGCAGATTCTCTTCCCAAAGATCAACAGCGCGCCGAGCTCGCTGTAGCACCTGCATCTTCCCCTTACCAGTCACTACAAGTGTCCCGTCAACAATTCCGCGAACTAGGCCTTCACCAGCAGTGTCCAGTTCAACACTCCGATACGCATCGGAGTTCCGGTTGGTCGCCATCCGACTCGACGTCCCATGGAATCCCAGCCACGCTCGACATGCAACAGGATCGTCTGGCTCCGCTAAGATTGATGCTGCAGCAAATGCCTCTTGAGCAATAGGATGTTCTAGCACCTCTTCTGTAAAGTACGTCTGGGCCTCATCACCAATGGCCTCAGCTATGCGGTATCCGATAAATCGGCGGGGGACAAGAACTAGGAAGGATTCGTTATCCCGTTCACGCATCAGTATTGACAGCCCCTCGACTTCGTCGTCAACAGTTGGCCAATGAAGGCTCGTCAAGTCTCCAATCCGGCCACTGCTTGCGATCATCGGCGGACTGCCACTTCCTGCTTCAGCCATCATAAGATTTGCAGCAACCAGGATGTCATCTCCACAGCGGCGATTCTCAAGAAATGTCAGATCCCGAATGTCACTGTCTGTCCACTTGTCAAGGAATCCTTCGATGCCATCCGGATGGTTGTGCCGAAATCCGTATATTGACTGATTGTTGTCACCCATAACTGTAAGCGACCCAGCGCAAGACCAGATGAGCCAGACAAGCTCCTGCTCTGCCGCCGTCAGATCCTGATATTCGTCGATCACAACGTGATCGAATATTCCCGGAGTGATGTCCTCGTTCTCAAGTCCGCTCACACAGAGGAAGACAACCTCCCCAATCAACATTGCTCGATGCCGCTGCAACCACAGTCTCACTGCTCCTGAGAACTTCGCATGCTGATACTCCATTCGGCTTGCTCGGTGTGCTTGGAGGAGTCGAAGTTCATTTCGGCGTCCATAGATATCACTAGATTCGTACGAATCAGCAACGTCGTAAAGCAGGGAGTCCTCTTCATACTTGAGGAGGAAGCGGAGGTTCATCCCCTGACAAGCAGCTGGATTCGCTGACAAGAGTTCACGCGCAAGAGAGTGCAGTGTTTGCACCCTAATGTCGCTTCCTAATTCCTCTTGCAACTCATTCGCGATCACTCTCGTAAATGTCCCCACGAAGACTGACTCAGGATCAATCCCATCACCCTCAATGAGTCGTCTCGTACGTCGCTTGAGGCACGTGGTCTTGCCCGATCCTGGGCCAGCTACCACCCGGATCACCGAGGCATCCGACTGGATCAACTCGCGAGCCTGCTCACCTTGAATGCCTTCGAGCCAGGGGAGATCATCGGGCTCCACGGTTCTTATGGACCTCGCTGTGTGTCGTCGAACGGTGGCGGAGCGTATCCACTCCCGTCGGATCCTCCAAGGATCAGGTGATCCTGGCGCTTGTCAACATGGCTCTCTCGCGGCGGTGAGGAGGTTGGCGACGTTGAGCCAGAGCTTGGTCTGGGCGAAGTGGAGGCTCACGTCCCGGAATGGCTCCACCAAGTAGTGCACCTCTGGCTCGGCATCGGGGTCGTCAGGAACGGAGACGATCGCGAGGCGCCAGCGGTCAGGATTGGAGCGGGCCTTTTGGACCTGTTGGGCGCTGACGCTGATCTCGGTGGTGCGGGGTAGGTGACCCTTGACTTCGATGAAGTAGTGGGTACCGGTGGCCGGGTCGACCGAGAGGACGTCGAAGCCGGGATTGCTGTGGGCCTGGGCTTCGGGGGTGCGGCCGAGTTTCTGCTCAGCGGCGAGGACGGCGGCGACGGCGCGACGGTCGGTTTCCATCTTGTCGGCGGTCTCTTTGGGGTCGGGCGGCGTGCCGGCGAATTGGTCGAGCAGGCCCTGGGGGACGATGAGGGCGGCGGCGACGATGTTGGGCGGGCTGCTGTGAAGGTCCGCTTCCATGTCGAGTTCGAGGCGGCGGCGTGCCAGGCGGGTCTCGAGGTCGTCGGCTCGGGCGCGGGCCCGACCGGAGCTGATCTTCGGTCTTCCGCCGGAGAGCTCCTGGGCCTTGATCTGCTCAGTGCGTTCGTCCCAGTGGCGGATCTCGGACTCGAGGCGTTCCCGGACCGCTTCGCGGACCTTGTCGACCCGGGCGTGGGTAATGGCGGCGATTTCTTCGAGGTGCGGCCCGGCTAGGTGCTCGATGGCCCAGTCTCGGGCGGTTGCTTCGGCGGTGTGGTCGACCCAGTCGAGGTTGAGATTGGCGTCGATGAGCGCTCGTTGCTCGTCGGTGGGCGGTTGGTAGCCGATGTAGGGCTCGCCGCCGGGGTCGCCCACGGCGCCGTGCTGGTCGATTTCCACGTATTGGAAGCGACGGGAGACGACTTGGCGGCGGCCGCTGACGTGGCGCCCGTCGGTGATGGCGTGGTCGAGGTACACCAGCAGGCGCGGCTCGGTCGACAGGTCGTCGGGGTCGATGAGGGTGGCGCCGCGGTCGAGGGTGTAGCCGTGATCGGCGAGGATCTTGGTGACCACGGCTGTCAGCAGCGGGCTGCCCGGCGAGATCAGCTCGGCCCGGTCGGCGCCGTCGAGGCGGACGTGGTCCTTGTCGAAGGTGACTCTGGCGTAGCGGTCGTGCACCGGACCCTTGGCGGTGTCGGCGTGGGCGCGCACCGCGGCGGGCACTCGGGTGATCTCGAAGCGGCCGCGCTCCCGGGAAACAATGCGTCCGCCATAGCTCTTCAGCGCCTCGGAGAAGAACGCTTCCACAAACCAGGGCTGCAGCTTGCGGGCCTTGGAGAGTTCCATGAGATCGCGGATCTTCTCATTCGCCGCCGAGTCGACGAGGCTGGCCACCAATGCTCGCTCCTCCAGGACGGCCGTGAGCTGTTCGCCGATCTCGCCTTCGATGACCTCTTCCATGTAGGCCAGGTGCGCCGGATCGGCATCGGTGCGGATGGCGTCGAGCAGCAGCTGCTGCAGCGACGTGTTGATGTGGGAGTCGCCAAGGACGTCGTAGACCTGATCGCCGTAGGCGTCCTTCTGCTGCTCGATCTTCTCGAAGAGCCGAGTGAAGACATGACCCTCCCTGGTCTCGTGGGCAACGAGGTTCCACAGGTGGCAGGGCTGGTGCTGGCCGATGCGGTGGATGCGCCCGAACCGCTGCTCGATGCGGTTGGGATTCCAGGGCAGGTCGTAGTTGACCATCATGTTGGCGACCTGCAGATTCACGCCCTCACCGGCAGCGTCGGTGGCCACCAGGACCCGCACCGTGGGATCCAGCCGGAACCGCTCCTGCAGCTCGCGGCGGTCGTGGCGTTTGACGCCACCGTGGATGGTGATCACCGCCTCGGGGCGGCCCAACTCGGCCCGAATGCGATCGGCGACGTAGTCGAGCGTGTCCTTGTGCTCGGAGAACACGATGAGCTTGCGAGAGCCCGCCGGGACCGCGGCGGTGTCGGTTGGACCACTGGCGTCGCCGCTGCCATTGGAGCCGTTGGCCGCGGCTGCCCGGCCGAAGTCGCCCTTGCGCAGCAGCTCGCGCAGTTCGGTCCACTTGGTGTCGGTGCCGCTGGACCGGACCTCTTCGGCCAACGCCACCAACCCTCGCAGTTCCTGCACCTCGGCCTCGAGATCCTCGGCAGTCGCCGACGCGGTCGCCGAGTCGATGAACACGTTCTCCAGTTCCTCGAACTCAGCGTCGTCGTATTCGTCGGAGTCGAAATCCTCCAGGTCAGAGAGCCGGACGCCCGGAGGGAGGCTGACGACCGGCACCGGTTCGCCGGTAGCAGCAAGGCGGCGCAACTCCTTGGCTTGGGTGTCGAGACGTTCGCTGCGGCGGCGTAACGAGTGATAGATGGCTGCTGGGGACGATGCCAGGCGTCGCTGCAGGCCGGCGAGGGCGAAGCCGATGATGATCCCCCGGCGGCGGTCAGCGGCGTCGGAATCCGCCATGTCGGCTGCCTTGGCCATGCCCGTGCGCACGTAGTTGGTGACCGCCTCGTACAGCTCGGTCTCCCGCTCGGACAACTCGAACTTGACGCTGTCGGCAAACCGCTTCGGGAAGAGACGCTTGCCCTCGAACGTGCGGAGGTTCTCCTTCACCAGCCGGCGCATCACGTCACTCACATCCGGCATCGGGCGGCCGCGAAGTTGGCCAGCGAACCGGTCCGGGTGCACGAGTGACAGGAACGCCAGGAAGTCCTCGTTCTTGCCGTTGTGCGGCGTGGCCGTGAGGAGCAGGAAGTGCCGAGTGCGATCGCGCAGCAACTCGCCGAGGGAGAACCGCCTGGTGCGCCTCAGTTCGGCGCCGTAGCTGTGAGCGGCCATCTTGTGAGCCTCGTCAACGATCACGAGATCCCACTCCGCGGCGCGCAGGCGAGCCTGCAGGTCCTCGGCTCGGGCCAGCTGATCAAGGCGGGCGATGAGCAGGTTCTTCTCAGCGAACGGGTTGCCGGTGTACGACGCCTCCACCGTCGCCCGCGACATCACCTCGAAGCGCAGCCCAAACCGGTCGGCCAGCTCGTCCTGCCACTGCTCCACGAGGCTGCCGGGTGCCACAATCAGGCACCGCTCCACGTCGCCGCGCAGCATCAGCTCCCGGATCAACAGTCCCGACATGATCGTCTTGCCCGCCCCGGGATCATCGGCCAGCACGAACCGCACCGGGCGTTGGGGTAGCAGTCGGTTGTACACAGCATCAATCTGATGCGGATACGGCTCGATACTCGACGTGTCCACCGCCGCGAACGGATCAGCCAGGTGGGCGTAGCGCATCCGGCGCGCCTCGGACGCCAAGCGGAACAGCTCACCGTCCGCATCGAAGGTCCAGCGCGAGGTTGGAGCTGACGTCAGGGTGGCCAGATCCACGGCCGAGATCAGACGCTCACCTAGTCCACCCTCAGCGGTACGGTACGTCAGCGTCGCCGAATCAGGCCCGTGGACCTGCAACGCCACCACCGTCACCGCCGCATTCGGCACCACTCCTGCTAGCCGGACGCCAGCGGCGATGTCGCCGAACGTCAACAGCGCGTCGGTCATTCCACACCCAGTTCCGGTCACCCAACCGCCACATCGACCACGACGCGAGCGTAGGCCGGAATGGCACCGAAACGGGGAAGCGCCGACGCGAATCGGTGTGATCGAACTACTGAGGTGGCTCCCGACAAGGAGCACCGTCTCCGGCATGATGACGGGGTGCACAAAGAAACGTCAATCTGAGCTCGACGTCAGTTGTCGGAACGCATTATCCCAGGTCAGAGCGTTTCGAGTCGATTATTCTTCTAGTGTCGAAGAGCTCTCCGCGCGGTGGGTCGTAATGTTGATAGCGCTATGGATCAGGATCAAGTCTTGGCTCGTGAGGAGACGACTGAGGTCGGCGATGCCGGTTCGTGCACTGATCAGGTTGTCGTTCTCGGGTCGCCCAGCCGTATCGCTCGATTGGCAGTCGCGAGACGGAGCAAGCCGCGAATCAGAAAGCCGCGTCGGCGAGTCAAGAGTTTCCAAGTTGGTCCTCTTCGAGTGGAATTCGAGCCAGCCGCCAGCGCCGAGACTCACGATGATCTCCGATGCGCTCTCTCGATAATCCGCGCCGATCTGGCGGCACTCTTGGCCAAGATGTCCGCTGCGAGCCTTGCGGAAGGTGATAATGTAGGTAGCGACCGGGATCAAGCAGACATAGTCGTGGTGCAACAAGCGACAACCACTACTAGACGTCGACCTTCGAATGGCGGCTCGTCCTCCTAACTGATCGTGATTTCCGCCCACACGGTCGCCACTCCAAAGTTGCGAGAGTCGCTTCTCGATCTAGGTAGGTGATCTATCGACGCGAGTATCCGCGTGGCGGGCTACTCGTCCTCTTTGCTTGGAGGCAGCGCCACTCATCAGGAATTTCCGGTAGAAACCGCGCCAGACCTGCGTGATCCCCGCCTACCGCCGAATCTTTGACTCTGGCCTGATCCGCCCCAGAACCGACGTCGAGAAGTAATGGCCAGGGTGTCGCATCTGACCGGGCTAGCGCTGTCGGTCTCTGGGGCGACGAGTGCGCGGCGTCAGAGGTGCGAGGTAGTAGTCGTTGTCGGATCCCCCGGTACCGTCATCTCGATGAGACGTCAGCGGCGCGCACAGTGAAGGCACAGCCGTGAGGGTTACCGATCACTTCACGCTGACGCTGACGCAACACGACGACGCGTGGTGGTTTCGCGCTCAGATCATCGACGGGCATCGCGACGAAGTCGTGCAGTTGGTTGCCGCTGACATTGTCCGCCGACAGCTCGCGTCTAATCCTTCGGCCCTAGCGAGTTGGATAGCGCGACGCGCAGGTGGGTCCCCTCACGACGACCCGACGAAGGCCGAGCTCAAGGCGTACTTGCTCAGCGACTTCGCTGATGACAGCAACAGGCCGCGACTGCAAGGCGCTGTCGTCGAGCATCTCTGGGCATCGATGGCAGAGGATCTCTACGGTGGCTGGGGGATGCCCATCCATGTGGAGCCTCCTCACTTCTCGGTCATCGACCATGGAGGCGACGGCTTGTCGGTCTACGACTCTGACGATCCCGAGCTTCGGTTCCGCCTGTGGGAATCAAAGCGGCACGATTCGGCCACGAAGTCCGTCACGGAGGTCGTCACTGGCGCCTCCGGCCAGCTCAGGGAACACGCCGCCGAGTACCTGGCGCGGATGTCCAAGCCTCTTCAGCTGAACGACGACCCGCGGATCCAGCAGCTCGCGGGCAAGATCGTCAAGCTCTGGACGTCACGGGATGCGGCCGGTGGAGTTGGCGTGTCGGTGGGTACCACCGCCCGCCGGGCGTTGCCGAGTCGCCCATTTCGGGGACTTCGCCGGGAGTTCTCGCACTTTGAGACTCCGCAGCATCGCGAGGGCCTTGTCATCGAGATCCCCCGTCTCAAGGAGTTCGCAAGAGATGTCCGCGCAGAGATCTTGAAGGGAATCGAGTGATGGATCAGGCGCTGAACTCCAATGTGCTCGCCAGCGCCCTTGATCGAACCGCCAACTTGCCGAGTCCCGAACAGCTGCGAACGATGCTGGCCAATGCGGAGGTGGCCGCATTCTTTCGATCCGGCCATGAGGTCGGCGACCAACTCCTCGAGACGGCCTGGAATCTCCACCACGTCGGGACGGTCCGACCCCAGCTCGCCATCTACGAACCCACCCGGCAAGTCCAAGCGAACGCCGTCGCTGCACATATCTTTGACCTTGCACTTCAGACCGACGACCAAGATCCGAGCCGACAGCTTGTGCACACATTCGCCGGGCAGGTCAGCGCAATCCGCGGCGATAGAACACCCAATGCGACCGCCATGGGCCGCCGATTGCCTTCTCCCTCGGCCACTCTGGCAGCCGAACCGGGCCGCGCATCGCTAGAGCTTGGATGCGCGCTGCTCACACTCGACAGGAGCGCCACGGTGACGTTGCTGCGATCACTGTCAGCTCAGGCGCAAGCGATTCAGCGTGCGTCGCCAGACATGGAACTGCTGAACACCGGGCTGGCCAGCGCTGTCGGCGTCATCGAAGGGGTTCGCCTCCTGCAGGAGTATCTCGCGTACGGAGGCTCCCGCTCGCTCGACGAAGCGCGGCAGGTCCTCATCCGGGCAGCAACCAACCCAGAATCTCCTCGAGATCTCGACTCTCGATGGGTCGCCGCCCACCTTGTTGACCTCTGCGACGACTTGGGGCGCTGTTCGATTTGGGCCATTCTCCCGGGCGACACGCCAACCGGTGTCGGAATGGCCATGACCCTCGGTGACCCTCCAGTCATGACGCTCTGGCCGCCGCAGGTCGAGCTGCTCAAAGACGCTGCGAACAGCCCTCTCCGAATCGACGTGAGACGCGCGGTGCTCACGTTCCCCACAAATGCCGGCAAGACCCTGCTCGCCCAGCTGCTTGTCGTGCAACACCTATCGGTAGCTGACACCAGTGTGTGCTTTGTGGCGCCTAGCCACAGCCTCTGCCGCGAGACACGCGAGGGAATGGACCGCCGACTGTGGACATTACGTCGTCGTATCGTCGAGGGTGGTCCGCTCGGTGACTCGCTTCGCACCTACGCCGATGTGGTCATCATGACCCCTGAGAAACTCGCTTCCCGTCTTCGCGCCGACGAGCAGGCACTCCTCGACGAGTTCGGGCTGTTCGTATTCGACGAAGCGCATCTGGTCGGCGACGATACCCGAGGTTGGTCCTTCGAAACCACGGTCTCGAGACTCCACTCGCTGACTGCCGACACAGACCATCGGATACTCCTGCTGTCGGCGGCTCTCGGCGGAACGGCCAGCGTCCAGACATGGCTCGGAACAGAAGGCTCCGAGACGACCACCACAAACACCTGGCGCGGCCCTCGCCGCCTTCATGCCACCTACACCTACTGGGAAGATGGGGCATCCACAGTTGAGCACCCGCCGACAGGTAGACAACGCGTCCCGCGCACGGTCACCGACCTCTATGGGATCGTCAACCTGTACGTCGACGAAGGCAGGGCGATTGCGAGCCGCGAGGCGAAGATCGGCCACGTCACCGCCACACGCCGCGGCGGGCCAAGGCGCCCAAGCCGGTCCGAGCAGCTGCTCCCGATCGTGGGCCTCGCCGCCAAGTCAGGCTCCGTTCTTGTCGTGCACGCGACTAAGCGAGCCGCCGAGAGGCTGGCCGAAGAAATCGCGAGGGCTCGCCCAGAGACCGCGGCGACTCGGGCCATCGTTCAACTCGCCGAGCAGCGAATGGGTGCTTCCCACAATCTGGCTGCAGCTCTTCGTCGAGGCGTGGCGTATCACCACGCGGCGCTACCCGCGGACGTCCAGGCCGAGATCGAAGATGCTGTTCGACAGGGCGAGATTGACATCATCTGTGCCACAAGCACTCTGACCGAGGGAGTCAACCTCCCGGTCCGGACCGTCATCATCTCCGAACGGGGCTACTACGACAGCACCGAGTACCGCACCCTCATCGACTCGGCCGGACTCATGAACGCCGCTGGCCGCGCCGGACGCGCCGGACGAGAGACTGAAGGGTGGGTAGTAGTCAATTTCGAACGCGGCGCGCCCCACCCACGTCAAGCACTCCGTGAACTGGATCAACGCCCTGAGATTCACAGCACGCTGAGCGTCGAGTCTGCATTGGAGCAACTCGGCGAGTACGAGGCTCTAGTTCATGTGACCGCCGCCCTCGTCCTCCAGAACGTGCCAGCGACAGTTGATGGCTTCCTCGCCTACTGCTGGTACCTCGCCGAACTCGCTGACGTGCTCAGCCCCGACGACCGCCGCGACCGGGTCATCGCTGGGATCCGGAAGACCCTTGCCTGGCACCAGATGCCTCCCGCCGTCCAAGGCCGGTGGGAGGCCATCGCTTCACATGTCGTTGCTTCCTACGAGGAAGCCCCACCGGTTCAACGCCGTCGGTGGGCCAGAAGCGGCGCTCCGCTCTCTGCCAACGTCAAACTCGAAGCCGTCGCCGCCGACGCGGCCGCAGCCATCGACGCCCTCGGCCCTGCCGCTCTCGATGACCCCGTTGAACTCATCGCAGCGATCCTCAAGGACGGCAGACTGGACTTACTGCTGAGCCTTGTTGACCCAAGGGACTTCCGATTCAAGCGTCGCCGCTCCGGCCCGATCGAAGCCATAGGCGTCAACCTTCTGGCCCTCATACTGGACTGGGTGCGAGGTGCGCCACTGAAAGATCTCGCCGACATACACCTCACGGCAGTCCAAGGCGGCGACGAGGACGCCTTCCGGTTCGAGCAGCTAAGCACTTTCCTGACCCGAATCTGCGAGCACCACCTGCCGTTTAGCCTCGGAACAGTCCTCGAGTGGATCAACGACGACCGCAGCGACGACGTGAACCCGAGGCTTCCCGCCCACCTCCACTACGGCGTCCCGGACGCCGAATCCTTAGAGCTTCTCATGAGCGGTGTCCGCTCACGGCGCATCGCCGCCGTAGTTGGGGCGCGAGCGGCCGTCCATGGCGTTCCGGCCGACGGGTTGCGACGGTGGCTTGCGAGAATGGGGCCGGTCCTCTGGCGAGCCGAATTCGACGCGGGACCAACAGAAGTCGCTGACCTACTCTACTTCGTACATGACCCGGCAGCCGCGATCGGCGCATCCCTGCTTGACGGCCACGTCCGCATTGTTGGGTTCGACGCCACTGGCATTACCTGGGAGGACGCGGAGCTACCGGTGGTCATCGCTAACGGCGACGAGAGGCCCCGACCTCTCGTTCTGATCAACGACGGCGGTCAGATCGTCGGCCGGATCCGGGCATCCGAACACCGACACCTTGCCGTCCTAGTCGACGCCGGCTTTGCGCTTCTGGCGACTCCGGCCACAAGAGACAACGACGGAACGGTGACCAGCATCCAGGTCAGAATTCAGTTCGACTAAGACGCGATCAAGCCTGACGCCCAAGCAGCCAGATTCGAACTCCCACCGGACAGAGATCCGCCACGCCGCCACCGTTGCCTGAGATCAAGCAAACTGACCGCGCGAAACACAGGACAGACCAATTTGTCGCTCGACTGGCCACATAATGGAGCCAAGGTGGCACCACGACGGGTAGAGTCCGAAGCCCTTCGCGCTCGGGTTTGTCCCATGTGGGGTGAAGAGCGAGCGTAGGTGGCAATGGACACTCCCGAGAGTTCAGTGACTGCCGATGTTGCCGTCGGACTCGTGCAGGTCATCGTCGGGAAGCAACTTGGGTGGATCGTCCGCCCCCAGCTGCAGGCTGATAAGGGCATCGATGCGCATATCGAGGTGGTTCAAGATGGCAAGGCCACCGGTCAACTGGTTGCTCTCCAGATCAAGGGCGGCGAGTCCTGGTTCCGCGAGCCGACAGCAGATGGGCTTGTCTTCCGCCCGAAGGCAAAGCATGTCGCGTATTGGCTAGCCCACTCTCTGCCCGTTGCCGTGGTCCTTGTAGACGTCGATGAGGAGATCGCATATTGGCAGCTCGTGACACGCGAGACGGTGACCTCAACGGGGAAGGGATGGAAGATGATCATCCCGGCGGCCAACACCTTTTCTATGCCCGCAGCATCCGAGCTCCTGGCTGCTAGCGAGGGAGCTGCCAATACCTGGACGCTGCGTTCGGCTCAACTCGCTAGGCCTTGGTCAGAGGATCTTCCCGACGGAGCCGATCTGTCAGTCGATGAGTGGATCGACAAGATGTCAGGGAGTGTCTCGATCTTACTGACGGCGGTGGACGAGTCGGGAGCGGTCGTGGCGAGGAGCTGGGCAGATGTGGAGCACTCGACCACCCGAGGCCGCGACATCCTCGTGCTCGCGAGCGAAGCGATCGACGACGATCACGACGCAGCAGAGTACGAGGCCGCACCGTCTCATGACGCGCCGTCCTTGGATGGCACTTCTGTTGACCTTCCGACTGGGGCTGTGCCCGCGGGCTGTGAGTTGCGTTGTGCCTTGGTGGCGCCGCGGCTGGTGGCCCCGCATCCGCACTCCGGGCAGTCCGTCAACGCAGCGGAGGGTGTTGCACTGCTCGCACAGGGCCGGCTCCGAGGTCTCAAGAATCTCTCGGACCAGCACGAGGACGTGCCCGATCCTGAGGATCCTAACGCTGCCGGCGACTGGGGGTGGCGGTTCGTGGCGGCGATCTGGGATTGGGCGTTGACAGACTCGACCGCGTCGCTTGAGGCGGTGTTCGAATCAGCGCATGACAGGAGGTCAGCAGCCGCGAGCGGCGTTTTTGTGGCGTGCGCTCTGGCGCGGTTGCGGCGTCATAGTGATGCGGTTGCGGCTCTGACGCCTCTGGTAGAGGACGAAGAGATGGACTCGGTGGACCGCGCGTGGGTACTGGTGCAGCGGGCGCGTGTCAGTGCCGAGATTGGGGACTTGGAGAGTTGCCGCGGCGACGCTCTTCGAGCACGCGATCTGCTTGTGGGCCACAGCGACGATGTCACCGCGAGCGCGATCGCCGCCGCGGTCGAGTGGCAGTTGTCCATGAGCGCTCCCATAGAGGACCGCGATTATCTGTCGGTCGCCGCAGCGGCGGACACGTCGGTCTCTTTGTGGCGTTGGCAGCGCGTCGGCTGGGGTCTCGCCAGCGCGGCGGATGCCGGGTTCAGGCAGTGGGCGCAGGAACTCTCCATCACCATCGGAGGAAGCCGTGACCATGGTGGGGCGGAGTTGTTCGGCGCGGAGTTGTGTGCCGACTTGGCCGGAGAGCACGCTGCTTGGAAGACATTCGCGTCGCTTCGCGCACGACTCCGGATCCAGCATGCCGCGGGATCCAACAACGAGACGAACGAGTTGATCGAAGGACTCGATGCGCTTGTCTGCAGCGGTGACGATAAGTCTCTGAAGCTCGCACTCGGACATCTGCTGTGGGACGGCCCCATCGATGTCGCCGCGTCGGTGGTGTCGCGCATCGGTGCAGGTGGGTGGACGCGCACGACTGTCCCAACCAGTTTCGCGGCACTTGAGATTGCCGGGGATCTTCTGGGTGAGGATGCCGCTGGAGAGATGCTCGCTTGGCTGTCCCATGTTGCTGGGGACGGCATCGGGGAGTTCCTTGACCGCTATCGGCCGACAGTCACCGTCGATTTCGCCGCCTATGGGGCCATGGCGGGCTTGGTGCCAGCCGCGGCACGTCCGGCACACAGCAGCATCGCGGCGTTCATTGCTGCTCAGCGCACCGATTTGCCCGACGTCATGGCTCGCCACCTGGCAAGTCAACTTGGCTGGCTGAACTTCTACAGCGTTGAAGACGCCGGCCGTGTAGCGCTGAGACAAACGGCCTTCAGAGAGCAGTCATACATCGGCACGCGGATCTTGGGATGGCTCGCAGCGAACGGCGACACTGAAGCTCTAGATCGTCTTAAGTCTCAGGCGACCGAAGGCGACTTGGACGCACTCGCCGAGATCGCCGACGTGGAACTCCTCTCCAACACCGAAGCCGCCGCTCTCATCCCTTTGCTCGATGAACGCGCGAGCGAGGCGCTGTCAGAGATGAGAGCGGGCCGGTACAACACGGGCAGCATCAACACACTCGACGCGCTGACACTTCTCAACCTGCGATTCCCCGACACAGCCCGGTGGTCCGTCGTGCATGAGGTGCTGAGCGAACCGCTGGCTCTCGCAGACCAAAAGAGCGCGATGTGCATGCGGCTCGCAGCGCTAGCCGACCTTGTGCCCGCATCCGAGCGAGACATGATCGTCGCCAACATCGACACAATCGCGATCGCCAAGGAAGGCTTCTGGCCCGGCACCAACATGGCCGGCGTCGACATCATCGTCGCGGCCGCTCTCGGCGCTATGGGCGCCGACGAAGCCGATGCCGCAGTGACCCGACTCGCGCTCGGATCCCATCAGCAGCGAACGAACGCGACCAAGCTGCTCGGACTCGGGCACTGCCCGGAAATGCGGCCCGTGCTCACACATCTGATTCGTGACCCCAGCCCTCAGGTTCGCCTAGAAGCCGCTCGCAGCATCGGCAGCCTCGCGGCTCGAACGCCCGACGCACTCGCAGCGGAACTTGCGCGCCACGTCGCGAGTACCGATGGCCTGTATCTGCCACGGGCTCTGCTCGGCGGTCTGTCCGCCGATTCTCCACTGCTCAATGACACAAGCGAAGAACTCGTCGCCGACCTGCAAGAACACCCGTCAGCACGCATCCGATGGCAGGCGAGACTTCTTACTCAGAGCTAGAGACAGGACGACGTTCTGCCGACTGAATGAGACTCAGGACTTCCCATCTTCCAAGTACCGCCACGGGCTACCTGTCCCGCTCTGCTCGCCTCATGGCCTTGCGGAACGTAGCCACAGATCGCTTCTATTGCTCGCGCAGCAATGCCGTCTGAGCTTGGGACAACGGCGGGACTCTGCCTGTCAGTCTTTGTCTCCGTCGCCACCGGCCCAGTACGGGGGCGGATCGTCCCAGTGCGCCCGGATCGGCGGTGAGATACCGATGAAAAACACTTCGCCGTAGGCGGAAACGTGGTAGTGGTGCAGTTCCGACTCGGTGGCGAGAACTACGAAGAACGCGTCGCCCCCTGTGAACCCTCGATCCGGGCTATGGGCGGACATGTCGCCTGATCCGAGCACCCACGGCGTGGAACCCACACGGTCGATCAGCTCAGCCATCGAGAGATACTCGGCAGCCCCAAGCGAGATCATCGGCCGTCGGCCCATCCTCTCGGCGACCTTGCGGTACGCCCACCTCACAAAACGGGCCGCTTCGATGACAGCAGCAGAAGCACCCCCGACCGTCGCTATCGGTTCCAAGACCTCAACAGCGATGCCCAAGTAGCCGGCTCCACGGCCCGCATCGACTCCGCGCAACTCCAACGAATGCCCCACTTCGCGCTCGATCTCACCGACAGCCCCCGCTGTTGGGGAATTCAGAGCGTTCCGGTAGTCGAAAGTCTCGCCTGATTCGGTGTCAGGCCACTCGGGGAGTCCACCAACGAGAATCAGCGCTGCGCGCGACATCCGATTCGCCATGCCATCCCCCGCCTCGGTGACCTGAGTCCAGTTGTAGCATCCCGCCACGACGCGGCGAAGACCGCCAAGTGGGGTGCTGCGCCTGGCGTTGGTATCACCGTGACCGCGGCTGGAGTGACGACGCGTCCCCGGTGAAGGCGGGGCAGTCCGCGACTGGATGCGGCCGAGCGATCTGCTGCCCCCACCGCCTGACCGAGACACACTTCGGCCGCAACCTCCGACGATCGACACCCGGACAGTCGTTCGACTCTTGCTGTTCGCCGCATTCACAATCCCCGTGGGAGTCGTCTCGGACGATCTAATCGGCTAAGGCACCCCGTCATCTCAGCAGGTGAGGGTTGCCGCGTCCCCACTTCATCAGGGCATCGTCTCGATACGGTGGCCGCGGTGACGGTCTCTGCGCTCCCTTGGTTCAGGCTCGACCGAGCGTGCGAGTTGACCCGCGACCTCGTAGCCAAGAACCCGCTGACACCGGACTATTCCAGTGACTACATGGCCGTGCAGGCATGGCCCTTCGTCATCGCTCTCTACAGCGGCATCGAGCAGGCATTGAAGCTGCTTCTCCTAGCCCAGCCCAACCCCGAACTCACCCTCGACAAGCTGCGGAGACCGCCGTACGGACACGACTTGGAGAAGCTCTACGCGACGCTGCCCGCCCCTGACCGTGAACACGTCGAGTTGCACTTCCGGGAACACTGGAGCCTCTACGAGTACGACACCGACGGGCGGGCCATCAATACCGCAGAAGAGTTCATTGCTCACATCAGCCGTGGCGGCAAGCAGGACGGGTCGGTCTCGTGGCGCTACGTCCTAGTCGATGAGACGGTGAAAATCCCAACGACGAGCTTGTGGACAATGTGCGAGACATGGAGGGCGGTCTGCTGTCGCGTCAAGACGAAGACATCGGACGGGAACGGCGACTGCTCCAGGCTCAGCAGAATGCTCGCCTCCAAGTACCGGTGGCTGATCCTGGACACCATTCCGATGCCATACGACGAGTTCATCGACGAAGTTAACGAGTGGATAGCTCACAGAGACGGCGTCCAACTCGCCGCGTGGATTGACCTGTTCGTCAAGGCGAGCCACAACGCCCTCGGCGAGGTGCAAGCGACCGAGCGGCTACGGAGCGAACTCGCAGGAATAGCTCACAAGGCTCTGAATCAGATGGCGAGCGCGCCGGCGGACCCAGACGCGGCTCAGCTGCTCCACCGCATCCAATCCGACCCGAACCTGACCTGGGACGAAAACACCGCCACGTTCCGCTCAGCCCCCAAACCAGAAACCACTACGTGAGCCTCTGCGCCACCCTGACTTTCTCAGAGGTGTTGGGCAGATTCTTGAGCGCAGACGTCACATGTACATCGCGTAGCGGTTCGAGGCCGGTTGTTCGTCGGGCAGGTTCTTGAGGATCCTGGCCACCTTCTTCGATGCTGACAGGGTGATCGGCAACCGACCGTCTAGCTGGCTTTGGTTCCAGTTCATTTTCGATAGGGCGAGGATCTCCTCCGCGAGTGTCTCGATGCTGTGTTCGGTCATCGCGGGGCGGACGCCGAGCGGGGTGGGGATGTACATGCCCGGGTAGACCCGGTACAGGTCGACGCTGCCTCGGGTGTAGAGGATGTGGCGTTGCTCTGCGATCGTGGCGAACGTTCCGCGCAGCACCGGGTGGTCGCCGTTGCGGAATAGGCGGGTTCCCTCGCTCGCGTCCACGATCCACAGCAGCTCGAGGTGGTGGATGTGTCGTTGGTCGACCGCTGCCTCGAAGCCTGTGAGTTCCTCGTCGTCGAACTGCGAGGTCTTGTGCAGTACGACCCGCGCAGGGAAGTGTTGGTGCTCGCGCTGGTACGTATCGAGCGCGGTGGCGAGAAGGTCCTCGGCGTCGGGGCGGCTCAGGTGGGGCTGGCGGTCCTGCTTGTGGCGGGCTGCTGGCCCGCCCCGTACCACGACGCCCTCGCCGCGCTCGTCGAAGACCTGCGCGACGGAGGTGTGGACCTCCTCGCGGTCGGTTGAGTGGAAGAACGACACCCCGACATACAGCGAGTCAAGATCTGCGGAGCGGCGCTGCACGCGCCACGGAACGCCCCCCGCCTTGTAGTACAGCGCGGTGTGCAGATTCCAGGCACGGGTTGCCTCGTCTTGGATGGACGGCGACCGCAGCGACCGGCTCTTGGCTGTGTCGCGGCTGGAGTCCCAGGTGGTCGAGCGCATCAGTTGCAACGGAACGCCGCAGCCGAGCGAGGACGCCTTTAGCAAATCGTGGAAGTCGACGCGGCTTGCGTCGATCTCGGTGCTCAAGTCGTCTGGAACATCGTCTTGGAGTTCGTCGGGACGGGCCACCACGATGACATCTACAGCGCCTCTTTCGCTGAGGTCGGCGATCTCGCGGCAGTAGAGGTCTACGCACTCGGCGGTCGCCAGGTTGACGGGCTTGGTGAGAGTGCGGTCCAACTTCCTCGTTGGGATTGTCCTCGTCCAGATGTCGTCGAACACCAGCTCGGCGCGGAAGCTGCATCCCGTGTGGAATCCGGGGAACCCCTGGAATAGTCGCGGATGCCGGTTGTTTGCCTTCGGCGCGATCGGCATGCGGCACCGCTCGAGCCAGCCACGAGCGCCCGAAACAGCGTCGGCCGCACCGACGAGGCCGACGCGGATCCGGGTCGGCGCGGCCGGCGTCCCGAGATCGACCGGTCCGTAGTCGGCGATGCCTGCGCGGGGGTCTTGGTGTGAGCCCCCGTGACCGAAGTCGAGCCTGGGTTCGTCAAGGATCGCCGCTCTCATGTCCACAGCTCCTGTTGGTCAGAATCCGGTTGGCCGCTGGCTTGGTCGCCGTAGCCGGGTGGCTGCCAGTCCTTATCGTTGATTCCTACCTCGACTCCGAACGTGACCAATTTGCCGAACAGCAGCAGCCGATCGTGTTCTCCAAGTTCGATGGGTCGGGCGAGGTAGTCCGCCCAGAACTGGACTAGGCCTCGAACTGCGGGGTTTTTCTCGAGCTTCTTCATTCCCTTGACCCGGTCCTGGCCCCAAGGCAGGTCGCGGTACCCGTCAAAGGTGAAGTGATAGGTCGGGTTGATCTCCGCGGCCCAGCCCACGTCGGTCTGAACGAATCGCACAGCCGCCGCATAGTGGCGGCAGTCTTTCGGCTCAGTGCTTTCGTCGTCCTTGTAGTAACGCTGGAACACGGTGCGGCCGGGCTTGTTCGGCGCCACCTTCAACCTCACCGCGTCGCGGTCATCCCGCGGGCTGCGGAACACGAAAAGGCGCTTGCCCGAGTGATAGCGCAGCTTGTGGTGTTCCTGCTGCAGCAGCGCTTGGCGAAGCAGATCGCTGAACATCGACAGCGTGTCGATGTCTTTGCTCTGGGCCCATTCGACGGTGTCGATCGTCTCAAAGCCGCCATCGAGGAAATCCTTGAGCCCGCTCTCATCCGGCCGATTGAAGCTGTAGATGACTCCGCCGCGGAGAATCCAATCGCTGCGGAAATAGCCGCGGTCTCGAAGCGCCGGACCCAACTCGCGGGCGTTCGGCTTCCACGTCGGGGCGAAAAAGATCTCCTGCGGCAGATCGTCGATCCGAAGGAGATTCGACTCAAGGGTCTCGGCGCGACGCTGACGTCCCGACACCTCCAGTCCCGGCAGGTCACCGGTCGCCCACGACAGCAGGCGGCCGATGCTGTCGGCGTCGAGGCGGTCGTGGTGCTTGTCGAAGTCCAGCCTCCACGACTTGCCTCCCGGCGGCGGCGGTTCGGCCCGCTCCACCGGCGCCCACCAGATCTCGCCGGTCTTTGGCCGCGAACACACCACGATCACCCTGTTGGATCCGCCGCGCCAATACGCGACGTCAGCAGCAGCCAACCGAAAGTGAAACGAGCCCTCGGTCTCACCGGATAGGCGTCCCGTTGTCGCCTTGCTCTGTACCAGGACATGCACATTCGACACCGACCGGCTCAGCGGGTCCACCAACTCGATCTCGCCGTCGACGCCATGATCAACACGCCGGTCATGCCAGATGTGCCCCAGCCGCGTCACCGCCAGCGCAACGAGCCGCTGGCCCTCCTCGCCGATCTGCTCGCTCTCCGAATAGGTCTTCTGTGAAGCCATAATCCTCCTCGGATCGTGCGGACACCTCGACCTCACCCCAAGCATGGCGCGGGGGTGTGACAGACCCCGGGATGCTCCAGACACAGGCAGCGACGATTAGTCGGTGGAATCGCTCCGTGCGCCGCCTGCTCACGTCCCGCGAGTGGGGCGGCGCGGCAGCGACCACCACATCCGGACTGTCTCACCGCTCTGCGATCATCGTCGGCGTGAAGGCGTCCGCGCCGGCTCGGGCGCACCGAACGGTGAAGGACGATGCCCATGGATCAGTTACTGAGGATCGCTGGAACGGTGGCCACGGTGCAGTTGCTGCTCGCCGGGTGGCGAGAGTGGCGTTCAGCTCGCCGAATCGTCGCGGTCGGCGGGCTCGACGCAGATGTCTACGCAGAGCACGGCTGCGTGCCGCTGCAGTTCGCAGGTTCCCGCTTTGGGGCTGTGCGCGCGGCGGTGGCAGTGACCGGGTTTTTCGTGGTGCGCCCCAAGACACGCAAGCAAGTGTTCGCAGCGTGCAAGATCATCGGGATGCGCGGCAGTAGCGAGATCGATTACCGAGAGATTCGGCCTCGTGACCACTTGCGGATCGTGCTCGACGAAGGCGAGCACCCAACGGTGTTCGACCGCTCCATGCGCCGCGGTGTTGTCAGCTTCTATCGCACGGTCGCGATCCGCGAGCTCCGGGGCCCGGACTCCAGCGAACTGGCGCACTGCATGACGGTGCGAGCACAAGGCAACGTCGTGCGCGACGCCGACGATCCAGACACTCGGTGGCTGGAATACGCAGTCACCGCAGCCCCGCCCAGAAGCAACCGCCGTAGCGGTCAGTCCCCGCTGGCCGACCTACCCGAGGACGCCATCGAATTGGCGATCATCCCGTCCGACACATACCAACGAGCCCGCAACGCCGCGGCCGAACTGCGAAGTGGAGCGCTGCGCAGTTGCCTCATGCGCCGAAACCCGAGCCCGATCGCGGCCGCGACACACTTCGTCAGCAAGTACACGATTCCGCTGGCTGCGATCGTCGTCTTTTCAGCGCTCTACACCGGGTCCGCTCACACCCCGGGGATTCTCGCCGTCATTGCGATGCCTCCAGCGTTGATGACGCTCTTGTTCCTTCGATTCGTGGTGCTTGAAGCGCTGGGGCGACAGCTTCGCCAACGCACCCGAGGTGCGGGCCAGCCAGCAACGACAACCAACCCAAGACCGACCGACGCGAGACGCCAGACCATCCCGCTCCAGTACATCAGCTATCCCCCGCCCGATTTTTGGACCGGCGCCACTGCCCATTGCATGGGCGCCGGCCGGCGACTCAACGCAACCGATGCGCGCTCAATGATCACCCACGCCTGGCGTCAGTTCTCCTACGGGCTACGGCCGCTTCACGAATAGCGCACGAACTGAGTCGCGCTCCAAGTCGAGGCTGAGCCTCCCCGGGCTTCAGGCAGGCAGGTGTATCGCTTCTGGTACGAGCCGACCAGAGTGCAACGCCGCCAGTGACAGTGGGGCAGAGGCGGCTTACGGCTAGGGCGTGTTGTCGATGGGTTGTCGTCTCACTGGCTCATGTCGCAGGTGTGCCCGAGTCATCTGGAGGCTCCAAGAACATTTCAAGGTCGGGAATCTCGCCACCAAGGGCAAGTCGACCGAGGGCGCGCCGAAGCGGCTCGAGCGAACGGTCGAAGAGTGCAAGGCAGTCCACCGCTGGCGCAAGTTCGCGGCGGAGCGTGTCCGAGGGTTCTGTTCTTTCGAGGTAGGAAAGAATCTCCTTCAAGACGCCACTGATGCCGCTCGCAATCGTGACCAACATCACGAACTGTTGCTCGTGATGCGTGAGTTTGACTTCTTCGGGCACGGTGAGACTCCCTTTCGTGACCTCTTGAAAATGAATTTTATATCGTTTGGTGCTATTGAACTGGGTTGAGAGCTGGTTTTCCGTGGTCCCAAGGGGCTGGGCTACATTCTGGGGTGACATGGATTCGGAGTCGTTGAGCCATGACCGTGTGGCGTACGAGGAGTTTCGTCGTTGGGTTGATCAGCGGTACGAGTTGTTGAGTGTGACGCGGCAGCGGTCCGCGGTCTTCGCGACGCTAGCGTTTCTCGTGTCCGCGGCGACGATTAGCCGTCTCGACGGCATTGATCTCGACCAGTTGATGGCGAAGAGTGCTCTTGGCCTGGTGGTCGGTGGTTTGGTGTTGACGCTTGGAGGGGTGATAGCGGTCACTCGGTCGCTGCCCGTGTTTCCGAACGTTCTGCCGGAGCTGATCACCCGTGAGCGGTATCCGACGATCGACAACTACTACCGTGCAAGTGTCGATCATTTCGAACGCGAGAAACTCCTGGGTGAGGTTCGCCGCTACTGCAAACGAGAATATGTGGTGTTAGCGGGTGTGTGTGTTGCTCTGGTTGGGAGCGCCCTGCTGTGGTGGGCGGCGCCCGTTGCTGTACCTGTTCCGTCTGGTTGACCGAGGGGGCGGTTGCCCGCGTTCGATCGGGTCGCCGTATGGGCTCGGGA
>VXXM01000060.1 GCA_009835395.1 Acidimicrobiia bacterium
GGCGGGGGCAGGCTCGGCCGCCGCGATCTCCGCTGCCAGCCCTGCCGTGTTGCCCACGCAACTCGACGCAGAGGCGTCCTGGGAGTCCGACACCAGCGTCAGGCCGAACAGGCCGCGCAGCGCCTCGTCGAGCGTGGGACACATGACCACCCGCTCGCCGAGCACGGCGATCACCTGCTGCAACTCGGGCACCGGCGGGCTCTGCGCCACCACGTACAGCGGCCGCACGTAGAGGATCGAATCCTCCACCGGCACGAGCACCAGGTCGCCGAACTCGACTCGCGAACCCTGCTGGTTGAGCAGGGTCACGACCCGCGAGATGCTGGGATCGCTCTGGATCTTCGAGTTCACGAGGGCCGGCCCGTCGGTCAGACCGAGCGGTTCGACCTTGTACACGACCAACTCGCCGTACTCGTCTGGGTCGCTCTTGCCCACCATGAACGCGGTGAGCTCGCGCCGGGTGTCCTCGGTGGAGACCGGCACGTACGAGCGCAGGATGACGAAGTCCTGATCGTCCTCCTCGGGCAGCCGCGTCAGCAGGTAGTACGGGTCGATGCGCGCCTCCCGGGAGGGCTGCTGCACCACACCGTCGGGCGTGGTGATCGGTGAGGTCAGCACACCGGTGACGGCGCCGGGATCCTGCGCCACCGACCAGCCCTTGGCCTGCTCGTAGAACTCCTGGGGATTGTCGAGTTGGTAGCGCGCCCAGACGTTGGTCTGCACCCGGAACAGATCCTCCGGATAGCGGATGTGCTCCATGAGCTCCGCCGGCATGTTCTCGAAGTCCTCGAAGAGGTCCGGGAAAATGTTGCGGTAGGCCCGCAGGATGGGATCGTCGGGATCCACGACGTACAGCGTGGTGGTGCCGTCGAACCCGTCCACCACGGCCTTCACCGAGTTCCGCACGTAGTTGAAGCGGTGACGCAGGCCGCTGTTGTCGCCGAGCTGCTCGGTGTCGGCGCGCTGGCCGTAGGGGAATTTCGACGTGGTCGTGTAGGCGTCCACGATGTACTGCACCCGTCCCTCGGCCAGCACCGGATACGGGTCGTTGTCGATGTGCAGGAACGGGGCCAGCTTCTTGACGCGGGCGCGCACGTCGCGGACGTAGATCACCTTGCTCTCGTCGGTGATGAAGCCCGAGAGCAGCGGGTCAACCTCCCAGAACCGCAGCGCGAAGGACGCCTGCCGGAAGAAGCCGCCGATCTCCACCCCGCCGTCGCCCTGGTAGGTGTACGACGCCTCCTCGCCGGTGGCGGTGGGAACGTCCACCTCCTGGCGATCGGTCTTGACGATGGCGTAGCCGTCGAGTTCCTCGCCGTAGTACAGCCGGGGTTCGTCGAGGGGAATGCCCAGGTTGTTGGTGACCGGCAGCCCGCCGATGCGGAAGTCGGGCAGCCCCGCCTCCACGGTGTTGGCCGGCGCCAAGGCCACCCCGAAGCCGTGGGTGAACGTGAGCGTGCGGGCCTCCCAGGAGGTCTGCGGGAGATTGCCGGGGTTCAACTGGCGCGCCCCCAACACGACCGGCGTCACCTGGCCGTCGATCTCGTAGCGGTCCACGTCCAGCACTTCGGAGAACTGGTAGTAGTTCCGCTCGCCCTCGCGGTTCTCGTAGGTCAGCGGGAGGATCGCGGGATCCAGCAACGGCAGGTTGCCGATGATGTCCTCGCTGCGAGCGACGCCGTCGTAGGTCAGCCCCCCGGTGGAGTCGAACGTGCGGATCTTCACGTCGTCGAGTCCCATGGCCAGGCGCGTGGAGGCGATGTTGTACTCGATGTACTCCTGCTCACGCGTGGATTCCGCCGGCTCCACCCGCAGGCGCTGGATGATGAGCGGGTAGATACCGCCCATCACGATCGCCACGAACGCCCAGAGCCCGACCGCCAGCGTGGGCAACACCCAGCCTTTGAGGCGGATGTTCACAATCAGCAGGACGAATGCCAGCAGCGAGATCAGGATGAGCAGCCAGTGGACAGGCAGCCGGGCGTTGAGGTCGGTGTAGGTGGCGCCGTCCACGACACCGGACGTGGACGTCGTCAACTCGTAGCGCCCCAGGAAGTAGTCGGCGGCCTTGATGAGTGCCAGGGCGCCCAGCAGCACCGAGAGGTGCGCCTTCACCTGGGGGGTGACGCGCTGGCCCTGCTTCTGGAAGCGGATCCCGCCGTTCACGTAGTGGGCGATGGCCGTGATGAAGAAGGTGAGTAGGAAGACGTTGAACAGCCAGTTGACGATGTAGGTGAGGAACGGCAGTTGGAAGACGTAGAACCCCACGTCGTTGCCGAACCAGATGGCGTCGATGGGATCGACCGCGCCGAACTCGACGCTGTTGGTCAGCAGGAGCCATTCCTCCCATTGATCGGAGGCGCCGGCGCCGATCGGGAGCGCGAACAGCAGCGTCACGCCGAGGCGGACCAGCCGGGGGCGCTGCCCCATCGAGGCGTGGTAGCGGGCCAGCACGTCCTCCTCGGGACCGCCCGGGCGCTGGGCGGGAGCCATCCGGTCGGCGATTGAGAGGTTCCCGTAGAGGAGGGCGAAGAGGAAGGCGACGAAAATGAGAGCCAGCACGATCCGCGAGAGGATGATCGTGCGCCAGACATCGGCCTGGCCCAGGGCTTCGAACCACAGGAAGTCCGTGTAGAAGCCGGCGGCGCCCCGCAGCGACACCAGCACGATGATCACCGCGGCGATGGCAATGAAAAGGCTGCGCCGGAGGCGACGGGAACGGACGGGCGCAGGAGGCGTTCTCGGACCGCCCGGACCCCGCGGCCCTGTCATCGACATGGCCGGCAGCCTACTGCCGGCGACCCGGTTTGCCCGCCGGCGCCGGCCTCCGCCCGCGGCCGGCGCCGGCGGGCAGCGGACGGAGCCGGACGGTGCGCGGCCCTAGGAGTCTGCTCGAGCCGGGTCGTCGCCCAGCGGGGCCTCGGAGCGCTCGGCACGCAGGCGGGCGAAGAGCTCGCCCACTTCGAGAGCCTCCATGACGTCGCCGTCGGGCATGGTTGCTGAGACATCCGGATCCGCCACCAGTGGCTCGTGCGCATCCTCCGGCGACCGCTGCTCGGTCGCAGCCGTCGAAGCCGCGCCCACTGTGGCGAACCCGGCGAGGCGCGCCGCCTCCAGTTCGGCTCGCCACTCCTCGGCACTCCGCGGCGATTCGGAGGTGACCTTCTGCTCGGCGAGGTCACCCGCCGATCGGGCGGCCTGCAACGAGCCGTCGAGGCGCCGCAACTGATCGGCCATTTCGTCGGCCACTTCGACCAGATCGGCGCGCAGGCGGTCCCGGCCGGCACGCAGTCGCATCACTTCGCTGTTCAACTCGCGTCGACGCCGATCCAGGTCGGCCAGCACCTGATCGCGCCAGGCTTCCGCCGCGATGGCCTCCAGCAGCGCTTCGGCGTTCGCCGGCTCTGCATCACCCGCGGTCATCGCCTCACGCGCCGCCAGCCGTTCGAGTTCGCTCATGCGTTCGGACACCGCCACCAACTCGGCGGCCACCGTCGTCAGGAACGCCCGCACCTCGGCACGGTCGTAACCCTTCCGGGCGGTGGCGAATTCACGCCCGGCCACCGCATCGGGGCCGAGCGCCGGATCCGCCCGGTCCGGCTCGTCGGCACTCACGAGACACACCTTGCGATCTGCACCGTTGGGATCTGCACCGTTGGGATCTGCACCATCGGCAATGGTATGGCTTTCGGCGGTGGCATCCGGGTACCGGGACGATGCCGTCATCCTCGCGGCGGGGACCAGTTCGGCGCCACCACCTCCAGGGCCTCGGACATGGAGGAGACCTCCACGATCTCGAGAGCGTCCGAGGCCGCCGCAGCCGCCTCCTCGTACTGCCCCTCCGGCACCAGCATCAACCGGAAGTTCCGGCTCTCCACCGCCCGGACCTTCTGGGCGATGCCGCCGACGGTCCCGACCGAGCCGTCCGGCGAGATCGTGCCGGTCACCGCCACGGGACGCCCCTCGGTCAACTCGCCGGGCGAGAGCAGATCCACAACCGACAGGGCGAATGCCAGACCGGCCGACGGGCCCGCGATGTTGCCGGTGGCGAAGTCGATGTCCACCGCCAACTCGCCCACGTCGTTGGCCAGGATCACCCCCAGCAGCGGACGCTCGTCCCTGAGCGAGGTGCGGCTGGCCGGATCGATGCACTCATCGGCGCTGGACCCCAGCCGGATGTCCACGAACACGCTCTCGGTCTCGCCCTGCCCGCGGAGCCCGAACTCGACCAGCTCACCCACCGAGCGGCTCCGAACCGCCGCCGACACCTCGCCGGACTCCGTCACGGGTTCCCCGCCGACCGACGTGATCACGTCACCGACGGAGATGTGCTCCGCCGCCGGCATGCAGGGGATCAGGCCGCTCACGACGACCTGCGAGTCGGGCAGGTCGTAGCCCAGGGCTGCCAGCGCTACGTACACCGAGATGTCCTGGGACCGGGTCATCAACCGGGCGTCGGTGTTGCGGCGCTCCTGGGGCGTCAAACCCCGGTTGAAGACGTCCTCGTGCTGGAGCGCGGCGGAGCCGTCCAGATGGGCGACCGCCCACTGCCACAGCGACTCGGTCGGGTGCGCCGAGATCGTCACGAACCCGATGAGGCTCATGGGGTCGTAGGTGGTCTCGCTCTCGGAGGAGACGGCGCCCGTGGCTGAGTACACATCGCCTGGGTACAGGGCGTAGTACGGGACCGAGACGAACGTCAGGACCAGCAGCGCGGCGGCGACGACGGCCACGACGGCGGTTATCCAGATCGAGCGGCGCGGGTTCCGCCGGCAGATCCGCCAGAACCCCAGGACGAGGCCGCGCACGCCGCCCCGGCGGAGCGCGCCGAGGGCCGACCGGAGAGACCGGCGGCGACGGCGGCCCACGGCGGCGATCCTGGCGGCGACTCTGGCGGCGACTCCCGTCAGCGGTCGCACGGATTCCCCACCCGGTGCCGGAATCCACGCAGCAAGCTCGCTAGCGTGAACTCTCTCGCTAGCTTGAACATCACCGTGTTCGCCTCGGCCACCGCACACCTCGCCACCACCGGACCTGTGGACTCGTCCTCCACGCTAGAGGGCGCGCCCGCGAGCCAGCGCCCGGAGTCTGCCGAGCCCCCTGCCTCTCGACCGGCCGGCGGCGACCACCGCCACCCCAGCGCGACCTCGCTCTGGCGGGACCCGTTCCGGCGCCAGCGCGCCCGCTACGGTCCCGGCGCCGGATTCCGCTGGTGGCACCGGCTCGGGGCGGCCACGGCGCTGCTGGCGCTCATCGGCGTCCTCGGCGTCCTGCTGGCCGCACTGGTGGGATTCCTCGCCTTCGTCGGCGGGGTCGCGCTGGAGGCGGTCATCGGATGAGCCCGGCCCACGGCCCCGCGCGGACCGGCACTGCGCGGACCGGCGCCGCGCCGCCTCGCCGGTGACCGCCGAGCGGCGACCGCCCGACCGCGAATCGCTCCGTCGCCGCCGAGCCGTTGCGCTCAGCGGGTTCGGCGACGACGACGGCACCGCGCGGCCTGCGCTCGCTGATCCGAAACCGGGGGTGCGCTGCGCCGCGCTGGGCGCTCTGGCCCGCGGCGGCAACCTGGCGACCGCCGATCTCCGCACAGCGCTCGAAGACCCCTCGCCGGAGGTTCGCGCCCGCGCCGCCGAGTTGGCCGCCGGCCGCGGCGACGTCGACCTCGGCGACGTCCTCGGCGACAGCGACGCTCGCGTGGTCGAGGCGGCGGCTTGGGCGTGCGGCGAGCACCCCGCAGCCGGCCCCGGTGTGGTGGCGCGGCTGGGCGAGATCGCCACGAGCCATCCCGACGCGCTCTGCCGGGAGACGGCGGTCGCCGCACTCGGAGCGATCGGCGACGAGGCGGGGCTCACCGCGGTGCTCGCCGCGACCGCGGACCGGGCCACGGTGCGCCGCCGAGCCGTCCTGGCACTGGCCGCCTTCTCCGGTCCCGACGTCGAGGAGGCGCTGGAGCGGGCTGCCGGGGATCGTGACTGGCAGGTCCGCCAAGCAGCAGAAGACCTTCGCTAGCCAGTCCTCGCCGGCTGAACGGAGGAACTCCGCCGGCTCAGTCCCCGTCGGAGAAGTCCACGAACATCCCCCGCATCAGGTCGAGCGCCCCGAGGGACCGGCCCGCGCCGCGCACCACGCACTCCAGGGGATAGTCCACGCGCCGCACCGGCACGCCGGCCTCATTGGCGATCCGCTGGTCGATACCGCTGAGCAGTCCCCCGCCACCGGTGAGATACAGGCCCCGGCGGGCGATGTCGTTGGCCAACTCCGGCGGCGTGTTGGACACGCAGTTCAGGATCGAGTTGAGGATCGCCCGCAGCGGACCGGCGATCGCCTCGCGGATCTCGCCGGAGTTCAGCGTGAGCACCTCGGGCGCACTCACGGAAACGCGGCGACCGTGCACCTGCATCTCACGATCCTCACCGACGTCCAGCGCCGAGCCGATCGTGATCTTGATCTTCTCCGCCGTCTGCTCGCCGACGGCGATGTCGTAAGCCTCCCGGAGATACTTCTGCACGGCGTCGTCCACGGCGAACGAGCCGACACGCTCCGCCTCGAGGGCAACCACCCCGCCGAGCGAGATGAGCCCGGATTCGGTCGTCCCGCCACCGATGTCCACGATCAGGTTGCCGACGGACTTGTCGATCGGCAGGTTGGCGCCCAGGGCCGCCGCGATGGGCTGCTCCATCAGCAGCACGTTGCCGGCGCCGGCGCGGCGCGCGGCCAGCTTGACGGCGCGCATCTCCACGAGCGTGAGCGCCGAAGGCACGCAGATCACCACGCGCGGCCGGTTGAAGCGGTTCACACCGATCTGGTGGAAGATCGCCCGCATCATCTGCTCGGTCATGTCGAAGTCGGTGATGGCCCCGCTGCGCAGCGGGCGGTGAGCCACGATGTAACTCGGGGTCCGACCGATCATGCGCCACGCCTCCTCGCCCATGGCGAGGACCTCGCCGGTCTGGCGATGGACGGCGATAACCGTTGGCTGGCGGTACACGATGTCCTGACCCAGGGAGTACACCAGCGTGTTCGCCGTCCCCAGATCGATCGCGAGGCTGCGGGCCATGACGGACTAGCGGCGCCAGCGGCCGCGGCGCCCGCTCTCGGCCGGTGGCCGGAGCGCCGACATCTCGGCGTCGAAGCGGTCGACGCTCGAGGTGAACGTCGTGCGGTCCCGGTGCCGCAGCCAGATCACGAGGAATCCGACGACGCACACACCGACCGCTACGAACAGGAAGATCACACCAGCCACGCGCTATCTCTCCAAGCCTCCCTAGAGCGGGTTCTCCACCCGCTGCACGTACTCCTCGATATCCGAAAGGTGCTGGGCCTCTCTCCCCCAACTCTCGCCGCCTGCCCAGCGCTCCAGCTTCCAGATCGGGACGGTGGCCTTCAAGGCGTCGATGCAGAACCTGGCCGCGCTGAACGCCTCCTGCCTGTGCGGCGCCGAGGCCACGACCACCACCGCCGCATCTCCGACCTTCAGCGTGCCGGTGCGGTGCAGCAGCGCCAGCCGGCCGAGGTCGGGCCACCGTTCACGCGCCTGGTGCGCCACCGCCGCCAGGCGGCCCTCCGCCTCGGCCTCGTAGGCCTCGTAGGTCAACTCGTAAACCTCGGGACGCTCAGGAGAGTTGTCCCGCGCGTTCCCGGAGAACATCACCACGGCACCGCAATGCGGACGGTTGGCCCATGCCACCGCCGCCTCGAGGGGCAATTGCTCCGCGCAGAGACCGATCCACGTCTCTCCCTGTGGTGACTGCTCAGCCTGTGGTGACTGCACGCATCAAGGATAATTCCCGCCACGCCGGTATCGATCCATCCCGCCGAGGTATTCAGCGCAACGGCGGGCGAGCCGCACGGCGCGCCCGGGCCATGGCGCCGATGGCGATGCCCAGGCCGATCGCCACGAGCGCGACGAGCACCGTCAGCGACCTCCGCTGCATCACCGAGGATGTCGTGATGGCCCAGGGCTTGGCGTGGTGCGAATCCACATAGCACTCCTCGTTGCTGTGTCGAGGCTCCCACCCCTCCGCCCGGAGGCGCTCGTTCGACACGACCCAAGGGAACCGGGTGTAGGGGACCACACCGGGAGGTGTCGGCGCCAGGCGCCAGCGCCAGCGGAAGCGAGCCAGCCAGGACGCCACCTGCGGCGGCACCCGCAGCCAGGGCACCATGCCGCTCAGCCGCCTCATGCGGGTCGCCGAGACGTAGCCGTCGGGAGCCACGTTGTAGGTGCCGGTGAGATCGCCGAGCACCGCCAGCTCCACCGCCGCCGCCAGGTCGTCCAGATGCAAGAACTGCACCGGAGGGTCATCGTCGCCCGCCTCCACAGTGACTGCGGCGCGCAGGGTGCGAGCCGCCCAGCTGCTCTCACCGGCAGCGACCGCCGTCACCGGCCGGAGCACGACGAGGCGCACATCGGGATTGTCGGCGTGCCACTCGGCTGCGAGCCGTTCCACCTCAGCCTTGTGTGCAGCGAACGAGAAGCCCGGGTTCGGCCGCAGCAGCGCATCCTCCGATAGCGGGATCGGGTTGTTGGGCCAGGCCCCGTAGACCATCGCGCTGGACATCAGGACGACGCCGGAGACCTGTGCCTGGGGCACCGCGGCCAGCAGGCGCCGCACCATCTCGATGTCGAGGCTCGCCGACTCCAACCCGTCGCGGCGCGGATCGAACGCCGACACGAGGTGGGCAACGACATCGACACCCTGCAACATCGCCACCACGTCGCCGGTTCGGAGATCCCCCTGGCGGAGTTCGGCACCGAGTTGCGACTGCAGCGGTTGCGAGTCCACACCGACGACTTGCACCTCGCCGGTGCGGGCGGCCAGCCGTGCCGCCAGCCGCGAGCCGATGGATCCGGCGACACCGGTGATCGCCACGACGAGCGGCCGGTCCGGCGGGTGGTCGGGGGTGGCCGCGCCGGCGACGGCATCGAAGCTGTCAGGAAGGCGGTTCATCTCGGAACCCCAAGGTAACGGCGACCTCCCCCATCTACGATGCAGGCATGTCCCCGGCCGATCATCCCTTCGACGAGGATCCCGCCGACTGGGGAGGGGAAGGGGATCCGCTCGGAGCCTGGCCGCTCCTGGGTGATCTGACCAGGCTGCTGCGGTCCCCCGACGTCAGCCGCCAGGCCGCCGACCAGCTAGCGGTGGCGGTCGCCTCCGACGGCGGGCGCGAGCCGAACGCCTCTCCGGCGGATCGCGCCGCATTCGGCGACCTGGCCGGCATTGCCCAGCTGGCGGCCGAGGCGGCCACCGGGCTGCCGATCACCGCCGACCATCGCCCGATCGAGATCGCCGTGGTGAATCGCGGCGGCTGGGCGCATCACACGCTGCGCGATTGGCGACCGCACTTCCAGCAGTTGCAGGAAGGGCTGGCCGCGGCACGTGGCACCGCCGAGGACCCCGCGTCCCCCGGCGATGGCCCCGAAGCGATGCTGCGGCGCCTCATGGAGCCGCTGGCACCACTGCTGGCCGACATGACAGCCGGGTCGCTGACCGGCCGGCTGGCGCGCGTCGCCCTCGGTTCCTACGACGTGATGCTTCCCCGCGTGCGCAGCGACCGGCTGCTGCTGGTCGAGCCGAACATCACCGCGTTCACCGAGGCCTGGAGCCTGCCGCGGGACGACACGTGCCTCTGGGTCTGCGTGCACTCCCTCATCGCCAACGCCGTGCTCAGTGTGCCGTCGGTGCACCAGCGGCTGACCGACCTCCTCGAGGGCCACGCGCGGGGCTTCGAGATCGATCCCGGGGGGATCGTCGAATCGTTGCAGGAGCGGCTCGGCGACCTGGACCCCGAGAGGGCCATGGCTGAGATGCCCGCCCTGCTGTCCAGCCCCGAAATGTTGCTGGGCGCGACGCGCTCGGAGAGCCAGGACACGGCCGCGGCCCACCTGGAGGATCTCCTCTCGGTGCTGGTCGGCTACGTCGACGCCACCACCGAGCAGGCCTGCGGGCAGTTGCTGGGTTCCCGGAGTCCCGTGCGGGAGGCCTTCCGGCGACGCCGCCTCACGCAGCCCGCCGAGGCCCGCCAGGTGGCTGGACTCCTCGGCGTCGACGTTGGTCCGGAAGCCTCGGCGCGCGGTGCGCGCTTCCTGGAGGGCGTCGCCGAGCGAGCCGGCACCGCGGGCATCGCCCGCCTGTGGCAGTCCGCCGAGAACTGGCCGACACCGAACGAGATCGACGCCCCCGGACTGTGGCTGGCTCGTCTGGAGGTCTACGAGGGCTCCGGCGAGTCCGGCTCGGCGGGCGGGGATCCGGATCCCGACGCACGCTGATCACCGGCGTTGGGCCGGCGATGCCATTTCTCCGGTAGCCGGCGCGGCAGGCTGGGCGGCGGCTGCCCCCGCCGGACGTTCTTGGCCCCCACGAGGTGCAGCACCACCGCGGCCGCCAGGAACAGGGTGATCAGGATGAAGCCCAAGCGGAGTGACATGGGGATCACCGCCAGAGCCGAGCCGACCACCCAGGAGAGCTGGAACCGGGTCTCGAAACGTCCGAAGCTCCGGCCGTAGTCGGCGTTCGGCGCGTCCCGCTGCACCACGGAGTCGAACGCCACCTTGCCGGCCGAGGCCGCCAGCCCGACGACCAGGGCCACGACGATCGCGCCCCTGAGCCCCCCGTCCCAGATCGCCAGCAGCGACACCAACGCGGGCACGACAAGCATGATCTGCAGGATCGACTCCTCGCGCGCCCCCGAACGCATCCGGGCGGCCACCGCCGCACCGCTGAGCACGCCGATCATGGCGAAGGCGCCCACGAGGTACACCTGCCAGAGCGCCTCGTCGCGCAGCCCGAAGGCCACCAGGAACGTCATGAACCCCAGCACGCCGCGCAACACCGCGGTTCCCGAAGCGGCCAGGCGGATACCGAAGCCGCGTATGTCGGTTTTCCCCGGCCCGGTGTCGGTCGATGCTCGTGGTGCCACCTCGGCCGGCGGCAAGCGGAAGGCAAGTGCGCACGAGCCCAGGAAGACACCCGTCGCCACTCCAATGACCCAGTCGGACCCCGCGTAGCGCTGGATCAACCACGCCGGTACGCCGCCGGCGAGACCGGCGACGCCGCTGAGGACCGCCAGCCGGGAGTTGCGGTTGACCAACTCGTCGTCGGTTCGCACGGTGATCGGGACGATGGATGCCTTGGCCACCGCATATCCCTTCCCGAGGACGAGGATGGCGAAGGCCAGCGGAGCCAGCCAGCGCGAGCCCACGATCCCGATCATGAACAGGGCGGTCACGGCCCGGCCGGCGTTGAGCAGCACGATGAGTAGCCGCCGGCCCCCCGGTGCGCGATCCACGGCCGGCCCGATGAGCGGTGCCACGAGCGCGAAGGGGGCCAGCGTCAGGGCCAGGAACCACAGCACGCTCGACCGCGCCGCGTCCGGCTCCACGGAGAAGAACAGCGAGTCGGCGAGCGCCACGGCGATCATGGCGTCCCCCGCCGCGGACAGCGCGTGGACGCGGGCGAGGCGCATGAAGTCTGTGACCCGGCGCGACCCGCCGTTGTCCGGTAAGCGGGGGTAGCGGGGTTCGCGAACCGGACTCCAGCCGCCGGCGCCGGACATGACCCTCCTTCTAGGTGTCTCCCTTCCCGCCTGGGGAAGCGGCGGGCTCAGAGTACTTGTAGCCCACTCCGCGGACGGTGACGATGTGCCGCGGGTTGGAGGGCTCGACCTCGATCTTGCGTCGCAGCCGGCGGATGTGCGCATCCAGGGTCTTGGTGTCGCCCACGTAGTCCGCACCCCAGACCTCGTCGATGAGATCGTCACGGCTCACGACACGTCCCGCATTGACCATCAGCGTCCGCAACAGATCGAACTCCTTCAACGGCAGGCGAACCGTCTCGCCCCGGACCCAGACCTCGTGGCCCTGCGAGTCGATCGACACGTCGCCGATCTCGAGAGGCTGTCCGGAATCCGCCTCGGCGAGCCCTGACTGCGCCTCTTGAAGCTGGGCGCGCCGCAGCGCGGCACGCATCCGGGCAACCAGCTCGCGGAACCTGTAGGGCTTCGGGACGTAGTCGTCGGCACCCACCTCCAGACCCACGACCGTGTCGATCTCCTCCCCCTTCGCCGAGACCATGACTATCGGGACGTTGGAGATGGTGCGAATCTCACGGCAGACGTCCAACCCCGACAGTCGGGGAAGCATGACGTCGAGCAGAACCAGGTCGGGCTCGCACGCCCTGAATCGGTCCAGCGCCTCGCGGCCGTCGCGCGCGATGTCCAGAGCGAACCCCTCGCGACGCAGACCCGCGCTGAGCGCCTCGACGAAGGACGGCTCGTCCTCGACCACCAATACGCGCGGCGAACCGTTCACGACTCGCTCCCGCCCACGCGGGAGTGGCCCGCGGGCGCGCCATCCGGCTCGGCCGGGGGCGATTCCGCCACCGACGGGGGCAGCCGCCCGGCGTCTCCGTCCCGGGGGACAAGGGGCAATCGCATGGTGAACGTGCTGCCCTCGCCCTCCATGGACTGCACCGTCACGACGCCGCGATGGTTGATCGCGACGTGCCGGACGATGGCCAATCCGAGACCGATCCCGCCGGAGGTCGATGTCCGCGACCGGTCGACCCGGTAGAAGCGCTCGAAGATCCGCGACAGGTCACCCTGGGGGATCCCGACACCCGTGTCCTGGACCGAGAGTTCGGCGGCCTCGTCCAGCCGGCGGATCCGCACGTTCACCGATGTCCCCGCGGCTGAGTACTTGAGCGCGTTGTCGAGCAGGTTGTGCACAGCCGAGGCGATCTGGCGCCGATCAGCCCGGATCAGGACCGGCTCGGCAGGCGCCGCGACGCCCACCGCGATGCCGCATTGTTCGGCGGCGTTGGCGAGCCGCTCGAGGACGGCACTCACGATGTCCTGCAGGGCCAAGACGCTGCGCTCACCGTCGGCGTCGCGCTCGACGCGGCTGAGTTCGGCGAGGTCGTCGATGGCGCGCCTCATCCTGTCCGCCTCCGACACCATGCGCGAGGCGAGACCCACGACGGTTGCCCGGTCCTCGGCGCCCAGCGTCACCTCGTCGGCCGAGTTGGCACCGTCGGCCAGCACATCCCCGAGCGTCTCGGCCAGGAGGCTGATCGCGCCGACAGGGGTGCGCAGTTCATGGCTGATGTTCGAGACGAAGTCGCGGCGCATCGTCTCGACCCGCTCCCGCTCGGTGACGTCCTCGATGAGCGCCAGTCCACCCTCGGCCATCGGCGACGCGCTGAGCAGGAGGATTCGCTCGGGCGGACCGTAGAGACGGACCTCCTCGGTGACCGGCATCCCCTCGCAGGCCTGGCCCAGGACCCGGCTCAGAGCGGCGTCGATCAGCGCGTGGCCGTGCCGGGTCGAGATCGCCGGATGCACGGTGTCATCGCGGAAGACGATCCGGCCCTCGGCATCGGAGATCACCACGCCCTCGGTCATGCGGGACACGACCTCGCCGAGACACCGCATCCACTCGGCCCGAACCTCCCCGGACCGTTCCAGGGAACGCAGCCGGTCGCCCACGGCCTCCAGCGCGGCACAGACGTCCGCCGTGCTCGTGGTGCCGGGCGGGTCGGCCTCCGTGGCCTCCAAGAGGCCCGCCAGGCTGCCCTCCGGCCTCTCGGTGGTCCGGCCGCTCCCGCCTCGAGGGTCCAGGAGCCGTTCCGCCGAGCGGCGGGCGCGGCGGTAGCGAGCCGCCATGACCCCGAGTGCGGCCACCGCCACGGCGAGTGCCACCCCGAGGATCGCGACCGCCGCGGTCATCGCAGCGGTCCCGCGGCGGGCGCCACATCGCTCCGGTTGCCGTCGCTCGCCCCGCGCTCCAGGAGCCTGGCGAGCGCCGGCTCGCCGGCCGCCTCGCCGCTGGGGATCTGCTCGGCGAGACCTCCCAGGCCCGTCAGTGTCACCCAGCCCTCTGCAACGAGTGCCCGGTCCGATCGCTGCGGCGCCGCGGCAGGGTCGGTGGACTTGTGATCGGTGAGCACCCTGAACCCCTCGCCGTCGGCGGTCTCCTCGATGCCGACGATCGCACTCCGGATGGCGCCGACGGGCGCCAACGTCGCCCAGCGCACACCGCGCAGCTCGCCGCGGGGCACATTGGGAACATTCACATTCAGTGCCCGCAGATCGTCGGCATCCATGAACCAACCGGACAGGTCGAGCGCGACCGATGCCGCCGTCTCCCAGTGCACCTCGCCCTCGGCCCATGCGGTGCTGACGGCGAGCCCTCTCGCGCCCCAGGCAGCCGCGGTGATTGCGGCTCCCACCGTTCCCGAATGCAGCGCGGAGCGCCCGACATTGAACCCGTGGTTGATACCCGACAGCACCAGATCCGGTGGAGGCCCCACCGCGCCGAGGCAGCCCAGGATGGCGCACGCCGCCGGTGTCGCCGCCGCGGCGTGGGCAGGCACGCCGTTCAGCGTCGGGATCGTCCACGGCCGAACCTCGATGGGATGGTGCAGTGCCAGCGAGCCCATGGACGCGCCGGAACCGCTCATCTCCTGCTGCGGCGCCAGCACGAAGGTGTCATGCCCGGCTTCGACGGCGTGCCGCGCCAGCACCGCCAGGCCCGGAGCGGCTATGCCGTCGTCGTTGGTGACCAGGACCCGCACGGCTAGCCGGCCGGAGCCTCGGTGCCGAGGTCCGGCTCCTGATCGGCCGGCAACTCCTCCGACTGGCCGGGCCTCCAACCGTCCACCATGTAGCGGACCCGCTCGCCGATGTTGACGGCGTGGTCACCGATCCGCTCGTAGTAGCGGGCGATCAGGGCGAGCTGCACCCCCGACATCAGATCGCCCATCTCCCGGCCCTCCTCGCCGACGATCAGGGCCAGGCACTGGTGGTTCAGCCGGTCCAGGCGATCGTCGATGTCGTCGAGGGCGGCGGCGAGGCCCGAGTTGCCGTCGGCGAAGGCATCCACGGCGAACCGCATGAGCCGCGTGGCCTCCTCGCTCATCTGGGTGATGAGACCCCGCAGGCGCGGACCGAAGTCGATGCCGTACACCCGCCGCATAGCCTTGGCGATGTTCTCCACCAGGTCACCCGAGCGTTCCAATTCGTGGTTGATGGTCATGGCGGCCAGGATCGTGCGCAGGTCACCGGCCATGGGCTGCTGCAGTGCCAGAAGCTGCTGGCAGTGGTGTTCGAGCGCCAGCGAGGCGTCGTCGAGGATGTTGTCCCCGTCGATGATCTCCTGTGCCGCCGCCAGATCGCTCGCCAGCAGGGCCTCGGTACAGCGCGGGATCGCCTCGATGACGAGACCGGCCATGCGGATCAACTCGACCCGGACCTCCTCGAGCTCGTCGACGAAGGGTTTGCGGAGACTCTCGACCATTGCGGCACCTCCTGACGTGCTGGCCGACCGTTCGGTTGTCAAGTGGTCGGACCTCGAGCGGACCGCTCAGCCGAAGCGGCCGGTCACGTAGTTCTCCGTGCGCTCGTCGGACGGGTTGGAGAAGATCTTCTCGGTGTCGTCGAACTCCACGAGCAGCCCGTAACGGGAGTTCGATTCGGCGTCCACGTCGGCGGTGAAGAACGCCGTGCGGTCCGAGATGCGGGCCGCCTGCTGCATGTTGTGGGTCACGATGATGATCGTGTACTCCTCCTTGAGGTTGTGCATGAGCTCCTCGATGTGCGCCGTGGAGATCGGGTCGAGGGCCGAGCAGGGCTCGTCCATGAGCAGCACGTCGGGGCTCGTGGCGATGGCCCGGGCGATGCAGAGGCGCTGCTGCTGGCCGCCCGACAGGCCGATGGCCGAGTCCTTGAGGCGGTCCTTCACCTCGTCGAACAGCGCCGCCCGGCGCAGCGAGGCCTCCACGACGTCGGGAAGTTCGCTCTTGGGGACCGAGCCGGCGATGCGCGGCCCGTAGGCCACGTTGTCGAAGACGGACTTCGGGAATGGGTTCGGCTTCTGGAACACCATGCCGACGCGGCGGCGCACCTCGACGGGGTCGACCCTCGGGTCGTAGAGGTCGACACCCCGGAACAGCAGCGTTCCGGTGGCCCGCGCCCCCTCGATGAGGTCGTTCATGCGGTTGAAGCAGCGCAGCACGGTCGTCTTACCGCACCCCGAGGGACCGATGATGGCGGTGATCTCCCGCTCGCTGATGTCCATGGTCACGTCGCGCACGGCCAGGTTGGGGCCGTAGTAGCAGTTCAGGTCCTCGACGCGGAAGACGACGTCGGGCGGGAACGTCTCCCCCTCCGCTGCCGCGGCGACCCCCGGCGGGGCTTCGGAAGCCTGAGGCACGGCACCGTCGCCGTTCATCGCCACCTCCGCTGCGTCTGTCACTGTGGCCATCGGTTTACACCCTTGGTTCCGGCGATTCTCGAAATCATCTCTTCTTCTCGAAGTGGTTCCGCAGCAGGATCGCAGCCGAGTTCAGGAGCAGCACCACTACCAGCATTACCACGATCGCGGCCGCCGCGGCAGGAGCGAACCCGCGGTCCCGGCCGGATTCCTGCACCCATTCGGTGATGACGATCGGCAGGGCCGTGAATCGTTCCTGCAGTTGTGAGACGTCCACCAGCCCCGACTGCCCGCCGAGGAAACCGGTGACGGCACCCACGAGGATCAGCGGCGCGGCCTCACCGATGGCCCGCGAGAGTGACAGCAGGGTGCCGGTGAGGATCCCGGGAGCCGCGTACGGCAGGACCTGCGTGCGGATGACCTCCCACTTGGTGGCGCCCGCCCCGTAACCCGCCTCACGGAGGGACTGCGGCACGGCGCGGATCGCTTCGGCGGAGGTGATGATGACGATCGGCAACACGAGCACGGCGAGGGTGATCCCGGCCGCGGTGACCGATTGTCCCCCGGTGAGGTCCTTGAGGCCCCGCACGAAGATGGCGAGTCCCAGCAGGCCGTAGACGACGGACGGCACGCCCGCCAGATTGCGGATGTTCAGGTCGATGAAGCTCGTGAGCCGCGACTTCGGGGCGTACTCCTCCAGGTAGATGGCGGCGCCGATCCCCAGCGGGAACGCCAGGACGATCACGAAGACGGCTATCCAGAGCGAGCCCCGGATGCCCTGGAACACGCCCAGTTCCGGATCTCCCGACTGCGAGCGCAACCCTCCCGCGAGGAAGTCCCCGAGCCGCCCGTCGAGGATCGACCAGCCGTCGGTGACCGTGTCGACGAGAAGGATCGCCAGGACCAGCAGCGCCACGAGCAGCGCGATCTGCAGCAGAACCCGGAACAGGCCGCCGCGGACGTCACGCGAGCGCCGGTAGACCTCCGATGTCACCACCCTGCGGGTCCTGTCGTCGAAGACGCGTCCGAGTCGCACGGCCGGTCCTTCAGTACTTGTTCTGGAACCGCCGCACGATGCGGTCGGCGACGAGGTTCATCCCGAGGGTGAGCACGAAGAGCAGCAGGCCCACGAAGTACAGCGACTCGAATGTCAGGCCCTCACCCACGACGCTGTCGGTGCCCGAAGCCAGGGAGGCCATGGCGGCGGTCATGGTGAGGCTGCCGTCGAACACGTTGTGGGTGTAGACGGCCGTGTCCCCGCCACCGCCGGCGATGAAGACGACCATGGTCTCGCCGACCGCGCGGGACGTCGTCACGATGAACGCGGCCACGAGGCCCGAGACGGCGGCCGGCAGCACGATCCGCAACGTGGTGGAGACCTTGCGCGAGCCCAAGCCCGCCGAGGCCTCACGCAGCGAGTTCGGCACGGCCTTCATGGCGTCCTCGGAGATGGAGGCCATCAGCGGGACGCTCAGGATCCCCACGCCGACACCGGCCGCCGCCAGATTGCCCAGGCCGGCGTCCTGACCGAACCAGACGTCGATGTGTTGGATGATGTTGGGCGAGATCCACTGCAGGGCGAAGAAGCCGAACACGACACTGGGGATTCCGGCGAGGACCTCCAGCGTGGGCTTCATCCAGCGTCTCGTCCGCGGCTTGGCGTACTCCGAGAGATAGACCGCCGCGCCGAGCCCGACGGGGGTGGCGATGAGCGTGGAGACGCCGACCACGAGGCCCGTCGAGACAACCAGGGTCTTGATGTCGTAGAAGCCCCGGCGCGGGAACCACCCGGTGGTCCAGACCGATGCCCACTCGATGTTGATCATGAAGGTCAGGGCATCCCGGACAAGCGCGAGAATGATCAGCCCCGACACGAGGATTGAGGCGAGCGCGGCGGCGAGCATGACCTTCCGCACCGCCGCCTCCCGGTCGCGCCGATCGCGGTTGCCGGAAAGGGCATCGAGAGTCACGGGACCGGAGGTCAGCGCGACCGCCCGTGCCTTCCCGGCACCGATCTGAGCGAGCATCCCGCCACCTGTCACCAGCAACGAGCCGACGAGTGCCAGCCACCATCCGCTGCCGATGTCGACCACGAGCCCCTCGATCTTGGAGAACTGGTTCTCGAAACGGTACGAGGTGAAATACACGTAGAGCGAGCCGGCGGCACCGATTCCCGCCAGGGGCAATGCGACCATGCGACGACCACTGAACAGCGGGTATCCGGCGACGGAAGCAACGGCGACGATCCCGACCAGGATCCAGCCATTGCCGAACGAACCGGCCGTCTGCTGGGCCAGATCGGTCCCCCCGACCAGCCACGGCAGATCCCGCTCGAAGGCGTTCGCCGCCTGTCCGGTGGCGACGTTCACCGCCCAGGGCAGGAACGCCGATGTCGCGAGGAGCACCAGGCCCGAGAGAGCCACGATCGCCGAGACCGGCACCTCCCGCAGCAACGCGACCGCCGGGGCGCTGCGGCGACCGCCGAGACGCAAGGCGGTGTCGGTCACGACGGGACGCTACCAGGACGCATCGAGAGCACGATCCGCTGTCACCCGCCGATGGTCCGGCGGTACCAGCCGGCCACGGTCGTCGCCTGAGCGTCGTCGGTGAGCACGACGTAGCCGACATCGCTGACGGCTCGCCCGAGACCCGTTTCGCTCACGTAGAAGTCCACGTAGGCACTCACGGCAGTGCTTGCAGCGGCGCGGGCCGAGTTGACGTAGATGTACAGGGACCGGGACACCGGATAGTCGCCGGCGGCGATGCTGTCCGGGGTGGCGGCCACGCAGCCGTCTCCGTCGTCGATCTCAAGCAACTTCACCTCCGCGTCGCCCGTGAAGGCGAAGCCGACCCACCCGAAACTGCCCCTGGACCCGTCGATTCCCTGGATGATCACGTTGTCGTCACCCGCCGACACATAGTCCGGGCGCGTTGTCGCCGCCTCGTCCTCGCTGATGGCGCCCGCTTCGGCGCGGGCCTCACCGATGTGCTCCAGCACGATCTCGATGAAACTGTCGTAGGTGCCCGACTCCGCACCCGGCGCCGTGATGTCGAGAGCCAGGTCGGGGAACGAGGTCGACGAGCCCAGTTCGGCGGCGAGCGAACCTGCGTCGCGCCAGTTGGTGAAGCCCACCGACTCGGGGCCGACGATGGCGTAGAGGTCCTCGAAGCTCAGGCAATCCACAGCGTCGTTCTCGAGATTGGCCAGCACCGCGATCCCGTCGATCGCCACACGCAGCTCGATCCACTCGATGCCCGCCTCGGCGCACGCCTCCGCCTCGGCGTCCTTGATCCGCCGCGAGGCATCGGAGATGTCGGTCTCGCCGGCACAGAACAACTTGAACCCATCACCGGTGCCCGGACCGTCGACCGTCACGCTCACATCCGGTGCCACGTCCCGGAACAGCTCGGCAACACGCACCGAGATCGGCTCGACCGTCGACGACCCCGAGATGGTCACCCGGCCGGAGAGATCGGTCAGGACCTGCGCGCCGCCCTCGCCCGCAGCGGATGCACCGGTATCGGCGGATTCGCCGGGATCAAGCGAGGATTCCGGCCGCTCGGCCAGACCGAATGCGCTCCCTCCCCCGGAGCCGCCGCCGCACGCGGCTGCGAGCAGCGTGAGGACACAGAGGATCGCCCCCGGCCACGTCCCACGCCTGCCTGTTGTCGCCACGTCCTGCTCCTCGAGTCGCCGAATGACATGCGCAACGTAGCGAGGCGACGGAACAGCGGACCGTTGCGAAGCTGAACAGAAGGTGAACTCGGAATGACAGCGCGGCGCGGGCTGCGCCGGGACTCAGACTGCCGGAACCCCGGGGATTTCGTGCAGGGTGTCGTGGGGCGAGACGGTGCCCGGGCGCGGTGCCTCCCAGGTGCCGTCGGGGTGCAGCGTCCAGGCCCGTGCCTGCTCTGCGAGGCTCGTGTCCAGGATCTGCTGCAGCCGGGCCTGCAGCCGCGGGTCGTGCACGGGCACGAGGGCCTCGACACGGCTGTTCAGGTTGCGAGGCATCAGATCGGCCGAGCCGATGAGATACACCGGCCGCCCCACGCCGTTGGCATTGCCGAAGAAGTAGATGCGCGAGTGCTCCAGGTAGCGGCCGACCACCGACCGCACGCTGATGGTCTCCGACAGGCCCGACACACCTGGGCGCAGGCAGCAGATCCCTCGAACCAGCAGATCGATGCGGACCCCGGCCGCCGAGGCGGCGTAGAGGGCGTCGATGATCTCGGCGTCCACGAGGCTGTTCATCTTGAGCGTGATGCGACCCCGGTCCCCGTGCGCGGCCTCGGCGGCGATGAGCTCGGCCATGTGCGGCCGGACCCCTTCGGGCGCCACCACGAGTTCGCTGTAGGTGAACCCGTGGCCGTAGCCGGTGAGCCGGTTGAACAGGTGCGAGAGGTCGGCGCCGATGTCCTCATCCGCGGTCAGCAGCCCCAGGTCCTCGTAGGTCCGTGCCGTGAGGGCGTTGTAGTTGCCGGTGCCGACGTGGCAGTAGCGCCGGATCCCGTCGGGCTCGGCGCGCACGACCAGGCAGATCTTGGCGTGCACCTTCAGCCCCACCAGCCCGTAGGCCACGTGCACCCCCGCGTTCTCCAGCTGTCGCGCCCAGCCGATGTTGGCCTGCTCGTCGAAGCGGGCCTTCAACTCCACGACCACCGCCACCTGCTTGCCCCTTTCGGCGGCCGAGACGAGCGCCTCCACGATGTCCCCGTCGCCGTCGGTGCGGTAGAGGGTCATCTTGATGGCCAGCACGTCGGGATCCTCGGCCGCCTGGTGGATGAACTCCTGCACCGAGGCGCCGAACGAGTCGTAGGGGTGGTGTGCCAGCACGTCCGCGTTCCGGATGGCGGCGAAGAAGTCCGGCGTGCCCTCGCCGGTGGGCCGCAGCGGGGCCGGCACGAACTGGTGGCGCTGCGACCACAGCAGGTCGGGACGCTTGAGTCTGCACAGCTGGCCGAGTCCCTCCACGTGCAGCAGGAAATCCGTGGTGTAGACGTCGTCGGGCAGAACGTCCAACTCGTCCATCAGCAGGTTGCGCATCGCCACCGAGGCCGTCGCCGACATCTCCAGGCGGACCACGGCGCGGAACCGGCGCCTCTGCAGCTCGGCCTCCACCGCCGTCAGCAAGTCCTCGGCCTCCTGATCGTCGACGGACAGGTCGGCGTTGCGCGTCACCCGGAAGCAGGCGTGCTCCAGGATCTCCATGCCCGGGAAGAGCGCCTCGAGATGCGCCGAGATGACCTGTTCGATGGGAATGAAGCGCTCGCCGTCGGGGAGGCTCAACAGCCTGCCGTAGGTGAACGGCACCTTGATCCGGGCGAAGCAGTGCCGGCCGCTGACGGGATCCACGAGCCGCACGCCGAGGCTCGTCGACAGGTTCGAGAGGTACGGGAAGGGATGGCCGGGATCCACCGCCAGCGGCGTCAGGATGGGGTAGATCCGGTCGGCGAACTCGCCCTCGAGGAACTTCCGGTCGTCGGTGTCCAGATCGCTCCAGTCCACGACCCGGATTCCCTCGGCCGCCAGCGCAGGAAGGATCTGGGTGCGGAGAACGCTCTCGAGGCCCGCCAGCAGCTTCTCCACCCGGGCATGGATGCCGGCGAGTTGCGCCTGGGGCGTGAAGCCGTCCACGGAACGCTCCAGACGACCCTCGGCCATCCGCGCCTTGAGGCTCGCCACCCGCACCTGGAAGAACTCGTCCAGGTTCCCCGAGGCGATGACGCAGAAGCGGAGCCGCTCCAGCAGCGGGATGCTCTCATCACGCGCCAGATGCAGCACCCGGGCATCGAAGTCCAGCCAGGAGAGCTCGCGGTTCAGGTAGCGGACGGCTGCGTCCGACGGCTCGCCGAGCGTCTCCACGCCCGCGGCGGGCGAGGAGGTCTCGATGGGCGCGCCGCCGGCCATCTGTCTCTCCCTCAGGGCTCGCTGTAGGGGTCGAACTCGTCCTCGTCGTAGCCGAGGTCCCACTCGATCAGGAGGTTCTGGCGCACGGCGTCCCGATTGATCCGCTCGCGGTTGCGGCGGAATTGAGGATCGTCCCTCGGCAGCAGCAGCAGCCTTGCCTGGGCGCGCATACGGAAGTCGTCGATGAGCTGCCTGTCGCCGAAGTCCGACCGGAAATCCCAGTGGGGCGCGACCGGGCCTTCGTAGACGACCTTGACGTGGCCGACCGGCGGCGGCAGTTCCTGCTCGTAGTCGGGCCCGACGCTTGTCATGAACACTCCTTCCGGCACCCCGGCGAACTCGGCGTCGAGGCGATCGGTGCGTCAAGGCTACCGCCGTGTGATGCACCGGCGGAATCGTCGGCGCCGCCGATCAGCGGGTGATCCTCCGGCAGTCCCCCGTCCTTTACCGGGCCTTTAGCCGCCTCGCCCCGTACTTAGCGCAATGGACACCACAACCGTGCCGTCAAGGATGCCGAGCACGGGCTGGATGGGGCGAGCCATCTGCTCCGGCGAGTCCCCGGATGTCTTTTTCCCCTCCGACGGCGTGGGCGTCCTGCGCGCCCAGAAGATCTGCGCCGGCTGCCCCGTGATCGAAGAGTGTCTCGAGTACGCACTCGCCAATCACATCTCGCACGGCGTCTGGGGAGGCGCCTCCGAGCGCCAGCGCCGGCGCCTGCAGCGCCGCCGCCAGCAGGAGCGGATTCAGCGGTCCGTGGACGACAGGCCCGCAGCCGTCGCCTGATCACCCGGGCGCCCCACCGAGGGCGTCAGGCGTCGCTGTTCTTGGTGTCGGCGGATCCGCTCGAGGCCGATTCCTCGACTTCGTCACCGGCGTTCTTGCGGAACTCTCTCTGGGCCTGCCCGAGGGACCGCGCAAGCTTCGGAAGCTTGGCGCCGCCGAAGATCACCAAGACGATCACCAGGATGATGATCAGCTCGGTCGTTCCGATTACTGCCACGACTTCAGGTTACCTGCTCGGCGCCCGGGAAGATTGGCAGCGGGCCAAAATAGTTCGCGGGCCGGAGGCCCCTCAGGCCGTGGCGGAGCCGCTCGCCTGGCGCCGTGCCAGAGCCCGCTCGCGGCGCACGCGACGGCGCTCCCGCTCGCTCATACCGCCCCATATCCCGAACTTCTCACCGTTGTCGAGGGCGTACTCGAGACACTCCGTGCGCACGACGCATGCGCTGCAGACCCGCTTGGCCTCCTTGGTGGACGCCCCGCGTTCGGGGAAGAACAGATCGGGATCCACCCCGAGGCAGTTGGCGTACTGCTTCCACGGATCTTGGACTCGCATCTCCTGGGTGAACATCCGGACATCCTCTCGATCCTTGGAGTCTCGGACCCAGGGGAGACCCCGGCGTGGTTGCCTTCGGCAGCCGTCCGAGCACCTGTTGGCACCTGTGTTGTCCACAGGTCTATTCACACCTGTGTAATTACAAGCGTGTAATAGAGAGTATGCCGGGCGTTTCAGCCAAAATCAAGTGCAGGAGCGGGGATTTCTCGAGGTTTCCCGGCGACGGGGGTTCTCGCCGGTAACGTACGACCCGCAAAGCCCCCACCGAGTCGCCGGTCCCACGGACCCGCCCCGCGACCGCACGCAGGAGCAGCACGCTGAGTTCAGCCACCCCGACGCCGACTACCGACAGGCCAGCGAGCCGGCAACGCCGGCGACCGGTGCGCCGGGAGCTCCCGTGGCCGCTGAACCTCTACCAGTCGGCGGTGGGCAAGAAGTGGGTGATGGCGCTGACCGGTCTGGCGCTGCTGGGGTTCGTGCTGGTGCACATGCTCGGCAACCTGCACCTCTACGACGGCCCGTGGGAGACCCACGAGTACGCTGAGACCCTGCGCGACCTCGGCACCGAGGTCATCCCGCGCACCTGGGTGCTCTGGGGCCTCCGAATTGGCCTCATCGCCGCCTTCGGCCTGCACATCCACTCGGCCTACAGCCTCACCCGGATGAGCCGGTCGGCCGACCGGCGCTATGCCGGGGGCCGCGACTACATCGCCGCCAACTACGCCTCGCGCACCATGCGCTGGACCGGTCCCCTCGTCGGCCTGTTCGTCGTGTACCACTTGGCCGACCTGACCTGGGGACACTTCAACCCGGACTACATCCGTGGCGACCCGTACCACAACGTGGTGGCGAGCCTCTCCAACCTGCCCGTCGCCATCTGGTACATCGTCGCCAACGTGGCCCTGGCGGTGCACATCTACCACGGCGCCTGGAGCATGTTCCAGAGTCTCGGCATCAACAGCCCGCGCTGGAACCCGCTGCGGCGACGGCTGGCGCAGGCCTTCGCGACGGTGATCCTCGTTGGCAACCTCAGCTTCCCGATCTTGGTGCAAGCCGGCGTGATCGACGACGGCGGCAGATCGGTGGTGCGGGAACGCCTGGAACAAGCCGACCACGCAGCCGGCCAGACGCCCGGCCCAACGGGAGGCATGCTGTGATCGGCAGTCTGGACGCGCGCCTGCCCGAGGGGCCGCTGGAGGACGCCTGGACGGACCACAAGTTCGCCCTGCGCCTCGTCAACCCCAACAACAAGCGCCGCTTCACCGTCATCGTGGTGGGCACCGGCCTGGCCGGGGCGTCGGCGGCGGCCTCCCTCGGCGAGTTGGGCTACCGGGTCAAGGCCTTCACGTACCACGACTCGCCGCGGCGGGCCCACTCCATCGCCGCGCAGGGCGGAATCAACGCGGCCAAGAACTACAAGAACGACGGCGACAGCGTCTTCCGCCTCTTCTACGACACCATCAAGGGCGGCGACTACCGCAGCCGCGAGGCCAACGTGTACCGCCTCGCCGAGACGTCGCTGGCGATCATCGACCAGTGCGTGGCAGCCGGCGTTCCGTTCGCCCGCGAGTACGGCGGCCTGCTCGACAACCGCTCCTTCGGCGGCGCCCAGGTCTCCCGCACCTTCTACGCCCGCGGCCAGACCGGCCAGCAGCTCCTGCTCGGCGCCTACTCGGCCCTCATGCGCCAGGTGGCGGCAGGCACCGTGGACCTGCACACCCGGGCCGAGATGCTCGACCTCGTGGTCGCCGACGGGCGGGCGGCCGGCATCGTGGTGCGGGATCTGCTGTCCGGCGAGGTGACCGCCCACGCCGGCGACGCCGTCATCCTGGCCACCGGCGGCTACAGCAACGTCTACTTCCTCTCCACGAACGCCAAGATGTGCAACGTCACCGCGGCCTGGCGAGCGCACCGGCGCGGTGCCCTCTTCGCCAACCCCTGCTACACGCAGATCCACCCAACCTGCATCCCCGCAGGCGACGACTTCCAGTCCAAGCTGACGCTGATGTCCGAGTCGCTGCGCAACGACGGCCGCATCTGGGTGCCACGGGCGTTCGACGACACGAGAGCAGCGGCCGACATACCCGAGGCCGAACGCGACTACTACCTCGAGGAGAAGTACGCCGCCTTCGGAAATCTGGTGCCGCGCGACGTGGCCTCGCGCAACGCCAAGGCGGTCGTGGACGCCGGGCGCGGCGTCGGGTCGCTGCGCAACGGCGTCTACCTGGACTTCTCCGACGTGCTGGCGCGTGACGGCGCGGAGGTGGTGCGGGCCAAGTACGGCAACCTCTTCGACATGTATGCGCGCATCACCGGCGAGGATCCCTACCGGGTGCCCATGCGGATCTACCCGGCGGTCCACTACACGATGGGTGGGCTCTGGGTGGACTACAACCTCATGAGCAACGTGCCGGGACTCTTCGTGGCGGGAGAGGCCAACTTCTCCGACCACGGCGCCAACCGCCTCGGAGCTTCGGCGCTGATGCAGGGACTGGCCGACGGCTACTTCATCGTCCCCTACACCGTCGGGGACTACCTGGCGGGGCACCTCGGCAAGGAGGGCCCCGGTACCGCTCATCCGGCCTTCGCGGACACCGTCTCGGAGGTGAACGATCGCACCGCCCGCTGGACGGCCGCCCGGGGGTCGCGCACCGTGGACTGGTTCCACCGCGAGCTGGGACGGATGGTGTGGGACCACTGCGGCATGTCGCGCAACGCCGCCGGGCTCCAGAAGGCGCTGGCGGAGATTCCCGCCCTGCGCCAGGAGTTCCACGCCGACGTGTGCGTCCCCGGCTCGGCCGCCACCCTGAATCAGTCCCTCGAGAAGGCCGGACGGGTCGACGACTTCTTCGAACTCGCAGAGTTGCTGGCGCGCGACGCGCTGGAGCGCGAGGAGTCCTGCGGGGGGCACTTCCGCGAGGAGCATCAGGACGCCGAGGGTGAGGCCCGCCGCGACGATGAGCGCTTCACGCACGTGGCGGCATGGGAATGGGCCGGGCCGGACGACGGGCCTATCCGCCATCGCGAGGAGCTGGAGTTCAGTGCCGTGACACCGACCACGAGGTCCTACAAGTGAGCGCCACCGGGAACGGCACGCTGAACCTGCGCCTGCGCGTCTGGCGCCAGGACGGTCCCGGCGACGCCGGCCGCTTCGAGACCTACGACGTCGGCGGCATCAGCTCCGACGCCTCATTCCTGGAGATGCTGGACGTGCTCAACGAGCGCCTCACCCTCGAAGGCCGGGAACCCATCACCTTCGAGTCGGACTGCCGGGAGGGCATCTGCGGCACCTGCGGCCTGATGATCAACGGGCGCGCCCACGGTCCGCAGAAGGGCACGGCCACGTGCCAACTCCACATGCGAGAGTTCTCCGACGGGGACCTCATCACCGTCGAGCCGTGGCGCGCCGGATCCTTCGAGGTCATCCGAGACCTCGCTGTCGACCGGACGGCTCTGGACCGGATCATCGCCGCCGGCGGCTACATCTCGGTCAACACCGGTGCGGCGCCCGACGCCAACCTGGTGCCCGTCCCCAAGGAGGCTGCGGAGAGCGCCTTCGACGCGGCCGCCTGCATCGGCTGCGGCGCCTGCGTCGCCGCCTGCCCGAACAGCGCCGCACAGCTCTTCACAGCGGCGAAGGTGCAGCATCTGAACCTGCTCCCGCAGGGACAGCCCGAGCGTTGGGCGCGCACCGAGGCGATGGTGGAGACGATGGAGCAATTCTTCGGCAGTTGCACCAACCATGGGGAGTGCGAGGAGGCCTGCCCGAAGGAGATCTCCATCGACTTCATCGCCTGGACGAATCGGGACTACGTCAGGGCCAAGCTGAAGAACCGCAAGCTCGCCGGCCAGCGCTGAGGCGCTCCGTCACGTGCGCGACGGGACCGGCCAGGCGGCGCAGCGCCCAGGCGGCGCCGGCGTACTGGGGTGGGCCGGCGACGGCCTGCGGGGATTCTGCATCGGGGTGGCCGATCTGGTGCCCGGGGTTTCGGGCAGCACGGTGGCGGTGCTGCTCGGCGTCTACGAGCGGCTCCTGGCGGCAGTGAGGAGCGTCGCCGGTGCCCTGGCGCGCCTGCTGCGCGGCGACCCGCGCGGGGCCGTGCGGCGGTTGCGCCGGATCGACTGGGCACTCGTGGCGCCGGTGGCCGTCGGCGCTGCCGTGGCGCTGGCGGCGCTGGCACGTGCCGTCGACTGGCTGCTGACGAACCGCCCCGAACCCACTGCCGGCGCCTTCTGGGGGCTGGTGTGCGCCGCCGTGCTGGTTGCGGCCGGCCAGGTGCGCGCCTGGCGAGTCTCCCTCGGGCTGCTGACGGTGGCCGTGGCCACCCTCGGCGCCTGGCTCTTCGGGCTCAGCGCCACGCCCGTGGCGGAGCCGGTCACGATCGTCTGGCTCGGGGCGGGCGCGCTCGGCATCTGCGCCATGATCCTGCCGGGAGTCTCCGGTGCGTTCGTCCTGCTGATCATCGGGCTGTACGCCTCCTTCGTCGACGCGCTCGGCAACCGCGACTGGGCGCCGATCGGGCTGTTCGCGGCGGGCGCGCTGGCGGGAGCCCTGGTGTTCGCATCGTTGCTGAGCAGGCTTCTCACCAGGTATCACGACGCCGTGATGGCGACGATGGTCGGCTTGATGCTGGGCTCGCTGCGCGTGTTGTGGCCCTGGCCGAACGGCGTCGGACACCTCGGCGGCCCAGGTGAGGTGGTCAGTGGGACCGGTCTCGAGTGGCCCGATCGCGACGAGGTGCTCTGGCCGGTGGTCTGCGCCGTCGCGGCGTTCGCCCTGGCGCTCGCGGCCTCCCGATCCGCGAACCGCGCGACCGCCGGAACGGGCCGGCAAGACGGTTTACTGGAGGCACCCTGATAGCTACCACAGGACGCCACCACCCCCAGCGTCCCTCGGAGGTCACTCGTGAGTAACCCGGCGACCGTTCACCTGCCCCCGCTCCCCTACCCGGAGGACGCGCTCGCCCCGCACATCAGCGCCGACACCGTGGCGTTGCACTACGGCAAGCACCACGCCGGCTACGTGGCCAACGTGAACCGGTTGGTGGCCGGGACCCCCAGAGAGGGAGCCCCGCTGGAAGACCTCATCGTCACCACCACGGGGGGCCTGTTCAACAACTCTGCCCAGGTCTGGAACCACACGTTCTACTGGCGCTCCATGCACCCCGAAGGCGGCGGCGACCCCGGCGGCCACCTGCGCGCCGCCATCGAGGACGGCTTCGGATCGGTCGACGGGTTCCGCAAGCAGTTCGCCGACGCCGCCTGCGGTCACTTCGGCTCGGGCTGGGTGTGGCTGGTGGCGGGCGGCGACGACCTGGAGGTCATGGCGACGGCGAACGCCGACCTCCCCCAGCGCCACGATCGGACGCCGCTGCTGACCATCGACGTCTGGGAGCACGCCTACTACCTGGACTACCGCAACGCCCGCCCTGCCTACGTGGATCGCTGGATCGACAACCTCGTGAACTGGGACTTCGCCGCAGCGAACCTGGCAGCCCTCTGAACGCACCGCCGCCCCAGGAACGAGGTCCGTTCTCCGTGGTCAGGTTCCTCAGCCCCGAGTGGGTGGCAGCGGCCACCGACGCGCTGCAGAGCGCCGGGGTGACCACCGACGGCGGACCACCGCTCGTCATCCAGCAAGTCGTGGAGCACCCCGACGGCATCCGCAGCACGTACCGGATCCGACTCGACGCGGACGGGGCCGAGGCACTGGGCGGGTTCTCCGGCGACGCCACGGTCGTCTACCGGCAGAGCTACGAGGTGGCGAGCGGCATCGCCGGTGGAGAGCTCGACGCCCACGTGGAGTTCCTGATGGGTCGGGTCGTCGTCTCCGGCGACACCAAGGCCCTTGTCGGCCATCGCGCCGCACTCGAGAGGCTCAGCACGGCGCTCACCGGCCTCCGGGAGATCACCGACTTCTAGCCCGGCGGGGGCCGGACCGATGCCTCAGCCGATGAGGCCCAGTTCGGTCACCGTGTCCCGCTCGGCGGCAAGTTCGGCGACCGAGGCGTCGATCCGGCGGCGGCTGAAGGCGTTGTGCTCGAGACCCCGCACGATCTGCCAACTCGTGCCGTCGCTGGTGCACGGGAAGGAACTGATCAGACCCTCGGGCACGCCGTAGCCGCCGTCGGAGGGCAGCGCGACGCTGACCCAGTCGCCGGCGGGTGTGCCTGCCGCCCAGTCCCTGACGTGGTCGATGGCGGCGTTGGCGGCCGAGGCGGCCGACGACGCCCCTCGGGCCTCGATAATGGCGGCGCCGCGCTGCTGCACGGTGGGGATGAAGTCGCGCTCGAGCCAGTCCTGGTCGTCGACCACCTCGCTCGCCGGCCGGTCGCCGATGCGACAGTGGAAGATGTCGGGATACTGCGTGGCCGAGTGGTTGCCCCAGATCGTCATGCAACCGATGTCAGCGACGCCGGCACCTATCCGGCCGGCCAGTTGCGCGATGGCGCGGTTGTGGTCGAGCCTTGTCATCGCCGTGAAGCGCTCGGGCGGGATCCCGGGGGCGTTGCGCTGCGCGATGAGGCAGTTGGTGTTGGCGGGGTTGCCCACCACGAGGACGCGGATGTCCTCGGCGGCCTGCGCCGCCAGGGCCGCACCCTGGCGGGTGAAGATGCCGCCGTTGGCCTCAAGCAGGTCCTTGCGTTCCATGCCCTTGGTGCGGGGCCGGCTGCCGACCAGCAGCGCCCAGGAGGCTCCCGCGAAGGCCGTCTCGGGCTCGTCGGACAACTCCATGCCGGCCAGCAGGCCGAACGCGCAGTCGTCCAGTTCCATGGCGACGCCCTCGAGGGCGCCCATGGCCGGAGGGATCTCCAGCATCTGCAGGAAGATCGGCACCTCGGGGCCGAGCAGCTGCCCGGAGGCGATGCGGAACACCAGGCTGTAGCCGATCTGGCCGGCGGCGCCGGTGACGGCCACCCGCACGGGCGCGGGATTCTGCGTTGCAGTGTCGCTCATGTCGGTCTCCGTCGTCGCCGCGGTCAGAGCCGGTCGATGATCGCCTGGGCGAACTCCGAGCAGCGCACCTCGGTGGCGCCCTCCATCAGCCGGGCGAAGTCGTAGGTCACGATCCCCGCCGCGATGGTCTCCTCCATGGCGGCGACGATCGCATCGGCGGCCGCGTCCCAGCCCAGGTGCTCGAACATCATCACGCCCGAGAGGAGCACCGACGACGGGTTCACCTTGTCCTGGCCGGCGTACTTGGGGGCTGTGCCGTGCGTGGCCTCGAAGACACCGTGGCCGGTGACATAGTTGATGTTCCCGCCGGGGGCGATGCCGATGCCCCCGACCTGCGCGGCCAGGGCGTCGGACAGGTAGTCGCCGTTGAGGTTCATCGTGGCGATCACATCGAACTCGGCCGGGCGGGTCAGCACCTGCTGGAGGGCGATGTCGGCGATGGTGTCGCTGACGAGGATCCGCCCGCCGGGATCACCCCCGCAGTCGTCCCATCCCACCGCCACCTCGGCGAACTCCTCCCGCACCAATTCGTATCCCCAGTTGCGGAAGGCACCCTCGGTGAACTTCATGATGTTGCCCTTGTGCACGAACGTGACACGCGAGCGCTTGCGGGCCACGGCGTAGTTCAGGGCGGCGCGCTGCAGGCGCTGCGAGCCCGTGCGCGACACCGGCTTGATGCCGATCCCGCTGTCGGCACGCAGCTCCCGCCCGAACACCTCCCGAACCATCTCCCGGATTCGATCGGCCTCCGGCGAATGGGCCTCGGCCTCGATGCCGGCGTAGATGTCCTCGGTGTTCTCCCGGAAGATGACCATGTCCACCGCTTCGGGGTTGCGCACCGGTGACGGCACACCCCGGAACCAGCGCACCGGGCGCAGGCAGACGTACAGGTCGAGCAACTGGCGGATGGCGACGTTCAGGCTGCGGAACCCGCCGCCCACCGGCGTCGTGAGCGGGCCCTTGATGCCGATGAGATAGTCCCGGAAGGCGTCGACGGTCTCGGTCGGCAGCCATTCGCCGGTCTCGTTGAAGGCCTTCTCGCCGGCCAGCACCTCCATCCACTGGACCCGCTTGCCGAAGCGGGCCGCGGCCGCGTCGAGCACGGCCCGGGCCGCCGGCCAGATGTCCACCCCGGTGCCGTCGCCCTCGACGTAGGGGATGATCGGCACGTCGGGGACCCGCAACACGCCGTCGCCGCCGATGGCGATTCGTGCCGCGGCTGTCGTTCCGGTGGCGTCTCGCATGGCGGTGCAGCCTACGGGCATCCCCCCAGCGCCACGCCGGCCGGACGCGTCAGTTCGCTGCGCCCTCGGCGGCGGCCACGGTGTTGCGCAGCAGCATCGCCCGGGTCATGGGTCCGACACCGCCGATGCGGGGCGAGAGCCATCCCGCCACCTCGGCCACACCGTCGTCCACGTCCGACTGCAGCCGGCGTCCCGAGAACGAGACACCGGCGGCGACCACCGCGGCTCCGGGCTTCACCATGTCGGCGGTGATGAGCCCCGGCGACCCCGCCGCCGCGATCAGGATGTCCGCCCGGCGTGTGTGGGTCGCCAGGTCCGCCACGCCGGTGTGCACGACGGTGACCGCAGCGTTGGCGCCGGGGCGCTTCAGAGTCAACAGGTTGGCCAGGGGCCGTCCGATGGTGAGCCCGCGGCCCACGATGACGACGTGTGCGCCCTTGATCGGGATGTCGTAGGCCTCGAGCATGTACTGGATTCCCGCCGGGGTGCACGCCAGCGGCGCCTCGATGCCCTGCACCAGCTTGCCCAGGTTCACCGGGTGCAGCCCGTCCACGTCCTTGGCCGGGTGCACGCGCAGCAGGGCGGCCTCGTAGTCGAGGTGGCCGGGGAACGGGTACTGCATCAGGTAGGCGTGCACGGCGTCGTCGGCATTGAAGCGGTCCACGACGCCGTCGACATCGGCCTGGGTGGCATCGGCGGGCAGGTGGACGTGGCGGGATTCCATGCCCAGCTCGGTGCAGTCCCGGTGCTTCATGGCGACGTAGTTGGCCGAGGGACCGTCGTCGCCCACCAGCACGGTTCCCAGCCCCGGTGTCACACCCCGGCGCGCCAGCGCGTCGATGCGACCGCGCAGCTGCTCGCGGATCTCGCCGGCGAGACGTTCGCCGTCGAGGTTGACAGCGCTCACGGGATCGGCCGGAGAGATGCGTCGGAGAGATCCGGCCGGCTCACCGGGCGGCTGCCTCGGCGCCGGCAACCGGCGTTCCGGGGCAATGCTGTGCCTCTTGGCCTTCCGGCAGGGCCACGCCGGTTCCGCCGATGCCGCAATAGCCCCAAGGGTTCTTGGCCAGGTATTGCTGGTGATAGTCCTCGGCAAAGTAGAAGGGTGGCGCGGGTGCGATCTCGGTGGTGATCCGGCCGTGGCCGGCGGCGGCCAGCACGGGGCCGTACCGCTCCTGCGACCGCTCCGCTGCCTGTCGCTGGCTGTCGTCGGCGGTGTAGATGGCCGAGCGGTACTGGGTGCCCACGTCGTTTCCCTGGCGCATGCCCTGGGTGGGATTGTGGCCCTCCCAGAAGATCCGCAACATGGCGTCGAGGTCGGTCGCCGCGGGATCGAACACCACCAGCACCACCTCGGTGTGGCCGGTTCTCCCTGAGCACACCTCCTCGTAGGTGGGGTTCGGGGTCCCGCCCCCGGCGTAGCCGACCGCCGTCGTGTAGACACCCTCGGCCTGCCAGAACAGGCGCTCGGCCCCCCAGAAGCAGCCCATCCCCACGATCAGGGTCTGCATCTGCGGCGGGAAGGGCGGCTGCGTGGGAGTCCCCAGCACGGCATGAGTGGCGGCCACCGGCATGGCCCGGGAGCGGCCGGGCAGCAGCTCCTCGGTGGTGGGCATTCGCGTCTTGTCCCTACCGAACGGTGCCATCGGCCTCCCCTGTCTCTGTTGGCTCCGGGCTGGACTCAGGACCGGACCTGTTCGCTTCATCGCCTCGTCGCGCAGTCTCGCGCGCCCGAAGCTCCTGCCGGTCGCGGCCGCGTGCGGCCCGTCGCCGGGGCCTCTTGCGGACACAATGTGCGACCACTAGTGTGGGGAGCCACCATCACCGCCCTGAGCAGCGGACCGGCCCTTCTTCGCCGGTCCGCTGCTCTTCTTTTCCGGCCGGGCGCGGCACCGCGACCCTCTCAGGCGTCGCCACCCCAGCTGGACTCGCGCACCCAGCGGTAGACGGCGGCGAAATCCTGGTTCACCTTCTCCGGAACGCTGCCGGGGGTGCCGAGCAGCCTGGCTCCCCAGACGATGTGGGCGGTGCGTTCCACGACGAGGGCGGCGTGCAGGGCGTCGGCCGGATCGCGCCCCACCGTCACCAGCCCGTGGTTGGCCATCAGCACGGCGCTGCGTTCGCCGAGCGCCCCCGCCACGGCTTCGCCGAGTTCGTCGCTCCCGGTGAGGTGGTAGTCACAGATCTCCACGTCGCCGCCGATGTAGATCACGACCTCCTCGATGGCGGCCGGAATCGACTGGCGGGCCACCGCGAACATGGAGGCGTACAGCGGATGGCAGTGGACCACGCCGCCCACCTCGGCCCATTGCCGGTAGCAGGACAGGTGCAGCGCCTTCTCGCTGGAGGGATGGCCGTCGCCGGCCACCGCACCGCCGTCGGCGTCCACGAAGACCAGATCGGAGGTTCGCATCGCCTCGTAGCCCAGCGACGACGGGGTGAGGCAGAACGTGCCGTCGCCGACACGCCCCGACACGTTGCCGGCGGTGCCCTCCACCAGCCCCTTGGCGTACATGGCCTGCGCCGCCTCCAGCACGGCCCGGGCCGCTTCCTGGCGGGCCCGGCTGGGTGCGGCGCGGTCTTCGGCGTTCACGAGAGGACCTCCGGGTTGGCGATGTGGGCGGGCCGCTCACCGTCGAGCAGTCGCTGCAGGTCGGCGGCGACCATCGAAGCCTGCACCTGCTCGGTGCGGTAGCTGGCCCCGCCGATGTGCGGCGTCAGCACCACGTCGTCGCGCTCGCACAGTGGATGGCCCTCGGGCAGTTGCTCGCCGTCGAAGTGGTCGAGCCCGCAGCCGCCGAGGTGCCCGGACTCGAGCGCGGCCACGAGGGCGTCCAGGTCGTGCAGCGCCGCCCGGGCCGTGTTGAGATAGACGGCTCCGGGTCGCATAGCGGCGAACTGCTGCGCGCCCATCATGTGGGCGGTCTCGGCGCTGGGCGGGGCGTGCATCGACACGATGTCGGCGGTTGCCAGCAGGTCCTCGAGGCTGTGCCGCGCCTCGCTGACATATGGGTCGTGGGCGATCACCTCGAGGCCCAGCCCTTCCATCCGACGGCGCACCGCCCGGCCGACCGCGCCAAGGCCCACGATCCCGAAGGTCTGCCCCGCCAGGAGTTCGCTCCGGTAGCGCTGGTAGGGCAGCGTCTCGGTGAAGACCCGCCCGGTGCGCACGTCGCGATCGGCGGGGACCACTCGCCGGTTCACGGCGAACAGCAACGCAACGGTGAGTTCGGCCACGGCGTCGGCGTTGCGACCGGGCGTGTACAGGACGGGAATGCCGGCGGCCGTGGCGGCGGCCACATCCACGTTGGACGGCTCGCCGCGGGTGGCCACGATGGCGCGCAGCGGGAGGTCCATCACCTCCCCGGAGCAGAAGTCGGCCTCGCAGATCAGCAGGTCGGCTCCCACCTCGGCGAGCCGCTTCGCCAGTCGGGGCGGGTCGTAGAGGCGGATCGGGACGTAGTCCAGCCACGGCTCGTAGACCACGTCGGCCATGTCTTGCAGCGCCTCGAACCCCGGCCCGCGCAGCGGAGCGGTCACGAACGCCCGCGGCCGGGTACCGCCTCGCTCAGACATCGTCCCCGGCGGCCCGCTCCGGGTGGCGGTAGAGGCGGCGGGCCAGGCGGTCGGCTCCGGGGTCGATGCCGGGGAGTTGCATCGGGTAGCTGCCGGTGCGCTCGACCACGAGGTCGCGCACCAGCTCCTCCACCTCGCCCCAGTCCGCGGCCCGGGGGTCCGGCAGGTGGCGGTTGTAGGGCTGGTCGAACACGATGGCGGTCTGGCCCGCGGCGCGCAGGTCCTCGATCTGATGGGGGGCGTCGTCCACGAAGGCGTCAGCGTTCACCGACGATTTGGCGGCGATGAAGCAGAGGTCGCGGTAGGGGATCCTGGCGGTGTCGAGCCACTCGGCGGTGTCGCCGGCGGTCACGGCGTGACCCCAGTTCACGTAGAGCCTGTGCGTCACGATGCGGATCCAGACCCCGGCGTCGGACAGCCGCCACAGCGCCTCGGCCGCGCCCGGGATCAGGTCCATGTGCCGCAGCATGTGGCGTTCCAGGACGGCGTGGCGGTGCAGCTCGTCGAACTCCTCGGGGGTCTGGATCCCCCACTCCTTGCATCCCCAGGAGACGTCCCGCGTCAGTGACTCGGCGGGCACGCCCAACCTCTCAGCCACGATTCGCCGGAACGTGCCGATGTAGTCGCCGCATACACCGTCGAGGTCCACGCCGAGCACGAAGCGCTCGCCGTCGCTCATCGCGGCGACACCTCGGGACGCGCCGGACCCGACGGCGACATCATGCGCACGGGTCGGCTCAGCGGCCTTTGGGGTGCCACACCGTCTTGTACTCGCAGAAGGCGGAGATGGCGTACGGGCTCTGCGCGGCGGCCTCCAGCCAGTGGCGCTCGCCAACTGTGGCGTGCACCACCCGGGTCACGGTCTCTGCCGCCAGCCGCTCGGCCTCGGCCGCCACGTCGGCGTCGTCGTGGTCCGCCGGGTCGCAGCCGCTCAAGTCGACGCAGTCCACGTCGCCGTGTCCGGCCAGCGCCCGAACCAGCGGCGCCCGGCGCCCGGTCAGGACGTTCACCACACCGCCGGGCACGTCGCTGGTGGCCAGGATCTCGGCCAGCGTGACCGCCACCAGCGGGTGACGCTCGCCGGCCAGCACCACCGCGGTGTTCCCCGGCACCAGGGCCGGAGCCAGGCGCGACACGATTCCAAGCAGCGGCGCCTCGTCGGGAGACGCGATGCCCACCACGCCCATGGGCTCGGGGACGGTGAAGTTGAAGTAGGGCCCGGCCACGGGGTTCGCCCCGCCCAGGACCTGCGGGTACTTGTCGCACCAGCCGGCGTACCAGACCCAGCGCTCAATGGCCACGTCCACCTCGCCGGCAGGGTCGGCGGTCGCCTCCGAGCCGGTGGTGGCGCGGGCCAGCTCGCGGATCAACTCGGCGCGGCGGCTGTCCATGACCTCCGCCACCCGGTACAGAATCTGACCGCGGTTGTAGGCGGTGCGGGCCGCCCACGCCGCCTGCGCCCCCCGCGCCACCCGCACGGCGTCGCGCACGTCCTTGCGCGACCCGGCCACGGCGTGGGCCAGCAGGTCGCCGCCCGCCGAGCGCGCCGGGTAGGTGCGGCCCGACTCCGATCGCACGAACGCCCCGCCCACGTACATCTTGTAGGTCTTGGGGACCCCGAGACCCCCGCCGGCGGTGCTCACAGCTGCGCCCCCTGCAAGTGCAGGTACGGCAGGAGGCCCTGGCGGCCGCCCTCGCGCCCGAAGCCGCTCTCCCGGTAGCCCCCGAAGGGGCTGGCCGGGTCGAAGCGGTTGAAGGTGTTGGCCCAGACCACACCCGCCTGCATCCGCTCGGCCATCCAGAGGATGCGCGAGCCCTTCTCGGTCCAGATGCCCGCCGAGAGGCCGTAGGGGGTGTTGTTGGCCTTTTCGACGGCCTCGTCGGCCGTGCGGAACGTCAGCACCGACAGCACCGGACCGAAGATCTCCTCCCGGGCGATCCGGTGCGACGGCGACACGTCGCAGAACAACGTCGGCGGGAAGAACCAGCCACGCTCCGGCAGGGCGCACGACGGCTGGTACAGCTCGGCACCCTGCCGCACGCCCGACTCCACGAGTTCGGTGATCTTCCGGAGTTGGACCGCCGAGTTGATGGCCCCGATGTCGGTGTTCTTGTCCAGAGGGTCGCCGACCAGAAGGGTGTCCATGCGGCGGCGCAGCTTGGAGATCACCGCGTCGGCGACGCTCTCCTGCACCAGCAGGCGTGAGCCGGCGCAGCAGACCTGACCCTGGTTGAAGTAGATGCCACCCACGATGCCCTCGGTGACCTGGTCCAGCGCCGCGTCCTCGAAGATGATGTTGGCCGCCTTGCCGCCGAGTTCCAGCGTGAGGCGCCGGCCGGTGCCGGCCAGGGTGCGCTGGATCTCCTTGCCGACCGTCGTGGAGCCGGTGAACGCCACCTTGTCGACGCCGGGGTGGGCCACGGTGGCGGCCCCGGTGGTGCCGTCGCCGGTGACGATGTTGACCACCCCCGGGGGCAGGTCGGCGTCCCGCAGAACCTCGGTCAGCAGCAGCGCGGTCAGCGGCGTGGTCTCGGCCGGCTTCAGTACCACGGTATTGCCGGCGGCCAGGGCGGGCGCCAGCTTCCAGGCGGCCATCAGCAGCGGGAAGTTCCAGGGGATGACCTGGCCCACGACGCCCACCGGATGGGCCTCGGCGCCGGCGAAGGCGTAGTCCAGCTTGTCGGCCCAGCCGGCGTGGTGGAAGAAGTGCGCCGCCGCCAGAGGCAGGTCCACGTCGCGGGACTCCTTGATGGGCTTGCCGCCGTCCAGTGTCTCCAGCACGGCGAACTCCCGGGACCGCTCCTGCAACAACCGGGCGACGCGGTACAGGTAGCGCGCCCGCACGCTGCCCGGCGTGTCCCGCCAATGCGATTCGTACGCCTCGCGGGCAGCGAGGACCGCGCGATCCACGTCCTCGGCGCCGCCGACGGCGAACGTCGCCAGGGTCTCCCCGGTGGCGGGGTTCACGGTCGGCGCTGCCCGGTCGCTGCGCGCCGGCACCATCTCGCCGCCGATGAACAGACCGTAGTCCTCCGCGATGTGCACCAGGTCGGTGCCTTCGGGCGCCGGGGCGTAGGAGGCTGGGCCGAATTCCGGCAGGTCGGCCAACACCCTCTCGGGGACCTCGGCGCCGGGAACATCCCCGGCGGGCGAGGCGGGAAGGTGCTCGCCTGTGTCGCTCACCGCCTCACACCACTGTCTTGTCCGGGCGCGGGTAGCGACCCGTGCCCAGCCGGTCGAGTTGCAGCAGCACGTCGTTCAGCAGGCTGGAGGCGCCAATGCGGAACAGGTCGGGGTGCAGCCACTGCGGTCCCAGCGTCTCGGCCATCACCACCAGGTACTGCCAGGACTGCTTGGCCGTGCGGATCCCACCGGCCACCTTCAGGCCGACTGCCCGGCCGTCGGCGTCGGCGAAGTCCCTGATGGCCTCGGCCATGCACAGCGCCACGGGCAGGGTCGCCGAGGTGCCGATCTTGCCGGTGGATGTCTTGATGAAGTCCGCTCCGGCGGCCATCGCAAGCATCGACGCCTTCCGCACGGCGTCGTAGGACCCCAGCTCGCCGGTCTCCAGGATGACCTTCAGGTGGGCGTGGCCCGCCGCCTCCTTAGAGGCTGCCACCTCGTCGAACGCCTGCCGGTAGCGCCCCGCCAGGAACGCCGAGCGGTTCAACACGATGTCGATCTCGTCGGCCCCGGCGGATGTGGCGTCGGCGATCTCGGCCAGGCGCACACCGATCGGGCCGAGCCCGGCGGGGAAGGAGCCCGCCACGCTGGCGACGCGCACCGGCGTGCCGGCCAGAGCGCCGGCGGCAACACCAACCAGTTCGGGGTACACGCACACCGCCGCCACCGGCGGGACCGCCGGGTCGGTCGGCTCGGGGCGCAGAGCCTTGGCACAAAGCGACAGCACCTTGCCGGGGGTGTCGACGCCTTCCAGGGTGGTGAGGTCCATGCAACGCACCGCCAGTGTGAGGGCGGCACCCTTGGCCGTGGTCTTGATGGACCGCTTGGCGAGGGCAGCGGCGCGTTCGGTCAGGCCGACGGCGTCGGTGGGCGTTATGGGCAGGCCCACGAGCGCCTCGGGCAATGCGCCGTGCTCGCCGGCGCGCCCCGAGACCTCCACGGACGCCGCCCGCATCGCCACGGTGTTCACGTGCCAGACCCTAGAGCCCGCGGTCCCGATTCCGACAGTCGAGACCGGTCCGCGCCGGCGCCCCGCGGGCTTGGCCGTCATCGGGCATGCTGAGGGACGTGAACGTCACCATCGTCGACCATCCCCTCGTGGCCGAGCGGCTCACCCGCCTCCGCCGCACCGAGACCAAGCGGGCTGGTTTCCGGCGCAACCTCGCCGAACTGTCCACGTTCCTCGTCTACGAGGCCCTGCGATCGCAGCCCGCGGTGACCGTGCACATCGACACCCCGATGGCGCCCGCCACCGGTGTTCAGATCACCGACCCACCGCTGGTGGTGCCGGTGCTGCGGGCCGGACTGGGAATGCTGGACGCCACCCTCCAGATGCTGCCGAACGCCCGGGTGGGATTCGTGGGCGCCAAGCGCAACGAGGAGACGCTGCTGCCCGACGCCTACGTCAACACCGTCCCCGAGGACTTGGAGGGCCACCCGGTGCTCGTGCTGGACCCGATGCTCGCCACCGGCGGCTCGCTCATCCACACCTGCAGCCTGCTGGTGGACTCCAACGCCGGGCCGATCACGGTGGTGTGCGTGCTGGCCGCACCCGAGGGCATCGAGGCGTTCCGGGCCAAGGGCTTCGACGCCGAGATCTTCACCGCCGCCGTCGACAGCCACCTCAACGAGGTGGCCTTCATCGTCCCCGGCCTAGGCGACGCCGGCGACCGCCAATTCGGCCTGGCCTGACGGCCTGCCGACACCGGGGCCGGGGCTAGGCGCCGGCGGTGCGGGCGATGAACCAGTCGAAGATGGGATCGGGCTCGGGTAGCAGTTCGGGGTGCCACTGGACGGCCACGACCGGGGCGTCGCTGCATTCGAGGCCCTCGACGGTGCCGTCGGGAGCCTCGGCGGTGACTTCCAAGCCTTCGCCGAGGCGATCCACGGTCTGGTGGTGCAGCGAGTTGACCATGGCCGAGGGTCCGTAGACCCCTGCCAGAACCGAGCCCCGCGTGAACGTCACCTCGTGCTGGAGCTTGTCGGGTGGCTCCTCGAACAGTCCGTGTTCAGGGACGTGCTGGTGGAGGGTGCCGCCCCGCCACACGTTCACCACCTGCAGGCCCCGGCAGATGGCCAGCACCGGCACATCGGCCGCCGCCGCGGCGTCCAGGAGCGCCAACTCGAAGACGTCGCGTTCGGGCTCGGTGCGGAGCAACTCGGGATCGGCCTCGGCGCCGTAAAACGCCGGATCCACATCGGCGCCGCCCGGCAGAACGATGCCGTCGAGCCGCTCGGCGACAAGTGCCGGATCGGTCTCCCGGGAGAGGAGTACCGGCAGCCCGCCCGCCTCTGCGACCCGCCGGCTGTAGTTCTGGAAGTAGAGCTCCAGGTCCAGGTCGGCCAGGACCGGCAGCATTCCCGACACCGCGCCGGCGGCCTTCCGACGCCCCGGCAGCCCGATCAGCGGCGGGCGGCCGCTCGAAACTCCAGCAGGCGGCATGGGGGCCAGTGTATGGACAGCGCCGCGCGCCTCACCGGGACCGCCGGCGGACACTGGCGATCCGGCCAGGGCCAGCAGACTCAGAGCGCTCGAGAGGCGTCCCGTACAGTGGCCGCGCATGAGCGACGTGGACTTCATCGGCGCCCACCTCGTGCCGTCGCCCGAGCAGTTGCTGCGCCTGCAGCGGGTGGCCGCCGGTGCCGAACCCGCCGACCTGGCGGTGCGTGACGGCACGGTGCTGGCGCTGCACGGCCGGGAGCTGCTGCGCCGCGACGTGCTGATCTGTGGCCCGCACATCGCCGCCGTCACGCCGCCCGGACGCCTGGCCGCGAATGCCGAGATCGACGCCGCTGGCCACTGGGTGTCACCGGGTTTCGTCGACACGCACCTGCACATCGAGTACACGCTGCTGACACCGGGCGAACTGGCTCGGCTCGTGGTGCCGCGGGGCACGACGACCGTGCTGGCCGACCCGAACTGCCTCGCCAACGTGCTGGGACCCCTGGGCATGGACATCGCAGGCACGACTGGAACCCCGCTGCGCATCTTCCGGCAGGTCTCCCACAAGGTGCCCCGCACCCCCGAACTCGAACTGGGCGGCGGCGCGGTGCCCGAGGCGGAGATCCTGGCGCGCCTCAGCGACCCGCTGGCGGTCACACTCGGCGAGAGCAACCCGTTCGACCTGGAGGTCTCGGCGGCCCGCAAGTCGCACCGGGCGCTCGCCGCCGGGCGTCGCATCACCGGCCACACCGCCCGCATCGCCGCCGAGCCGTTGTGGAGCTACGCCGCCGCGGGCGTTTTCGACGACCACAACGCCTTCGAGCCCGGCGAGGTGATCGAGCGGCTGCGCCTGGGCATCGGCATCACCGTGATGTCGGGCAGCATGAACGACAACGTGCGGCCGCTGTTCGCGGATCCGGCCCGCGTCGCCGGCGGGTTCGACCAGTTCACGTTCTGCGCGGATGACCGCCACGTGGCCGATCTGGCCGGCGAGGGGCACATCGACCACCACGTGCGCACTGCCATCGACTGTGGCATCGAGCCCGTCGAGGCTTACCGGATGGCCACGCTCAACGCGGCCCGCTCGTACCGCCTCGACCACGTGCTCGGATCCATCACGCCCACCCGTCTGGCGGACCTGATGCTGCTCGAGGACCTCGAGGACGTACGCCCCAGCCTGGTACTCATGGGCGGCGAGGTCGTCGGTCGCGACGGCGCCGCCACGTTCGGCAACGACGACGCTCTGCCCGAGTCCTGCCGCGGCACCGTCCGCCTACACCCCGACGTCGGTCCCGACAGCTTCCGCGTGGAAGCCGAGGCCGGGCCCGACGAGGTGGCCGTGGTGCGGGCGATGGAGATGTACGACGGCTACTTCAAGCGGGCCTTCGAGGCCGAGTTGGCCATCGTGGACGGGTCAGTGGCGGCCGACCCGGCCTCCGACATCGCCAAGATCGCCGTCGTGGACCGCCACCACGCCAGCCACACCCTGGCCATGGGCTTCGTGCGCGGCTTCGGGCTGCGCGCCGGCGCCATCGGCATCACCACGAACTGCGAGAACCAGAACCTCGTGGTACTGGGCACCTCCGATGTCGAGTTGGCGCACGCCGCTCGCAGCCTGGAGAAGATCGACGGTGGCTACGTGGTGGTGGCCGGTGGCGACGTGCTGGCGTCGCTCCCGCTGCCCTATGGCGGCTGCATGAGCGACCGGCCGTGGGAGGAGGTCTACGACGGCCTCGACGGCGTGACGGCGGCCGCCCGGTCGCTGGGTTGCGCCGTCGCCTCGCCGTTCATGATCCTGTCGTTCGTGGGCCTCGCAGGCGTGCCCGACTACGGCCTCACCGAGAAGGGCCTCATCGACACGGTCACCCAGACGTTCCTACCCGTGCTGGTCTGCTGCCGCTGCCCGGCGCACGCAGGTTGAGTCAGGCGGCGGTGCCTCCCGGGAAGCCGCCGGCCTTGGAGAGGTAGCCGGGGACGGGGTGGTCGAGGATCTCCTCGAGCCACAGCACTGACTCGCACAGCGCCTCCAGCGAGACACCGGTGTCGACACCGGTGCGGTCCAGCAGGTACACCAGGTCCTCGGTGGCGATGTTCCCGGTGGCGTTCGGGGCGAAGGGGCAGCCACCGATCCCGCCGAGGCTGGCGTCGAGCACCTCCACTCCTGCGTCGACTGCGGCCAGGGCGTTGGCGTAGCCCGTGTTGCGGGTGTTGTGGAAATGCGCCCGCAGGCGCACCCCGTCGCCGACGGCTTCCCGGACCGCTGCGACACGCTCGGTCACATCCTGCGGCACGGCCACACCGATGCTGTCGGCGATGGCGATCTCCGCCGGGTTGCTGCGGACCACCTCCGCGGCGACCGCCGCGAGGCGCTCGACGGGCACGTGGCCCTCGTAGGGACAGCCGAACGCCGCCGAGAGCGTCACCCCCGCCGAGATCCCTCCGGCACGCGCACCCTCGGCGAGCTCCTCCCAGAGCGACACGGCCCCTGCGGTGGTCGTGCCCTGGTTCCGTTCGCAGAACGTGTCCGAGCAGACCACCACAGCGTTGATCTCGTCCACGCCGGCGGCGAGCGCCCGGTCGAGCCCTCGCCGGTTCATGACGAGACCGATGTAGGTCACGTCGTCGGATCGCGGGAGTGCGGCCATGACCGCTTCGGCGTCGGCCATCTGCGGAACGCGCTTGGGGTTGACGAAGCTCGCAGCCTCCAGGCGCCGGACACCGGCGTCGACCAGCCGAGCGATCAACTCCACCTTGCCGGCGGTCGAGACCGCCGTCGGATCGCTCTGCAGCCCGTCCCGCGCCGCAACATCGACGATCTCCACTGCTGCTGCAGGTCCTGGTCGCATCGCCGACCTCCCGATCGCGCTCGCTGCACAACTGGCGCGGATCGTACAGCCGCCGGCGGGCACGGGGCTGCGGCGGCCCGCCAGATGTCGCCGCACCCGATGCCCCCGCCCAGCGGCGGGGGCTCAGGTCTATGCGGTCGGGTGATTGCCCCCTAGAACGGGAACGGGATCTCGATCTCCCCGGCCACCACGGCACCCACGAAGTCGTCGAGGATCTGCTGCAACTCCTCGAGACTCGTGGCGGTCTCCACGGTGGCGTCCATGTTGATGGGCAGCACCTCGATGCCGCCGTTCTGCAGGCTGCCGGGATAGAAGGCGTTGCCGAACGAGCCGTCGCGCACCGTGTCGAAGTACGTCTGGAACAACTCGCTGAGGCGGATGACCGTGGCCCCGAGGTACACGTCGGGTGCGGTCTCGTACTGCGAACCGAAGCCCACCAGGATCGGGATCCCGGCGGCCGAGGCCGACTGGGCGGCGCCGATGCAGATGCCGTCACCGGAGCAGTAGATGAGGTCGGCGCCCTGGTCGATGAGCGACGTCGCCACCTCGGCGGCCTTCTGCACGTTCACGAAGTCGCCCGCGAAGCCCTCCAGGAATTGCACGTCGGGGTTGACCGAGGCCACGCCCTGCTGGAACGAGAGGTGCATGACCTTCACGAAGTCGAACTCCGGCCCGCCGACGATGCCGATGGTGTCGCCGATCAGGGCGTGCGCGGCCACGATCCCGTTGGGATAGGCCATGTCCTGCACGTTGTAGAGCCAGTCCACCACGTTGTCCTTCGGGTCGGCTCCCTCCACGAGCACACCGCCGGTCATGGCGAAGTCCACGTCGGGGAACTCCGCGTAGAGCTCCATGATCGGGTCCACGTACTCGATCCCGTGACCGATGATCAGATCGAAGCCCCGGCTGGCGAAGCCGCGGATGGCCGGCAGCGAGTCGGTGGGCTCGATGATCTCCTCCAGCATCTGGTACTCGGCGATGTTGCCGTCGGCCTCCACGGCCTCGAGCAGACCCTCCGCCGCGGCCTGGCTGAAGGAGTTGTCGTTCTTGATGCCCGGCAGCAGCAGCGCGACTCGCAGCCCTTCGTCCTCGGCAGCCGCCGGGGCCGGCTCGGGTGGCGGCGGAGGTTCGGGGGCCGGTTCCGGTGCCGGCGCAGGCTCAGGCGCGGGCTCGGGCGAAGGCGCGGGCGAAGGCGCGGGCTCGGGCGCAGGCGCCGGAGCGGCGGGCTCGGGCGCGGGAGGCGGCGCGGCCGGTGCGTCGTCGCCATCCCCACCGCAGGCGGCGGCGATCAGCGCCGTCGCCAGCAGGGCCATCAGCAGGCCGCCGGGGCGCCGCCACGCCCGCCGCCTCGTCGTCGATCGTGCATTGGATCCGTTCAAGGTGTCCTCCCCTCGGGCGCCCCGCCGGGGCGCTTCAATGTGCGGCGCTGAGCGCACTACCGCACCTCGGCGTGCGGTCCGGCCGGAACGCGTGGCCGGATGGCTCCTCACCGTGGTCGCAGCCGGTACGACCCTTGGGGCAGGCTACTATCCGCCGCGCCGAGGCGACGGCGTGCACAGCGGGGGCCTCTGCGGTGCGTCGTCCACCGGCGCCACCAGCCACGAACCCCGACCGGAGAGACCTTGGGAACGATGCTGCCAGAAGGAATGCACCGCATCCGCGTCCTGTTCGCCGACCAGTTCGGCTTCGCCCGCGGCAAGTACGTGCCCGCCGCCGCGATCACCGGCGAGGTGGGCTTCTCCGTCACGATCTTCGGCGTCGGCTACGACCGCGACCTCATTCCCGCGCCCGGCGCCGAAGTGCTGGAGGGCATGGGTGACCTCGCCGCCCGCTACTCCCCCGATGACGTGCGACCCAGCTGGGACGCGGGCACCGGCGTGGTCATCGCCGACCTCGAGCGCCTGGGCCAACCGCTGGCAATCTCGTCGCGCCTGGCGGCGCAGCGCGCCATCGAGGCCCTCGCCGCAGTCACCGGCGGCACCCCCAAGATCGGCGTCGAGTTGGAGGCCTACGTGCTGCAGCCCGACGGCTCGGGTGGATGGGAGCCATGGGACACCCCGGGGGCGTACTGCTACGGGACGGGCACGGTCGTTGATCCGGTGGGGCTGTTCGACGACATCCTGGCCGCGGCGGAGACCTGCGGGATCGGCATCGAGACGGCGGGCAGCGAGTACGACAACCCGCAGTTCGAGGTGGTGGTCGGCTACGGGGATGCCCTCGACGCGCTGGACCGTGCCTTCCTGTTGAAGCAACTCTGCCGGGAGGTGGCGCTGCGCCACGGCCTGCTGCTGACCTTCCTCGGCCGGCCGTTCCAGGACCGCGGCGGCAACGGCACCCATTTCCACCTCAGCGTCACCGGCGACGACGGCCGGAACCTCTTCGACGACCCGGGGAGCGACGACGGGCTGTCGGACATGGCGAAGTGCGCCATCGCCGGCGTGCTGGCGCACCACGAGGCGCTGACCGCGCTGTGCGCGCCCACCGTGAACGCCTACAAGCGCCTGAAGCCCGGCGAGCTGGCGGGCTACTGGGCCAACTGGGGCTACGACCACCGCTCGGTGGCGGTGCGGGTGCCCTCGGGGCGGGGCGCCGCCAGCCGCCTCGAACACCGGCTGCCCGACGGCGCCGCCAATCTCTACCTGTCGGCGGCGGCGATGATGGCCGCCGCCCGCCTGGGGATCGAAGCCGGCGATCCGCCGCCGGCGGCGGAGACCGGGGACTCCCTCGAGACCGCCAACACCGAGCGCTGCTGCCCGGAGAACCTGTCACTGGCCCTCGACGCCCTCGAGGCCGACGAGGCGCTCTACGAAGCGGTCGGCACCGAGATCACCGACCACTTCGTGGCCATGAAGCGCGCCGAGTGGGCGCGCTACGCCCGAGCCGTCACCGACTGGGAACTGCGCGAGTACCTCGCCTTCCACTAGCCGGTCTGCCCCCCACCTGGCAGCGGTCCCCAACCTAAACTCGCCGGTCACGGCGGTCACTTCGTGCCCCGCCCCGAGTCGGGACGACCGGCACGATTCTCAGGACTGAATCAATACGGAGGTCAGCCATGTACAGCCAGCGAGCCATCGACGTCGGGCTCGGCCGCCGCAAGGCCGACAAGGCCTTCACCGGGGGGAAGCTCGTCAACGTGTTCACCGCCGAGGTGTATGAGGCGGGCGTGGCCATCGCCGGCGACCGGATCGCCGCCATCGGCGACGTGAGCGAGACCGTCGGCGAGGACACAGAGGTCATCGACGCCACGGGCATGCACCTCGTGCCGGGGCTCATCGACCCGCACGTGCACACCGAGGTCACCAAGATGTCCATCACCCGGTTCGCCTCGGTGGTGCTGGCGCGCGGCACCACCTCGGTCTGCACCGCGTTCGACCAGATCGCTCCCGTGAAGGGCATCGACGGCATCCGCTACATGCTCGACGAGGCCGCCGACCTGCCGCTGCGGATCTTCAATCCGCCGCCATCGAAGATCCCCTACACCATCCCCGAGGGCACCCTGGGGGCCAGCGTGGGGCCCGACGACCACCGCATCGCCATGCAGTGGGACGAGGCGAACGGCATCGCCGAGACGACCTTCGACTTCATCCGCGCCGGCGACAGCGACGTCATCGAGTCCATCGGGCTCTGCGAGGCGCACAAGCTGCCCGTGCACGGCCATGCCCCGTTCGTGACCGGGCTGGCCCTCGGCGCCTACGCCAACTGCGGCGCCCGCGACGACCACGAGTGCTTCTCCGCCGAGGAGACCATCGACAAGCTGCGCAACGGGTTCTTCTGCCTGCTGCGCGAGGCCACGATGGCCTTCAACCTGGCCGACTGCATCAAGGCGGTCACCGAGGCCGGGCTGCCCACGCGCCGGGTGAGCCTCTGCTCCGACGACACCGACACCTCCACGCTGGTGCGCCTGGGGCACATGGACCACATCGTGCGCCGGGCCATCGCCGAGGGTGTCGACCCCGTGACGGCCATCCAGATGGTGACGATCAACGCCGCCGACGCCCTGCGGGTCGACGACCAGGTGGGGGCGGTGGCGCCGGGCCGCTACGCCGACATCCTGCTGGTGGAGGACCTGGCGGACTTCGCGGTGTCGGCGGTTTACTCCGGCGGCGAACTCGTGGCCTCCGGCGGAGAGTTGCAGGTGACTTTGACGCCTCCGGAGCGCCCGGCGGAGCTGCTGAGCACGTTCTCGATGACGCCCGTGGAGCCCGACGATCTGCTGTTCCGCACCGATATGGAGGACGGCCGGGTGGAGGCCATCTCGATGTTCATTCCCCCCGAGATCCCGCTGCGGCTGCGCCGGGACGTGGAGTTGGAGATCCAGGACGGCATCGTGCTGGCCAACCCCTCCATCGACGTGTCCTACGTGTCGGTGCTGGAGCGCTACAACGACACGGGATCGCGTTCCACGGCCTTCATGTCGGGCTTCAGCCTCAGCGACGGGGCGCTGGCCACCTCGCTGTCACCCGACGACGAGAACGTGGTGTGCATCGGCGCCAACACGGCGTCCATGGCCACGGCCATCAACCGCGTCATCGAGCTGAACGGCGGCCAGGTGGTGGCCCGCGGCGACGAGGTTCTGGCCGAACTGCCGCTGCCCCTGGCGGGAATCATGAGCGACGTCTCCCCCGCCGAGATGGTCGAGGCCGAGGACCGGCTCATCGCCGCCGCGCAGGAGTTGGGCTGCGGGCTGGCGAACCCGTTCATGTGGCTGATCTTCCTGCCGATCACGGCAATACCCCAGTACTCGCTGCTGGACCGCGGCTTCGTGGAGCAGGCCACGCTCTCGTTCTGCAGCCCGCTGGTGCGCCGGGTATAGCGAGGCGAACGCCGCGCACGCCTCCGGGCAAGACATGGGCCGCTGGGTTTCGGTCGCCGAAGCGGTCGGGACGCTCGAGCCGACCTCGGCTGTGCTGCTGCCGCCCGGGGCGGGCGGGGCGAGCGCGATCGAACGCGAGATCGCCGGGCAGGCGGATCGACTCCGCGGCCTCGACGTCTACAGCGGCCTGCTGCTGTCGGACTACCCGTTCCTGCAGGAGGGAATCCGCTACACGACCTGGCACGTAATGCCGCCCGTTCGCAATGCTGTCGCCGAGGGCACGGTGCGCTTCCTCCCCATCCGTGGCTCGCAGGTGTCGCACCTGTTCCGCTCAGGGCGCCTGCCCCTCGACGTGGCCGTCGTGCACGTCTCCCCACCCGACGGCGACGGACTGTGCAGCCTCGGCACCTCGACCAGCTACCCGCTGGCTCTGGCCCGCTCGGCACCCACCGTGATCGCCCAGGTGAACGCGCGGATGCCGCGGGTCGCCGGCGACGCCTCGCTGCACATCAGCGAGATCGATTGGCTCACGGAGGTGGACGAGCCGCTCGGCGAGCACGATCGGGCGGCGATCACCCCGACCGCGGCGACCATCGGGGACCATCTCACCGCGCTGATCCCGTCAGGGACCACACTGCAGGTGGGCATCGGCGCGATCCCCGAGGCCCTGCTGCAGAACCTGTGCAACTCCGACATCGGCGACCTGCGCATCTACGGCATGGGCGTCGACGCCATCGTGGCACTCGCCGAGGCCGGCAGGCTCAGATCCGGCGATGACGGGCGGCCGTCCGCGCTCTGCGCGGAACTGATGGGCACGACGACGCTGTTCGACTACGCCGACGGGAACCCCGCACTCGAGATGCACCCGTTCGACACCATCCTCGACCCGGCGCACATCGCGAGCTTCGAGGGTTTCGTGTCGGTGAACTCGGCGGTGCAGGTGGACCTCATGGGCCAGGCCAACGTGGAGCATCTGGGTGGCGCTCAACTGAGCGGCATCGGTGGCGGATACGACTTCGCCCAAGGCGCTTGGCTCTCGCCCGGAGGCAAGTGCATCATCGCCATGCCCTCAACGAACCGCCGGGGCGACGTCTCGCGGATCGTGGCGCAGCTGGATCCGGCAACCCCGGTCGGCGTTCCCCGGCACTTCACCCAGTACGTCGTCACCGAACACGGCGTCGCCGATCTGGCAGGCTTGGGGCTACGAGAGCGGGCAGAGGCGCTCATCGCCGTGGCCGCGCCGCTGTTCCGTGACGAGTTGGCGGACTCTGTTGGCTGAGCCGCCCGACCTCATCGACGAGAAAGGGGAGTCGCCGTGAGTCGACCGGTCGTAATGGGGATCAACCTCGACGAGGTGGAATGGGAACCGGCCGAGACCCTGTGGGACGATACGGGCGAGGCCGTGCCCACCGGACTGTTGGTCAAGGTGCTCAGCGTCGACGACGAGACCGGCGCCAGCACGGTGCTCGTGAAGGCCCCGCCGGGCTGGACCACCGATGCTCCGGAGGTTCACAGCGTGCTGCAGGAGGGCTTCATCCTGGAAGGCACCTACCACAACGGTGACGAGGAGTTGCGGGCGCCCGCCTACTTCTGCCTGCCGCCAGGCACGGTGCACGGCCCCGCCCGATCCGAGGGTCACGTCGTGCTCAGCATGCTGTCGGGACCGCTCGACATCACCCACGTCACCCACGACGGCTGACCGAACGAGCCTCAGCAGCCGGGGGGTGCCGGGGGGTATAGTGCTCGCCGGCGCCTGCCGGTAGGGGATTCTCTCGCGGGGGAGTGAGGCCGTCCGGCGCCTGCAGCGGTCAGGAGGTCAGCCATGAGCCGCTCTCGAATCTTCCGTCCCTTCGTTCTGATCGGAGTGCTTCTGCTCCTCGCCGCCTCGTGCGCCGATACGGGCGACGACGAGGCGGCGACGGTCGGCGCTGCGGCAGAGGATGCCCTATCCGAGGCACGGGCCGCCCGGTCAGAGGCGACCGCCGCCGACAGCGCCGCCGAGGCAGCCGACGCGGCAGCCGAGGCGGCCGCGGCCGGTGCCGCCGCGGCCGCGGCCCGGGCGGAGGAGGCGATCGCAGCCGCCGACCTGGCCCGGGCGACCGCCGAGGGGAACGAGGACGCCGTCGCCGCGGCGCGAGCCGCCCTGGCAGAGGCACAGGAAGCGGCCGCCGCCGCGCAGGCCGAGGCGGCGGCCGCCCAAGCCGATGCGGCGGCCGCCCAAGCCGAAGCGGCGGCCGCCCAAGCCGAAGCGGAGCAGGCCCGGAGTGCCGCCGAGCAGGCGGCCGCCGAGGCCGAGTCCGCCGCGGCCGCGCCTCCTCCACCGGCGCCCGAGCCGCCCCCACCCCCCGAACCACCGGCGGCACCGGCGGAGAAGAACCTCACGATGGCGCTTTCGGGACTGGTGACGAACGTGGATCCGGCGGTCCTCCAGGGACGGCCCAGTCTCGTGACGGCACAGGGCGTCGTGAGCACGCTGGTGCGCTACACGCACGAGCCCTCACCCGGGCTGAGCCTGCACAGCCCGCAGGACGTGATGGGAGAACTGGCCGAGTCGTTCGAGGTCCACGAGGACGGAAGCGTCACATTCACGCTGCGCGAGGCGATGAGCCCGTACGGAAACACCGTCACGTCCGCCGACGTGGCGTGGTCGTTCGACCGCATGATCGCCCTCGACGGCATCGCGCGCTTCCTGATGTTCTTGTCGAGCATCGACCGGGAAGCGCCCATCACCGTGATCGACGATCGGACGTTCACGCTCAACGTCACGGGCCGCAACATCCTCACGGTGCCCGTGCTGACCTACTACGCGCTCGGCATTCTCGACAGCGTCGAGGCGCAGGCCAACGCCACCGACGACGACCCGTGGGCCGCCGAATGGCTGGCCTCCAACTCGGCCACCTTCGGTCCCTACCAGGTCGAGAGCCTCGCGCCGGGCGAGGAACTGCGGCTCGTCAAGAACCCCAACTACTGGAACGCCGACCAGGTGGACATTGACCGGATCATCATGCGATCCATCCCCGACTCAGGCAACCGCCTGCTGCTGATCGGCAGCGGCAACGTGGACTTCGTTGCCGACCTGACGTTCGATCTCTTCGGCAGCGTGGCCGGCGCCGGGGAGTACGCGCTGGCCTACGAGGACGCCCGGGACACCAACCTGGACGAGTTGTCGCTGAACAACCGCTTCCCGCCCTTCGACGATCCGCGGGTACGGGCAGCGGTCTCGCTGGCCATCGACCGGGAGGCGCTCATTGCCGGGGCATACGGCGGATTCGGCACGCCGGGGCGCTACCCGCTCTCGACGGCCATCCCCCAGCCCGAGCCGCCGGCCGACGTGGCGGCGGGTTACGACCCCGATCGCGCCCGGGAGTTGCTGACCGAGGCCGGCTACCCCGACGGGTTCTCGTTCACGCTGACCATCAACCCGACGCGGCCCGGTCCCCACGCCGAAGCCGTCGCCGTCATCCTCTCGTCGCAACTGCGCGAGGTGGGACTCGACGCCACGATCGAGACGATCGCCTCGCCCGCCGACTTCAACACGGCAGTCAGCAGCGGCGAGATGGAGGCGTGGCTGTACTCGGTGCGCCCGATTCTCAGCGAGCCCGCCTACACGATCCCGCTGCTGTTCACATCCAACGGTTTCGCAGCCGACGGGCTGGGATACGACGGGTACTCCAACGCACGCGTCGACGAGTTGTCGAACCAGATACTCGCCGAACTCCCGGGAGCGGACCGAGACGTATTCATCGCCGAGGTCCAGGAAATCATCGCGACGGAGTTCCCGTTCGTGCCGCTAGTGGAGACGGTGATCCCCTGGGTCTTCCGTGAGGATCTGCAGGGGGCGCGGCCCAACCCGACCGGCTTCCTCTACCCGCAAGATCTGGCAATCCCCTAGGAGGCTTCACTCATGATCTCTTCACGGCTCTTCCGTGCATCGCTGGCGCTCGGCGCGCTGCTGCTCCTGGCGGCGGCGTGTGCGACCGACGACGCCGGCCCGATCCTGGACGGCGCCAATGCCGACGTCTCGAGCGCCAACGCCGAGGCGTCCGCCGCGCGAGCCGAAGCCACCGCAGCCGGGGCCGAGGCCTCGGCGGCGGCCGCCGCAGCCAACGCCGCGGCCGCTGCCGCGGACGCGGCGGCGGCGCTCGCCGAGGAGGCGATAGCGGCGGCCGGGCTGGCCCAGGCCACAGCCGAAGGCAACCAGGGAGCCGTGGCAGCCGCGGAGGCGGCGCTGGCGGAGGCGCAGGACGCCGCCGCAGCGGCGCAGGCCGAGGCCGCCAGTGCCCAGGCCGAGGCCGCCGCAGCCCAGGCCGAGGCCGCCGCAGCCCAGGCCGAGGCCGAAGAGGCGCGGGCGGTCGCCGAGCAGGCGGCAGCGGAGGCCGAGGCTGCGGCCGCGCAGCCTCCGCCCCCGCCGCCCGAGCC
>VXXM01000077.1 GCA_009835395.1 Acidimicrobiia bacterium
CGGTTAATCGGCGCGCCATGTTCCTCCTGTCGAGGGACGTGGGGGGCGGTATGGCGGAGAAGGGGTGGGGCCGCATACTCAACATCTCCAGCGTGGGCGCTCGCACCGGCGGCGTGTCGCAGTCGGCGGTCTACAACGCCACGAAGGCCGCCATCGTCTCCTTGACGAAGAACTTCGCCCGCAACTACGGCCCGGCGGGGGTGACGGTGAACGCGGTGCTGCCCGGGTTCACCGACAGCTTCATGACCTCGCACGTCACCGCTGAGGAGCGCTCCTTGTGGATGTCGCAGATTCCGATCGGCAGAGCAGCGCAACCGCACGAGATCGGCGACGTGGTCGCCTTCCTCGCCTCGGATGCAGCCGGCTACATGACGGGTGCCTCCGTCGACGTCAACGGCGGCTGGGTGATGACCTGACGGCCGGAGCGCCGCGACACCCCTAGTTACCGCCGGCGCCGCATACGCATCGGAACACCGGAGCCAGGGGGTGCGCGAGTATTACGACCGATGATTGTTGTTGCGACCCGGCTGCAGTTGAGGGGCTGGCGGCACCTGCGGCGCTTCTTCGCCATCAACGGTGAAATCAAGGCTCAGTTGAGAGACGACCCGGGAGTGGTCCGCTACCGGCGGAGGGCCGACTTCCTGCGGCTGCGGTTCTACACGCAGTCCATCTGGCGGGAGTCCGCGGCGATCGACGACTTCGTGCGATCCGGCGCCCACCTGCAGTCGATGGTCGTCTTCGACGAGATCGCCGACCGCGACGCCTCGGCGTTCCTGCGCTGGGAGGTGTCGACTCAGAAGTTTCCGACCTGGCACGAGGCCAGGAGAAGTCTCGCCTCGGGGGATATGCGCTGATCGGCCCGGGCGCCGGGGACGTGCCACGAGGATCGTGTGGGGAGGATCCAGGCTCCCGGCCAGGGAAGTGGTCAGAGGAATTTTCTTCCTAGTTAGAACAGACGTTGTTGCTGTCGCATGGGTCCGCTAGAGTAGGGGTACCGGTTGCTGGCCTCTGCTGCGGCGGGGGTTGGTGTTCCCTGACCGGCTTGTCGGCTCCGCCGACCCGAAGCCGATCACGATGCGCGTCTGCGGGGAACGACCGATGGCCGATCTTGACCTCTCCAACTTCGAGACTGCCGCTGAGACGGCGGCGCAGATCGTTGCCTCGTTCGATGCGTCGCTTGCGGGTCTGCGGGCGTTGGGCGATGAGCACCTGGAGGAGCAGTTGCATCTCGTCGGGCGTTGCGAATCGCGGCTCGCCGCGGTGAAGGCTGAGAAGATCACCGCTTTGGCCCGCCGTGATGGCGAGGGGCGGGCGGCGGATGTGTTGCGCAACGATGTGAAGCAGTCCAAGGGCTCGGCGAAGCGGCAGGTGAAGGAGGCGGGACAGCTTGCCCAGGTGCCGAAGGTGGCTCGGGCGCTCGCGGAGGGGGCGATCACGCCCCAGCACGCCCGGTTGATCGCCGAGGCCGCCGAGGCGGCGCCTCCGGGGGCGCCGATCGATGAGACCGAGTTGCTCGCCGCGGCCGCCGAGCAGCCGGCGGACTTGTTCGGCGCGACGGTGCGTGATCATCTCAACGAGCGCGATCGCGGCGACCTGGAGGAGCGCCGCAAGCGTCAGCGCTCCCAGCGGCGGCTCACGTGGAAGCGCCAGCCCGACGGCATGTTCGAGTTGTTCGGCCGGTTCGATCCCCTCACCGGCGGCCGCATCGAGACCGCGATCACCGCCGTCGCGAACAGGCTCTGGCGCGACGAGGACCCGAAGAACCGCCCGACTCCTCAGCAGCGTCTCGCGGATGCTCTCGAATCGCTCGTCACCCACAGCGGCGGCGAGGCCACAGAAGGAGCCCAGGGCGTGGACCTGCTCGTCATCGTTGACTACGACGTCCTGGCCGGGCGACTCGCCAACCCCCGTCTGGTTGACGGAACGCCGCTGTCGGCGCAGGAACTGCTCGGGCTGGCGTGTTACGCCAACATCCTGCCGGCCGTCTTCGATCAGAAGAGCCGGCCGCTGTGGCTGGGCCGCGGCCGCCGGCATGCCACCAAGCACCAGCGTTCGGTGCTCGCCGCCCGGGACAAGGGCTGTATCGGCTGCGCCACCTCCCCCAACTGGACCCAGGCCCACCACGTCTGGCACTGGGAACACGGCGGGGGAACCGACATCGACAACATGTGCCTGCTCTGCAGCCACTGCCACAACCTCGTCCACACCAACGCAGCCGACATCACCCAAGGGTCCGACGGTGGCTTCACGCTCCACCATCGGCGTCGCAGCCGAGCGCCGTCACCGGCCGGGCTGAACGGTTCCCATCGGACGTCCAGGCCCGTCGAGTCGTCCCGCAACACCGGCGACGTCGCTCTCCCGCTCCGCTGCTGACCCGATCCCTGCCCTCTCAGTCGGCGGGGACCTGGGGGTATCCTTGGTGATCGCCCCAGGGCGGTGGCTCAGGCAGTGGCTTTCCGAGGAGGTGCTGGCGTGTTCCGGGAGCCTTCGGCTCTCCTGTCGCCCGAGATGTCTGGGACCGTCGCGCCCGAGCGGAGGTCCGAATTGTGAGCGGTGGTGAGCTTGCCGTGGTGCTGGCCAGCGTGGCCGTGGTGGTGGCGGTGGCGGTCCTCGGTGCCGTGGGGGTGAGCCTCAGCCGGTCGCTGAAGGAGCTGCGCCGCCTGCTGGGTGAGATTCGCCGCGACTTGGTTCCGGCTGTCGAGCGCATCGAGGAGGCCTCGGGGCGGGTGACGGGCGAGGTGCAGCGGGTCGGGGGTCTTCTGGACGTCGCCGAGGCTGTGTCCGAGCGAGCCGAGTCGCTGTCGCGGGTGACCTATCGAGCCCTCGTCGAGCCGTTCGCGGCGGTCGCCTCGCTGTTCCGCCGCGGCGACCCGCCCGAGGCGGACACCACCGCAGGATCCGAGCCGCCCGTCAACGGCTGGGCGGCCGCGGCGCGACGGCCGTCCCGGCGGCCTTCCTGGACGCGCCGGGCCAGTGTGTATCTGCTGCGCTCGGGGTATCAGGCCGCCTCGGCGCGCATCGCCGCGCGTCTCGCCGGCGTGCAGGCCCAGCGCAGTGCCGCGCCGACCACGCGGGCCGAAGCCACCGGTTCCCGGGGACAGTCCGGGGACGCCGGGACCGCCTCCGGCAAGACGTCCGGTGGGTCCCCGCCCGGCCGTTCCGGTGCCACGGCCGCGGGATCCTCGTGGGCGCGCCAGCTGACCGATGCGGTGCGAGAGGTCACCGACGAGATCTTCGAGGCCATCGAGGAGAGTCGCCGGACTCTTCGGGATGATGGGCGCGAGCAGGAACGCCCCGAGTAGCACCCCGCCCCGATCCGGCAATACCCTCGTTCCGAGATCCTGATCGTCCGAGCACGACCCCACCCCAGGCCCACGCCATGTCCGGAACCACAGCACGCGAGCTGCGCAGCATCTTCACCGGCTTCTTCGCCGAGCGCGACCACACGATCGTCCCCTCGGCAAGCCTCATTCCCTACGACCCCACGCTGCTGTTCACCGTCGCCGGGATGGTGCCGTTCAAGGCCTACTTCACAGGCACCGAGCCGTCGCCGTACAAGCGGGCCACGACGGTGCAGAAGTGCGTCCGGGCCGGCGGCAAGCAGAACGACCTCGACGAGATCGGCCGCACCCGCCGGCATCTCAGCTTCTTCGAGATGCTCGGCAACTTCAGCTTCGGCGACTACTTCAAGGACGACGCCATCGCCTGGGCCTGGGAGCTGTCGACCGAGCGCCTCGGATTCGACCCGGACCGTCTCTGGATCACGGTCCACCTCAGCGACGACGAGGCCGCCGAGATCTGGCAAGACGCCGTGGGTGTGCCCGCCGAGCGGATCCAGCGGCTCGACGAGGACAACTTCTGGCGCATGGGCGACACCGGACCCTGCGGGCCGTGCTCGGAGATCTTCTTCGACAAGGGCGAGGCGTACGGCCCGGGCGGGGGACCGGCGCACGGCGGTGACGAGCGCTACGTGGAGTTCTGGAACCTGGTGTTCATGCAGTTCGAGCAGCAGCCCGACGGTTCGATGGTGCCTCTGCCCAAGCCCAGCATCGACACCGGCGCCGGCCTCGAGCGGGTCCTGACGCTGCTGCAGGGGGTGGACTCGGTCTTCGAGATCGACGAGATGGCGCGGCTGGTCGCCAAGGCGTCCGAACTCTCCGGCGTGCGCCTCGGCGAGAACGGATCGTCCGATGTGTCGCTGCGCATCCTCGCCGAGCATGCCCGCACCATGGCGTTCCTCATCGGCGACGGCGTGTTCCCGTCCAACTCCGAGCGCGGCCACGTGCTGCGCCGGATCATGCGCCGCGCCATCCGCCATGCCTACCTGCTCGGCGTGAACAGCGTGGTGACGCCGCTCCTCGTGGACGAGGTGGTCGACATCATGGGCCATGACTATCCCGAGCTGCTCGGCAATCACGCATTCATTCGCGACGTCACCGAGCGTGAGGAGGTCCGCTTCCGGGAGACCCTCGGGCGAGGTTCGGTGCTGCTGGACGAGGCGCTGGCGGGCCTGGGGGCGGGGGAGCCGCTGGGTGGCGCCGTGACGTTCCTGCTGCACGACACCTACGGCTTCCCCTTCGAGGTGACCGAGGAGATCGCCCGCGAGCGGGGCGTGGAGTTGGACAGCGAGGGGTTCGAGGCCGAACTGGCCGAGCAGCGTCGCCGGGCCCGGGAGGACTTCGAGGCCCGCTCGACCGATGCCGGCGACCTGAGCGTCTACTTGGAGGTGCTGGACGAGTTCGGCGAGACCGAGTTCGTGGGCCGCGACCGCGTCGAGTCGACCGGGCGGGTGCTGGCGGTGACCGAGTCGGGCGTCGTGTTGGACCGCACCCCGTTCTACGCCGAGGCGGGCGGGCAGATCGGCGACACCGGCCACCTGTACCCGGACGGCGGCGACGAGGCGCTGGCGGTCAGCGACACCACCTACGTGGTGGCGGGCCTGCACCTGCACCACGTCGAAGGTGCGATGGGCCGGCTGCGGCCCGGCCAGAGCGTGCGGGCGGTCATCGACGGCAGGCGGCGGGCCGGCATCCGCCGCCACCACACGGGCACCCACATCCTGCACTGGGCGCTGCGGGAGGTGCTGGGCTCCCACGTCAAGCAGCAGGGCTCGCTGGTGGCGCCCGACCGGTTGCGTTTCGACTTCAGCCACTACAGCGGCCTCAGCGGCGACGACATCGCCGCCATCGAGGACGTCGCCAACGCCGAGATCCTCGCCAACCCGACGTGTCGCCACTACGAGACCTCGATGGAGGAGGCCAAGGCGGCGGGGGCGATCGCGTTCTTCGGCGACAAGTACAGCGACACCGTGCGGGTGCTGGAGGCCGGCCCGAACTCCATCGAGCTCTGCGGCGGGACCCACGTGCGGGCACTCGGTGACATCGGGCCGCTGAAGATCGTCTCCGAGGGATCCATCGGGTCGAACATCCGCCGGCTCGAGGCTGTGTGCGGGGACATCCCGATCCAGCGGCTGCGCCACGCCGAGTCCCGCCTGGCGGAGGCGGCCGGCGTGCTCGGCGTGCCGCCCGAGGACGTGGTGGCGGGAGCGGGCCGCTGGGCCGGCGAGTTGAAGGCCCTGCGGGACGAGTTGAAACAACTGCGGCGCCAGGCGGCCGGCGACCGGGCCGGCGACCTCACCGCAGTCGCCGACGACGGCCTGGTGGTGGCTCGGATCGACGGCGTGGACCGCAACGAGTTGCGCGATCTGGCCGTCACCGTGCGCGATCGCGACGGCGTGACCGGGGTGGTCCTGGCGACCGCGCCGGCGAGCGGCGGCGTGGCGTTCGTGTCCGCGGTGGTGCCGGGCGAGGGCTGGCACGCCTCGGACCTGCTCGGCGACGCCCTCAAGCTGGTCGGCGGGGGAGGGGGCCGGAACCCCGACTTCGCCACCGCCGGCGGCAAGGACGCCACCCGCCTCGACGAGGCACTGGACCTGGTGCGTCAAGCGGCCGCAGCCCAGCGCACGGCCGGCTGAGCCTCAGCGCCGGGCCAGAGCCTGCTTCGTGGCGGCCACCATGGCGTCGATCGGCGCATCGGTGCCGGTCCACAGCTCGAAGGCCCGGGCGGCCTGGTGGACCAGCATGCGCACGCCGTTGAAGGCGCGCAGGCCGCGCTCGCGTGCGGCCGCCAGCAGCGCAGTCTCAGCCGGCTCGTAGACGAGGTCCACGAGCAGCTGGTCGGGCCGCAGCAGCCCCGGATCCAGCGGCATCGGAGCGCCGCGGTGGCCGCGCATCCCCACCGGGGTGGCGTTGACGACGAGATCGAAGCCGCCCACCTCGCCCGGCTCGGCGACGCGCCCCCGATCTCCCGCCAGCGCGGCGGCGGTCACGGCGTTCGGGGCGGTGCGGTTCACGACCGCGACCTCCGCCGCCCCGGCGTCGGCGAGAGCCAGAGTCACGGCCCGCGCCGCGCCGCCGGCGCCGAGCACCACGCAGCGAGTCCCCGCCGGCGACCAGCCGGCCTCGTCCGCCAGCGCGTCCACGAAGCCGCCGCCGTCGGTGTTGTGGCCCACCAGCCGGTCGCCGTGGCGTGCCACGCAGTTCACGGCGCCCAGCAGGCGCGCCGCGGGCGAGAGCTCGTCGACCGCGGCGGCGACCGCTGCCTTGTGCGGCATGGTCACCGAGAGGCCCTCGATCCCGAGTGCCACCGCCCCGGCCAGCGCGTCGGGCACCCGGCCCTCGGGCACCTCGCAGGCCAGGAACACCCAGTCCAGCCCGCAGGCGGCGAAGGCGGCGTTGTGGATGACCGGCGACAGCGAATGACGGACCGGGTCGCCGATCACGATCGCCAGGCGGGTCTTCCCGCTGAGTCCGGCCGGTTGTGCCATCAGAACACCCCCCGGGCGCGAGCGTCGGCCGATCGCACCAGGAACTCGTCGTAGTCCTCGGTGAAGAACAGTGTGCCGTCCCTCTCGACCAGTACGAAGAACAGCCACCCACCCGGCGCGGGGTTCATGGCGGCCGTCAGCGACTCGCGGCCCGCCGCGGCGATCGGTGTGGGCGGCAGGCCGGCGAACCTGCGGGTGTTGTAGGGCGAGTCGACGTCGAGGTCCGTGAGCGTCAGGGAACTCTTGCGCTGACCGATGGCGTAGAGCACGGTGGCGTCCATCTGCAGGGGCATGCCGGCGTTGAGGCGGTTGTAGATCACCCGCGCCACCTTCGGGCGGTCCTCGGAGCGCGCCGCCTCCGCTTCCACGATCGAGGCCGCCACGAGCAACTGGTAGGGCGTGAGGCCGATGCGCGCCAAGGCATCGTCGTAGCCGATCTGGGTCGCCACGGTGTCGAACTGCTCCACCATCCGGCGCACCAGATCGCGCTCGTCGCTCACGCCCCTCTCGTCCACCTGGTAGGTGTCGGGGAACAGCACTCCCTCCAGGCTGGTGATCCCCGCGGGCACGTACCTCGACCGGACCTGCCCGTCGGTGAGTGCCGCCTGCAGCTCGACGGGATCGAACTCCGGGAGGGAGTCCAGCAGCCGGTCGGCGATCTCGCTGAGCCAGAGGCCTTCGGGGATCGTGATGCTCTCGCCCACAGGCGGGATCGGCCCGGCCTCCAGCACGGCCAGGGCCTGATCCACCGACATGTTCTCGGCGAAGTAGTAGGACCCGGCCTGGAGGCTCGCGGCGTCGCGCCACCAGAGGCGGGTGATGGTGGCGTTCGCCACCACGCCCTCGTTCGCCAGGATCCTGGCGATGTCGTTGACGCCGGCGCCGCTGGGGATCTCCACCAGGAAGCGGCCCTGCGGCTCACCCGGCGGGTCGAGTTGGCGCTGCAACCACGAGTTGCCCCACCAGTAGGCGCCACCGAGCACGAGCGCCAGGATGCCCGCCAGCACCAGCAGGCGCCGCCAGAACCCCCAGGGGCGCCGGAAGCGGATCCAGGCGTCGTCACCGAAGAACAGGGCCTCGTCCTCGGCGATCGCTTCGGGGTCCAGGAGCATGTCACCGGGAGCGGGATCGAGACGCGTCCCGGCGTCCGGAACCGGCGGGGCCTCCGGTGGCGGCACCGGGGCGGCCTCAGCGGGCTCGCCGGGGAGGAGAGGGTCGATCCCGGGCGGGTCGCGGTCGCCGTTCACGTGGCCCGGGGTTCATGACGGCGGGCATCGAGCCAGGACTGCAGCAGCACGGCGGCGGCCACCATGTCCACCACCTGGCGCCGCTTGGGTCCGCGCACCTCACCCATGTCGAGGTGCTGCTCGGCGGCGGCGGTGCTGAAGCGCTCGTCGCAGGTCTCCACCGGGACCCCGATCGCCGCCTCGAGGCGCGCGATCTCGGCGCGGGCCGCCCGGGCCGCCGGACCCATCGATCCGTCCAGGGAGATCGGCAGTCCCACCACCACCACGGCGACGTTGCGCTCGGCCACCACCTCGGCGATGGCGGCGTGGTCCCGGGCCTCCGACCCTGTTCGCTCCAGGACTTCGAGCGGCGTGGCGATGCGGCCCTCGGAGTCGCTCAGCGCCAGGCCCACCCGGCGTGTCCCCAGGTCGATACCCAACGCTCGCACGTACCCGACGGTACCGCTTCGGAACCTTGCTGCCGGGGAGGGTGGAGCGGTACCGGTAGCCTCGGATTCGTGCGTCACATCGCGCTCGTGGGGATGATGGGCTCGGGGAAGTCCGAGACGGGGCGGAGGCTGGCGCTCGTATTCGGGCGCCGCTTCGTGGACTGCGACGAGTTGGTGGCCGCGGGGGCGGGCTGCCCGATACCGGAGATCTTCGAGTCCGAGGGAGAGGCCGGGTTCCGGCGCCGCGAGAGCGAGATCCTCGCGGAGGTGCTGGCGAGCACCGAGCCCTCGGTGTTGGCCACCGGCGGCGGGGTGGTGACCGTCGCCGCCAACCGTGCCCTGCTGGCCGGTGCCGTGGTCTGCTGGCTGCGGGTGCGGCCCGAGGTGCTGGCAACCCGGCTGGGTGACAGCTCGGGGCGCCCGCTGCTGGCGGGAGCGGAGGGTGACGAGGCGCTGATGGCGAGACTGCGCAAGCTGACAGTCGAGCGCGACCGCTGGTACGACGAGGTTGCCGACGTCGTCCTGGACACCGATGAACTCTCCGCGCGCCAGGCCGCCTCCGCGCTGGCGACACGCCTGTCCCACCTCGGTGGCTGGATGACCGGCGAGGGTGATGTCGAGGACGGCGGCGGCGAACGGGAACGTGGCGGCACGGGCGGCGAGCACGGCACCGGGCCCGCCCGCATCCGTGTGGGGCTCGGCAAGCGCTCCTACGACGTGCTGGTGGGTCCCGGCGTGCGGCACCTGCTTGCCCGATCCCTGGCCGCCGCCCTGCCGGCGGTCCCGCGCCGGGTCGCCGTCGTGACCGGCGACGGCATCGGCGTCGAGGTTGATCTCGGCGAGACCGTCGGCGCTGTCGAGACGTTCACCATCGCGGCGGGGGAGCGGTCCAAGTCGCTGGCCACCGTGGAGGATCTCTGCCGGCGCTTCGCCCGCTTCGGCCTCACACGCGGCGACGCGGTGGTGGCGGTCGGGGGCGGTCTCGTCACCGACGTGGCGGGCTTCGCCGCAGCCGTGTATCACCGGGGCGTACCGGTGATCTTCGTCCCCACCACGCTGCTCGGGCAGATCGACGCCGCCATCGGAGGCAAGACGGGAGTGAACCTGCCGGAGGGCAAGAACCTGGTGGGAGCCTTCTGGCAGCCGTCGCTGGTGCTCTGCGACACCGAGGTGCTGGCCACGCTGCCCGCGGCCGAGTACCGCTCCGGGCTCGGCGAGATGGCCAAGTACCACTTCCTGGGGGGCGCCGATTCGGGCGCGGGCGACGCCGCCGCCATGGCCGAGTTGCCACTGGAGCAACGCATCGCCCGCTGCGTGACGCTGAAGGCCGAGATCGTGGCTTCCGACGAGCGGGAGTCGGGGCGCCGCATGCTGCTGAACTACGGCCACACGCTGGCCCACGCCCTGGAGATCGCCGGCGGGTTCGGTCTGCGCCACGGCGAGGCCGTGGCCGTGGGTCTGGTCTACGCCGCCGAGGTGGCGCAGCGGCTGGGGCGCATCGACGGCGATAGGGTGGCCGAGCACCGGCAGGTGGTGAGTGCCTACGGCCTGCCGGTCTCGCTGCCGGCGGGCACCGAGGCCGGCGAGCTCATCGACCTGTTCGGCCGGGACAAGAAGGCCGTCGGCGACCTGACCCTCGTCCTGGACGGTCCGCGCGGGCCCGAACCGGTGCGCGGCGTGGACCGGGTCGTGCTGGCCGAAGCCTTGGAGGCGATCAGATGAACCAGACTTCCGCCCCTGCTCCTGTGATCCTCTTGCTGTCGGGGCCCAACCTGCAGTTGCTGGGACGCCGCGAGCCGGAGGTCTACGGCACCGAAACCCTCGACGACCATGTGCGCACGGCCACCGCCGCTGCGGCCGAGGCGGGATTCGCCGTCGAGCACACCCAGTCCAATCACGAGGGCGACTTGGTGGACGCTGTGGGCGGGGCGGTCGGCCGCGCCGCCGCCATCGTCATCAACGCCGGCGCCCTCTCGCACTACTCGCGCGCCCTGCAGGACGCCCTGGCGGCCTTCGACGGTCCGGTGGTGGAGTTGCACCTCTCCAACCCGTACACCCGCGACGCCTGGCGGCAGGCGTCGGTGGTCGCCCCGGTCGCCGACGGCCTGATCTGCGGTTTCGGCGGGCTCGGCTACCGGCTGGCCGTCGAGGCCGCCGCAGAACTGGCCGGAGGCTGAGATGGCGCCGGATGCGGCGACCGCCGCGGGGTCGCCACCGATCGCGGCCGACCTGCCGCCGTTGCGGGTCGGGGGCAGGGCTGCGAGTGTGCGGGAGATCCTCACCGCGGGTGTCGAGGTGGCCTCCAGCGCCGACGCCGGAGGCAACGGCTCCGACACCGTGCCGGTCGAGGCGCTGGTGCTCACCAACCTGGCGAACGGCCGCTGGCTCACGGGCTTCAGCGGCTCCGCCATGGTGGTGGTGCTCACGGCGGACGATCTGCTGGTGATCACCGACGGCCGCTACGCCACCCAGGCACCGGCCGAGTTGTCAGCAGCCGGCGTCGACGGCAGGGTCGTCATTGCCAACCGCGGAAGCGAGCAGCAGGAAGCGGCCGCCGCGGCCGTTGCCGGGCTGGGGCGCGTCGCCCTGGAGGCCGAGCACGTGAGCTGGTCCCGCTACCGGAGATTCGCCGGCGAGTGGTTCGGTGGCGCCGAGTTGGTGCCGTCGACCGGCGTCGTCGAGCGCCTGCGCCGCCGCAAGTCGCCCGAGGAGGTGGCCCGCGTGGCCGCCGCGGCCGCGGTCGCCGACGGCGCCCTGGCCGAGGTGCTGCCGCGCCTCGCCGAGGGGCCCACCGAGGGCGAGGTGGCCGCCGAACTCGACCATCTCATGCGCCGCCGGGGTGCCTCCGGCTCGGCGTTCGACACCATCGTGGCGGCCGGCGAGAACAGCGCGCTGCCGCACGCCCGGCCGGGCCCGCGCCGCATCGAGCCCGGGGACCTGGTGGTCATCGACTTCGGGGCGATCGTGGACGGCTACCGCTCCGACATGACCCGCACGGTCTGCGTGGGCGAGCCGCGGGCCCCCGGCGGGAGGGTCTACGAGGTGGTGCGGGCATCGCAGCAGGCCGGCGTGGAGGCGGTGGCGGACGGAGTCTCGTGCAAGCAGGTGGACGCGGTCTGTCGGGAGATCATCGACGAGGCCGGCTGGGGCGAGGCCTTCCTGCACAGCACGGGCCACGGTGTGGGGCTCGACATCCACGAGGCCCCCAGCCTCAGCAGCCGCAGCGACGAGGTGCTCGCCGCCGGCGAGGTCGTCACAGTGGAGCCGGGCGTCTACCTTGCCGGCACCGGAGGCGTGCGCATCGAGGACACCGTGGTCGTGACCGACGAAGGTTGCCGGCGCCTCACGTGCTCGCCCAAGACGCTGGTCGTGGCCTGAGTCCGGCGACACCCAACGGAGCCACACTCAACGGAGGCACGAATGGTCGCCATCACCACCAACGACCTGAAGACGGGCATGACCCTCGAACTGGGTGAGGGACTGTTCTCGGTCGTGGAGTTTCAGCACGTCAAGCCCGGCAAGGGCCACGCCTTCGTGCGGACCACCCTCAAGAACGCCCGCACCGGGGCGGTGCTGGAGCGCACCTTCCGGGCCGGCGAGAAGGTGGAGCGGGCCATCATCGACAAACGCTCGATGCAGTACCTGTACCGCGACGGTGAGGCCCGGGTGTTCATGGACGGCGAGACCTACGAGCAGCTCTACGTGGAGGAGGCCGCGCTGGGAGACGCCGGGAGTTACATCGTCGAGGGCGACTCGGTGATCCTGCAGATGTACGGCAGCGAGATCGTGGGCACCGACCTGCCCGCCGCGGTCACTCTCGCCATCACCGAGACCGAGCCGGGCATGCAGGGCGATCGGGTCTCCGGGGCGACCAAGCCGGCCGTCACCGAGACCGGTCTGGTGGTGTCGGTGCCGCTGTTCATCGAGCCGGGCGAGCGCATCAAGGTGGACACGCGCTCGGGCCAGTACATCGCCCGAGGGTGAGCGGGCGCGCCGACCCCGACGCCACGCCCGGCGCCCGCAGTGAGGCCCGGGCGGCGCGCGAGCGGGCGCTGGCGCTGCTGTACGAGGCCGACGCCCGCGAGGTGGGGATCCTCGAGTTGCTGAGTCGCCAGGACCTGCCGCCGTCCCCGCTGGCGGTCGAGCTGATCGAGGGAGTCGCTACCGACGGCGCGGCCATCGACGAACTTCTGGAGGAGGTGGCGGTGGACTGGTCGGTGGCGCGCATGGCCCCGGTCGACCGCGCCATCCTGCGCCTCGCCGCCTACGAGTTGGCGCACCGGCCCCGGACGCCGACGGCAGTGGTGCTCAACGAGGCCGTGGAACTCGCCAACCTCTACTCCACGGAGTCCTCGAGCCGGTTCGTGAACGGCGTGCTGGCCACCATCGCCCGGAAGCTGCGCGCCTAGCTTGGCGGGCGTCGCCCCGCCAGTTGGGTGACCTCGCGGCGGTAGGGAGTGGTGTCGGCGTCGTCGCTGGGGTTCTCGATCTCCTCGGCGAAGCGCCGGCCCTCCCAGACCGCCGCGGCGATGGTGCCGGGGGCGAGGGCGTCGCCGATGGCCCGGGCGCTCCGCAGGCCCCTGTCGGGCCATTCGTGGCGGCGGGTCTGCAGGTCGGTGAGCAGCGAGTCCTCCGGCAGCCGGGCGGTGACCAGCACCGCAGCCTCGGCACCCAGGTCGCTCCGGCTGCCGGTGTAGGTGCACGCCAGCTCCAGCCCGTCGTCGCCGATCGCCTCGGCGGTCGTGTTGCAGCGCAGTTCCACGCCCAGATTCATGAGCCTCGCCTGGATGCGATGCTGGTCCATGGTGTTGACCGTCCAGCGTGAGATGCAGGCTTGGGGAGTGACGATCGACACGTCGTAGCCCTCGCCGGCGAGCAGTTCGGCCAGGACGCCGCCCATGTAGAAGTGGTCGTCGTCGAAGATCACGACGCGGCTGCCCGCCGGTCGATCACCGGCCATGAGGTCATCAGGGGTGAGGATCGGCAGGCCGCCGATCCGCATCGGATGGGTGTGCCGGCGCCCGACCCCGTCACGCCGCCACGTCGAACCGGTGGCCACGGCGACGTGTGCGAAGTCGTAGGCCGGCAGCTCGTCGGCGGTCATGGGGCTCTCCAGGTAGACCTCGACGTTCCCCATGCGGGCGATCTGACCCTCCCGGTAGTCCAGGACGCGGATCCACTCCGCCAGCCCCGGCAGTCGCGCCTCGGCCGCCACCCGGCCTCCCAGGCGGCGCGAGCGCTCGACCAGCACCACCTCGTAGCCCCGCTTGCCGGCCGCCATGGCGGCTTCCAGGCCGGCCGGGCCTGCCCCCACGACGAGGATCTTCTCGTCCGCGTGGCGCGTCCGGTACACCTCGGGATGCCAGCCGCGCCGCCATTCCTCGCCCATCGAGGGGTTCTGGGTGCAGCGGATCGGCGACATGGTGAAGTCGCCGGTGACGCAGATGTTGCAGCCGATGCACTCGCGGATGTCCTCGAGTCGGCCCTCTTCTATCTTCTGCGGCAGGTAGGGGTCGGCGATCGAGGGACGCGCCGCGCCGATGAAGTCCAGGATCCCCTGGTGGACCATGCGCACCATGGCGTCGGGGGAGGTGAAGCGTCCCACGCCCACCACCGGCTTGGAGGTCAACGCCTTCAGGCCCGCCACGTACTGCTCCTGGCCGCCCTCGGCGCCGAAGCGCGAGGTCACGCTGTCATCCTCCCAGGTGCCCATCGCGAAGTCCCACAGGTCGGGGATCTCGCCCAACTCGCCGAGTACCTCCTCGATCTCGGCGCGAGTGATGCCGTCGCCGAGCAGCTCGTCGAGGGTGATCCGGCAGGCCGTCGCCGCCCGCCCGGCCACCTCCTCGACGGTGTCGGTCAGGATCTCCCGCAGCAGCCTCATGCGGTTCGGCAGGCTGCCCCCGTACTCGTCGCTGCGCAGGTTGTAGCGGGGTGATAGGAAGTGGTGCATGCAGCTGAGGCCGTGGGCGGCGTAGACGTAGACCAGGTCGTAGCCGGCGCGCAGTGACCGGTCCACGGCCTGGCGATGCCAGCGGCGCACGTTGGCGATGTCGCGCTTGGTCATCTCACGCGCCTGCACCGGGTCCGCGTGCCCCGAGATCACTGGAAGGGCACTCGGCGCCCGCGGCGCCACCCGAGAATGGAGGTTGAGGCCGCTGAGGCCGTTGTAGCAGAGCTCGATGCCCGCCAGCGCGCCGTGCTCGTGGATCCGGTCGGCCACCAGGGCGAGTGCCGGAATGTCCTGGTCGTCCCAGATCCGGGCCTCGATGTATGGGGTGATCTCCGAGGAGTGGTGGATCTCGGCCTGTTCGGTGCAGACCACCGCCCAGCCTCCCTGTGCCTTGACGGCGCGCATCTCTGCATGGGCGCTGGCGTCGCGGTAACCCATGCCGTTGCAGTGCGGCACCTGGAAGAAGCGGTTCTTGGCCACGATCGGGCCGATGCGCACCCGCTCGAACAGGACGTCGAAGCGGGGATCTCGGGCGGGTTCGTTCATGGAGCGCCACGGTAGCGACGAGTCGGCAGCGACGAGGCCGCGTCGCTGGGAAGGGCGGGAACGGCCGCCGGGGTGCGTGGTTCCCGGTGACGGTCGTGGTACGGTCAGCCGACCGTTAAGCGGGTCCGGCGAGGCCCGTACGGACCGGAGGTGGACGCTGTCCGATCGCGAGCGCAGAGCACGGGCGGCAGAGACCGGTCCCGGCGGCACTGCGAGCGCTGTGTCCGCAGCCGGACGTCACGCCGGCACCCCGGGAGATTTTGTTCCCCGCGTCGAGATCATGGACGCCGAAGCGCTCGAGCGGGCGCTGCGGCGCATGGCGCACGAGATCATCGAGCGCAACGGCGGCACCGCGGACCTGGTGCTCGTGGGATTGCAGACCGGGGGTGTCTTCCTGGCCGAGCGGCTGGCGCTACTGCTCGCCGATATCGACGGTGGCGACGTGCCGTGCGGCTCCCTGGACGTGGCCATGCACCGGGACGACATCGGGTTGCGGCCCGTGCTGGTGCAGGCACCCACCACCATCAGCGGCGATCTGACGGGCCGCACCGTGGTTCTGGTGGACGACGTGCTGTACACGGGGCGCACCGTGCGCGCCGCTCTCGACGCGGTGTGCGACTTCGGACGTCCCCGGGCGGTGCAGTTGGCGGTGATGGTCGACCGCGGCCACCGCGAGCTGCCCATCAGGGCCGACTACGTGGGCAAGAACCTGCCGACCCGGCGCGACGAGATGGTGGATGTCAGCGACCGGGGCGTCGTGCTGGGGATCACGGCGTGAGCGGCCGGATCGCCGAGCCGGCCGGCGACGGGAGGCGGCATCTGCTGTCGATCGGTGACCTGGGCGGCGAGGGGATCCGCGAGATCCTGCGTCTCGCCGACAGCTTCGCCGAGGTGAACACCCGGGCCATCCCGAAGGTTCCCGCCCTGCGGGGCAGGACGGTGGCGTCGCTGTTCTTCGAGGACTCCACCCGCACCCGCCTCTCCTTCGAGACCGCGGCCAAGCGCCTGTCGGCCGACACGGCGACCTTCAGCGCCGGGAGCTCCTCGCTGAGCAAGGGAGAGTCGCTGCGCGACACGGCCCAGACGGTGACCGCCATGGGCGTCGACTGCGTCGTGGTGCGGCACCGCAGCGCCGGCGTGGCGGTGCAACTGTCCCGCTGGTTGGACGCCGCGGTGATCAACGCCGGCGACGGCCGCCACGAGCACCCGACCCAGGCACTGCTGGACTGCTACACGATCCGCCAACGGCTGGGTGACATCGCGGGGCGGCATGTGGCGATCGTGGGCGACATCGCCCACTCGCGCGTGGCCCGATCGCTGGTGGCGGCGCTGCAGCTGCTCGACGGGGGGGTCACGCTGGTGGCGCCGGCCACGCTCCTGCCCCCTGCGGTGGACGGCTGGGGTGTGGGCGTCAGCAGCCGTATCGACGATGTGTTGCCCCGCGCCGACGTGGTGTACCTGCTGCGCCTGCAGCGCGAGCGGCAGGAGCGGGCGCTGCTGCCCAGCCTCCGCGAGTTCCACGAGCGCTTCGGGCTGAGCGCCGAACGCGCCCGGAGCCTGGCCGACCACGCCATCGTGATGCATCCCGGCCCCATGAACCGCGGGGTCGAGATCGGCTCCGAAGTGCCCGAGATGGCCTGCACCACGATCTCCGAGCAGGTTGCCAACGGTGTCTCGGTGCGGATGGCGGTGCTCTTCTGGCTGCTGGGGGCCCAACCGGGGATCGCCTCGACGCCGGACGTCGAGGCCGCCCCGGCCGCCGAACAGGCGCCCGCCGCCGAGGTGGCCGGTGGCTGAACGAACCCGGCTGGTCATCGCGGGTGGCACGGTGATCGACGCCACCGGCGAGCGGCCGGCCGATGTGCTCGTCGGGCGCGACGGCACGATCGCGGCCGTCGGCGAGGGTCTGGCTGCGGGGGCCGGTGGCGCTGACCGCATCCTCGACGCCCGCGGCTGCATCGTGTCCCCGGGCCTGGTTGACCTGCACGTCCACCTGCGCCAGCCGGGGGGCGAGCAGGCCGAGACCGTGGAATCCGGCAGCCGTGCCGCCGTCCTCGGGGGGTTCTGTGCCGTCGTGGCAATGCCCAACACCAACCCGTCCATCGACTCCGCCGCCCTGGTGCGGGAGGTGCAGGAACTGGGCCGCGCGTCGCTCTGCCAGGTGGAGGTGGCGGGGGCCATCACGGTCGACCGGGCGGGGGAGCGCCTCGCCCCCATGGCTGAGATGGCGGCGCTCGGAGTCCGGCTCTTCACCGATGACGGCGCCGGGGTGCAGGACACCGCGGTCATGCGCCGCGCCCTGGAGTACGCCTCGGACCTCGGGGTGCGGCTGGCGCAGCACTGTGAGGTGGACTCGCTCGCCGCCGGGGGGCACATGCACGAGGGCGAGTGGTCCTCGCGGCTGGGCATTCCCGGCATCCCCGCCGAGGCCGAGGAGATCATGGTGATGCGCGACGTGGCCCTCAGCCGCCTCACTGGGGCGCCGGTGCACTTCCAGCACCTCTCCACGGCCGGCTCGGTGGCCATCGTGGAGGCGGCGCGCCGCAGCGGCCTGGCGGTCACCGCCGAGGTGGCGCCGCACCACTTCACGCTCACCGACGAGTCCTGCGCCTCCTACGACTCCCGCTTCAAGGTCAACCCCCCGCTGCGGCCGGCCGACGACGTGGCGGCGGTGCGCACCGCCCTGGCCCGCGGGAGCCTGGACGCCATCGCCACCGACCATGCGCCGCATACCGCCGACGCCAAGGACCGTGCCTTCGAGGAGGCCCCACCGGGAATGCTCGGCCTCGAGACCGCCTTGGCCCTCGCCCTGACGGAGCTGGATCTGGCGCCGGCTGAGGTGCTGGCGTTGCTGTCGTGGCAGCCGGCGCGCATCGCCGGCATCGACGGCGCCCACGGCGGGCCCGTGGCGGCGGGCCGCCCGGCCAACCTGTGCGTGTTCGATCCGTCGGCCATCTGGACTCCTGACGACAGCGGCGGCGCCAGCCGCAGCCGCAACACGCCCTATGTGGGGCGGCGGCTGCGCGGCAGGGTGCGACACACGCTGGTGGCCGGTGAAGCGCTGGTCGTCGACGGCGAGGCGCAGCGATGACGCCGCCGGCGAGGCGTCCCGGCGCGCTGGTTCTCGCCGATGGCGAGATCTTCGAGGGTGAGATCGCCGGCGCGGAGCCACCGGCGGGAGTCACCGCCGGCGAAGTCGTGTTCAACACCGTCATGTGCGGCTACCAGGAGGTTCTCACCGATCCCTCCTACGCGGGGCAGATCATCACCTTCACCTACCCCCACATCGGCAACTACGGCGTCAACGACGCCGACTTCGAGAGCCGCCGCCCGTTCTGCCGGGGCCTCGTGGTGCGCGACCTCGTGACGACCCCCAGCAGCTGGCGGGCCGGAGGCGGCTTGGAGGAGTTCCTGGTGCGCCATGGCCTGTCATGCCTCAGCGGGGTGGACACCCGCCGGCTCACCCGCCACATCCGCTCGGAGGGCGCCATGGTGGGCGCCTTCGGCACCGCCGCGGAGTCGGACCTGCGGGCCGCGGCCGCCGCCGAGCCCGGCACCGACGGTGTCGACCTCGTCGCCACGGTCACCTGCGAGCGTCCCTACCTGCGGGCCACGACCCGTGGTGACGGCCGGCGTCCCTGGCGCGTCAGCGTCGTGGACTACGGCGTGAAGACGTCGATCCTGCGCCGGCTGGCCGGCATCGCCCACGTGGAGGTGGTCCCCGCCCGGTGGGGCGCGGAGGCGATCCTGGCCCGCCGCCCGCACGGTGTGCTGCTCTCCAACGGACCCGGTGATCCAGCGGCGGTGCGGGGAGCCACCGACGTCATCGAGGGGCTGCTGGGGGAGGTGCCCGTCTTCGGCATCTGCCTCGGCCACCAACTGCTCGGCGCCACGCTCGGCGGGGAGACCTTCAAGTTGCCCTTCGGGCATCACGGCGGCAACCACCCGGTGCGCCACCTCGCCACGGGCGTCGTCGAGATCACCAGCCAGAACCACAACTTCTGCGTGGCCGACAGCGGGGTCGCCGGCACTGAGATCACGCACGTGAATCTCAACGACGGAACCACCGAGGGCCTGCGCAGCCTGGAGGTTCCCGCCTTCGGCGTGCAGCACCACCCCGAGGCCGGACCCGGCCCGAGCGACAGCGACTACCTCTTCGGCACCTTCGACTCCTGGCTGGCCGAACGGCACGGCGCCGAGCCCGACGGCGCGCCGTTCGTCGAAATCGACCCCGGCGACTCCGATTCCCCGTCCCCCGACGACCGCTGATGCCACGCCGCAGCGACATCGAGTCGATCCTGATCATCGGCTCGGGCCCGATCGTCATCGGCCAGGCCTGCGAGTTCGACTACTCCGGCACCCAGGCCTGCCGAGTCCTGCGCGAGGAGGGCTACCGGGTGATCCTGGCGAATTCGAATCCGGCGACGATCATGACCGACCCCGGGTTCGCCGACGCCACCTACGTGGAGCCGCTGTCCCACGAGGCACTCGGCCGGATCGTCGAGCGCGAGCGCCCCGACGCCCTGCTGCCGACTCTCGGGGGCCAGACCGCCCTGAACCTGGCCATGGGGCTCGCCGAGGGGGGCGTGCTGGAGGCGCACGGCTGCGAGATGATCGGCGCCTCGCCGGCGGCGATCGCCTGCGCCGAGGACCGCGAGCGCTTCAAGGCCGCCATGGTGGAGATCGGCCTGGCGGTGCCCGCCTCGATGATCGCCCGCTCGCTGGAGGAGGCGATGGCGGCGCCGGAGACCGTCGGCCTCCCGGTGATCGTGCGTCCGGCCTACATCCTGGGCGGGCGGGGCACCGGCATGGCCGCCACTGTCGAGGAGTTGGCCGCCGTCGCCGCCGAGGGCCTCGCCGCCAGCCCCATCACCGAGATTCTCATCGAGCGCTCCATTGCCGGCTGGAAGGAGTTCGAGCTGGAGGTGATGCGCGACCGGGCCGACAACTGCGTGGTCATCTGCTCCATCGAGAATTTCGACGCCATGGGGGTCCACACCGGCGACAGCATCACGGTGGCGCCCGCCCAGACGCTTTCGGACATCGAGTACCAGCAGATGCGCGACGCCGCGTTCGCCTGCATCCGCCGCATCGGCGTGGAGACCGGGGGCTCGAACATCCAGTTCGCGGTGGATCCCCGGGACGGCAGCCAGGTCGTCATCGAGATGAACCCCCGGGTGAGCCGCTCGTCGGCGCTGGCCTCCAAGGCCACCGGGTTCCCCATCGCCAAGATCGCCGCCCGCCTCGCCGTGGGCTACACGCTCGACGAGATCCCCAACGACATCACCCGCAAGACCCCTGCCGCCTTCGAGCCGACCATCGACTACGTGGTCACCAAGGTGCCGCGCTGGAACTTCGAGAAGTTCCCCGGGGCTCGGCCGGAGTTGGGCACCTCCATGCAGTCCGTCGGCGAGGTCATGGCCATCGGCCGCACGTTCTGCGAGTCGCTCCAGAAGGCTCTGCGCTCCCTGGAACTGGGCCGGGCGGGCCTCAACTGCGACCCGGCCGAGTCGGCCTACGACCGGCTCGAAGACGCCGCCCTGCTGGAGGCCTGCGCCGTGGCCACCCCCGAGAGGGTGTTCCAGCTGGAGGCCGCCCTGCGGCGCGGCCTCGACGTGGCGGACCTGTACGCCGCCAGCGGCGTGGACCCGTGGTTCCTCGAGCAGATGCGCCTCATCTGCGCCGAGCGGGCCCGCCTGGCCGATGCCGCTCCGGGGTCGCTGGGTCTCCGCGACTGGCGGGGGCTCAAGCGCCTGGGCTTCAGCGACGCCCAACTGGAGTACCTCTGGGGCGCGACGGCCGGCGAGGTGCGCCGGGCCCGGCGGGCCGCCGGGGTGGAGCCCACGTTCAAGACGGTCGACACCTGCGGGGCGGAGTTCGCCGCCGAGACCCCGTACCACTACTCCACCTTCGAGGACTCCGACGAGGTAGCTCCCTCGGATCGGCCGAAGGTGGTGATCCTGGGCTCGGGGCCCAACCGCATCGGCCAGGGCATCGAGTTCGACTACTGCTGCGTGCACGCCGCCCAGGTGCTGGGCGACGCCGGCTACGAGACGGTCATGGTGAACTGCAACCCCGAGACGGTCTCCACCGACTACGACACCAGCGACCGGCTCTACTTCGAGCCTCTCACCACCGAGGACGTGCTGGCGGTGCTGGACGCCGAGGAGCGCTCGGCGCGGCGTGGCGGCGGGCCCGGCGTGGCCGGCGTGATCGTGGGACTCGGCGGGCAGACCCCGCTCAAGCTGGCCGGCGAGCTGCCGCCGGGGCTGGTTGCGGGCACCTCGCCGGCGGCCATTGACGCGGCGGAGGATCGCGAGCAATGGGGGGCGCTCTGCAGGCGCCTGGGGATCCCCCAGCCGCCCGGGGACGTCGCCACCTCCCCCGGCGCGGCCCGGGACGTCGCCCGGCGGATCGGCTACCCGGTGCTGGTGCGTCCCTCCTACGTGCTCGGCGGGCGCGCCATGGTCATCGTGCACGACGACGAGGAGCTGGCGGCCGCCATGGCCGAGATGAGCCGCGAGGGCTCCCTCGGCCGCGAGGGGGGCCTCTCGGCGGAGCGGCCCGTGCTGGTGGACCGCTTCCTGGAGGACGCCGTGGAGGTGGACGTGGACGCTGTGCGCGACCGCGCCGGCGCCGTGCTCATCGGCGGCGTCATGGAGCACGTCGAGGAGGCCGGGGTGCACTCCGGCGACAGCGCCTGCCTGCTGCCGCCGGTGAACCTCCCCGAGGCGGTGATCGAGGCGCTGGAGCGGCACACCCGGGCGATCGCCGACGAGTTGCAGGTCGTGGGCCTGCTGAACGTGCAGTACGCGGTGCCCCGCGGCCCCGACGGCGCCCTCGGCGGCGCCGACGGCTATTCGGTGTTCGTGCTGGAGGCCAACCCGAGGGCCTCGCGGACGGTGCCGTTCGTGGCCAAGGCCACCGGCGTGCCGCTGGTGAAGCTGGCGACGCTGGCGATGATGGGGGAGACGCTGGCGGACATCGCCGCCTCCGGGTCGGTCGAGGGCTGGACGGGACCGGTGCCCGCGCCCGGCTCGGAGGAGGGTTGGCGGCCGCCCGAGCACATCTCGGTGAAGGAGGCGGTGCTGCCGTTCAACCGCTTCCCCGGCGTGGACGCGGTGCTGGGACCCGAGATGCGCTGCACCGGCGAGGTGATGGGCATCGACCAGCGGCCGGGGCTGGCGTTCGCCAAGAGCCAGATCGCCGCCGGGGCCGCGCTCCCGACGGACGGATCGGTGTTCCTGTCGCTCGCCGACAGGGACAAGGAGGCGGGGATCACCGTGGCGCGCCGCCTCTCCGAGATGGGCTTCACGCTGCTGGCCACCCGGGGCACGGCGGACGCCCTCGCCGCCGCCGGGGTCGGCACCGAGGAGGTCGTGGCGAAGCTGGCCGACCCCGAGGGCCCCCACGCGGTGACGCTCCTGGACGCGGGGCGCATCGATCTGGTCATCAACACGCCGCAGGGCCGGGGCCCGCGCGCCGACGGGGCCGACATCCGCCGCGCCGCGGCGCAGCGCGGCGTGCCGCTGCTCACCACGGTCGCCGCGGCACTGGCCGCCACCGCCGGCATCGCCGACCAGCGCAACCACCCCATGGAGGTGCGCAGCCTGCAGGAATACCACCGGGACATCCGGGAGCGGGCGTGAGGCAGCGCCGGCGGCCGGTGGACCTGCAGGTCTCGGTGGGCGCCGTGGAGTTGCCGAACCCGGTGCTGTGCGCCTCGGGCACGGCGGGCTACGGAACAGAATTGGCCGGGGTGATGGACTTGACGGCGCCCGGCGCGGTCGTCGTGAAGTCGCTCTCCGCCGAGCCCTGGCCCGGGAACCCGGCCCCCCGGGTGGACGCAACCCCCGCGGGGATGATCAACAGCGTCGGCCTGCAGGGACCGGGCGTGGCGGCCTGGGCGGCTGAGCAGTTGCCGGCGCTGCGGGCGGCCGGCGTGCGGGTGGTGGCCAGCATCTGGGGCCGAACCGTCGAGGAGTACCGCAGGGCGGCCGAGCTGCTGGCACCGCACCGCGACGGCATCCTGGCGCTCGAAGTGAACCTCTCCTGCCCCAATCTGGAAGGCGGTGAGCATCTCTTCGCCCGGGCGCCCGAGTCCGCCGCCGCCGCCACCGAGGCGTCCGCTGCGGCCGGGCTGCCGCGGTGGGCGAAGCTGAGCCTTGTCGCCCCCGACATCGTGACGGTTGCGGCCGCGGTCCGGGAGGCCGGAGCGGCCGCGGTGACGCTCATCAACACGGTCCCGGGCATGGTCATCGACATCGCCGAGCGTCGGCCGGTCCTGGGCGCCGGCGCCGGTGGCGTGTCGGGGCCGGCGATACGCCCGCTTGCGGTGCGCGCGGTCTGGGAGACGCACGCCGCGTTCGGCGACCTTCCGATCGTCGCCGCGGGCGGGGTGGCGCGCGGCGACGATGCGGTCGAGATGCTGATGGCGGGCGCCTGTGCGGTGCAGGTCGGCACGGCCACGTTCGCCTCGCCGCGTGCCCCGGAGCGGGTGTGCGCCGAACTGACCGCCTGGTGCCGGCGCCGGAGGGTGGAAAGGGTTCGCGAGCTCACCGGCGCGGCGCACCGCGCCCGGCAGCAGGGGGCGTCGTGACGGCGGACATCTCCTCGCCGCGGGCGGGCGCGCCGTTGGATCCCAGTCGCTGCGCGGTCGCACTCGACACCGACGACTTGGATCGGGCGCTGGGGTTGGCGCGGGTTCTGCGTCCCTGGTTCGGCATCGCCAAGGTGGGCTTGGAGCTGTTCGGGGCCGTGGGGCCGCGCGCCGTGCGGTCGCTCAGCGACGAGGGATTCGACGTGTTCGTGGACCTGAAGCTGCACGACATCCCGAACACCGTCGGCCGGGCGGCCCGCGCCGTGGGCACCCTCGGGGCGCGCTATGTCACGATGCACGCCGCCGGCGGCGCGGACATGCTGCGGGCAGGGGTGGAGGGGCTCGTCGAGGCGGCGCGCCCGCCGGGTGCCGAGCCGCCACTGGCGCTGGCCATAACCGTGTTGACCAGCGATTCTGTGGCCGCACCGGAGTTGCTGGCCCAGCGAGCCCTCGGTGCCTCCGCCGCCGGCTGTGGAGGGGTGGTGTGTGCAACCGCCGATCTGGGGGCGATCCGGGTGGCCGCGCCCGAGCTGCTGCGCGTCGTGCCCGGGATCCGCCCCCGCGGCGCCGCGGCCGACGACCAGGCAAGGGTGGCGACGCCGGCCGGGGCGCTCGCGGCAGGCGCCGACATCCTCGTAATCGGACGTCCGGTGACCGCTGTCGGGGACCCGGCTGCCGCCGCTGAAGCCCTTTTCGCCGGCTGAGTCGGAGCCCGGCGGGCGGCAGCCCGGCGCCGCGTCGTGACGTTCGCGGCGCAAAATGCCACGGATTCGGCCGCGACACGGTTAAAGTCCCCGCCATGCCACTACCCCCCCAACTCAGTGATGAGCAACGTAAGGCGGCTCTTGCCAAGGCAGCGGCGGTCCGCCGCCAGCGGGCAGAGCTGAAGGAGCGCCTCAAGATTGGCAACGTGAGCCTGTCGGAGGTGTTGGACATGGCAGCCAGTGACGACGTCGTCGGCGGCACCAAGGTGCTGTCGGTGCTGGAGTCCCTTCCCCGCGTCGGGAAGGTGACGGCTCGCCGGCTCATGTCCGAACTCGACATCAGCGAGACGCGGAGGCTGCGCGGCCTCGGCGTCAAGCAGCGCGAGGCACTCTTGGCCAAGTTGTCGTAACAGCCGCCGCGCTGTGCGCCGACAATCCAGGGATCGGGACCGACGGCATCTTCTCTGCTGATCGTTCTGTCCGGACCGGGCGGGTCCGGCAAGAGCACGCTGGCGCGCCTGCTGGTCGGCCAGGACGATCGGCTCTGGTTGAGCCGATCGTGGACGACCCGCGCCCAGCGGGCAGGTGAACCCGACGACGCCTACCACTTCGTGGACCGCGCCAGGTTCGACGCGGCCATCGCGGCGTGTGAGTTCCTGGAGTGGACCGACTTCGGCGAGTACCGGTACGGCACACCGCACCCGGACCCGCCGCCAGGCTGCGACATCCTCCTGGAGATCGACGTCCAGGGTGCGCGCCAGGTTCGCCGGCGCCACCCCGAGGCGCTGCTGCTGTTCCTCGAGGCGCCGACCGAGGGCGACCAGGTGCACCGCCTGCGCGGGCGCGGCGACAGCGAGGACCACGTCAGGGCCCGGCTGTCCTACGGTGCCAGCGAGCGGGAGACCGCCCGCGACCTCGGTGCCGTGGTCGTCGTGAACGCCGAACTGGCTGAGACCGTGGCCACCATGGCGCGGATCATCGACAATCACCGGCGACGCCTCGCTACCGAGGAGGCAGCCGCCGGCGGCTGAGGCGCCCCCGCAGATGCGACGGGAGCGGCGGGATCAGCGGACAATCCGGGCTTCACCGGTAGACTTGTCGGTCGCGTCGGTGCTGCGCCGCAGTTCGATCCGCCTCGACTCACAGGCCGACCCGCGACACCGGCCGGCCGTGCCGTGTGCCGCACCCGACGACAGATTCGACGACCACTCCGGGAGCGACGATGCAGGGCACCGAGATCGGCGACGAGACCAACAGCATGATCAACCCGCCGGTGGAACACCTGCTGGAGCAGGCCGACGACTCGAAGTTCCGGCTGGTGTCGCTCAGCGCCAAGAGAGCCAGGCAGATCAACTCGTACTACGGCCAACTCGGCGAGGGTCTGGGCCGGATGATCCCGCCGCAGGTCTCCTCGACGGCCCGCAAGCCGCTCTCGATCGCCCTACAGGAGATCGACCAGGGCAAGATCGTGGCGGTGACGGTCTCCGAGGAGGCTCCTGCCGAGGAGTCCGAGGAACTCGAGCCACCCGCCGGCGAGCCCCCCGAACTGGTCGGCTGAGGCACCGGGGACTTCCCCCAACGGCGACGTCGCTGAGCCGGTGAGCCCATGAGCCCGTTCGCCGGACGCCGGATCGTTCTCGCCGTCAGCGGCGGGATCGCCGCCTACAAGGCCGTCGAGGTCTGCCGGCGCCTCGTCGACGCCGGTGCCCACGTCGTTCCGGTGCTGACCGAGGCGGCGCGACGCTTCGTGGGCGAGATCACCTTCTCGGCGCTGGCCAGCGAGCGGGCCCGCCTCTCGCTCTTCGAGGACGACGATCCCATCCCCCACGTCACCCTGGGCCGGCAGGCCGACCTGATCCTGGTGTGTCCCGCCACCGCCCGGGTGATCGGCTCGTACGCGGCCGGACTGTCCGAGGATCTGCTCGGCGCCACGCTCATCGCGACCCGGGCCCCGGTCGTGGTGTGCCCGGCGATGCACACCGAGATGTGGGAGCACCCGGCGGTGCAGGACAACGTGCGCCTGCTCGACGAGCGCGGCGTGACCGTCGTCGCACCCGAGGAGGGCCGCCTTGCCGGCGGAGACGTGGGCGCCGGCCGGTTGGCTGCTCCGGAGTCGATCCTGGCCGCCGCCGCCGAGGCCCTCGCCGCGGGCGCCCAGGCGTCCACGAGGGACATGGTCGGACTGCGGGTGCTCGTGACGGCCGGTGGAACCCGCGAACCCATCGACCCGGTGCGGTTCGTCGGCAACCGCTCGTCCGGCAAGCAGGGCTACGCGGTCGCGATCGAGGCGGCGGCCCGGGGCGCCAAGGTCACCCTTGTCGCCACGGTGCGGCGCCCGCTGCCCGAGAGCATCGAACTCGTGCTCGTGGAGACCGCCGAGGAGATGCGCGCCGCCACGGTCGACCGGCTCCCCGCCGACGTGGTGGTCATGGCCGCCGCCGTCGCCGACTACCGGCCGACCGCACCCGCCCTTGACAAGATCAAGAAGACCGGCGAGGCGCGCACCATCAGCTTGGAGCCAACCCCCGACATCCTCGCCGAGTTGGGCTGTGGGGGAGAGGTGGGGACCCTGGTGGGCTTCGCCGCCGAGACCAGTGACGTGCTCGCCAACGCCGAGGCCAAGCTGCGCGCCAAGGGCGCCGACCTCATCGTCGTCAACGACGTCTCGGCGCCGAGCGCAGGCTTCGACCACGACACCAACGAGGTGGTCCTCCTCGCCGCGACCGGCGACCGCACGACGGTCCCCCTCACCTCCAAACGCGACGTAGCCCGAGCCGTCCTCGACCACGTCGCAACCCACCGCGCCGCGCACTGACGCGGCGGCGTTTCCGCTCTCGAAACAGGGGTCAGCGCAGGTCGGCTCGCAGGTGGCCGCCGTCGACGATCGTCTCGCCGTCGAGGCTGACGGTGCAGTTGCGCATGGGCAGGTCGAAATGGCCCCGGCAGAAGCGGCCGGCGGTCTCGTTGGCGCCGGTTGAGTAGACCACGTTGCCGGCGAAGGCCCGCAGCTCGGTGCCGTTGAGGTCGGCCTTGTCCCACATGGCGAGGGCCTCCCAGCGGGCGCCGGGGTTCATGCCCCAGCCGACGTGGCTGACCGCGTAGGCGTCGGTCTCTTCGAAGGAGGCAAGGTAGGACTCCATCAGGGCGGCGTCGTGCCCGTCACCGTCGATGGAGACGATGTAGTCGTCGATGATCCGCAGCGTGACCGGTTCCCGGATGTACTCCTTGAACGTGAGGTTGATGTCGCCGGGTGCCAGCACGAGGGTGCCGTTGACCGTGCGCTCGGCGGGGAACGCCAGCACCAGGCCGCCGGGCCAGTGGGCGATGCTGCCGGGCTCGCTGCACCAGCCGTGCGAGCCGGCCTTCACGGCGCCCGCCAGCAGCACCCGCAGGTTGGTGCCGGCGGCGCTCGTGATCTCCATCACCTCGGCGGCTTCCAACAGTGCCACGCCGTGGGCCACCCGGTCGGCCAGCGCCGGGTCGTGCGGCCAGCGTTCGGCGTTCTCGGGGTGCTCGGCGGAGATCATCAGCACCCGGGCGCCGCCGGCCAGGATCTCATCCAGCTCCGGCGCGTGCAACAGTCCCTCGGCGGTGCAGTCCACGACGAAGTCGGCGGCCGCCAGGGCGGCGATGGCCGCGCGGTGTCCGGCGAGAGCCACCGAGGCGCCGGTGGAGCGGATGGGCACCGGTCCGGGATTGGGAGGCGTCGGCATGCGCACGTCCGCTGTGGCCGCGCCCATCGATTCCAGGGCCAGGCGGGCTGTCTCGACGATCAGCGGGTTGCTGGCGGCCTCCGACAGCAGCACGGCCACCTCGCCGGGACGCAGATCGCAGGCCGCGAACTGCTCGGCATAGCGCTGCACCCAGCGCCACTCGGTGGCCGGCGTGTTCATTTTGAACTCACGCCTTCATTCTGGCCCGTCCGTGCCTCGACACCGCTGAGGAACTCGCCCACGAGCCGGTTGAACCTCTCCGGCGCCTCGGCGGGGGAGAGATGACCGACGCCTTCCAGCACCTCGAGGGTGCTGTGGGTCAACCCGCCGGCGAGCGCCTCGGCGTACGCAACGGGGGTCTCCCGGTCGGCCTCGCCGACGATCACCAGGACGGGACAGCCGATGTCGGCGAGCTCGCCTCGCACGTCGTGGGCGGGAAGGCACTCGACGGCCGCCCGGAACGCTGCCGGTGAGATCCGGCCGAATGATTCCACGAGTCGGCTGCGCAGCGTTGGCTCCAGAGCCTGTGCACAGATCGCATCGAGGGTGCGCCCGGCGAACTCTGCGGGCTTCAGACCCGCGTCGAGCGGCGCCAGCCGGGCCGCCTGCCAGTTCTGCGCGGTGGTTCCGTCGAGTCCGAACGCCGGGCTCGTATCGGCCAGCACCAGGCTGCGCACCCGCCCTGGGTGTCGGATCGCCGTGTGCAGCGCGTGCATTCCGCCGAAGGACAGCCCCACCAGGTGGGCGGACTCCAGCCCGAGAGTGTCCAGCAGGCCGGCGAGGCTGTCGGCGGTGGCCGGAAACGTCAACTCCGCAAGCGGAGCCGAGGCTCCGTAGCCCGGCATATCCCAGGCGATACAGCGGAAGCGGTCTGCGAGGCCACGGAGTTGTAGATCCCAGGCCGTGCGCGTGCCGCCCAGCCCGTGCAGGAAGATCACCGGAGGCCCTTCGCCGGCCTCCCGCCAGGCGATCGGGTGACGATCCTGGTCGATCATCCCGCCGCCATCGGTGCTCGCACGTCGCCATTGTGTGCGCTGTACCGCCTGCGGGCAACAGCGCCACCACCTGCCGGCAGTCCAGGGTCCACGCCCGCCGGGAGGGCTCGCGCCACCCCCGGAGTCCGGGGAGGGTCAGCCGGTATACTCGCCGCCGACGGGGGACGGATCGCAAGACGGCAGGACGGAGAGCGGCGGACTACCGCCGGAGGAGATGATCGAGGCACTGTGAGTCCCACGTACATCTTCACGTCGGAATCCGTCACCGAGGGCCATCCCGACAAGATGGCCGACCAGATCTCCGACGCCATCCTCGACGCCCTCATCGCCAAGGACCCGCACAGCCGGGTGGCCTGCGAGACCTTCCTCACGTCGGGGCTGTGCGTGGTGGGCGGCGAGATCCGCACCGAGGCCTGGGTCGACATCCCCGCGATCGTGCGCGAGACCATCTGCGGCATCGGCTACGACCGCAGTGACGGGGGTTTCGACGGCAAGGCCTGCGGTGTGCTGCAGGCAATCGGTGAGCAGTCCCCGGCCATCGCCGAGGCGGTGGACCGCGGCGAGCCCGACGACCCCGACGGCATCGGCGCCGGCGACTCGGGACTCGTCTTCGGGTTCGCCTGCACCGAGACCGACGTGCTCATGCCGCTGCCGATCAACCTGGCGCACCGGCTGGCGGAGCGGCTCGCCGAGATGCGCCGGGCCGACACGCCGCCCTACCTGCGCCCCGACGGCAAGGTACAGGTGAGCGTGCGCTACGAGGGCACGGTGCCTGTGGCCGTCGAGACGGTCGTCGCCTCGGTCCAGCACGCCGACTGGGTCGGACCCGAGACACTCGAGGAGGACGTCTGCGAGCATGTCGTCCGGCCTGTGCTCGAGGCGGCCGCCTCCGGCACCGGTGGCACGCTCGACGTGGCGGACCCGCGCGTCCTCGTAAACCCTGCGGGACGGTTCGTGACCGGCGGCCCGACCGCCGACGCCGGCCTCACCGGGCGCAAGATCATCGTGGATACCTACGGGGGGATGGCCCGCCACGGCGGGGGCGCCTTCAGCGGCAAGGATCCCACCAAGGTCGACCGCTCGGGCTCGTACGCGGCCCGCTGGGCGGCGAAGAACCTCGTCGCCGCCGGCGCGGTCGACCGTTGCGAGATCCAGGTCTCCTACGCCATCGGCAAGCCGCAGCCGGTGTCGCTCATGGTCGACGCGTTCGGGACGCACCACGTCGACCCCGCCCGGCTGGCTCCGGCCGTCCGCGAGGTGTTCGACCTGCGGCCCGCCGCCATCATCCGCGAACTCGACCTGCTGCGGCCGATCTACGGCGCCACCGCCGCCTACGGCCACTTCGGTCGGGAGCGCGACGAGTTCACCTGGGAGCGCACAGACCGGGTCCACGAGCTGCGATCGGAACTCGGTCTCTGAGCCGGACGCCGTCCCGGCCGTCTCCGCCAACCGATCCCGAATCCACGCACGCCCGCGGCCCGCGGGTCGTGCGTGTGCTGACCGACGTGGTCGCCGTCGACCGGGAGTTCGACTACGCGGTGCCCACTGCCTGGCGCCGCGACGGGCGTGCGGCCCGGCTGGTCGAGGGAACGATGGTGCGGGTGACGTTGCACAATCGCCGTGTCGGCGGGTGGGTGACGGCCGTGGATCCCACCGGCGAGCCGCGGCAACTGCTGCCGCTCGCCAAGCTGGTCGGCGCCGGCCCACCCGCCGAGGTGTTGGATCTCGCCGGCTGGGCGGCGACGCGTTGGGCAGGGCGGCGCGCCACGTTCTACGGCACGGCGTCGCCGCCCCGTGTCGTCGAGTCGCTGCCCCGGCACGGCGTGTCGCCCGTGCCGCAGGCCGGCTCGGCCGGTGTGTTGCCCGTGCCGCAGGCCGGCTCGGCCGGCGTGGACCCCGCGGGCCTCTGGGAGGAGGCGTTCGAGAGGGCGGTGTCGGTCGTGCGCATCCCCCCGGCGGGTGACCGGGGACCGCTGCTGGCGGCTGCCTTGCGCCGCGGCGATGTGCTGCTGGTGGTCCCGCAGGTTGCCGAGGCCACCCGCTTGGCCGGCTGGGTGCGCCGGCGGGGCGGCGCTGCCGCGCTTTTGCCCGAGGACTGGGCGCGGGCGGCCGCGGGCGGGGTGGCGGTAGGGACGCGCGGCGCGGTGTTCGGCCCCATGCCGAGGCTCGGCGCCGTCGTGGTGCTCGACGAGCACGACGAGGCGCTGGTGGCCGAGGATTCGCCCACCTGGAGCGCTCGCGAAGTCGCTGTGGAGCGGGCTCGCCGCGCCGGTGTGCCGTGCGTGCTGGTCTCGCCGCTCCCCACCCTGGAGGCGCAGGAACTGGCGTCGGGAGACGTGCTGAGCGTGCCGCGCCACACCGAGCGGGAGGGCTGGCCGAGCCTGGAGGTGGTGGACCAGCGCGACCCGGAGGTCGCCCGCCGTGGCCTGTTGAGCGAGACGCTCGTGGCGCGGCTGCGGTCCGGCAGCCGCGCGGTCTGCGTGCTGAACCGCAAGGGCCGGGCACGGCTACTGGCGTGCGCCGCCTGCGGCGACCTGGTGGTCTGCGACGCCTGCGGTGCTGCTTCGGCTGAGGGCGCCGCCGGTGGTCTGGACTGCCCGCGATGCGGGGAGCGGCGACCGCGGGTCTGCTCCGGCTGCGGGGCCACCCGCTTGAAGACCCTGCGACCGGGTGTCGCCAAACTCCGCGACGAGCTGGAGGTGCTGCTCGGCGAGCAGGTGACCGAGATCAGCGGTCGAACCCGTCCAGCAGCGGAGCCGGAGCTCCCCGCCTCCCGTGTGGTGATCGGCACCGAGGCGGCGCTGCACCGGACCGCCGGCGCCGACGTGGTGGCGTTCCTGGACTTCGATCAGGAACTCTCGGCGACGCGCTACCGGGCGAACGAGCAGGCGCTAGCCCTGCTGGCCCGCGCCGCCCGGCTGGTGGGCCCTCGCAGCGGCGGGGGGCGGATCCTGGTGCAGACCCGCCAGCCCGACCATCCTGTCCTGCAGGCCGCCGGCGCAGCCGATCCTGAACTCCTCGGCAGCCGCGACCGGGCTCTGCGGGGCCAGCTCGGCTTCCCCCCGTTCGGCGCCCTCGCCGAGATCGCCGGCGCGGCGGCGGAGACCTTCATGGACCGGCTGGGTCGCCCTCTCGGACTCGACATCGCCGAACTGGGCGAGAACCGCTGGGTCGTCCGGGCAGCCGATCGGGATCGTCTCCTTGACGCCCTCGCCGCAGTCGAGCGTCCACCGGGCCGCCTCCGCCTCGCCATCGACCCCCTCAGGTTCTGACGACCCTGCCGGGCCGCCGGGCCGCCGGATGGCCGCCGGTATGCTGCGGCGGTGCGGGGGCTGGCGGTCGAACACGATCCGACGGGGCACGCGGCGCTGGTCGGCAAGGCCCTCGAACGGCGGGGCGTGGAGTTGGAGCCGTTCCGGGTGGTGGCCGACGTGGCGAACCCCGTCAGCGATCGCGAGTTTCCCGACCCCGGTGACTACGACCTGGTGGTCGTCCTGGGTGCGATCTGGTCGGTGTACGACGACGCCAGGATCGGCACCTGGATCCACCGCGAGCTGGACTTCGTGAGGGAGGTGCACGAAGCGGGGGCGGCGGTCCTCGGTGTCTGCTTCGGCGGCCAGGTCCTGTCGGCGGCTCTCGGGGGCACGGTGTCGCGGGCACCGGCTCCGGAGTTCGGCTGGCTGAGCATCGACACCGACGAGCCCGACGGCCTTTCGCCCGGACCGTGGTTCCAGTGGCACTACGACCGCTTCACGGTCCCCACCGGTGCCACCGAGCTGGCCCGCAATGCGAACGGATCGCAGGCGTTCCGCGAGGGTCGGAGCCTCGGGCTGCAGTTCCATCCCGAGGTGGACGGCTCGCTGCTGGGCGAATGGATCGGATTCGGGGGCGACGAGCTTCGCGCCCACGGCATCGACGTCGACGCACTCGTCGCCGAGACGGCCCGCATCGAGTCGTCTGCGGTCCACCGCACCCAGCAGCTCGTGGACTGGTTCCTCGAGGACGTCGCGGAGCAGTGAACCGCCGGCCGCTCTCCCCGGTCGACATCTGTAGCCACGACGTCTACGAGCAGGCCATCCCGCACGAGGCGTTCGCCCGCCTGCGGCGCGACACGCCGGTGGCTTGGCATCCCGAGCCGGGCGGCAATGCAGGCTTCTGGGCTGTGACCCGCTGGGCCGATCTGGTGGCGGTCCACCGCGACCACGAGACGTTCTCCTCGCAGATCGGCGGCACCGAACTGGAGGAGTTGGAGCGAGACCCCGAGGCCCGCGAGGCCCGGCGCACCATGCTGGAGACCGACCCGCCCGAGCACACCCGGCTGCGCCGCATGGTGTCACGCAACTTCACCCGCCGCAGCATCGACCGGTGGACCGGCGACGCCCGGAGGATCATGGCGCGAGTCCTCGACGATGCGCTGGGCGGGGCCGGGGCCAACGGCGCCGGCGCCGAGGTGGAGTTCGTGGGCGCCGTGGCCCGGCGGCTGCCGATCCTGATGATCAGCCGCATCCTCGGCGTGCCCGACGGCGACACCGGCAGCCTCTTCGAATGGGCCGACCGGATCATCTATCACGCCGACCCCGACTACTCCGAGGTGGTCTTCGACAAGGAGGACACCGACCCGTACCGGCTGCTGCCGTTCCGCAGTCCCACCTCGACGAGGGTGTTCGCCTACGCCCAGCGGCTCGCCGACGGCAAGCGGCGCCACCCGGCCGACGACGTGGTGTCGCTGCTGGTGGCCGCCGACGAGCTGTCGCCGCAGAACTTCAACACGCTTTTCCTCCTGCTGGTCATCGCCGGCAACGAGACGACCCGCCACGCCCTCAACCACGGTGCCCTGGCGCTCGCCGAGCGCCCCGACGAGTTGGCGCGCCTGCGCGCCGATCCCGACCTTTTGACCGCTGCCGTCGAGGAGGTCCTGCGCTACGCCTCCCCGCAGATCCATTTCCGCCGAACAGCCATGGCCGACACCAAGATCGCCGGGGTTCCCGTGGCGGCGGGGGACAAGGTGGTGACCTGGTACCTGTCCGCCAACTACGACGGGGAGGTCTTCGCCGACCCCTACACGCTGGATCTGGGCCGCGACCCCAACCGCCACGTCACCTTCGGCGGGGGCGGGCCGCACTTCTGCCTGGGGTCGTGGCTGGCCCGCCTCGAGGTGCGTGTGTTCCTGGAGGAGGTGCTGGCCAGGAACCTGCGCCTGGAGGTGTGTGGGGAGGTCACGCGGGTGCGCTCAAACTTCATCAACGGCCTGAAGCGGTTGCCGCTGCGGCTCGCCGCAGGCTGAGCCACAGCGGTCGACCCCTCAGGCAGGAGGCAGGCCGATCCGCCGGCGGGCGTCGTCGAGCAGTTCCCCGACGTCGCCGGCGGTCGCCGCGGTGCCGTAGACGTAGCGGTCGGGGCGGATCAGTACTGCGGCCCGGCCGCCCAGGAGCCTCCCCAGCCAGCCGTCGGGATCGCCGAGGGTGGTCGCGTCCAGCACCCGCGCCAGGCCGCCGCCGTCAGCCGGACCGTCGCTGACCAGGTACCAGCCGGGGCCCGCGACATCGTCCAGCAGGCGGCGCCGACCGTCGACCTCCACGGTCGGCTGGCGGGCCTGGTGGCCGGCGGGGAACGGCGCGGGCTCACCCGCCCCCTGGAAGAGCCCGGTGAGCGGCGGCAGGCGCGACCAGCGCTCGCCGTCGTCGGTGTCGGGTTCGGGGAAGGCCGGCTCGTCGAGCAGCCGGCCTGCCTCGATGGACAGTTCGATGCAGCGCTCGACGTGGGGCCGCCGCTCGGCCTCGTAGCTGTCCAGCAGCGCCTCCGGGGCGCCGTCGCGCAGCACGGCGCGCAGCTTCCAGGCCAGGTTGGCTGCGTCGCGGATGCCCGAGCACATGCCCTGGCCCATGAACGGCGGCATCTGGTGGGCGGCGTCGCCCGCCAGCAGCAGCCGCCCGCGGCGCCAGGTCGCCGCGACGGTGGCGTGGAAGTCGTAAACCGCGGCCCGCACGAGTTCCCCGTCGCCTGGCCGCAACCAGGGACTCAGCAGGCGCCACACGTTCTCCGGATCACTCGCCTGTTCGTCGGATTCACCTTCGTCGATGCGGAACTCCCAGCGGCGGTGGTTGCGGGCCGACGGAACGAACGTGGCGGGCCGCTGCGGGTCGCAGACCTGGTGGATGATGTCGGGCAGCGCCACGGGCCGGGAGAGCATCACGTCCACGACCAGCCAGCGCTGGTCGTAGCCGAGGTCCACGAAGTCGATGCCGGCCATGCGCCGGGACGCGCTGGCGGCGCCGTCGCAGGCGACCACCCAGCGGGCGGGCACCTCCCGCCAGTCGGGCACCTCCGAGCCGAGCCGCACGTCGACGCAGTCGAAGCGGTCCACGCCGGCGCGCAGGGCCGCGTCCAGTTCGGGCTGGATGAACACGTAGTCCTCACCCCAGCCGAGGATGGGATCGCGGACGAAGTCCTCGTAGTCGAACAGCGGTTGGCCCTCGCCGTCGACGAAGAGCATGCCCCTGCTCGGCTCGACGAGCTCGTTGATCACGTCGCCGAGCCCGACGCCCTGGAAGATGCGCATGATCTCGCCGTCGAGGTGACACGCCCGCGGCAGGGGGTACGGATCGCGGGAACGCTCGTAGACGCAGGTGTTGATGCCGGCCTGGCCGAGCAGGTTGGCAAGCGTCGCCCCGACCGGCCCGTAGCCGATGACGGCCACCTCGGCGTGGTCGGGGTTCATCGCTGGTTCGCGTCGACCCGCTCGCGCCTGGATTCCGGCCTTCGCCGGAATGACGATGTGGCGCGGGGCTCCCGTGTTCCGGTGTCAGTCACCGAGGTCGGGGGCCTCGTCTGTCCAGCAGGTCGTGCCCCAGGTGACGCACAGCAGCGTGCAGTCGCCGCCGGGCGCCGCGCCGTGCCAGTGGCGCTCGTCCGGTGGGGCCACGACCAGCGTGCCCGGCTCCAGCAGCACGGCGCCGTCGGCGTCGGTGCCGACGCGGCCGCGCCCGGCCGCAACGTAGATCAGCTGACCGCCGGGATGGCTGTGCCAGTTGGTGACCGCCCCGTCGCTGAAGTGCACGTGCGCGGTGTCGGGCTCGTCGTCGCTGTCGGTGGCGTGCAGCATCTCCAACGCCACGTGACCGGTGAAGAGGCCGCCGTAGGTGGAACTCCTGTCGCCGCTGACCACGACCCGCACCGCTCAGCCCTCCCCGGCCCCTGTGCCGGCCCCCGAGCCGGCCACGATGCGGTTGCGCATGGTGCCGATCCCCTCGACCTGGACCTCCATCACTTGGCCGTCGCGCAGGTACGTCGGCGGGTCCATCGAGTCGCCCACGCCCCCGGGAGTGCCGGTGAAGATCAGGTCGCCGACCTCGAGGGTGACGTAGCGCGACAGCCACGCCATGAGGTAGTGAACGTCGAAGATGAAGTCGCTGGTGCGGGCCTGCTGGCGCAGTTCTCCGTCGACGCGGCAACTCAGCGCCAGATCGTTCGGGTCGGCCACCTCGTCAGGCGTGATCATGGTCGGGCCGATGGGCCCGAAGGCGTCGTAACTCTTCGCCAGGGAGAACTGCCGCACGGGCGGGCGGAACTGCTCGTTGCGGTCGCTCACGTCGTTGCCGCAGGTCAGCCCGGAGATGTACTGCCAGGCCTCCTTGCCTGCCACGCCCTTGCAGCGCCGCCCGATGGCCACCACCAACTCCACCTCGTAGTCGACCATGTCCAGGGCACCGATCGGCACGTCGTCGTAGGGGCCGCAGATGCAGGTGGGGAACTTGGCCATGACGTGCGGCTCGCTGGGGATGGCCAGGCCGGCCTCCTCCGCGTGGCCGCGGTAGTTGAGCGCCATGGCGATGATCTTGCCGGGACGCGGCACGGGCGGTCCCAGGTCGGCCTGCCGCAGCTCTGGCCAGTCCGCCGGGTCCATCGCGGCCGCCAGGGCCTGCAACCCGGGATGGTTGGCCAGGTCGGCCGTCATCATCGGGTCCGAGCTCAGGGCGCCGCTGGAGGCCTCGGCGATGTCGACGGCCCGGCCGTCCAGCACCAGGCACGCCCGTCCGGACACGTTGGCGAATCTCATGGCAGCCTCCTGGGGATCATGCCCGTGGGTGCGGCGGGCCTCAAGCCTTCCAGCCGCCGGGGGGCCGGTCGAACCAGATGTGTGCCTGCCCGGTGCCCGCCGCCGACTCGTAGGCGGAGAACATCTCGCCCGGCGCCCGGCAGGCCGCGCCGCCCAGCGCCCCCACCATCATCAGGTAGTGGCCGAAGAACCCCTCCGGCGCGTGCCTGCGGAAGCCGTCCAGGCCCGCTAGCACGCCGGCATGGTCGCCGGCGCGGAGTTGGGCGATGAGCTGCTCGTCGGCGACCCGCGCCTCAGGGCTGCTGATGTTCCGCAGATCCGCCGACTCGTGAGCGCGGAGCTCCTGCAGGGGCCAGAACCGGTGGCTGAGACCTCCGGAGGCCAGCAGCACGGCGCGCCGATCGAGTCCCGCCACCGCCGCCGCCAGCAACTCGCCCAGCAGCAGGAAGTCCTCGGTCGTGGCGGTCTGGCAGATGCTCACCGACACCCAGGCCTCGGCGCCCTGCAGGTAGCCGAGGAGGTTGACGGTGGGGTAGTGGATCGGCAGGTAGCGGTCGTCGCAGGCCAGCACCCAGGTGTCGTCGCGGGCCTCCGCCAGCGCCGCCAGGCCGAACGCCAACTCGGGATCGCCGGGGATGTCGTAGCGCATCTGCCGCATGCCCCGCGGCAGCTCGTCGGAGGTGAACAGACCGCTGCGGCGCTCGTGAGCGGTGCAGACGTGCTCGAAGGTGCTGAACCAGTGGGTGTCGAACACCACGATCACGTCGGGGCGCAACTCGTCGAGGCGCTCGGTTCGCAGGCGCTCGAGGCCGGCGCAGAGGCTGAAGTCCTCGCCGTCGTTGAGTTGTCGCCGCTCCTCGGGGGGCATCACGATGGGCGGGACGTGCGATACGAGCCCTGCTCCGACGATCTCGCCCATACCTGTCGCCTCGTTCCCTGGGGTCGGCGTGCCTTCACCGCCGGGCACGCTGGAGTAGAATCGTTTGGACCCTAACAGTTTCTCGAGAGAGTTGTCGAGGTCGGCTTCAGGATGTGTTCAGGTCGGCAACGGTGCGCAGGAGCGTCCGCAGGTAGGTGGCCAGGTGCGTCGCCTCGGCGTCGCTGAGGTCACGCGTGACCAGCGCCTCCTGTTTGTTGAAGGCAGGCATGATCTCGTCCACGACGCGGTGGCCTGACTCGGTGGTTCGCACCAGCATCCGGCGGCCGTCGGTGGGGTGCGGGACACGCTCGGCGTATCCCTTGCGTTGCAGCGTGTTGAGCACGCCGGTCAGGGTTCCGCCGGTGATGCCGGCCTCGGCGGCCAGGTGCCCGGACTCCTGCTCGCCCCAGACACGCAACACGAACAGCACGACGAAGGCGCTCCAGGACAGCTCGTACTGGTGGAGCACGCCGCGCTCCATGTGGTTCCGCACGGCGGTGGCGGCCCGGAAGATGTTCGACACCGCGGCCAGCGCCAGCAGGTCCAGGTCGAGGGCGCCGAGCTCGGCGCGGATGAGACGCTCGGCTTCGACGAGTTCGTCGTCCCCGGCGGCGAAGGCTCGCGGCATGGCCGCAAGAATACGCCAGCCCCCGGCTGCCCACGGCGTACCGGTCCTCGAAGGGAGCCCGGGATGGCGCGCGGGTGCGCACCGCGACCGGCGCCGCTGCGGTGGCCGCGGGCGGCGGCAGATTCGACGCGGGTGGGGGCCTGTGGTACGACGCCGCAAGCTCTCGGGACCGACGAGACAGTCAGGAGGTGCGCTGTGAACGCCGAGTACCAGCAGATCCGCGTGCTCTGGCCCGATCATCTGAACCTGCCACGCGGCAAGTACCTGCCCGCAGCGGTCGCGGCCGGCGGGGCGCGGCACTGCCTCACCTCCTTCGCCCTCAACTACGACCGGTACATGGGGCCGGTGCCCGGGGCGGGATTCCTGGAGGGAATGCCCGACCTGAACTGCGACTTCAGCCTCGACGACGTGCGTCCGGGGTGGGAGGAGGGCGTGGGGGTCGTCGTCGGTGACGTCAGCTTCGAGGGCGCGCCCATCCCGTTCGCGCCCCGGGAGGTGCTGCGCCGCGCCGTGGCCGCCTGGGAGGACCTGGGCTATACACCCAAGGTGGGGTTCGAGTTCGAGGCCTACCTCATGCAGCCCGGCGACGGCGGCGGCTGGGTTCCGTACCCAGCGCCGGGTTCGTTCGTCTACGGCACCGGGCACTTCAGCGATCCGTCAGGTGTCGCCCGCGCCATCGTGGCGCGGGCCAGGGAGTGCGGGTTCCGCCTCGAGTCGGTGAACGCCGAGTACGACGAGAGCCAGTTCGAGTTCACACTGGTCTATGACGACGTCGTGGCTGCGGCCGACGAGGCCTTCCTCTTCAAGACCATGGCGCGGGAGATCGCCGCCGAGCGAGGACTGCTCCTCACCTTCCTTCCCAAGCCGATCGCCAACCGAGGCGGCAACGGCCTGCACGTGAACCTCAGCTTCGTGGACCGATCCGGTGGTTTCGCCCTGGTGGATCCGTCCGGCGCCGATGGCCTCTCGACAGTCGCCAGGCAGTGCATCGCCGGTCAACTCGCCTACCTGCGGCCGATGACGGCGCTGTGCTGTCCCACGGTCAACTCCTACAAGCGTCTGGCTCCGGCGCAGCTCTGCGGCTACTGGCAGAACTGGGGGCACGACCACCGCTGTACGACGGTGCGGGTGAATCCCGAGCGCGGCCCCTCGACCCGGCTCGAGAACCGCCTCGCCGACCCGGCGGCCAGCCCGCACGTGGCCGCTGCCGCGGTGCTCGTGGCGAGCCGCCTCGGGGTGACCGGCGAGTTGGAGTGCCCGGCTCCGGAGACCCTCGACGGTCTCGAGAACGTCAGCTGCGAAGTGCATGTGCCCGGGAGCCTGACCGAGGCCCTCGACGAGCTGGAAGGCGACGAGGCCTTCGTCGCGGCGTTCGGCGCCGAGGCGGTGGCCCAGTTCGTGGCGGTCAAGCGCACCGAGTGGGATCAGTTCACCGCCCACGTCACCGACTGGGAACTCGACACGTACCTGCCCTACCTCTGAGCGGTACAGCGGCTCCGGTTACTCGGCGGGTCCGAGGTAGGTGTCGAAGAGGTCGCTGCGCTCCAGTAACTCCCGGCCGGTGCCCTCGGTGGCGATCTCGCCTGAGCGCATGATGTAGGCCCGGTCGCAGGCAGCCAGCATGCGGTGGGCGTTCTGCTCGACGACGAGCAGGGTGTGCCCGGCGGCGGCGAGGCGGCCGATGAGGTCGAAGACGAGGTCCACGAGCGCGGGGGCGAGGCCCAGGGAGGGTTCGTCCATGAGCAGGATGCGGGGGGCGCTCATCAGAGCACGGGCGATGGCGAGCTGCTGGGCCTCGCCGCCGGAGAGATAGCCGGCGGGCGTTTCGCGCCGGTCGCCCAACACCGGGAACAGTTCGGCCATCTCTTCGAGGCGTTCGGCGCGCTGGCGGGCGGTGGCTGTGATTCCCGCCACGAGGAGGTTCTCGCGCACGGTCAGGTCGGCGAAGAGGCGGCGGTGCTCGGGGACGAGGGCGACGCCGGCGCGCAGCATCCTGTCGGGCGGGGCGCCGGTGACGTCGCCCCCGTCGAGTAGGACGCGCCCGGCGGCGGGGTTCAGCAGGCCGGCAACCGAGTTCAGCAGCGTCGTCTTGCCTGCGCCGTTCGGTCCGATGACCCCCACGACCTCACCGGCCCCGACGCGCAGTGACGCCGAGCGCAGCGCGGCGATCGATCCGTACCGGGTGGTGAGCGATTCGATCGCCAGCATTGTCACGCCGTCCCGGGCGCCCGGCGGCGGGCGCGCTCGATCAGTTCATCCACGAGTTCGGGTTCGTGTTCGTCGAGCGCGGGGACGCGCCAGCGAGGCTCGCCGGCCGCGCTGATGTTGAACGGCGGTCGCAGCATCGTCGCAGCACCCTCGGGGAGTTCGACCGTGCCGAAGCGGTCGCGTGCCTGCAGTTGCTCGTGGGCCGCCACCTCCAGCGGCCCGTTCACCCTGCCGAAGGCGATGCGCGCCGCTCGCAGCCTGGACAGCACCTGCGCCGCCGGCTCCGCTGCGAAGCAGGCCGAGATCGCCTCCTCGAGTTCGTCCACGTTGACGACGCGTGAGGCGTTGGTGGCGAAGCGGGGGTCGGTCGCAAGCTCCGGCCTGCCCATGACCTCGGTGGCCAGCGCGACCCATTCCGGGTTGGCCTGCACCGCAAGCATGATCACCGATCCGTCGTCGAGCTCGAACAGGCCGTAGGGCGCGATGAGGGCGTGCCGCCGCGCGGAGCGGGTCGGCGGGGCGCCGTCGGCGACCGAGGCATAGGTCTGCGGTGCGGTCCACTCGGCGAGGCACTCCAGCATCGACAGCGAGATGGCCGCGCCCTCGCCGGTGACGGCGCGGCGGTGCAGCGCCGCCAGGATGCCGCTGAGGGCGTACATCCCGGCGCAGATGTCGGCGACCGAGAACCCCACCTTGCTCATCCGCTCGGGGTCGCCGGTGAGTGCGACGGCGCCGGACTCGGCCTGCACGATGAGGTCGTACGCCTTGTCGTCGGCCCGCGGCCCGTCGATACCGTAGCCGGAGATGTCACAGGCGATGAGATGCGGATGGCGTTCGGTGAGCTGCTCTGCCAGCACGCCGGCCCGCCGGGCCGCGCCGGGCGAGAGGTTCTGAACGAACACGTCGGCGCCGGCCACCAACTCGTCGAAGTGCTCGCGCTGGGTGGGTTCGCGCAGGTCCAGGGCGATGCTGTCCTTGCCCCGGTTGCCCCACACGAAGTATGTGGACTCGCCGGCCAGTCGCGAGTCGTAATCGCGGGCGAAGTCGCCGTGCGGCGGGCGCTCCACCTTCAGCACCCTGGCCCCCAGATCGGCCAGATGGCGGGTCGTGAACGGCGCCGACACGGCGTTCTCCACCGTCACGACGAGGATGCCCTCCAGCGGCGCGCTCACGGATCGATTCCTACCGGCTCCATGGCCACCGACGCTACGCCGTGCACGAAGTTCGAGGCGATCCGCTGCGGGTCGCCGGCCCGCCGGAGCGCCACCCGCCGCTCCAGCATTTCCTCCAGCAGCACCCTGATCTCCATGCGCGCCAGGGAGGCGCCGAGGCAGAAGTGGTGCCCACCGCCCCCGAAGGAGAAGTGATCGTTGGGCGAGCGGGCCACGTCGAAGCGGAACGGGTCGGCGAAGGTCTCCGGATCGCGGTTGGCCGAGGCGTACCACATCACCACCTTGTCGCCGGCGGCGACGGCTGTGCCCGCCAGGGCGGTGTCGCAGCGGGAGGTGCGGCGCATGTGCAGCACCGGCGTGGCCCAGCGGAGCACTTCCTCGACGGCGCAGTCGAGGAGTTCCGGCTGCCGGTGGAGGCGCCGAAGCTCGTCGGGCTGCTCGGCGAGGGCCAGCGCGCCGTGCACGAGGGCGGTGCGGGTCGTCTCGTTGCCCGCGAAGACGAGAATCTGGAAGAAGTTCCGGTACTCGGCGGGGCTGAGCCGGCCACCGTCGGCGGCTCGCACCAGCTCGGTGACCAGATCCTCGGCAGGCTCGGCGCGGCGACGCTCGCCCAGTTCCTCGCCGTAGACGAAGAGCGCGTGGCTGGCGGGGCTCCCGAAGGGCAGCAGGCGCAGCGGCGTGGCGTTGCCGAAGGCGTCGGGCGCCAGCGTGGGACGGTCGCCGGTGCCCTCCACGAGATAGTCCGACAGCTCCACGAGGTAGTCGGCGTCGGCCTCGGGGATGCCGAGCATCAGCATGATGACCCGGATCGGCAGCGGCGCCGCCACCGCCCGCACCCAGTCCCCGCCGCCGGACGCCACGAAGCCGTCCAGCAACTCCGCGGCGATGGCCCGCGTGGCCGCCTCGAAGCGCGCCACGTTGCGGGGAGTGAAGTGACCGCTGACGATGCGCCGCAGCCGCGTGTGGTCCGGCGGGTCGGTGTCGATGAGCGAGCGGCGCGCCTCGAGGGCGTCGGCCTCCAGATCCCAGAGGTTGGTGTGCCCGATCTCCGATGAGAAGAGCTCCGGGTTGCGTGACACCGCGCGCACGTCGCCATGACGGGTGACGGCCCAGAAGCCGCCCTCCTCGTAACGATGCCAGGCGAGGCCGGGCGCGGCCCGCATGGCGGCGAAGCGGTCGTGGGGAATCCCGTCGAGGTACAGGCTCGGAGCGGTCACCTCCAGCGGGTTGCCGGTGACGGTCAGCGGGCTCGCCGGATCCATCGTTCGCACGCCGTTCAGACGCCGCCGACCGTCAGCACGAGCCGGCCCCGCAGGTCGCCCGAGCGCACCCGCGCGTGCGCCTCGGCAGCCCGCTCGAAGGGCAGGGTCTCCACCGGCTGGATGATCGACGGCTCGCGGGCCGCCAGCGCCAGCAACTCGTCGAGCTGCGCCCGGCTGCCCCACACGCTGTTCATGAACTGCACCTCGTGGGGCCAGGCGCCGGAGCCCCACGGGATCCTCCCGCCGAACAGCCCGATGACGACCACCATGCCGCGCTTGCGCACCGCGCCCGCGGCCTGCGCCAGCGTGTTATCGGCGCCAATGAAGTCCAGCACCACCTCGGTCGGGGGAATCCCGTCGCCGGGATCGACCGCCTCGTGCGCGCCGATCTCGCGGGCAGTGGCGCGCTTGGCCGCCGAGATGTCCGCGGCGACGACGGTGGCGTCGCTGAGCAGCCGCAGGTAGCGGATGGCGAACTGCCCCAGCCCGCCGGCGCCGATCACGGTGGCCCGTGCGCCGGGGCCGCGGCGCCGCAGGAGGTCCAGCGTGTGCCCGACGGCCCGGTAAGCGGTCAGCCCGCCGCAGGCCAGCGGGGACGCGGCCACGGGGTCCAGGTCGCCCAGCGGGGCCAGGTAGCGGGCGTCCCGCACCGCCATCCGCTCGGCGTAGCCGCCGTCGGAGAAGATGCCGGCCTCGGCCGCATCGGCGCAGATCATCTCCAGCTCGGACCTGCAGTCGTCGCAGCGGCCGCACCCCCACGGGGCATAGACCATCACCGGCCCCAGCCGGGGATGCATGCCGGTCACCTCGTGTCCGAGGATCCGCGGCAGGGCGATGGGGAACAGGCCCTCGGAGATGTGCAGGTCGGAACCGCAGACACCGCAGGCGATCACGTCGATCACCTCACCGCCGTCGGGCGCCGGCTCGGGATGGTCCTCGACGAGGCGCACCGGGGCGCCGAACTCGGTGAGCAGTACCGCCCGCATCAGTGGCTCTTCCGATGCCCGCCGGCGTCCGAGCCAAGGTAGGCGGCCTGCACGAGGGGGTTTGCCTGGATCTCCGCCGGGGTGCCCACGGCGATGATCTTTCCCTGATCGAGGGTGTAGACCCGGTCGCAGATCCCGACGATGAAGTTCAGATCGTGGTCGATGACCAGCACTCCGGCACCGATGGCGGCCGCCGTGGTGCGCACCCGGTGGATCATCTCCAGCGACTCGGCGTCGCTCATCCCGCTCGTGGGCTCGTCCAGGAGCAGGAAGTCGGGCCGGGCCGCCGCCGCCCGCGCCAACTCCAGGCGCCGGGCGTTGCCGTAGTCCAGCTCGCGGGCGCGCCGCCCGCGGAGCTCCCAGAGTCCGACCCCGCGAAGCAGTGTCTCGGTGTCCGGGCCCGGCCGACCGGACCGGTGGCGCTCGGCGACGAGGGCTGCGACCTCCACGTTCTCCTGGGTGGTCAATGAGCCGAACAGCCGCAGGTTCTGGAACGTGCGCACCAGGCCCCCGCGGGCCACCACGTGCGTGGGAGCCCCCGTGAGGTCTCGACCCGCGGCGATGCAGCGACCCGAGCTCGGCCTGACGACGCCACCGATCACGTTCAGCAGCGTGGTCTTGCCGGCACCGTTGGGCCCGATCAGCCCGACGACCTCGCCACCCTCCACGGCGACGTGGGCGCCCTCGAGGGCGCGGAAGCCGCCGAAGTCCACGGTGACCTCCGACGTGGCGAGCGTGCTCGCCTGCGGTGGCGGGGACTCGGCGGCCACCGGCGGAGCATCCGGCCGTTCCGATCGCCGGCGCAGCCGGAGGCGCAGCAGCCAGGTGTCGAGTTCCCAGTCGTCCAGCAGGCCCGACGATCGGAAGATCATGAATCCCAGCATCGCCCCGCCCAGGAAGATGCCCGTGAGCCCGTCGCGCAGCAGCCAGTCCAGCGCAGCCACGTTCACGTCCGGGCCCGCCACGTAGCGCATCCCCTCGAGGCCGATCGTCATGACGACGGTGCCCAGGACGGCGCCGGTGACGCTGTTGCGCCCGCCGACGATGAGCATCGCCAGCGTGATGAGCGTGTACTCGAAGAAGAAGAAGCGCGGCGTGATGACGCCCAGCGCGTAGACGCGGAGTGCAGAGCCCACGGCCACGATCACGACCGACAGCAGCAGGGCGACCATCTGATGGGTAGCGGGGTTGATTCCCATGGCCCGGGCCGCCAGGTCGTCCTCCCGCGCCGCCTGGGCCAGGCGGCCCACGCGGGTCTGGCGGAACAGCCTGGCCACCAGGATCGAGACGAAGAGCAGCACGTAGATCCAGGTCCGGCCCTCCAGCTTGTTGCCGAGGCTGAAGCTGATTCCCGAGCGGCCCCCTCCGGTGAGGTCGGTCCAGTTGCGGGCCACCTCGTGCACCACGAAGAGGAGTGCCAGGGTGATGACGGCGGCCGAGATCGCCCCGGTGCGCGCGCCCGAGCGGGTGAGGCCCAGCCCGATGATGAACGCCGCCACGAGCGTCACACCGATTGCGGCGAGCGTCGCCACCGCGGGATGCAGGCTCACCTCGGCCAGGCCGAACGGGGCGTCGGGGATGATCTGGGTCTTGCGCTCGGGTGAGATGGCGAGGACGGCGAATGTGTACCCGGCGATGGCGCCGAAGCCGATGTGGCCGAACGACATCACGCCGGTGTTGCCCACGTAGACCCCGATCCCGGTGACCACGATGGCGTTGATGAGCATCTGCGTGACGAGGTCGTCGCGGGCGGCCCCGCCGGTGGCGGTGTAGGCCAGGGCGCCGCCCACCAGCAACCCGAACAGGACGACCGATCCCAGGATCGGTCCCAGGACGTGCCGGGCCGGGTCGTTGCGCATGCCGAAGCCCCTGCTGGCGGCCCGCAGGCGTCGAGAGGTGGGGCCCATCGGTTCGCTCACACCCTCTCGGCCCGGCGGATGGTGACCATCCCCTGCGGGCGGAACACGAACAGCAGGGCGATGCACACGAACACCATCCCGTCGGTGAGGCCGACCAGCCCGTCGGGCAGGCGCGAGATCAGCAGGACCTCCACGAGGCCCAGCGCCAGACCACCGAGGACGGCGCCCCCCAGGCTGCCCAGCCCCCCGATGAGGGCTGCCAGCACGCCCTTCAGCATGGGGGTGAGGCCGGCGGTGGGGTCCGCCTGCCCGGTGCGCATCAGCCAGAAGACCGAGGCCACCCCGGCCAGGATCCCCGACAGCACGAACGCCCCCCGGATGACCCGGTTGCTGCGCACGCCCATGAGGCGGGCCGCCTCGAAGTCCTCCGCGGCGGCGCGCAGCGTCATGCCGAACATCGTGCGACGCACCAGCCACACGGTCCCGGCAAGCGTGACGAGTGTGAAGCCGATGACCGCGAGGTCGTAGATCTCCAGGTTCACCCCGCCCACGCTGACGGTCTCGAACAGCCAGCTCGGCCGGGCGAAGGTTCGCCGGTTCGCGGAGACACCCATGATGAACAGCGCCTGAACCACGAAGTGCACCCCGAAGGACGTGAGCACCATCGTGAAGTCCGAGGAGTTGCGAACCCAGCGGAACGCGGCGAACTCGATCCCCAGCGCCGTCAGCATCGAGGACACCAGGATCGCCGGTACCAGGGCCCACCAGTCCAGCCCGAGCGTGAAGAGCGCGTAGCTCACGTAGGCGCTGACGGTGATCAGTTCCCCGTGCGCAAAGTTCACGAGGTGCATGACGCCGAAGATCACGGCGATGCCCAGCGCCAGCAGGGCGTAGATGCTGCCGCGCCCGATCCCGTCGACGAGCTGCTGGAGCAGTTCGGTCATGGCAGCACGTCAGCGCTCCACAAGGCCGTTCGGTGCGTGGAGATCGAAGCCTTCAGGCCGGTGCGCGGTTCGATCTCGACCATGCACGCGATTGTCTCACGCTTTTCGCGGCGGCTCGCGCCCGAACGGGACGGGCCCGGCAGGCTGTACCCGCCGGGCCCGTCAGGTCGATCGCCGGTCGGCTCTCAGCCGATGGTGGCCGCCAGCGACGGTGCTCCGTTCACGACCTGGTGGACGTAGACGGGCTTTTCTGGGGAGCCGCTGCCGCTGGGGTACGACAGCACGCCGGTGACGCCCTCGACACCCTGCGCCTCGGCGATGGCCGCGCCGATCACCGCCGGATCGTGTGATCCGGTGCGCAGGAAGGCGTCGATCACCATGGCGATGGCGTCGGCCGCGAGTCCTCCGAAGGACGGGTTCTCGAGGGCGGCGCCGGTGGCGGCCTCGAATCCCTCGTCGAGGATCACGACGCGGCTGCCGGGAGCGGGGAAGGAGTGGGTGGTGTGGTAGAAGCCCTCCACGGCCTCGCCCTCGGCGTACCCGCCGGTGGCCTCGAAGGCGTCGGTGATGAGGAACCTCGTGTCGACGCCGACGCCGTCCAGCTGGCCGCGCAGGATCGCCGCCTGGAAGGCCAGCATGGCGCTGTACACCACGTCGGGGGGCGCGTCCAGGTTGGCCATCTCGTTCGCCTGCGACGAGAAGTCCACGTCCTCGATGGGCACATAGTTGTAGTCGGCGATCACGGTGCCGCCGCCCGCCTCGAAGACCTCGGTGAAGATCTCGGGGTTGTAGCCGAAGTAGGGCCCGGGCGAGGAGAACGTGGCGGCTGTGGTCCAGCCCTGGTCGAGCGCGAACTCCGCCGCGGCGCTGGCCTGGGCGGTGTCGTCGAAGGCCACCAGGAACGCCAACTGCGCGGGATCCGAGAGGGTGGGCTCGGTCGAGGCCACGAACAGCACCGGGACCTGACCGGCGGTCACCTGCAGCAGCGGGAAGCCGAAGTCCGGGAACGGCGGCCCGAGGATCGCCGACACGCCGGCGTCCAGCAGGTCCTGGGCGGCGCGCTGGGTGACGTCGGGGTCGCCCTCGATGTTCTGGATCGTCAACTCCAGCGGGGTGCCGTTCACGCCGCCGGTGCAGTTGATGAGGTCGATGAAGTACGCCGCCGCTTGGCTGGCGGGGGCATCCGCGAAGCCGCCCAGGTCCGAGAGGTCGGCCGCGAAGCCGATCTTCAGCGGATCACCGCTGGGCGCCGGTGCGCAGTCGTCTAGGTCGGCGGCCAGGACGGCGTCGATGTCGAAGCCCATGGCTGCCGGCTCCTCCGGCTCGGGTGCGGGAGCCGGCGGCTCGGGCTCCGGCGGAGGCGGTTCGGGCTCGGGAGCGGGTGCCTCGGTTGCCGGAGGCGGGGGAGGAGCGGGAGCCGCCTCCTCGTCGTCTGTGCCGCAAGCCGCAACGAGGAGCGTCACCGCCGCGATAGGAATCAGGAGTTTGCGCAAAGTGAATGCACGCCGCATGTCGGTCTTCCCTTCCTTACCCCATGCCCGCACGCGCCGGTGCTGCGGGCGCACCCCAACACTGCCACATATTTCGTTTGGATACAAACGATTAGTGGCGATCGACCGCGTCAATCCCGCCGCGGCGGGCGGATGCCGCGGAACTCCCAGTCGCCCCCGAAGGCCGTGGAGATGACCTCCTCCGACTCGCTGGGTTGGGCGCCACAGTCGTCCCGCACCGGCACGGGACCGGCCACGACGGTGTTGGTGAGCGCTCCAAGGCCCTCCACCTCCACGGTGACGACGTCGCCGGGCTCCCCCGGCCGCGAACCCGCGGGGGTGCCACTGAAGACCATGTCCCCCGGCAGCAGCGTGATGGTGCGGGCCAGGTCGGCCACCAGGTAGTGCATGTCCCAATTCATCTCGGCCGTGTTGCCCTCCTGGCGCACCTCGCCGTTCACCAGCGTGCGGATCGTCTTGTCGCGAAAGTCCCAACCCTCGACCAGTCCCGGTCCCACCGGGCACATCGTGTCGGAGCCCTTCACGCGCAGCATCGACCCGGCGTCGGTGTCCCGGAAGTCGTGAAGAGCGAAGTCGTTGCCGATGGTGTAGCCGGCGATGTAGGAGCCGGCCTCCTCGGGACTGATGTTGCGGCAGGTCCGGCCGATGACGATTACGACCTCGCCCTCGTAGTTGAGGTACTTGCAGCGCTCCGGGCGGACCACGTCCCCCCGATGCCCCAGCAGCGACGAGGTCGGCTTGTGGAAGTAGGTGGGTGCCGGAGGGAGCGTCACCATGAACTCCCGCACCCGGCTGGCGTAGTTCTGGTGGACGCAGATGATCTTGGTCGGAACCGACGGAGGCAGGTGTACGGCGTCGCACTCGGGCACGGAGCGCCCGTCGGGGGCCACGAGCCGGTCGCCGGTGGGGACGACCGCGGTGGGGGAGCCGTCCAGCAGGATCCGCCGCGTCTCGTTCACCTGGCCTCCCCGGAAATCATTAGGGACCAAAGCATATACTCGCGAGCGTGTCAGGCTCCGAACTCGAGGGATTCACTTTCCCGCGCTCGGCGACCGGTCGATCCGGCCTCGTGCCGGCGCCTCCTTGGCATTACTCGGGCGACCTGCTCACGATCGAGTACCGGACGGATCCCGGAGCCGTCGCCGAACTGCTGCCGCCGCCGCTGGAACCAGCGCCGGAGGACCCCGGCGCCGTGGCTGTGGTGTGGGCCGACTGGCAGTCCTGCTCGGACAGCTTCGAGGAGCTGGCTGATCCGGTGCGGGCGCAATACAAGGAGTGCTTCGTCGTGGTGCGCTGCCGCTACCGCGACACCACCTACAGCCGCTGCGTCTACATCTGGGTCGACAAGGACTTCGCCATGGTGCGGGGTCACGTCCAGGGCTATCCGAAGAAGCTGGGCGACATCTGGCTGACGCGCCCGGTGACCGTGGGGCGGGCGGGGCCCCGGCTGGAGTCCGGAGGGCGTTTCGGGGCCACCTGCGCGGCCGCGGGCCGGCGACTCATCGAGGCCACCTTCGAGATCAGCGGCCCCAGCGACGGGGCCGGGTTCGTGAACGCCCTGCCCATGCTCCACCACCGCTTCTTCCCGGCCATCGAGTCCGACGGCAGCGACTCCCTGCACGAGATCGTCACGATGCGGGGCTACGACACCGAGTTGGGTCCGGCATTCCGGGGCGAGGCCACCCTGGAGGTCTTCGACTCGCCGACCGAGGAGCTCACCCGCTTGGCGCCGCAGGAGATGATCGGCGGCTACTGGCGCAGCGTGGGAACCTCGTGGGGCGGCGGGGCGACGCTGGAGGCCACACCGCGGTGAGGCGCGCCACGAGCGAGTCGCCATGATTCCCCGGCATCCCTGGACTCCCGAGAGCGACGACGGTCACGCCGACCTCACCAGCCACGACACGTTCACGGCCGGCGTGCCCTACGCCACATTCCATCGCCTGCGTGACGAGGATCCGGTGTCGTGGTGGGACGAGAGCGACGGCTCGGGCTTCTGGTCACTGACCCGGTACCACGACGTCATCCGAGCCAACCACGCCTGGGACACCTTCACCTCGACGCGAGGCATCCGACTCGAGGAGATGGACGCAGAGGAGACCGAGGCGCGGCGCACGATGATGGAACTCGACCCGCCCGCCCACCCCCGCATGCGCCGGCTGGTCAACCGGGGATTCACCCGCAAGACCGTCGCCCGCTACGAGGCCGCCATCAGGGACCGGGCCCGGTCGGTAGTCGT
>VXXM01000078.1:0-16941 GCA_009835395.1 Acidimicrobiia bacterium
GATGGGGATGTGCTCGCCGTCGGGGCGGGGGTGGTTGGCCCAGTGGTTGCGGGGGTCGACGCCGCGGCACCACACCGAGTGGGCGTTCCAGCCGTCGTAGGCGTGCACGTCGGCTGACAGGTGGCTGTGGCGCAGTACCACCGAGTTGCCCAGCAGGTCGGACACCACGTCGATGATGCGGGGCTCGGTGATGAGGTCCCAGATGCCCCGGCAGTGCTTGTGCCAGTTCACCACGTCGTAGTTGCCCCAGCCGGCGGCCAGTGCCTTGGGCACCAGGTCGTCGATGTAGGCCCGGATCTCGGCTATCTCGTCGGAGGAGAAGATGTCGATGGGGAACAGGAAGCCGTCGGCGTTGTAGCGGTCGATCTGTTCGGGGGTGAGCACCTGCGGGTCGTCACGGCCGAGGGGGACGAAGCGCAGGTCCCGCTGCAGTTCCGGGAAGGCATTGGTGTGTCGGGCCATGTCGCCCTCGCGATCCGCCGGCGGCGGAACCAAGCTAGCCGACTGGATTCCGGCCTCCGCCGGAATGACGGAAGGGGGGCCGACGCGGCGGAAAGGCCGGTCGACGCGGCGGTCGCGGGCCCGCTGCGCCGCCGGTTGTCGGCGCTCAGCGCTCGTCGTCTGCTTCGGCGAGGTACGCCTGGCCCTCGGCGCAGTCGTCGCGGAGAGGGCACCAGCGGCAGGGCGGGCCGGGTCGTTTGAGCGGTTCGGCGGGCGGGCCCAGGTGGCCCTGCAATTCGGCGTAGCGCACGATGCCGTCGACGGTGCGGCGCAGGGCCACCTCCAGGAGGTTCTCGTCGACCTCCTCGATGTCGATCTGGGCGGACTCGAGGTAGTAGGTCGCCACGGTGCGCGGCGGGGTGCCCAGCTTGAGGGTCTCCAGCAGGGCGTAGAAGCGGAGGTCCTCGCGGTGCATGTGGGTGTGGCGGCGCCCGGTCTTGAGGTCGACGATGACCTTGCCGGCCCGCCGGCCGTCGGGGGTGCCCAGGGTGAGGTCGTACTTGCCGTTGAGCTGGATGCGGCCATCGCAGAGCTCCACCCGGCAGCGTGACTCGGTCGTGGGGCGCCAGTTGGGCAGCAGGGGCGGCCAGCCCTCCGAGAAGTCGGATACCCGGCTGACGGCGAGGCTGCGCAGGTCGGCCCGCTCGACGTCGCCGCAGCGGTACAGCCAGTCCGCCAGGCCGGTGTCGCCCCTCGTGAGCGAGTCGAGGGCGGCGTCGACGAGATCCGCCGGCGCGGGGTCCGGCGACCGCCAGTTGATGCCCAACTCGATTGCCCTGTGCGCCACCGCCCCGGTGGCCATGGGCGGGGTCCAGGCGAACAGTTGCTCCTCGTCGTGCAGGAACGACGCCTCGCAGCCGAACACCCCGGCGAGTTGTCGCTTTCCGACGAACAGGGGGGAGACCGGGTCGATGGCCGCTGCAACCTCCGCGAGCCGGCTCTCGAGTTCGTCCCGGAGGCGGGTGGCCAGGTCGGCGTCGAAGGTGGGGCGTTCGGAGGCCGGCCGCCGGAGCCGCTCGAGCACGTCCTGCTGGGCGGCGTTCAGTTGGCGCGCGGCCGGGGCGTCACTCACGATCGCGAGTCTTGCGCACCGCTGCGACAGCCGCCGCACGGCGCCCGTCGGGCCCGGGTCGAGGCACACCTCCGCCCGGCGCGTCGCCCTCTCGTGACAGCCGCGGCGGGGCGTCCGGTCAGGCGCCGGGAGCCTTGGCCAGGACCTCCCCGTTAAGCCAGGCCCAGAAGCCGTGGGGCTGGGCGGCCCAGCGGCGGAAGGCGGCGGAGATCGCCTCCAGGTCGGACCGGGTGGCGAACCCGCCGGATGTGGCGTGGGTGGCGAAGTCGCTGTCGGTGGCCCGCACCGCCCACATGCCGCCCCAGGCGGCCCGGCCCTCGTCGTCGGCGAAGGTGGTGGTGCTGGCGGTGACCGCCGGCTCCACGAAGCCGGCTGCGCGCACCCATCCCGGCAGGTGCCGGCCGGCGTTGGCCTCCCCGCCGTTGGCGGCCGCAACCTGCGGGACGATGTCGCGCCAGCGTTCGATGGCCGCCTCGACCGGGGCGTGCACCATCGAGTCGTAGTCGGAGTCGCGCACCGCCACAAGGCCGCCGGGGCGCAACACCCGCCGGAACTCCCGGAGGGCGGCGACCGGGTCGGCGAGATGCTGCAGCAACTGATGGGCGTGGACCACGTCGAAGGCGCCTCCGTCGAAGGGCAACTCGTAGGCCGAACCCACCTCGAAGCTCACGTTGGCGACGCCCTCGCGGGCCGCCAGGGCGCTCGACGCGTCGACCATCTCGGCCGACATGTCCACGCCGACCGCCCGGCCCGTTCGCCGGGCCAGGCCCACGGTGATCGTGCCGGGGCCGCAGCCCACGTCCAGCACGGCGTCATCGGGCTGCAGGTGGGGCAGCAGGAAGGCGGCGCTGTTCTCCACGGTGCGCCACGTGTACGAGCCAACGATCGCCGGGTGGTAGCCGTGCGAGTAGCACTCGCCGCGGCGCTGGTTGCCCATCACGCGCGGAGAGGCTAGGAGCATCCCCCTGATCGGCGGCATTGGCCTCTGCGCCGGGCAGCGTGGGGGTAGGGTCGCAACGCTGATGGCCGAGCCCGCACCTCCGATTCGCAAGCTGCTCGTCGCCAACCGCGGCGAGATAGCCATCCGCGTCTTCCGGGCCGCCACCGAGTTGGAGATCGCCACCGTGGCGGTGCACACGCGGGCCGACATCGGCAGCCTGCACCGCTCCAAGGCCGACGAGGCGTACGAGATCGGGGCGCCGGAGCATCCGCTGCGGCCCTACCTGGACATCGAGACGATCGTGCGGGCGGCCCTGGCGTGCGGCGCCGACGCCGTGCATCCCGGCTACGGGTTCCTGTCCGAGAGCGCCGCGCTGGCCAGGGCGTGTGCTGAGGCGTCGCTGACCTTCGTCGGTCCGACGCCCGACGTGCTGGAGCTGGCCGCCTCGAAGGTGGCGGCGCGGGGTGCGGCCGAAGCCGCCGGCGTGCCGGTCCTGGCGCAGTCCCCGGCGCTGTCGGGCGTCGACGACGCCGCCGGCTGGGGCGCCGAGATCGGCTTCCCGCTGTTCGTGAAGGCGGTCTCGGGCGGCGGCGGGCGGGGCATGCGCCGCGTCGAGCACGCCGAGGACCTGCCCGGCGCCGTCGAGGCGGCTCGGCGCGAGGCGGAGTCGGCGTTCGGGGAGGACGCGGTGTTCCTGGAGGAGGCGCTGTCGGGCATCCGCCACATCGAGGCGCAGATCCTCGGCGACCACACCGGCGACGCCATCCACCTCTTCGAGCGGGACTGCTCGGTGCAGCGCCGCTTCCAGAAGGTGATCGAGTCGGCGCCGGCCCGGGAACTCGACGAGGCGGTCCGCCGGCGCATGCTGGACGACGCCGTGGCCTTCGCCCGCTCCATCGGCTACACGAACGCCGGCACCGTGGAGTTCCTGCTGGACCGCTCGGGCCGCTACGTCTTCATCGAGATGAACCCCCGCATCCAGGTGGAGCACACCATCACCGAGGAGATCACCGGGGTGGACATCGTGACCGCCCAGCTACGTCTCGCCGGCGGCGCCACGCTCGCCGGGCTGGGCCTACGGCAGGAGAACGTCCGCGTCGACGGCTTCGCCATCCAGACCCGGGTGACCGCCGAGGACCCCCGCAACGACTTCCGCCCCGACACCGGGCGGGTGCGGGTGTACCGCACGCCGGGCGGGGCGGGGGTGCGCATCGACGACGCCGTCTACGTGGGCGCCGAGGTCACGCCGTACTTCGACTCGCTGCTGGCGAAGGTGACCTGCCGAGGGCCCGACTTCGACACCGCCCGCCGCCGAGCCATCCGGGCGATCGCCGAGCTGCGGGTGCGGGGACTGGTCACCAACCGCTCGTTCATCCGGGCGGTGCTCAACGACCCGGACTTCTGCGCCGGCGCCGTCTCCACCGACTTCGTCGACACCCACCCGCACCTCACGACCCAGGCCCGCAGCGCCGACCGGGCCACCCGGCTGCTGACCTTCCTGGCGGACGTGTCGCTGAACCGCCCGAACGGTCCGGTGCCGGCCATCGCCGACCCCGCCACCAAGCTGCCGCCGGTGGCGCCGGGTCCGCCGCCCGCCGGCACCCGCCAGCGCCTCGCCGAACTGGGCCCCGAGGGCTTCGCCGCCTGGATGCGCGAGGCCGCCGAGGTGCTGGTGACCGACACGACGCTGCGCGACGCCCACCAGTCGATCCTGGCGACGCGGGTGCGGACCATCGACCTGGAGGCGGGTGCGCGCCGCCACGCCCACGGGATGCCGCAGCTACTGAGCCTGGAGTGCTGGGGCGGGGCCACCTTCGACGTGGCGCTGCGATTCCTGCACGAGGACCCGTGGGAGCGCCTCGAGCGCATCAGCGCGGCCGTGCCCAACGTGTGCCTGCAGATGCTGCTGCGGGGCCGCAACACCGTCGGCTACTCGCCGTACCCCGACGTGGTGTGCGAGCGCTTCGTGGCCGAGGCCCGCCGGGGCGGCGTCGACATCTTCCGCATCTTCGACGCCCTCAACGACGTGGGCCAGATGCTGCCGGCCATCAGGGCCACCCGGGAGGCCGGCGGGCTCGTCGAGGGCACGCTCTGCTACTCCGGCGACCTCGCCGACCCCGGCGAGCGGCTCTACACCCTGGACTACTACCTGCGCCTGGCCGAGGAGCTGGTGGCCGCCGGGTCGCACGTGCTGGCCATCAAGGACATGGCGGGGCTGCTGCGGGCGCCGGCGGCGACCCGGCTGGTGGCGGCGCTGCGGGAGCGCTTCGAGGCGCCAGTGCACCTGCACACCCACGACACCGCCGGCGGGCAGATCGGCAGTTACCTGGCGGCCATCGAGGCCGGTGTGGACGCCATCGACGGCGCCGTCCCGTCGCTGGCGGGCATGACCAGCCAGCCGTCGCTGGGGGCCATCGTGGCGCTCACCGACGGCGGGCCGCGGGAGACCGGCCTGTCGGCGGCGGCGATCAGCCGGCTGGAGCCGTACTGGGAACTGGTGCGGCGCCTCAACGCCCCGTTCGAGGCAGGCCTGCTGTCGCCCACCAACGCCGTGTATCACCACGAGATCCCCGGCGGGCAGCTCTCCAACCTGCGGTTCCAGGCCTCGGCGCTGGGCGTCGCCGACCGCTTCGAGGAGGTCGCCGAGATGTACGCGGCCTGCAACCGCATCCTGGGCCGGCCCCCGAAGGTGACGCCGAGCTCGAAGGTGGTCGGCGACCTGGCCCTGCACCTGGTGTCCACCGGCACGACCCCGAGCCGGCTGGAGGAGCACCCCGAGGAGGTCGACCTGCCTGCCTCGGTGGTGTCGTACCTGCAGGGCGCCCTGGGCGTGCCGCCCGGCGGTTTCCCCGAGCCGTTCCGCAGCGCCGCGCTGGTCGGCCGGCCCGAGGCGGCGCCGGCGCCGGCGCTCACGCCCGCCCAGGAGCAGCAGCTGGACTCCGCCGACGCCCGCGGGACGCTGTCGGCGCTGCTGTTCCCCGAGCCGGCCCGGTCGCAGGCGGCGATGCGCGACCGCCACGGGGACCTGTCGGTGCTGGGCACCCGGGAGTTCTGGTACGGCCTGGAGGAGGGCGCCGGCGACATCTTGGTGGAATTGGGTCCGGGGCAGCGCATCAGTGTCGGCATCGAGGCCATCAGCGAGGCCGACGAGTCGGGTTTCAGCTCGGTCATCTTCCGCCTGAACGGCGAGCTGCGCCCGATCAGCGCCCGGCTGCGGGACTCGGCTCTGCCGACCACCGGTGCCGAGCAGGCCGACCCGTCCGAGCCGGGCCACGTCGGCGCACCCTTCCGGGGCGTCGCCGAGCTGTACGTGGCGGCCGGCGAGTCGGTTGCCAAGGGCCAGGCGCTCGCCACCATCGAGGCCATGAAGATGGAGACCCGGGTGACGGCGCCGGTGGGCGGCACGGTGGCGCGGGTCTGCATCGAGGGCTCGGCGGCCGTGGAGGCAGGCGACCTGCTGCTGGAGATCGTGCCCGGCGGCCCGGCTCCTGAGGCGGCCGACGAGGAGGGCGGCTAGGAGTCGCCGCCCGTGGGGGCGTGCTCGGCGATGATGGCGAGCAGTTCCTGGCCCAGCCGGTCCAGGCGGGAGGCGCCCAGGTCGGTGACGATGCCCAACTCGGTGATCGTGGCGGGGCGGCTGGCAACGATGGCGGCCACGTCCCGGTCGCTGATCACCGCGGCCGGGGCGACGCGGGCCGCTTTGGCCACCTGCTCTCGCCACGCCGACAGGGCTGCGACGAGCGGTTCGGCGGGTGTGCCCATCGGGGGCGGTGGCCGGCCGGCCGGGCGGACGCCCGGTTCGTGGCGGGGCGCGGTTGCGTCGCCGATATCGACCTTCTCCAGGCCGGCCAGCCAGCGGCAGGGCCGGCGCCCGGCGGGTTGGCCGGGGGTGTCGCGTTGCTGTGCCCAGCTGAGGTGGAGGTGGCGGCGCGCCCGGGTGAGCGCCACGTACAGCAGGCGCTTCTCCTCGTCCAGCGAGCGGCCGCGTTCGGCGCCGGCGACGGGCACGAGGCCCTCCTCGAGCCCGGCCACGTGCACCACCGGCCACTCCAGGCCCTTGGCGGCGTGCATGGTGGAGACGCAGACCGCGTCTCGGTCACCGGGATCGGCGGCGACGTCGGGATCGGAGACGCGCACCGGCACCCCCGCGCTCTCCAGGGCCTTGCTCATGGCGGCGACCTGGCGGCGGGTCCGGACGAGCACCGCCTGGGCGGACCAGCGGTCGCCGGGCGCCTGGGCGCCGCGAACCGCCCTGGCCACGCCGGCGACCTCGGCGACCTCGTCGGGGTAGGCCACGATCAGCGGGGCGGGGGTGGAGAAAGGATCGGGCGTGGCCTCGCCGGGCCGGGCGGCGGTGCCGGAGGGGATGCCCTCGTCGCGCAGCACCGCCGACAGGGCGACGATCGCCGGGCTGCAGCGGTAGTTGCGCCGCAGGTCGACGACGGTGGCGCCGGCGAACAGTTCGGCGAAGTCGTCGAGGATGCGCCGGTCGGCGCCGCTCCAGCCGAAGATGGCCTGATCGGGGTCGCCCACGGCGCACAGGTCGGACCGGTCGCCGAGCCAGGCCCGCAGCAGCCGCAGCTGCGCCGGGTTGAGGTCCTGCAACTCGTCGACGAAGAAATGGCGGCGGCTCCAGCGCCAGGCCTCGGCGGTGGTGGGGTCGCCCTCGAGCCGCTCGGCGGCCAGCCTCAGCAGGTCGCCGAAGTCCGCCAGACCCAGGCGCCGCTTCTTGTGCTCGTATGCGGTGAGTAGCTCGGCGAGGCGCCCGGGCGCCAGCGGTGGCCGCCGGCCGGCCTCGGCGGCGGCACCGGCGTAGTCCGCCGGCCGCACGCTCTGGGCGGCGCACCAGTCCAGCTCGGCCTGAAGCGCGTGGGGCGACTCGCCGCCTCGCAGCAGGTCGCCGAGCAGGCGGGAGGGATCGGCCAGGATGTCCGGGGCGGAGCGGCCGTCGTCCTCGGCGTGGCGGCGCAGCTGCCGGGCCGCCAGGCCGTGGAAGGTGCCGACGGCCACCCGGTCGCGGATCCCCAACTCGGCCAGGCGAGCCCGCAGTTCGGCGGCGGCCCGCTGGGTGAAGGTGACCGCAACCGAGAACCGCGCCTCGCAGTCGGCGGTGGCGATCCGGTAGGCGATGCGCCGTGTGAGGACCCTGGTCTTGCCGCTGCCCGGCCCCGCCCGGATGCACAGCGGCGCCGCCGGTGTGGTGACCGCCAGGCGCTGCGCCTCGTCCAGGTCGGCCAGCAGGTGGGCGGCGTCGCCGTCGGGCCCGCCGGCGTGCCGGTCAGCGGGATCGGCGAGGGCGGAATCGGGGCCGCTGCTCACGGTTCCGGAGGCTACCGAAGCGCTGGGACAGCGTCCGCTCGTGCAGGCCGGCGTGCGGCGCATCTGGATCCCGGCCTTCGCCGGGATGACGGACTGTGGGAGCGGTGCTGACGGATCGCCGGGGAGTGGATCGACGCACGGTTAGCGTGGCGCCGCGATGGCTCGGCGGGGAGTGCGGCAGGCGGGAGCGGTGTGAGCGTTCGCTACGACGTGGTCGTGGTCGGCGCGGGCATCGTGGGGCTGGCCACGGCGCGGGCGCTGGCGGCGCGGCTGCCGGGTTTGGCCTTGGCGGTCATCGAGAAGGAGCCCGAGCCCGCTACCCACCAGACCGGCCACAACAGCGGGGTGCTGCACACCGGGCTGTACTACACGCCGGGGTCGCTGCGGGCGGAACTGTGCGTGTCGGGCCACCGAGCGATGACCGAGTTCTGCCAGGAGATGGGGCTGCCGTTCCGCGGCGGCGGCAAGGTGGTCGTCGCCACCGCCGAGGCGCAGATCCCCCGGCTGGAGGAACTGCAGCGGCGCGGCACGCTCAACGGGGTGCAGGGTCTGCGCCGCATCGGCCCCGGGGAGCTGCGCGAGCTGGAGCCCCATGCCGGCGGCGTGGCAGCCCTGGCTGTGCCCGGGGCGGCGTCGGTGGACTTCGCCGCCGTGGCCCGCCGCATCGCCGCCGGTCTGGCCGGCGATGTGCGCACCGGCGCCCCGCTGGAGGCCGTCGAGGTCGCCGAGCGGGTCCGGCTGCATGCCGGCGGCCGGAGCTGCGAGGCCCGCCTGGTCGTCAACTGCGGGGGCCTGCACAGCGATCGGGTGGCCCGCCTGGCCGGCGCCGCCCCGGAGGTTCGGATCGTGCCGTTCCGCGGCGAGTACTACCGCCTCGGCGAGCGGGCCGCCGCGCTGTGCCGCTCGCTGATCTACCCGGTACCCGACCCGACGTTCCCGTTCCTGGGCGTGCACTTCACCCGCCGGGTGGACGGCACGGTGGAGGTGGGACCGAACGCTGTCTTGGCGCTGGGACGGGAGCACTACCGGGACGGCCGCCCCAACCTCGGTGATGTGGCCGAGATGCTGCGCTTCGGCGGATTCTGGCGTCTTGTGGCCCGGCACTGGCGCGCCGGCGGCGCCGAGTTCTGGCGGTCGCGGATCCGGCGGGCCTACGCCCGCTCGGCCCGGGCGCTGGTCCCGGAGGTCCGAGGCTCAGACCTGCTGCCCGGCGGCGCCGGCGTGCGGGCCCAGGCGGTCGGACCCGACGGCCGGCTGCTGGACGACTTCGCCATCCAGGAATCACCGGGTTTCGTGCACGTCCTGAACGCCCCGTCCCCGGCGGCGACGGCCTCCCTGGCCATCGGCGACCACATCGCCGACCTGGTCGTCCGGCGCCTGGACTCCTAGGGACCGCCGCCGGAGGAAACCTCGGTCGCGCCGCGTGGCCGCCGGCCGGGCCGAGGAGACGCCGGTCGCGGCTAGGGGCCACCGCGCAGGTGGACGGCGATCTGGCCGATGTCGGCGTCGCCGAGTCCGGCCGCAGAGGCCTCGCGCAGCACGGCGCGGTTCGTTTCGGCCTGGGGCATCGGTGCGCCGACGGCCTCCGCCAGCGCCAGCGTCAGGTCGAGGTCCTTGATGGCCAGATCCAGGGCGAAGCTGACGGGGACCTCCAGCGGCGTCTCGAAGACCGCACGGCGATACTTCACCACGGGCGCGGCGATCGCCGAGGAGGCGAACACCTCGTAGGCCAACTCGCGGGGAACGCCGGCCCGCTCGGCCAGTACCAGCGACTCGCCGACGGCTCCCATGATGGCGAAGAGCGCCGAGTTGACGGCCAGCTTCAAGGCGGCGCCGGCCCCGGGCCCGCCGACGTGGAGGATCCGCGCCGACATCGCCCCGAGCACCGGCCCGGCAGCGGCCGCCGCAGCGGCGTCGCCGGCCGTCATGACCAGCAGCGTGGCGGCCTCAGCGGCGGCGGTGCTGCCCGAGACCGGCGCCTCGACGAGGTGCCCGCCGGCCGCCTCCACGGTCCGGCGCGCCCGCTGCGTGTATTCCAGGCCGCTGGTGCCCATGTCCACGACGATGTCCCCGGCCGACAGCCCCGCGGCGATGCCGTCGGGGCCCTCGATGAGGCTCGCCAGCGCCGGCCCGTCTGCGACCATCGTGACGATGACCGAGGCGGCTTCGGCCAGCTCGCGTCCTGAGGCGGCCGCCTTGGCGCCTGTGGCGGTAGCGAACGACTCGGCGCGGGAGTGCGTCCTGTTGTGGACGGTCAGGTCGAAGCCGGCCGCGTGCAGGTTGGCGGCCATCAGCCGGCCCATGCGCCCCAGGCCGGAGAATCCGACCCCTACTCCGGACGAGGCGCCGGCGCTGGCGGCATCAGTCGGTGTCGTGGCATCGGTCATGGGGCCTCCGTGCTCTCGGTGACTGGCAGGCGCGGATCAGAGGGCTCAGCCCGTCACCATTGGGCGGGGCGCATCGATCCGCGGATCGAACAGGGTCTTGATGGGCGTCGGGTCGCCGGCGACCATCGGTGCCAGGCCACCGGTCACCAGGTCCTTGAGCGGGAGCACCGACGGCGCCAGGAGCCGCCACACGTCGCCCCCGGACTCCAGCATCTCGACGGCGATGCCGAAGTCGCCGCCGAAGGTGTGTGCCAGGGTGCCGATCAACTCCTTCTCCCGCAGCGCCAGCGAGCGCAGGTCGACGGCGATGGGCGCCTCCTGCAGTCCGACGACAACGACCCTGCCTCCGGGACGCACGAGGTCGGCGGCCTCGGCCACCATGGCCGGCACGCCGGTGCACTCGAAGACGACGGTGGGGGAGGAGCCCGCCAGCAGATCCCCCAGCGCGATGCCGGGCTCTGCGGTCACCGTGGCGCTCGCCCCCAGGGCGGCCGCGACCGCCAGCCGGTCGGGGTCCAGATCAACGCCGGTCACCGCCGCGCCGCACCTCACCGCCGCATAGGTGACGAAGGCGCCGATCCCGCCGGTGCCCACAACCACGGCATCCTCGCCGGCCCCCAGTCGGCCCCTGGACACCGCATGCACGGCGATCGACATGGGCTGCGCCATCGCCGCGACGTCCGAAGCGAGCGTCCGCTCCGCCAGGTTGACGCACGCCGCGGCGGGCACGGCGGTGAACTCCGCCAGGGCGCCGTCGCGTTGCAGCCCCACGGTCCAATAGTGCTCGCACAGGTTGGAGCGCCCTGCGGTGCACGCTCCGCAGGTCCCGCAGGAGATGCCCGCCCCGCAGGCGACCGGGTCGCCCTCGGCGAATCCCAGGACGCCCCGCCCAGTCCCGACCACGACCCCGGCGAACTCGTGGCCCGGCACCATCGGCCCGCTGTGGCCCGTCACCGGGTCGGCGCGGTGGATCGGGAACATCTGCGGCCCGGCGGCGTACTCCGAGGCGTCGGTCCCGCAGATCCCCACGCCGGTCACCTGCAGAAGGAGTTCACCGTCACCCGGCTCGGGCCGCGGGAGATCCTCGAGACGGACGTCACCCCGGCCGTGGAAGACGGCTGCCTTCATGCGCAGTGGCCGTCTAGTAGGCGTTGGCGACCATCAGCTCCTCGCAGGGGAACAGCGTGATGACCTGCGGTCCCTCGGCGGTGACCACGACCTCCTCCTCGATGCGGGCCGCGGAGCGCCCGTCGGTGGCGGGGGCGTAGGTCTCGAGGGCGAAGACCATGCCCTCGACGATCTCGATGGGCTCGGTCAGCGAGTTGAGCCGGCTGATGATCGGCCGCTCGTGCAGCCCGACCCCAACGCCGTGGCCGAACTGCAGCCCGAAGGCCTCCATCTCGTTCTCGAAGCCGTACTCGTGCGCCTCGGGCCACACCCTGGCGATCTCGTCGGTCGTGGTCCCCGGGCGGACCAGGGCGATGGCCGCATCCATCCACTCCCGCGCCTGTTTGAAGGCGTCCCGCTGAGGCTGGCTGGCCCGGCCGACGGCGAAGGTCCGGTAGTAGCAGGTGCGGTAGCCGTTGAACACGTTGATGATGTCGAAGTAGGCCTGATCGCCGGGGCGCAGCAGGCGGTCGGAGAACACGTGCGGGTGCGGGCTGCAGCGCTCCCCGGCGATCGAGTTGACGGCCTCCACGGTCTCGGCGCCCACATCGAAGAGGTACGCCGTCGCCAGCGCCACGATCTGGCTCTCACGGATGCCCGGCTTGAGCGCCTCGAAGATGTGCTGGTAGACGCCGTCGACCATGGCGCAGGCCTGCGTGAGCAGCATGACCTCGTCGGGGCTCTTGACCTCCCGCGCCATCATCATCGGCTGCTGGCCGTCGCGCACCTCGAATCCCTGGGCCTGAAGCTCCAGGAAGATCGAGGTCTCGGCCATGTCCACGCCGACGGGCGCGCCGGCCAGGCCCTGATCGGCCAGGACGTCGCGGATCTCGGCCATGGCGGCGGCGTGCAGGCCCGCGCTCGGGGCGATCGCTCCCTGCAGCCCCGTGTTGCCGCCCCGGGAGTTCTCCTCGTCGTACAGGTCGGGCAACTGCAGCCGGTGCGCCCGCGCCGCCGAGCCGAAGTCCCAGATCCACGGCCCGCCGTCGCGGGTCACCAGCGCGTAGCGCTCCCCCTTGTTGAAGGCCCAGTAGCCGATGTGGGTGCTGGTGGCGTAGCGGATGTTCGACGTCTCGAACAGCAACAGCGCGCCCAGCTCGAAGGCCTCCAACTGCTCACGGACGCGCCGCAGCCGCCAGGAGCGGAGCCGCTCGAAGTCCACCCGCTGCTCCCAGTCCACGTTCATGAAGCCGGGTGCGGGGCTCGTGGCGACCGGGAACTCGTCCATGGAGACTCCTTGGCGTGCCGGTTGGGGGCGGGGCCTACGGTCCCGGAGGCTACCCAACGCCTCCCACGCGGTCCGGCGCCCCTGCCCGGACCTCCGCAGCAAGATGGATTCCGGCCTTCGCCGGAATGACGATCGAGGGCGGCAGCGCTGCTCGGACCGCCACGGTTAGCTTGGCGGCGTGGAGGTGCCGCACGAGCGCTTCGAGGCCCTCGTGGCCGAGGCGCTCGACCTGATCCCCGACGAACTGGCCGAGGCCATCGACAACCTGGCGGTGTTCGTGGTGGACCAGTCGCCCGAGGATCCCGAGTTGCTGGGCCTCTACGACGGCATCCCGCTGACCGACCGCGAGCACTACGGCGGCATGATCATGCCCGACCGTATCTCCATCTACCGCAAGCCCATCTGCGCCCTCTGCGACGACGAGGACGAGGTCGTCGAGCAGGTCCGGATCACGGTCATCCACGAGGTGGCCCACCACTTCGGCATCGACGACGAGCGGCTCGAAGAACTCGGCTGGGACTGAGCCCGCGGACGCCGCGGGCACCCGGCGCCGCTCGGCGGCCTCGGTACGATGGCGGCGTGGCGTTTCCCGTCCGGCTGCTCTCGGTTGACGAGGAGGTGGCGGTCGAGACCCGGCCCCACTGGACCTACCTGGCGGCGCAGGCCGGCGCGTTCGTGGTGCTGATCGTGGCGATCCTCTGCGTCACCGTCGTGGTGGACGACTTCCCCCTGCCGGCGATCGCCGTGATCGGGGCGATGGCCGGCGTGTCGGCGGTGGCCACGGGCATCCGGCTCGTCCGCTGGGCGAACACGTACTACCTGGTGACCGACCGCCGGATCGTCTACTGGAAGGGCGTGCCGCGCTGGCGCGGCATCGAGTTGAGCCTCCACCTCGTCGACGAGGTCGACGCCAGCCAGACGATGTGGCAGCGCCTGCTGGGTGTGGGAACGCTGAGGGTGCGTTCGGTGGTGGAGGGCCACGTGCGCAGGCTCTCGTTCGTTCCGCGCCCCGCGGTTGTGTGCCGCGAGGTGTACCGCCTGCAGCGCGAAGCCGAGCAGCAGGCCATCGCCGACTCCGAGCCGCGGGCGCCGGAAGCGCTGGCCGGTGACGACCCCTACGGGGCCTCGCTCGACATCCCCGACCAGATCCGCAAGCTGTGGGAGCTCGTGGAGTTGGGAATCCTGTCCGAGTCCGAGTTCGAGGAGAAGAAGCAGGACCTGCTGCGGCGGCTCTGAGTGGCCGCGACGGTCCGGTGGTGCAACCGACCGAGAGGAGGCCCCGATGGGCCCACTGCAAGGGGTCAGGATCGTGGAACTGGCCGGGATCGGTCCCGGTCCCTTCGCCGCCATGATGCTGGCCGACATGGGCGCGGAGGTGATCTGCGTGGACCGGGCAGTCCCGGCGACGAACCCGGAATACCGGGCGCTCTCCGGGGGGATCCTGCGCCGGAGCCGCCGCTCGGTCGGCGTGGATCTCAAGAACCCGGAGGGCCAGGAGCTGGTGCTGCGCCTCGTCGCCGGTGCCGACGGGCTCATCGAGGGTTTCCGCCCGGGCGTGGCCGAGCGTCTGGGTGTCGGCCCCGAGCCGTGCCTGGCCCGCAACCCCCGCCTGGTCTACGGGCGGATGACCGGCTGGGGCCAGGACGGGCCGCTGGCGCCCACTGCCGGCCACGACATCAACTACATCGCGCTGTCGGGTGTGCTGTCGGCGATCGGGACACTCGGGGGACCGCCGGTCCCGCCGCTGAACCTCATCGGGGACTTCGGGGGCGGCGGCATGCTGCTGGCCCTGGGGATGGTCGCCGGGATGCTCGAGGCCCAGCGCTCGGGTGTGGGCCAGGTCATCGACGCCGCCATGTCCGAAGGGGCCGCGCTGCTGGCGACGGCCGTCTACGGGCTCCACGGTGCCGGGTGGTGGGGCGAGCGCGGCACCAACATCTTCGACAGCGGCGCCCACTTCTACGGCGTCTACGAGTGTGCCGACGGGGGCTACATGAGCGTCGGCCCCATGGAGCCGCAGTTCTACGCCGAGCTGCTGCAGTTGCTCGAACTCGACCCGGCCGGGCTTCCCCACCAGTACGACCGGGCCCGCTGGCCCGAGGCCCGCGACGCCCTGGCGGCGACCTTCGCCACCCGGACCCGCGACGAGTGGTGCGCCGTCTTCGACGGCAGCGATGCCTGCGTGGCCCCCGTCCTGGACTTCGCCGAAGCTCCCCGGCACCCTCACAGCCAGGCCCGGGAGAACTTCGTTCAGGTCGACGGCGTCACCCAGCCTGCTCCCGCGCCGCGCTTCAGCCGCACCCCGTCGACGGTGGGCCGCCCGCCGCCCGATCCCGGCGCCGACACCGACGAGGTTCTCACGGAGTTGGGACTGAGCGCCGGCGAGGTGGCGACGCTGCGCGCCGGCGGCGTCATCGCCTGAGGCTGCGCGCCCGGCCCATCGCGCCCGCCGCTCCGTAGCCTGAGCGCCGTGGCGACCCTGGTCTGCTTCCACGCCCACCCCGACGACGAGGCGATCGCCACCGGGGGCACCATGGCCAAGGCGGCCGCGGCCGGCCACCGGGTGGTGCTGGTGCTGGCCACCCGGGGCGAGGAGGGAGAGCAGATCCCCGGCGTCGTGCCCGACGGCGAGGACCTCGGCGCCTGGCGCGAGCGGGAGACCCGCGACTCGGCGGCCGTGCTGGGCTGCCACCGCGTGGTGTTCCTGGGCTACCGCGACTCGGGCATGGCCGGAGCGCCGGAGAACGACGCCCCCGACTCGTTCTGGCAGGCCGACGAGTTCGAGGCGGCCCGGCGCTTGGCGGGGATCCTGGCCACCGAGGGCGCGGACGTGCTGACCATCTACGACAGCCACGGCGTCTACGGCCATCCCGACCACGTGGCCGTTCACCGGGTCGGCACCCGGGCGGCCGAGTTGGCGGGCACGCCGCGGGTCTACTGGGCGACGATGAACCGCGACCGGGCCCGCGAGATGGTCGAGGCGGCCGAACGCGCCGGCACGCCGGTCAACGCCGAGCGCACCGAGCGCGTCGACAGCGAGGAGTTCGGCCTGCCCGACGCCGACATCACCCACGCCGTGGACGTCACCGGCGTGCTGGATCTGAAGCGGGCCGCCATGGCCGCCCACGCCAGCCAGATCGGGGCGGAATCCTTCTTCCTGAACCTGCCGGAGGGGGACTTCGCCGCCGCCTTCGGCACCGAATGGTTCGTGCGTCCCGACCGGCCGCGCAACGGCCCGCAGGCGCTCGACCTGTTCGCCTGAGGGCGGTCGGCGCCGCCCGCAGCCGCTGAGGCAACGGTGGGGTTCGGCTCGCTCTCGGGGGCGCACAGCACGCTCGCCTGGGTCGCCCTGGCCGGCAACGGCGCAGCGGCGGTCTGGGCCCTCGTCGCGCACCGCCTGGAGCGGCTGCGCGGGCGCGCCCTGTGGTGGTTCGTGGCCCTCGCCCAGGTGCTGCTGGCCGTGGAGGTGGCGCTCGGGGTGGGGCTCATGGCGGGTCAGGGCCGGGAGGTGCCCGGCATCCACACCTTCTACGGCTTCGTCACCCTCGCCGCGCTCGGCATCCTCTTCAGCTACCGCTCCCAGGTGGCGAGGGCGAGGCGCTACCTGCTCTACGGCTGGGGTGGGCTGTTCATCACCGGGCTCGTGATCAGGACGATGATCATCGGCTGAGCCGGCTGCCGCCGGGAATATTCCCGCCGCCGGCGTGTTGAACACATTGCACCGCTCGCGCCCCGACGGGTGCGGGCGACAGCCGAAGAGGAACCGAGAGGAGTAACACGATGTTCCCGAGGACGATCACCCCAGGCCTGTTCGAGCGTCTCGCTCCCTTGGCCTTTCCCATGACCGAGACCTTCGCGGCTCCCTACGACGTCTACCGGTTCGAGGACCGGGTGGAGGTGTGGATGGATCTGCCGGGCACCGATCCCGAAGACATCGACATCACCGTCGAGGGCCGCGAGATCAGCATCACCGGGCGGCGCGAGGCGCCCGCCGGCGAGGGCGCCGCGGTCGTGAGCGCCGGGCGCCGGCACGGCGTGTTCGGACGCCGGCTGCATCTGGGGCCCGAGCTCGGCCGCGACGCTGTGCAGGCCGACTACGTCAACGGCGTGCTGAAGCTGACCGTGCCGATCGCCGAGCAGGCCAAGCCCCGCAAGGTGCCGGTCGGCACCGGCTCGGCCGGTACCATCGAGGCGACCGCCGCCTGAGTCTCTCCCTTCCCTCCCTCCCCCCGTTGGGGGGGGGGGGCGGGCGGGGGGGGGCGCCCCGCGGGGGGCGCGCCCGGGGGGAGCGGCACCCCGGCGGGGGGGGGGGGGGGGGGGGGGGGGG
>VXXM01000078.1:16951-50302 GCA_009835395.1 Acidimicrobiia bacterium
CCCCCCCCGCCTGCGCCCCCCCCCCCCCCCCCCCCCCCGGGCCGGGCCCCGGCCGGCGCCGGGCCACGAACGCGTCAGGCACCTACGATTGTCCCGTCACCGCACTGCGGAGGAGGTCGAGATGTCGGTGAGTGCGTACATCCTCATCCAGACCGAGATGGACCAGGCGGCGCACGTGGCGCGCAGTATCCGGGGCATGGAGGGCGTGGAGGCCACCGAGGTGATGACCGGCCCCTACGACGTGATCGTGAAGGCCACCGCCGCCGACATGAACAGCCTCGGACGCATGGTGATCAGCAGGATCCAGGCGGTGGGGGGCATCACGCGCACGCTGACCTGCCCCGTCGTGGAGATCTGAGGGGGCTCAGTCCTCCAGCCGCTTCTCCAGGAGCGCCAGTTCCTCCCAGAGTTCCCCCGGCAGGTGCCTGCCGAAGCCGGCGAAGTGTTCCCGGATGAGGTCGATCTCACCTCGCCAGGCCTCCCGGTCCACCGACAGCAGCTCGTCCATGTCCTCCGGCGGCACCTGTAGCCCGGACAGGTCGAGGGCACCGGGCGGCGGGCTGAGTCCCAGCGGGGTCTCGACGGACTCGGCGCGCCCCTCCACCCGCTCGACGATCCAGCGCAGCACGCGGCAGTTGTCACCGAAGCCCGGCCACAGGAATCGCCCGTCGTCGCCGCGCCGGAACCAGTTCACCCAGAACATCTGCGGCAGGCGGGAGGGGTTGCGGGCGGCGCCCACATCCAGCCAGTGGGCCATGTAGTCGCCCATGTTGTAGCCGCAGAACGGCCGCATGGCGAAGGGGTCGAAGCGCACCCTGCCGACGGCGCCGCTGGCCGCGGCGGTGGTCTCGGAGTTGAGGATCGAGCCCAGGAACACGCCGTGGCGCCAGTCGCGGGCTGCGGTGACCAGTGGGACGTTTCGTGCCCGGCGCCCGCCGAAGACGATGGCCGAGATCGGCACGCCGGCGGGGTCCTCCCATTCCGCTGCGATGGAGGGGCACTGGGAGGCGGGCGCGGTGAAGCGGGCGTTGGGATGCGCCGCCGGTTCCTCCGAGCCGGGCGCATAGGGTCGGCCGCGCCAGTCCGTGAGCCCCTCCGGCGGGGTGGGCGTGAGGTTCTCCCACCACACGTCGCCGTCGGCGGTGGCGGCCACGTTGGTGAAGATGCAGTTGCCCCACATCGTGTCGATGCCGTTGGGGTTGGTGGCGCGCGAGGTGTTCGGCGCCACCCCGAAGATGCCGTTCTCGGGGTTGATGGCGTACAGGCGCCCGTCGTCGCCGAACTGCATCCAGGCGATGTCGTCGCCCAGGGTCTCGACCTTCCAGCCCGGAAGCGTCGGCACCATCATGGCCATGTTGGTCTTGCCGCAGGCCGACGGGAAGGCCCCGGCCACGTAGTACTTCGGCCCCCCCGGCGGGGTGACGCTCATGATCAGCATGTGCTCGGCCAGCCAGCCGTCGTCGCGGGCCATGACCGAGGCGATGCGCAGGGCGAAGCACTTCTTGCCCAGCAGGGCGTTGCCGCCGTAGCCCGATCCGTACGACCAGATCTCCCGAGTCTCGGGGAAGTGGGCGATGTACTTGTTGCCGGCGTCGCAGGGCCACGGATCGTCGGGGCGCCCGTCACTCAGCGGGTGCCCGACCGAGTGCAGGCACGGTACGAAGTCGCCGTCGTCGCCGAGCTGGGCCAGCACCTCGTCGCCGATGCGCGCCATGATCCGCATGTTCACCACCACGTAGGCCGAGTCGGTGAGCTGCACGCCGATCTGGGAGATGTGCGATCCCAGCGGCCCCATGCTGAACGGGATCACGTACATGGTCCGGCCCACCATTGCCCCCCTGAAATGCTCGAGCAGCTCGGCCTTCAGTTCGGTCGGGGCGCGCCAGTTGTTGGTGGGCCCGGCGTCCTCGGGGTCCCGCGAGGCGATGAAGGTGCGATCCTCCACCCGGGCGACGTCGGCGGGATCCGAACGCGCCAGGAAGCTGTTGGGGCGAAGGTCACCGTTGAGCCGATGGAACGTGCCCGAGGCCTCCAGGAAGGTGCAGAGCCGCTCCCACTCGGACTCGCTGCCGTCGCACCAGTGGACGTCGTCGGGCTGCAGGACCTGCCGGCACTCCTCCACCCAGTCCAGGAGGCGCTGGTGGGTTGTGGCGGCTCTGACGTCGGTCGTGGTCATGGGGCTGCTCGCAGCACGGCGCCGTCGGTCTCAGTAGAGGTGCGTCGGGGTGCCCATGTCCACCTCGCTGCCGAGGCGCAGGGCGGTGGCGCGGCCGTCGTCGTCGAGGTCGAAGATCACCCTCTGGCCCTGGCGCAGGAAGCGGAACACCGATCCCTCGAGGGCGCCCTCGGCGAGATCGCACTCGATGAAGTCGGTGTCACGCACCACGACGCCGTCACCGGTGACAGGGTCGTATGACTTGATGACTCCCTGCATGCGTCGGTCTCCCCGGGCCGGTGTCCCCGATATGTGACAGCGCCCGGCGAGGTCCCCGCCGAGCGTGCCCGCAGGGTAGTCGCCAGCGCGCCGGTGCAACACGGATCACCTCGCCGGTGTGACCGAGGTCGCATCGGCGCTGGTTGGCGAGCCGCACGAGCGGCCCTCGCTATTGTTTAGCGGCGTGGCCCCCCTCGATCGGCTGACCGCCGATCACGTCGACCTGCTGATGCGGCGCTACAGCGAAGCCTTGGCCGCCCACCGGTCGGTCATCGACGCCCTGAACGTCTACCCGGTGCCCGACGGCGACACGGGCACGAACATGTCGCTGACGCTGCGGGCGGTGGTGGATGCCCTCCCCGCCGACTGCGACCTGCGCTCGGTGTGCCAGGCCATCTACGACAGCGCCCTGGCCGCCGGCCGCGGCAACTCGGGGATCATCGTGTCGCAGTTCCTGCGGGCTATGGCGGGCGCCTGGCGCGAGGCGGTCACGATCGACGCCGCCGGCCTGGCCGGCAGCCTGGAGGCGGCCTCGGTGGCGGCCTACGGCGCCGTGGCGCGGCCGGTGGAGGGCACCATCCTCACGGTGGGGAAGGACGTCGCGGCGGCCGCCGCGGCCGCGGCCCGGCGGGAGGCGCCGCTGGCCGAGGTGATCGAGGAGGCCATCGAGGCCGGGCGGGAGAGCCTGGAGCGCACCCCGGAGTTGCTGGAGGTGCTGCGCACCGCCGGGGTCGTGGACGCCGGCGGCAAGGGCCTGCTGCTGCTGCTGGACGCCCTGGCGCACGTGGTCGACGGGCGCCCCCTGCCCGAGCCGCCCGAGGTGAGCGTCCCGCTGCTCGACGACCCCCACCACATCGAGGGGGCCGGCGACGTGGCCGACCTGCGCTACGAGGTGATGTTCCTGCTGGACGCCGGGGACGACCGGATCGCGGCCTTCCGGGACCGCTGGGAGCAGTTGGGGGACTCCATCGTGGTCGTCGGCGGCGACGGGCTGTGGAACTGCCACATCCACACCGACGACATCGGCGGCTCCATCGAGGCCGGCGTCGAGGCCGGCCGCCCGCACCGCATCCAGGTCACCGACCTCCACGAGCAGGTCTCCCACGTCGACCACGTGGTGGCGCCGGTCCGCACCGCGACGGGGGTCGTGGCGGTGGCGACCGGCGACGGTGTGGGGCGCATCTTCAAGGGGCTGGGGGCGGCGGAGTTGGTGACCGGCGGCCAGACCATGAACCCCTCGGTGGCCACGCTCCTGGAGGCGGTGGAGCGCACGCCCTCCGACGGCGTCGTGGTGCTGCCCAACAACAAGAACATCGTCCTGGCCGCCCAGCAACTGCACGAGCTCACCGACAAGGTCGTGGTGGTGGTGCCGACGGTCAGCATCCCCGCCGGCCTCAGCGCCATGGTGGAGTTCGACCCCGAGGCCGAGGCGGCGCGCAACGGCAAGGTGATGGCCGCCCTCGCCGAGGAGGTGACGGCCGGGGAGGTGACCCGCGCCGTGCGCGACGCCGTCACGCCGGCGGGACCGGTGGCCGAGGGCGACTTCATGGGCCTCAGCGGCGGCGACGTGCGATGCGTCGCCCAGGACCTGGTCACCGTCACCTGCGGCCTGCTGGAGCGGATCGTCGGCGACGACCACGAGATCGTCACGCTCATCTGCGGCGCCGAGGCCACCGAGGCGGACACCGAGGCGGTGGCGAGCTGGCTGGCGGACGCCCGGCCGCACGTTGAGTTGGAGGTGCACGCCGGCGGCCAGCCCCTCTACCACTACTACGTCGGCGTCGAATAGGCGCCGGGCCCGGCGGTGCTGCCGACCTGTGGTTGAGGCGCCCGCGCCGCTGACCTGGCGGGACCTGGCCGGGATCGAACTGGAGCGCCTCAAGCGCGGCAACAGGAGCCGGGTGAAGGCGCTGGGCGAGCTGGGCGTGGCGCACCTGGGGGACCTGCTGACCTACTACCCCCGCCGCTACCTGGACCGCAGCCGGGAGGCCACCGTCGGCGAGTTGAAGGTGGGCGAGGACGCCACCGTGCTGGCCACCGTCGAGCGGGTGCGGGCCATCCCGGGCCGCAACCGGCGCGCCCGCGTGGAGGTGCAGGTGAGCGACCGGGAGGGAGCCCGCCTGAGCTGCGTCTTCTTCAACCAGCCGTGGCGCGCCAAGCAACTGCGCGAGGACATGCAGGCGGTGCTGTACGGGCGCTTGGAGGTGTTCCGGGGCGGGCTGCAGATGACCAACCCGGTGGTGGACCTGGTCGGCGACCGCACCGGGGGCATCTTCGCGGTCTACCCGCTGTCGGCCAAGGCCTCGATCACGACCTGGGAGATCGCCGACATGGTGGGTGAGGCGCTGCGCCGTTGCGACCAGCGCGGCATCGCCGACCCCGTGCCGCCGGACCTGCTGGCGGACCACGACCTGTGCGGGCGCCACGAGGCCCTGCGGCTGGTGCACGGCCCGGAGTCCTTCGCGGATGTGACCCGCGGCAGGAACCGGCTTGTCTTCGACGAGTTGCTGCGGATGCAGGTGGTGCTGGTGGGGCGCAAGCGCCTGCGGGAGCGCTCCGGCGCCGGCATCGCCCATGAGGTGGACGCCGAGCTGCTGGAGGGCTTCCGCCGGCGGCTGCCCTTCGCCCTGACCGCCGCCCAGAGCCGCACCGTCGAAGAGATTCTGGCCGACCTGGCGCAGCCGTGGCCGATGCACCGGCTGCTGCAGGGCGAGGTGGGCTCGGGCAAGACGGTGGTGGCGCTGATGGCCATGCTGGCGGTGGTCTGCAGCGGCGGCCAGGCCGCGCTGATGGCGCCCACCGAGGTGCTGGCCGAGCAGCACTACCTAGGGCTCAGCGAGCTGCTGCGCTCGCTGGACGGCGCCGGGGTTCGTGCAGCCGGTCGCGCCGGCCGGCTGGCGTTGGGGGATCCGGCGATGCAGCTGGAGTTGCTGACGGGCCGCACCCGGGCCACGAGCCGCGAACGCATCCTCGGCGGCCTCGCCTCGGGGGACATTCCCATGGTGGTGGGCACGCACGCTCTCATCAGCGAGGGCGTGGCGTTCGAGTCCCTGGGCCTCGCCGTGGTGGACGAGCAGCACCGCTTCGGCGTGGAGCAGCGCGCCGCCCTGCGGGCCCACGGCGCCGGCGGCGGCCTGCCGGACGTGCTGGTCATGACGGCCACGCCCATCCCGCGCACGGCCGCCATGACCGTCTACGGCGATCTGGACGTCTCGCGCCTCGACGAGTTGCCCGCCGGGCGGGCCGGCGTCACCACCGCGGCGGTGACCGAGTCGCTCCAGCAGCCCGCGGTGTGGGAGCGCCTGCGCACCGAGGTCGGCGCAGGCCGGCAGGCGTACGTGGTGTGCCCCCTCATCGAGGAGTCCGACAAGGTGGAGGCCGCCGGCGCCGAGGCAACCTACGAGGAGCTGCGCGCCGGCGAGCTGGCGGGCCTGAGCGTCGGGCTGCTGCACGGGCGCCTGCCGGCGAGCGCCCGGGAGCCCCGGATGGCCGCCTTCCGGCGTGGCGAGCTGGACGTGCTGGTGGCCACGACGGTCATCGAGGTGGGCGTCGACGTGGCCAACGCCACCGTCATGGTGATCCTTGGCGCCGACCGCTTCGGCATCGCCCAGTTGCACCAGCTGCGGGGCAGGGTGGGACGCGGGTCGCAGCCGGGATGGTGCTTCCTGGTGGCCGAGAACCCCTCGCCGCCGGCGCAGGCGCGCCTGCAGGCCCTCGTGGACAGCAGCGACGGGTTCGAGTTGTCGGAGGTCGATCTGGACCTGCGCGGCGAGGGCACGCTCATGGACTCCCGCCAGACCGGCCGCAGCGACCTGAAGCTGGCCTCGCTGCGCCGCGACCGCGACTGGATCCCCCGGGCGCGCCGGGCGGCCGAGTCGATCTGCGACGCCGGCGGCCCGGACTCCCTGCTCGCCGATGAGATCGCCCTGCTGCTCAGCGACGCCGACATCGACTATTTCGACAAGTCCTAGGCAGGATGGGGTGATGAGTACCCAGCGGCGACCCAGCGAGCTGGCCCGGCTCGAGGAGGTTCGCCGGGTCGGCAGCGAGCGCACCGCCCAGGTGGCCGGCGTCCTGGTCGAGGCCTTCGCCACCGACCCGCTGCAGGCCTGGCTGCTGGAGGGCGTGGCGGTCGACAAGCGTGCCGCCTGGCGCACTGCGTGGTGGAGCTTCATGGTCGGCCACGCGCCGCCGGGCACCGAACTGCACGTCACCGGCGACGGGTCCGGCGCGGCCTGCTGGCACCCGCCGGGCGCCGCGCAGCTGCCGGCGGAGGCGGCGGAGGACTTCCGGCGCATGGTCGGCGAGCTGGCGGGCGAGCGCGCCCCGGTGGTGCTGGCCAGCCTCGCCCGGATCGCCCGCCGGGCGCCGCCCGAGCCGCACTGGCACCTGGCGGCGATCGGCGTGGTCCCCGACCGCCAGGGGGAGGGCATCGGGGCTCGCCTGCTGGCCCCGATGCTGGCCCGCTGCGACCGGCTGGGGCTGCCGGCCTACCTGGAGTCCTCGAACTCCCGCAACCTCACCTTCTACGAACGCCTGGGGTTCGCCGCCACGGGCCAGGTGCGCACCGTCGACGAGCGGGTGGCGCTGACGCTCATGTGGCGCCCGCCCGGCCCGGCCGGATGATCGGTCCACGCCCGTGACGGGCACGGCACGATGACGCGCATCATCGCCGGCGAGGCCCGGGGGCGCCGGCTGAAGGTTCCCCGCGGCGACCGGGTGCGCCCCACCACCGATCGGGTGCGCGAGTCCATCTTCGGGGCGCTCGGCAGCATCGGTGACCTGGCGGGCGCGGTGGTGCTCGACGCCTTCGCCGGGAGTGGCGCGCTGGGGCTCGAGGCGCTCTCCCGGGGCGCGGCTCACGTCACGTTCGTGGAGCGGCACCGCCCCACGGCGGCGATCCTGCGTGCCAACGTCGCGGCGCTGGACTTCGGCGACCGTTGCCGCATCGTGACCGGCGACGTGATCGGCTGGCTGCCCAAGACCGGCGAGTCCTTCGACGTGGCATTCTGCGACCCGCCCTACGACTTTCCCGATCACGGCTGGGAGCGGCTGCTGGGACGGCTGGACGCCGGGATTCTCGTGGCCGAATCGGACCGTCCGGTGCCCGCCCACCCGGACTGGATAGTCATCTCCGAGCGTCGCCGGGGGAGTACCGTTGTGCAAATGGCCAGACGTCGAGTCGCCGGGGACACCGAGACCTCGGCGGGACCTGCGGGAAGTGACTGACGTGGTCCGCGTGCTGTATCCGGGTTCGTTCGATCCCGTGCACAACGGTCACGTAGAGGTCGTGGAGATGGCGGCCGAACTGTTCGACGAGGTGATCGTGGCGGCGATGCGCAACCCCACCAAGGGCGAGACGCTGTTCAGCATGGAGCAGCGCGAGGCCATGCTGAACGAGACGTTCGCGCACCTCCCGAACGTGCGCACCACCATGTTCGGCGAGTTGGTGGTGACCCTGGCCCGCCGGGAGGGGGCCGACTTCATCGTGAAGGGCCTCCGCGCGGTGTCGGACTTCGAGAGCGAACTGCAGATGGCCCAGACGAACCGCAAGGTGGCCGGCGTGCAGACCGTCTTCCTGCCGTCCACGTCGGCCAGCTCCTTCATCGCCTCGAAGTACATCCGGGAGATCGCCCGCTTCGGCGGCGACGTGGATTCGATGGTGCCCGCCCCGGTGGCGAAGCGCCTCAGGGAGAACCGGTCGGTCTCGTGAGCTTCTACGACGATCCCCTCGCACCCGGCGACGACGAGTCGGATCCCTCTCTGGGCGGGTCCGTCGGCGAGCCGGGGCCGTTCGAGTCGCTCGCCGGCGGTGGCCCCGAAGTCGTCGAGGACGTGGAGGCGGCGCTCGCCGATCTGGAGCGGTACGTCAGCGGGGCGCGCGCCTCGAGCCTGTCCTCACAGGTCCGGCTGGACCGCGACCACCTCTTGGAGTTGATCCGGATCGCCCGGGCCCGGCTGCCGGTGGCCCTGCGCAGCGCCCGGTGGCTCATCAAGGAGCGCAACGACTACCTGGCCAAGGCGCGCCGCGACGCCGAGGAGATCATCGACGGGGTGAAGGCCGAGGCGGGGCGCATGGTGCAGCGCACCGAGGTCGTCAAGCAGGCGGAGGTGCGGGCCCGCCGGATCACCGAGGCGGCCGAGGATCTGGCTCGCCGCCAGCGGCTGGAACTCGAGGACTACTGCGACGAGCACCTCGCCCGCTTCGAGGAGGCCATGGAGCGCGCCCTGGACAACGTGCGGCAGGGACGCAGGCGGTTGCAGGGCTCGATCCCGCCCGCCGCAGCGCCGGGCCCCGAGGAGGCCGAGGAGTCCGACGGGCTCTTCTTCGACCAAGACGAGGAGTGAGCGAGCCGCGCCCGGGCGCGCGCCCGGTCCTGGTCACCGTCGCCGACCTGCTGGCGACCCCCGGCCGGCGGCGGGAGTTGACGGGCAGGCGAGTCCTGGAGGACCTGGCCGTCGGCGGCGGGGCGATCGCCGAGGACGCCGTCGATCTGCAGCTCACCCTGGAGGCGCAGGCGGGGCGCATCATCTGCTCGGGCGAGGTGCACGCCCGCTGGGAGCTCGAGTGCCGGCGCTGCCTGGGGCCGGTGCTGGTCCCCGTGGCGCCGGAGGTGACCGAGGTGTTCGAGCCCGCACCGGCGGAGGGTGAGACGTTCCCCCTGGAGGGCGAGGTCGTGGACCTGGCGCCGATGCTGCGCGAGGTGGTGCTGCTGACGCTGCCGCTCGCCCCGATCTGCGACGAGTCCTGCGGTGGGCCCGCCGGAGGCTCGTACTACGGCGAGCCGGCGGCGGAGGAGGGGGAGGCGCCAGGGGTCCGGCGTGATCCGCGCTGGGCCGCCCTCGACGATTTCCGACCCTGAGGAACCGGCGCAGGAGGCCGCTACCGTCACGGTGTGGCCGTACCCAAGAAGAAGACCTCCAAGGCGCGCTCGCGCAGCCGCCGCGCCGCCGCCTGGCAACTCGGCTCACCCGCCCGGTCGTTCTGTCCCCGCTGCGGCGCCGCCAAGCTGCCGCACCGCGTCTGTGGGGTGTGCGGCTGGTACGCCGGGCGTCAGGCGATCGAAGTTGACTGAGGCGGATTCGCCCCGCTGTCCTACCGGGCGTAGGGCGCGCACCGGTGCGCCCGCTTCAAGGCACGGATCACCCACCTCGGCCCACCGGGCATAGGGCGCGCACGCCGGATCCGGCCCTGCGGTTGTCGTGAACTCGCTGCCGGTCGCCGTCGATGCCATGGGGGGCGACAACGCGCCCGAGGCGATCGTCGAGGGTGCCCGCATGGCGGCGGGCGAGGGGCTCGGCGTGGTGCTGGTGGGCCCACCCGAGCAGCTCGACGGCAGCGGCCTGGAAGTGATCCCGGCGCACGAGGTGGTCGGCATGGACGCCGATCCCGGTGCCAGCGTCCGGCGTCTCAAGGACGCCTCGGTGGTGCGGGCGGCCGAGGCCGTGCGCGACGGCAAGGCCTGCGCCATGCTCTCCGCCGGCAACACCGGGGCCGCCATGGCGAGCGCGCTGCTGCGCTTCGGGCGGATCAAGGGGGTCGTGCGCCCGGCGGTGGCCTGCCTCTTCCCGGTGCCCGGGCGGGCGACGCCCACCGTGGTGCTGGACTGCGGGGCCAACTCCGACTGCGTCGCCGGCTGGCTGGTGCAGTTCGCCCGCATGGGCGCGGTGTACAGCCGCGCCGCCTTCGGCACCGCCGAGCCGCGGGTGGGGCTGCTGTCCATCGGCGAGGAGGCCGGCAAGGGTTCGGCCCTGGTCAAGGAGGTCTTCGGGCTTCTGGAGGACCCGGGCTGGCAGGACCGCGCCGGGGCTCGCTTCGTGGGCAACGTGGAGGGGCGCGACCTGTTGCTGGACTGCGCGGACGTCATTGTGACCGACGGCTTCACCGGCAACGTGATGCTGAAGACCGCCGAGGGTGTGGCTGCGGTCATCGCCAGCCAGATCATCGGCCTGGCCGACAGCTCTCCCGAGGCCCGGGCCGGCGCCGACCTGTTCTTCCCCGCGCTCATGGGTCTCTACGAGACCTTCGACCCGGAGAACACCGGCGGCGCGGTGCTGCTGGGTGTGCGTGGGGTGTGCACCATCTCGCACGGATCCTCGAGCCCCAAGGCGATCGCCAGCGCCATCGGCGTGTCGCATCAACTGGCGGCGGCGGGGGTCGTGTCACAGATCGCCGACGCGGTCACAGGGTAGAATCCGATCTCCCCACGGCGTGCCACCCGGCGCGCCGGCGCTCGAGAGGAGGCAGCAGCCGTGCCGGCGGAGACCCACGTTTCGCAGAGCCCGATGCCGCGGTCGGAGATCCTGGAGCAGATCAGGGGCCGGCTGGCTGACATCCTCGAGATCGACCCCGCCGACATCGCCGAGGGCGATTCCTTCCTCGACGACCTCGACGCCGACTCGCTGGCGCTGATCGAGCTGGTCGAGGCGCTGGAGGAGGAGTTCGGCGAACGCACCGTGGGCTTCCGGATCGACGACGAGGACCTGCAGGACCTGCGGACGGTCCGCGACGCGGTCGACTACGTCGAGGCACGACTGGGCTGAGTGGCTGCTGTCGAGGGCGACAACCTGGCGGAGCGCATCGGCTACCGGTTCGCCGACGAGACGCTGAAGGAGTTGGCGCTGCGCCACCGATCCTGGGTGGCCGAGCAGCGTCCGGTCGGCGGGGCTCGGCCCGCCTCCAACGAGCGCCTCGAGTTGCTGGGCGACGCCGTGCTGGACGTGGTCGTCTCCGAGCACCTCTACATCAGCTACCCCGACCTGGACGTGGGCCAACTCGCCAAGGTGCGGGCCTCGGTGGTGTCGGCCGACTGCCTGGCGGAGTTGGCCGGCGAGCTGCGACTCGGGGAGGAACTGCTGGTGGGGCGGGGCGAGGAAGCGGCCGGCGGCCGCGCCAAGCGCTCCATCCTGGCGGACGCCGCCGAGGCCCTCATCGGGGCCGTGTACCTCGACGGCGGCTGGGAGCCGGCGCGGCGGCTGGTGCTGTCGCTGCTCACCGAGCGCATCGCCACCGTGGCGCGGGATCCGGGGCGGGACGACTACAAGACCGTGCTGCAGGAGCGGGCGGCGCACGCCGGGGAGGCGGCGCCCAGCTACCTCCTGAGCCACAGCGGTCCCGACCACGAGCGCACCTGGCGGGCCGTCGTGATGATCGGCGACATCGACTGCGGCGCCGGCGAGGGGCGCACCAAGAAGCAGGCCGAGCAGGCGGCGGCGCACGCCGCGCTGGCCCGCTACGAGGCCGGGTCGCCGGCCGATCGGCCATCCCCGGACTCCCCCGGCGCGGGTGCGAAGATGGTCGGTGGCCCCCCGGGGCCTAGAGACGACGCGCCAAGGACACCATGATCGAGTCACCCGAAGTAGAGGTCGTGCGCCGTGAGTTGGAGCGCGAGGTCCTGGACAGGCGGGTGAAGGCGGTCGAGGTGCTGTCCGAGAGCGTCACCCCACACAGCGCGGAGGAGCTGAACGAGCGACTGGAGCGGGCCAAGATCACCGGAGAGGTCTCCCGGCAGGGCCTGCAGTTGCTGCTCTCCTTCGACAACGAGGAGATCATGGGTATCACCCTCGGCGCCGGCGGCCACCTGCGCCGCCAACCCAACAGGGATCGCGTCGATCCCGCCACGCGCCTCGTCATCACGTTCACGCAGTACGGGGGGCTTCGCCTGCTGGACTTCAAGGAGGGTGCCCGGCTGCGCCTGCTGAGTCCCGAGCAGGCGCAGGAGCAGCAGCCCGAGGGCATCGACCCGCTCGTCACGTCGCTCTCCTGGACCGACTTCTCGAGCCTGCTGGCGACCCCGCCCCGCCCCGTCTACCTGAAGGCGTTCCTGACCAACGCCGGCGCGATCGTCGGCGTCGGCGACATGTACGCCGATGAGATCCTCTTCAACGCCGGGCTGCGCCACGACCGGATGACCGACTCGCTGGGGCGCCAGGAGATCCGCCGGCTGTGGCGAGCCATCGTGGAGGTGCTGCACGACGCCGTGAAGTACCGGGGCTCCACGCTGGAGGACAACCACTTCTTGTCGCTGTCGGGCGAGCCCGGCGCGTACCAGAACCATCACAACGTATTCCGCAGGCACGGCCGGCTGAGCCCGCGCTCGCGCCGGCCGATCGTGCGAGTCAAGTACCGGGGGCGCTGGACCTACTACTGCGAACAGTCACAGGTGTAGCCGTGTTCCTGCAGTCCCTGACGCTGAAGGGCTTCAAGTCGTTCGCCGAGACCACGACGATCAGCCTCGCCCCCGGCCTGTCGGTGATCGTCGGCCCCAACGGCAGCGGCAAGTCCAATATCGTGGACGCCATCAGCTGGGTGCTGGGCTCGCAGTCCCCGACGGCTCTGCGCTCCCAGCAGATGGACGATGTGATCTTCGCGGGCAACCCCGGCCGGGCGGCGCTGGGGCGGGCCGAGGTCACCCTCACCTTCGACAACGCCGACCGACGCCTGCCGCTGGACCTCGACGAGGTGGCCATCAGCCGCACCCTGTTCCGCAGCGGCGACAGCGCCTACGCCATCAACGCCACCCAGACCCGCCTGATCGACATCGCCGAGATGCTCTCCGCCGCCGGGGTGGGACGGCACCGTCACGTGATCGTCTCCCAGGGCCACATCGACGCCGTGCTGAGGGCCAAGCCGGCCGAGCGGCGGGCCATCCTGGAGGAGGCCGCCGGCGTGTCCGCCTACCGGGTCCGCAAGGAGAAGGCGCTGCGACGGCTGGAGGACACCGAGGCGAACCTGGCGCGCCTCGGCGACCAGTTGAACGAGGTCAGGCGGGCGCTGCGGCCCCTGGAGCGGCAGGCCTCGGTGGCGCGGCGCCACGGCGCGCTGGCTGCGGAGCTGGCCGCCCTGCAGATCCACCGGCTCGGAGCCGAGCTCGGCGAGCTGCGGGCGCGCCGGCGCGAGGCGGCGACCCGGCGGCGCGACCTGGCGGACCGCCGCGCCGCGGCCGGCCGTGAGCTCGTCACCCTCGACGGGCGCATCGCCGAGGCCGAGGCGCGCCTGTCGGCTCCGGACCACGTGGCGCTGGCCACCGCCGGCGAGCGCCTCGCCACCCTGGAGGACCGCGCCCAGCGGGCCCAGCGGGCGATCAGCCGGCGCCAGCAGGAATACGAGCGCCGCCGCCAGGGATGGCTGGCCGGCGACCTGCTGGCCTCCCTCGGCGACGAGTCCGCCCGCGTCGAGGCCGCCCTGGGTGAGTTGGACGGCGCCGAGGCCGAGCTGTCGGCCGAACGCGCCCGCCTCGACGACGACGCCGCCGCACTGGCGGCCGAGGGGCGGGCGCACGCGGCCCGCACGGAGGAATCCGGTGCCGTCCTCGAGGCGGCCGGGGAGCGCTGCACGGAGGCCGTCGCCGCGGAGGTCGCTGCCCAGCAGGCGCGGGCCGCCGCAGCCGGCGAGCACGACCGGTGGCGGGCCCGGGTCGAGGCGCTGGCCATGGCGAGGGGCGACGCGCGGGCGCGCTCGGGCATGGAGGTTCTCGCCGGCATCACCGGTGTGCTGGGTGCGCTCGGCGATCTGGTGACGGTGGAGGAGGGCTGGGAGGCGGCGTTCGAGGCCGCGGCCGGTGATGCCCTCGCCGCAGCCGTCCTGGACGGCCCGGCGGCGGCCCGACCGGCCCTGGAGGCGCTGGTCGGTGCGAGGACAGCCGGCGCGGTGCTACCGAGCCGCGCCGCTTCCGGACCGCCGCCGGTCGGGAGGCCATTGCGCCCCCATGTGCGGGGCGGGGGAGTTGCCGCCGACGATGTCCTCGACGGGCTCATCGGCTCGGTCGTCGTCGTGCCGACCTGGCAGGAGGCCTGCGACGCCGTCGCCGACCATCCCGGCGCAACCGTCGTCACCCCGGCGGGCGACTGCTTCTCACCGACCGGCTGGCGGGTGGGCGTCCACCGGCCGGGAGGCACGGGCGACGCGCTGGCGGAGTCCCGGGAGCGGTTGGAGAGCGCCGAGGTCTCGCTGGCGGAGGCCGACCGGGCCCTCAGCGAGGCGGTCGACGCGTCCGCCGAGGCGGCCGGCCGGCTGGCGGAGTTGCAGCGGTCCGTCGAAGCCGCCGAGGCGGTGGCCCGCGAGGCCGCCGCCGACCTGCAGCGGCGCCGCGGGAAGTTGGACGCCGAGCGGCGGTCGCTGGACCGGCGGGCGTCGGAGATCGGGGCGCGCCGTGCGGTGCTGTCCGAACGCCGGGACGAACTGCGGGAACGCCTGGAGGGTCACGAGGCGGCGGTCGCCTCCGCGGGCGCCGACGCCCGGCGCAGCGCGGTCCTGGCCGAGTTGGCGGCACGGCTCGCCGGCAGCGCCGAGGAGTGCCGCGGCGGCCTCGAACGCCTGCGCGCCCGCCAGCGCCAACTGGCGGAGGCGGGCCGGCTCACCGCGGCGCGGCTCGAGGCGGATCGCAAGGCGCGTGCGCAGTTGGCCACCTCGGTCGCCGAGGTCGGCGAGCAACTGCTCGGCGCCCAGCGCACCGAGGACGAACTCCGGCTGCGCATCGAGTCGGTCACGGAGACCTTGCGCAGCCGGCACGACTGCGACGAGGTCCGGGCCACGCGAACCGCGCAGCCCGACCTCCCCGAGGGCGTCACCGCCTCGCAACGCATCCGCGAACTGGAGCGACTGTTGCGCGGCATCGGCCCGGTGAACCCCCTTGCCGTGCGCGAGCACGACATCCTGCGGGAGCGCCACGACCAGCTGGCCGCCCAGATCGAGGACGTCCGCAGCGCCCGCCGCGATCTCAAGAAGCTCGTCCGGAGCGTCGACAGCGAGATCCTGGAAGCGTTCTCGCGCTGCTACCAAGAGGTCGCGGAGAGTTTCGAGACGGTCTTCGGCGTGCTCTTCGAGGGGGGCGCGGGCCGGCTGTCCCTCACCGAGCCGGACGACCCGCTCAACTCAGGTGTGGAGATCGAGGCGCAGCCCGCCGGGAAGAACCTGCGGAGGTTGGCACTGCTGTCCGGCGGCGAGCGCTCCCTGGCGGCGCTGGCGTTCCTGTTCGCGGTGTTCCGATCGCAGGACTGCCCGTTCTACGTGCTGGACGAGGTGGACGCCGCCCTCGACGATGTCAACCTGCACCGCTTCCTGCGGCTGCTCGAGGACTTCCGCGCCACTGCGCAACTCATCCTGGTCACGCACCAGAAGCCCACCATGGAGGTCGCCGACAGCCTGTACGGCGTGACGATGCGGCCGGGCGGCACCAGCAGGGTGATCGCCGAGCGCCGGCACACCCCGCTTCCGCTGCAGGCGGCCGGCGCGGGGTTTTCGCCCGCCGGCTGAGCGGTCGCGGCAGCGGCCGGAAGTGACGCAACGCGGCCGGATTGGTACCGTCATTGGCGTGCGCGTGCTCGTCGCCGACGACGAAGAGGACCTGGTAGGAGCGATCGCCCGCGGCCTGCGCCGGGACGGCTACGCCGTGGACGAGGCCTACGACGGGGCCGAGGCGCTGGCCAAGGCCTCGGTGGTGGACTACGACGTCATCTGCCTGGACCTGACGATGCCCGCGGTCGACGGCAGGGAGGTGTGCCGCCGCCTGCGCGACCCGTCGTGGAGCAGTCACCGCCCGCGCATCCTGATGCTCACGGCCCGCGACAGCCTCGAGGACCGCATCGGGGGGCTCGATGACGGCGCTGACGACTACCTCGTCAAGCCGTTCGCGTTCGAAGAGTTGACGGCGCGGATCCGGGCGCTGCTGCGCCGGGACGCCGGACGCCGCGGGTCCCGCCTCGTCGTCGGCGACATCGAGATGGACCTGAGCCGGCACGCCGTGCGGCGCCAGGGCCACGAGATCACGCTGACGCCGAAGGAGTTCACGCTGCTGCGGTACTTCTGCAGCCGTCCCGGCGAGGTCGTCTCTCAGGAGGAGTTGCTGGACCACGTCTGGGACGAGCACACCGACCCGTTCACCAACACCGTGCGGGTGACCGTCGGTACCCTGCGGCGCAAGCTCGGCCTGCCCGGCAGCCCGGCACCGATCGAGACGGTGGTGGGAACCGGCTACCGGTTGGTCGCCGCGGTTGGCTCGCATGCTGCGGACGCCTCGTCGGGGCCCGAGGACCCCGCGTACGTGCTGGGCGACATCTCCTCGGGCGCGTCGCCGAATTCGGCCCCGTACCCTTGATCCGCCGCCTGACAGGTCTCCGGCGAGGCTGAGCCCGTGACCCGCGCCGGCTATGTCGAACGGTTCGGAAGCCGGCTGTACCGCTCGCTGGGCTCCATCCGCTTCCGCCTGGCGCTGGTCTACAGCGTGCTGCTCTTCGGCCTCGGCGCCATCGCGGTCGGCGGCATCTACTGGGGACTGGCCCGGAACCTGGACGAGTCGTCGCTCTCGCAGTCGCTGAGGTTGGATCGGTCCGAACTCGGCGGCGAGTTGGCGCCCGGCGACGAGCAGACCCTCCGGGAACTGCTGGGGGCCGTGGAGACCCAGTCCAACGAGCGCGCCATGGAGCAGTTGGCGGACTACTCGCTGTTCGCCCTGGCGGTCCTCTTCGGCGGGAGCATGGTTGTGGGCTGGTTCCTTGCCGGTCACGTGCTCAAGCCGGTGGGGCGCATCACCGCGGTGGCGCGGCGGATCAGCGCCACGGACCTGTCGCAGCGCATCGCCCTGGACGGCCCTCCCGACGAGTTGCGGCGCCTCGCCGACACATTCGACGCCATGCTGGACCGCCTGGATCGCTCCTTCGACGCGCAGCGGGGCTTCGTGGAGGACGCCAGCCACGAGTTGCGCAATCCGCTGGCGGTGATCCGCAGCAACCTGGATACGACGCTGGCCGATCCCGACGCCACCACCGAGGACTACCGGGTCGTGGCCGAGCAGGTGAGCCGCTCCACCGAGCGCATGTCGCGCGTGGTCGACGACCTGGTCACCTTCGCCCGGCACGAGACCCGGCCGCAGCATCTCGCCCTGGTGGATGTCGGGGAGCTCTCGCGCCAGGCCACCGCCGAGTTCGAGGGCTACGCCGCCAACCACGACGTGAGGCTGACGCACTACGCGCCCAGCGGCCTGCTGGCGCTCGGCGACGCCGGCAGCCTCCGGCAGGCGCTGGCGAACCTGCTCTCCAACGCGCTGAGCGTGGCGCCCGCGGGATCGGAGGTGCGCATCACCGCAGGGGGTGAGGGCGCCTGGATCTGGGTGGCGGTGGAGGATCAGGGCCCCGGCATTCCCGCGGACGAGCAGGAGCGCGTGTTCCAGCGGTTCCAGCGCGGCAGGCAGGCGGCGGCCGAGGGGCGGGGGCTGGGTCTGGCGATCGTGCGCCAGATCGCCGAGTCGCATCGCGGCGAGGCGCGCCTCACCTCGACCGAAGGCTTCGGATCCACCTTCACGATGCTGCTGCCGGCGACCGGGGCGAGCAGTCCGGGCGCCCGGATTCGCCGCAGCGGCCGCGTCGCGGAGAACGTTCCGGTCTCTCTATGAATCGGCAGCGGCGGAGTTGAGGCTCCGGCGCGCCGCCCCAATAGCGTGGATGGCGCCCACCGGACGACCGTGGCCCCTGAGACGGAGTTCACATGGCCCCTGACGCGCCCATCCCGCCGGCGGATCCGCAACAGGATCCGTTCGAGGACCGGCGGGTGCCGCTCGGAGCCTCCCCGGAGGAGTCCGGGCCGCCTGCCGGCGGCGGGGAGCCGGCCGGTGCGGGTGGCGCCTGGCCGCGGGACTACGACATGGCCTGGACTCTCGGGTGGGGTGACCAGCCCCCCTCTCCGGGCACCGGGCCGCCCCGCCGCCCGCCGCGCCGCCGGCGCCTCAGCGCCCAGGCGTTCGCGGTGTTCGTCAGCCTGGCGGCCCTGGCGCTCGGGGCGGTGGCGGTCGTGCTGTCGTCGGGCGCGCCCGTCGAGGTGGTTCGCTACGTTCAGGTCCGCCCGCCGGAGGTGATCGGGCCGGCTCCGCAGTTCGGTGCTCCCGTCGCCCCGGATCCGTCGCCGGGCTCCGAGCCGGCGCCGCCGCAGGTGCAGCCGGCGACACCGCAGCCGCTCGTGAATCAGGCAGGTCCCGTCGAGACCGCGCAGCCCGCGCCGGCGCCCCAACCGGGTCCGGCTCCGGCGCCGTCGTCGGAGTCGCCGGCCGCGCCGGCACAGGAGCCCGTCGTCTTCGCCGCCGGCCGGGTGGAGCCGTCGGTCGTCCTGATCCAGACGACGCAGGGTCAGGGTTCGGGAATCATCTACGACGACGCAGGGCTCGTCCTGACCGCGGCGCACGTCGTGGAGGAGGCCGAACCTCTCCTGAACCTGTTCGGCGACGGCGAGGGGGGCGGGCCCGGTCCCTCCGGGGACCTGGACGTCGTTCCGCCCGAGGGATCCGGCCGGCTCGAGATCCCCGAGGCGCTCGGCGGCGAGGTGCCCGACGTCATCGTGCATCTCGCCAACGGCCTGCGCACCGGCGGCAAGGTGGTGGGGGCGAACCGTGAACTCGACGTGGCCGTCGTGCAGATCGACCCCGCACTCGACCTGGCCGTGGCGGAGATCGGCCCGCTATCGACGGTGCAGGTGGGCCAGACCGCCGTAGCGGTGGGCAGCCCGTTCGGCATGGAGAACGTCGTGACTGTCGGCGTGGTGAGCGCCCTCAACCAGGTGCTGGGGGGCGAGAACGTGCCGCCGCTGGGCATGATCCAGACCGACGCGCCCATCAACAGCGGCAACAGCGGCGGTGCCCTCGCCGATATCGAGGGCAGGGTGATCGGCATGAACATCCTCATCCGGTCCACCTTCGGCGGCGGGAACATCGGCGTGGGCTTCGCCACTCCAATCGAGGTGGCCATCTGGATCGCCGAGGAGTTGCGCGCCGGGCGCGAGGTGCGATTCGGGTTCCTCGGAATCACCGGCTACACGCCGCAACTTGGGGAACCGGGAGCGATCGTGGCGTCTGTCACCCCCGGCGGGCCCGCCGAGGCCGCCGGGATGCAGATCAACGACCGCATCGTCGCCTTCGACGGTCAGCCCGTGGCTTCGATGAACGAGTTGACCGTCGCCGTCCGGCTGCGGGCGCCCGGAACCGAGGTGCCCGTGGAGGTAATACGCGGCGACCAGCTCATCCGCCTGTTCATCCCGCTCGGTGACCGGAGCGCCTCGCTGGACATCGAGCAGGTCCCCGACGAATCGCTCGAGCCCGAGATCGAGCCCTAGGCGGGGCGGGACCCGGTGACGACGGCGCGCGACCTGCCCGAAGACGTATTCGAGGACCCGCCACCGGCGCCGCGCTGGCGTGCGCGGCTGGCCAAGGCCCGGTCGGCTCTCGGCGAGCGGCTCGGCGCCGCGCTGGCGCGCCCCCAACTCGACGCCGGCACCTGGGAGGCACTGGAGGAGGCCCTGCTGGGCGCGGACGTCAGTTGGGAGGTGACCGGGCAGTTGCTGGAGCGCCTGCGCGCCGAGGCCTCCGAGCGGCACATCGCCGATCCCGGGGAGTTGCGCTCCCTGCTGGCTTCGGGGGTCGCCGACCTCATGGACGCCCCCGACGCCGGGCTGGACCGCTCGGGCTCGCCCGCGGTCTGGCTGTTCGTGGGGGTCAACGGCTCGGGCAAGACGACGACCATCGGGAAGCTGGCGCACGCCGAGGTGGCTGCCGGCCGGCGGGTGGTCCTCGCCGCCGCCGACACCTTCCGCGCCGCCGCCACCGAGCAGCTCGCCGCCTGGGCGGAGCGGGCGGGCGCGCATCTCGTGGGTGGCAACCCCGGTGGCGACCCCGCGGCGGTGGCCTTCGACGCCGCCTCCCACGCCGCGGCCACCGGCGCGGACGTGGTGATGATCGACACCGCCGGGCGCCTGCACACCAACCACAACCTCATGGGCGAGCTGGCCAAGATCCGCCGGGTGGCCGAGCGGGCGCCGGGCGAGTTGCGCGAGGTGCTCGTCACTCTCGACGCCACGGTCGGCCAGAACGGTCTCACCCAGGCCCGGATGTTCGGCGAGGCCGCCGGCGTGACGGGCGCGGTGCTGACCAAGCTGGACGGCTCGGCCCGGGGCGGCTCGTTGCTGTCGGTGCGGGCCGAGTTGGGTGTGGCGGTCAAGCTCGTCGGCCTCGGCGAGGGACTGGGTGATCTGGTGCCGTTCGACGCCGCCGCCTTTGCGGCCGCGCTCGTGGGCGACGACGAGGAGTACGCCGATGTTCGAGGCGCTTAGCGGCAACCTCAACGCCGTCTTCGACCGGCTGCGTCGCAAGGGCAGGCTGCGTCCGGAGGACATCGAGGAGGCGATGGGCGAGATTCGCCGGGCGCTGCTGGCGGCCGACGTGGCCACGGGGGTGGTGGCGGAGTTCCGGGACCGGGTGCGCAGCCAGGCTCTCGCCGCCGATCTGAACCGCGCTCTCAACCCGACCCAGCAGGTGGTTCGGATCGTGCACGCCGAGCTGGTGCGCTCCCTCGGCTCCGACGCGATGTCGATCAGCTTCGCCCCCCGGCCGCCGACGGTGGTGCTCCTGGCCGGGCTGCAGGGCTCGGGCAAGACGACCGCGGCCGCCAAGCTGGCCCGCTGGTTCCGCAGCCAGGGGCGCAGCCCGCTGCTCGTGGGCGCCGACCTGAGCCGCCCCGCCGCGGTCGAGCAGTTGCGCGTCCTGGCCGCCGAGATCGCCGTACCGGTCTTCAGCGAGGCGACCGACCCGGTCGCGGTGTCAGCGGCGGGGCTCGCGGAGGCGCGCCGGCTCGGTCGGGACGTGCTGATCTGCGACACCGCCGGACGCCAGGTGGTCGATGAGGCCCTCATGGCCGAGGTGCGCGCCATCGGCGAGGCCATCCAGCCGCACTACACCTTCCTGGTGCTCGACGCCATGGTCGGCCAGGAGGCGGTGCGCGTCGGCCAGAGCTTCCACGAGGCCGTCGGGCTCGACGCCGTGATCCTGACCAAGCTCGACGGCGACGCCCGCGGCGGGGCCGCGCTGTCGGTGCGCGCGGCGGTGGGCTGCCCGGTGGCGTTCGCCTCGACCGGCGAGCGTGTCGGCGACTTCGAACGCTTCCATCCCGACCGCCTGGCGGGACGGATCCTGGGAATGGGCGACCTGCTGTCGCTGGCCGAGAAGGCGGAGGCGGCCTACGAGGGGCGCCAGGCCGCTGAGGCCGCCGGCGCCGCCGAACGCGTCCTGGCGGGCGACTTCACGCTGGACGACTTCCTCGAGCAGATGCGCCAGATGCGCAAGCTGGGTGGGCTGGGTGATGTGCTGGCCCACCTGCCGAGCGAGCAGGCGACGCAGGCGACCGAGGCCGGCGTGGACGAGCGGCGCCTCGGGAGGATGGAGGCGATCATCTGCTCGATGACACCCGGCGAACGCGCCCAGCCGGCCATCATCGACGGATCCCGCCGGCGCAGGATCGCCGCCGGCAGCGGCACCACGACCGCCGAGGTGGGTGAGCTGCTGCGCAACTTCAGCGCGGCGCGCAAGATGATGCGCAACGCCCGCCCGGGCGGGGGCCGCCGCCGCTCCAAGGGATCCAAGGGTCGCAAACCCCGGGGTTCGGGGCGGGTCACGCCCGCCGGCGGAGCCCGGAGGGGGTCGGCCGCCGACCTGCTCGAGCGGCTGGAGGGGCTGGAGAGCCCCGGCGGCGGTGCCGGCGGGTCGGCGCCGGGCTCGCAGCCTCCGGGCCCGCTGAGCTGGCCGGGACGCTGAGGGTCGGGGGCCCGGCGAGGCGGTCGCCGATCCCCGGAGATGGAACGGCGCCGATTTCACGGCAGACTTAGGCGTTGACGCCGGTGCCACGGGGCCCGGCCGCGAATCTCCTTTGGAGGCGACGAATCGTGGCAGTGCGGCTTCGCTTGATGCGCAGAGGTAAGAAGAAGCAGCCCACATACCGGGTGGTGGCCACCGACAGGCGGTCGGCCCGCGACGGGCGCTTCATCGAATCGATCGGCTACTACGACCCGCGCCAGGAGCCGTCGCTGGTGAACATCGACAACGAGAAGGCCCTGAAGTGGCTCCGCAACGGCGCCCAGCCGAGCGAGCGTGTCGAGAAGCTGCTGAAGATCTCCGGCGCTTGGGACGAGTTCAAGCCCAGCAGCTCGCGGCTCGAGGACCTCGACGCCGCGAGCGCGGGATCCTCCTCGTGAGCGACGGCGGCGCCCCGCGCGCCCAAGCGGTTCTCGAACACATCGTCCGGTCGGTGGTCGAGGCGCCCGAGGCGGCCCGCGTCGTGGCCAGCGCCGACGGCGAGGACGTCCGGCTCGACGTGCACGTGGACCGGGCCGACATCGGCCGGGTCATCGGGCGGCGCGGCCGGGTGGCGAGCGCCATCCGCACCGTCGTGCGGGCGGCCGCGGTCAACGACGGCCGCAGCGTCACCGTCGACTTCGTCGAGCCCTGATCGGCCGTGGCGCCCCCGGTGCGCCCGGCGACGGATCTGCTGGAGGTCGGGCGGGTCGACCGGCCCCACGGCATCAGGGGCGAGGTCGTCGTCTCCCTGGTCACGAACCGCACCGAGCGGCTCGAGCCCGGAGCCGAGCTGCAGACGGCCGACGTCGCCCTGGTGGTGCGGCGGGCGCGCCCGTTCGAGCGCCGCTGGGTGGTGGCGTTCGAGGGTTACGAGGACCGAGACGCCGCCGAGGGGCTGCGCGGCGCCACGCTGCTCGCCGCGCCGCTGGAGGATCCCGACGAACTCTGGGTGCACCGGCTCATCGGTGCCGAGGTCATTTCCGCCGACGGCCGGGCGCGGGGCACGGTCAGCGCCGTGCAGGCCAACCCGGCCAGCGACCTGCTGGTCACCGAAGGCGGCGCGCTGGTGCCGCTGACCTTCGTGGTGAGGGTCGAGGAGGGTGACGGGGGACCGGCCCGCATCGTCGTGGACGCGCCGGCGGGGCTCTTCGAGTTGCCCTGACGTACCGGGGAGGCGCCATGCGGATCGACGTGATCTCCATCTTTCCCGAGATGATCGAGCAGTTCGCCTCCCACAGCCTGCTGGGCAGGGCCCGCAGAGACGGCGTCTTCGAGCTGCGAGTGCTGGATCTCCGCTCGGTGGCCACCGATCCGCACCGCTCCGTGGACGACGCTCCCTTCGGCGGCGGCCCCGGCATGGTTCTGGCGCCCGAGCCGATCTTCGACACCGTCGAGCAGGCCGGGGTGGCCCGACCGCTGATCCTGCTGTCGGCGGCGGGGCGCCGGCTGGACCAGCCCACCGTCGAGACCCTCGCCGCCGGCGACGGGCTCTCGTTGCTGTGCGGCCGCTACGAGGGCGTCGACGAGCGGGTGCGCACCGCGCTCGCCGATGACGAGATATCCGTGGGGGACTACGTGCTCGCCGGCGGTGAGGTGGCCGCCATGGTGGTGCTGGAGGCGGTCGTGCGGCTGCTGCCGGGCGTGATGGGCAACACCGACTCGGGCGGGGACGACTCGTTCAGCAGCGGGCTCCTGGGCCACCCGCAGTACACCCGGCCGGCGGAGTACCGCGGCATGGCGGTACCGGAGGTGCTGCGCTCGGGAGACCACGGGGGCGTCGAGCGCTGGCGCCGTGCGCAGGCCCTGGCGCGCACGCAGCGGCAGCGCCCCGACCTGATCGCCGCCCGCGGCGGTCTCAGCGAGGCCGACCTGGAGCTCCTCGAGGAGTTCGATCTGCTTCCCGAGAACTGAGCGGACCCGCCGACCGGTGGCGCCGGGGAACTTCGGCCGTATCCTGCACTATCCCGCTTCCCCCGTCCCGCCTCCCCCGTCCAGAGTGACGTGTCCGTGATAGGAGACCGGCCATGCAGCCCACCGACCTGGTCGATGTGCAGAGCCTGCGAACCGACTTGCCGGACTTCCGGCCGGGGGACACCGTCAAGGTGCATGTCCGGGTCACCGAGGGAAGTCGCGAGCGCATCCAGATCTTCCAGGGTGTGGTGATCGCCCGGCGGGGGTCGGGCGTGCGCGAGTCCTTCACCGTGCGCAAAGTGAGCTTCGGCGTGGGCGTCGAGCGCACCTTCCCCGTCCACACCCCCAGCATCAAGGAGCTGGAGGTGGTGACCCGCGGCCGCGTGCGGCGGGCCAAGCTGTACTACCTGCGCGACCGGATCGGCAAGGCCGCGAAGGTTCCCGAGCGGCGCGTGGTCTGAGCCGCCCCGCGCGGCCGATGACCGCCGGTCGGCAACGGCTCGGTCGCTGGGGGGAGGACAAGGCCGCCGCCTGGTACGCCGAGCGCGGCTGGGTGGTGCTGGACCGCAACTGGCGCGGCACCGGCGGTGAGTTGGATCTGGTGCTCGGCCGCGACGGCACGGTTGTGTTCTGCGAGGTGAAGACGCGCTCCGGCACGGCGTACGGGCACCCGGCCGAGGCCGTGGACCGGCGCAAGCAGCAGCGCATCCGCGCCCTGGCCGTCCAGTGGCTGCGCCGGCACGACGCGCCGGTCGAGACCCTGCGCTTCGACGTGGCCTGCGTGCTGAAAGGCCAACTGGAGGTGCTGGAGGGGGCGTTCTGAGGACACCCGCCGGTACAGTGAGGCCTCCGGAACGGGCTGTGGCGCAGCTTGGTTAGCGCGTTGGTCTGGGGGACCAAAGGTCCCGGGTTCAAATCCCGGCAGCCCGACTAGGATCCTCCGGAATCGGGAGGGTTCCAACTAGCCACGGAGGTCGGACATGCCCACGCCGCAACCCGCAATTTTCGCCGAAATGGGACAGCACCAGTGGTACGTCCATCTGAGTCGAGTCGACGGCGCCGATCTTGACCACATCAAGAGCGTCGTCTCCGACACCCGCGCCGCAGCCGATGCCGCCGGCGTCAACCTCGTGGTGGGTCTCGGGCCCGGCCTGCTGGCCGAACTGACCGACGACGTCCCCGACGACTTCCAGGACTTCGTCACCATCGAGTCCACCGACGGCAGCGGGCGCGAGGCCAAGGGCACCCAGGAGGAGTTGCTCTTCTGGCTGAACAGCCCCGACAAGGACAAGGTCTGGCAAACGCAGTACGACGCCCGGACCGCCCTGGCCGGCCACATGGTCGTGCCGCGCGACACCAACACCTTCATCCTGGGCGACTCGCTGGACATGACCGGGTTCATCGACGGCACCGGCAACCCCGAGCCCGAGGACGAGCCCGAGGTGGCCCTCGTGCCCGACGGGTCGCCGGGCGCGGGAGGCAGCTTCATCCTCGCCCAGCGCTGGGTCCACGACCTCGAAGGCTGGAACCAGATGAGCGTCGAGGAGCAGGAGAAGGTCTTCGGGCGCACCAAGCCCGACAGCGAGCGCCTCGACCCGCAAGAGGACTTCTCGCACCTCAGCCACGTGGAACTCCGCGAGGGAGCCACCGCGGACGCCACCAAGCCGAAGCGCAACGAGATCGCCCGCCGCTCCACCCCGTACGCCTTCCATGGCGCCGTATCGGTCGTGGGCCTGTACTTCATGGCCTTCTGCCGGGAGCAGGCCCCGTTCCGCGAGCGTCTGCGGGCCATGTACGGCCTCGACGGCACCGGTGTGCGCGACCGGTTGACCGACTTCTCCAACCCGGCGTCGGGGTCGTTCTACTTCGCCCCGTCGGTGGAGGCCCTCGACGCCATGCTGGCGTAAGCCGGCGCAGCAGCCTCGGTAACCAGTTCGTGCCCCGGTCCGATCCGGGGCACGAGCATTTTTCGGGCGGTGCGGGGCGGCCCGGAAGCCTTGCCGGCACGGCGCGGCATCGCTTGTCGAGCGCGGCCGGCAGGTAGCGTTGCGGCGTGTGTGGGCGCTACGTCTCGGCGAGTCCGGCTGAGGATGTAGCCGCCTATTTCGGGGCGGAGCTCGATGCCGACGTCGGCTTGGAACCCAGCTACAACGTGGCGCCGACGAACGACGTGTACGCCGTTCTCGTGAACGAAGGGCTCCGAACGCTCGCCGCCGTGCGCTGGGGTTTGATCCCGCCGTGGGCCTCCGACGCCAAGATCGGCAATCGCATGATCAACGCCCGCTCCGAGACCGTGGCGGAATCCAAGGCCTACCGCCGTCCCTTCCGGGCGCGGCGCTGCATCGTCCCCGCCGACGGCTTCTACGAGTGGGTGCCGATCCCGGGCGAGCGGCACAAGCAACCCATGTACATCCACCGGGTCGACGGGGAACCGCTCGCCTTCGCGGGCCTCTGGGAACGCTGGAAGCGCCCCGAGGGCGATCCCGTGCGCTCGACGACGATCATCACCGGCCCGGCCAACGACCGCATCGCCGAGGTGCACGATCGAATGCCGATCGTTCTGCCGCCGAGCGCCTGGGAGCAATGGCTCGACCCCGACTGCGACGACGCCGCGGCGCTCGGGGACCTGCTGGTGCCGGCCCCGTCGAAGTTGTTCACCTTCCATCCGGTCAGCCGGGAGGTCAACAACCCGCGCCGAAAGAGCGCCCACCTCATCGAGCCGCTCGCTCCCTGAGGTCTCCGGTGGCGCGCGCCCGACTCTCCGTCGCCCTGGGTGCCGTCCCGGCGCATCCGGCACAGCAGGACTGGCGGTCGCGCCTCGAGCGGGCCACCCTGCGATGGCAGGCCCGGCTGGACACCGCGGCCGTGGACAATGTCCTGCCGTGGATCCTGGCTCTGGCCGGGGGCGGTGTGCTGGCGGGCCTGGCGCTGACCCGTGCCCATTCGCTGCAGGCGGGAACAGAGCTGGCGCTGTTCAACCAGAGCATCTGGCAGGTGAGCGAGGGGTTCCGTCCCCACTCGACGCTCGTCGGCGGCGACTACCTGGCCCGCAACGGGGCGTTCATCATCTACCCGCTGTCGGTGCTGGTGCGCTGGCTGCCGATCACCACCACCGTGCTGGTGGTCCAGGCCTCCGCCCTGGCGCTGGGGATCGTGCCGCTGTGGCGCATCGCCCGGCGCCGCGCCGATCTGAAGGTTGCGCCGGCGGCGGCCGTGGCGTTCGCCTACGCCGTGTATGCCGCGCTGCACAACGCCAACCTCTCCGGCTTCCACCCCGAGACGCTGGCGGTGCCCGCCCTGCTGGGCGCCGTCTACTACGGGCTGGGTGCCCGCTGGACGCCCTTCGGCCTGCTGGTGGCGGTGGTGCTGGCGTGCCGCTCGGAACTCGGCTGGATGGTGATGGTGCTCGGCGTGGTCCTGGCGGTGGAACTTCGCCCCCGGGCGACCGGCGCCGAGGAAATCGATCGCGAGCACTCGCTGTGGAGGGTCCCGGCCCGAGTGGGCCGGTCACTGCTGGCCATCTCGGGACGGCACTCCCGCACCGCGCTCATCTGGGCGTTCGTGGGGTTGCTGTGGTCGCTGCTGGCGACCGAGACCATCCAGCCTCTGCTGGCCGGCGGCGAGTTCCCCCACCTCGCCCGCTACGCGGAGTACGGCGACTCCAGCACTGCCGAGGTCATCTGGGGGATCCTGCGGCAGCCGCACGTGTTCCTCGGCAACCTGGTGACCCAGGAGAACTTCGTGCTGATGGTCACGCTGCTGGCCCCGGTGCTGTTCCTGCCGCTCGTCGAGTTGCGCTACCTCATGCCGGCGGTGCCCTTCTTCGTCGTGCAGCTGGCCTCGGACGCGCCGCAGGCCCTGCTGGCCGAGACCGTGCCGGTGGCGGTGTTCGTGCTGGTGGCGACGACCTTCGCCCTGCGCCGGGCCGGGGCGATGCTGGTGCGGCGCGTGCGGGTCAACCGCCGGCTGGTCGTGACGCTGCTGCTGGCCTCGGCCATCTTCTTTGTGCGGGACGCCGCCAGCTCGCCCTTCCACACGCCCTGGCAATGGACGCGCGACGCCGCCGACGGTGACCGGCTGGCGGCGGTTGAGCAGATTCCCGACGACGCCGCCGTGCGTGCCTCGCCGCACCTGCTGCCGCTGCTGGCGGAGCGGAACGTGCTGTTCGAGCTGGAGACGGCAGGATCCTCGGCGCGCGCCGCCGCCCAGTCGGCCGTCGAGGGCGTGGGGTGGATCGCCCTGGATCTCGCCTCGGCCGGGCAGTGGGGCTCGGACTCCCTGGAGGTCGAGCGCTTCGACACCACGCTCCGCCAGCGGGGCTGGGAGCGGGTCTTCGCCGCCGAGCAGGTGCGGGTGTACCGCTACGTCGGCTCGGGGGCGGTCAGCGCCGCACCCGGCAGCTGACCCTCAGGCCTCGCCTCCCAGAGCCTCCCGCAGCCGCGCCGCGTCGGCGGCCAGCTCCGACGGATCGACGCTCGCCGCGGCGTTGGCGAAGTCCAGGTCCGACATGGAGTCGGCGCCGAAGACGTGCAGATGAACGTGCGGCACCTCGAAGCCCGCCATCACGGTGGCGACCCGCTCCGTTCCGAATGTCTCCATGATTGCCCGCCCCACCCGGTGGGCCACGGCGGTCAGATGCATGTTGGTCTCGACATCCAGGTCCAGCCAATGATCCACCTCGGCGACGGGGACGACCAGGGAGTGGCCGGCGGTGAGCGGGTTGATCGACAGGAACACGGCGCAGCGCTCGTCGCGCCAGACGAAGTGACCCGGCAACTCGCCGTCCAGGATCCGTGTGAAGAGCGTCGCCATCGAGTCCTCCCGCTCTGCTCGCAGTCGTGGACCGCACGGTACTCTCCTGCCGTGGCACCGGAGAGCCTGCGCCAGCAGATCTGGACCATCCCCAACCTGGTCACGGTGCTTCGGCTGGGCTGCATACCGATCTTCTGCTGGCTGCTGTTCGGTCTCGAGAGCCGCCTCGCCGCGGGGATCCTGCTGGGGGCGCTGGGCGCCAGCGACTTCGTCGACGGCTACCTGGCGCGCCGCCTGGATCAGGCAACCGAGCTGGGAGCCATCCTGGATCCCGTCACCGACCGGTTCATGTTCTTCGCGGCGGTGATCTCCATGCTCGTGAGCGGTGACGTGGCCCTGTGGTTCGGGATCATCGCGCTCGTCCGGGAGTTCGGGCTCTCGACCGGCACCCTGGTGCTGGCCTCCCGGCGCCTGGGATGGCTGGGTGTGAACGCCTGGGGCAAGGCCGGCAGCTTCGGCCTCATGTTCGCGTTCCCGCTGTTCCTGCTGGGGCAGGCCGACATTCCCGGATCGGGCGGCTGGACCATCGCCGGCTGGGTGTGGGGCATCCCGTCGCTCGCAATCGCCTGGTACGGGGCGTACCTCTACGTACTGGCGGGTCGCCGCGCCCTCGCCCGGTCATCGGAGACGGGGTCCGGCGCTTCGCCCGCCGGGGACTGCTGACGGCGTTGCCGGGGGCTGTCGATGGCGGGAGCCGGTTTGCCGGTGGGCTAGCGTGACGGTGATGGCGCAGCCGACGCGGCGACTCCTCGACCCCCGAAATCCGCGGTGAACGTTCCCGAACTGCTCCGGTACTCGGAGGATCACGGCTGGGTGGCGCAGGAGGGCGAGGGGCAGGACCACCTCGTGCGTGTCGGCCTCACCGACTTCGGTCAGGATCTGCTCGGTGAGGTGGAGTTCGTCGACCTGCCGGCGCCGGGGAGCCGGCTCTCCGCGGGCGACCTGATGGCGGAGATCGAGGCCCGCAAGGCGACCAGCGAACTCTACGCACCGCTGGCGGGTCGGGTCGTGGCCGTCAACGGACTGCTGGCCGAGACACCGGAGGTACTCAACAGGGACCCGTACGGCGACGGCTGGCTGTGCCTGCTGGCGCCCGAGGACGTCGCACACGTCGACGATCTGATGGACGGCGCGGCCTATGCGAGGTACGCCGGTGGCTGAGGAACCGCTTGCGGGCATCAGCGACGTCGTCAACGGGCTGCGCAGCGACTTTCCCGACGTGTCGGTCTCCAAGCTGCGATTCCTCGAGAGTCAGGGGCTGATCGCGCCGCACCGCACGGCCAAGGGGTACCGGAAGTACTCCCGCACCGACGTGGCCAAGCTGCGCTGGATCCTGACCCAGCAGCGGGAGAACTTCCTGCCGCTGCGGGTCATCAGGGAGCGCATGGCCGGTGTGGAGTGGAGCGCCCGCGTCTCCGAGGAGGCCGAGCGGCTGCCCGACGTGGACGTGAGCGACCGGGTCCGGCGCCTCGCCCCACCCCCGCCGGCGCCGGAGCCCGCCGGGACCGGCATGACCCTGCCGCAGCTCGCCAACGCCAGCGGGCTGAGCCTCTCCCAGGCGCGGGAGTTGACGCGTTACGGCCTCCTGGTGCCGCGCCCGGCCGCCGACATCGACTTCTACGACGCGCAGGCTCTGGAGGTGGCGCGCATCGCCCGGCAGATGTTCGACCAGGGTCTGGAACCGCGGCACCTGCGGATCTTCAAGGCGTCGGTGGACCGGGAGATGGATCTCTCGACGCCGGCGGTGCAGCGGGTCCTGCAGGCCGGCGGTGCCGACGCCCAGCACCGGGCACGCGACCTGCTGGCGACGCAGGCCGCGCTGGCCTCCTCGCTCCGCGAGGCGCTCGTACGGCGCACGCTGCAGAGCCTCGGCTGAGCGTGGCACCGGCACAGGCGCCGCGTCCGGCCGGGGGCGCCATCTACGAGCGAGGCAGGATCGCCGAGCGGGTGCATGCGCTCGGGGCGGCCGTCTCCTCGGAGTACGCGGCGCGCCTCGGTGACGGTGACGCCGTCGTTCTCGTGGGTGTGCTCCGGGGTTGCCTGCCGTTCCTGGCCGACCTGGCACGGACGTTGCGCGTGGACTCCGAGATCGACTTCCTGGCGATCTCTCGCTTCGCCCCCAACTCCGGGCGGGTACGGATCACCCGCGACCTCGACATCGACATCGGCGGGCGCCACGTCCTGCTGGTGGAGGGGATCGTGGACAGCGGTCTCAGCGTGGGTTTCCTCTGCGACGAGCTGCGCCGCCGCTCCCCGCTCAGCGTCGAGGTCTGCACGCTGGCGGATCGGCAGGTCCGGCGGGTCCTTCCCCTGGAGCCGCGCTACGTGGGCTTCACGGTGGATGACTCCTTCCTCGTCGGTTACGGGCTCGAGCACCGGGGTCGCTACGGGAACCTTCCGGACCTGCGAGCCGTGGATCGTCGCGCCCTCGAAGGCGACTCCGACGCCTACGTGGATTCCCTCTACCGGTCGCCGACCACTCGTCCGTCGTAGGCCCCGCCCGTAGGGGGGATGACGGGTCTGCGGCTATTGTCAGGGCGTGATCGAGATGGACCTCGTCGGCGTGCGCATCGAGCTGCCCACCAACACGCCGATCCTCCTGCTGCGCGAGCAGGCTCCGAATCCGCGGCTCCTGCCCATCTTCATCGGCGCGCCGGAGGCGACGGCCATCGCCCTGGCTCTGGAGGGTGTCGAGGTGCCGCGCCCCATGACGCACGATCTCATCAAGGTCATCCTCGAGCACATGGGTGTGGCGCTGCTGCGGGTCCTGGTGACGGAGTTGCGCGACAAGACGTTCTACGCCGAGTTGGAACTGGGGGAGAACGGCCAGACCCAGCGGGTGTCGTGCCGCCCTTCCGACGCGATCGCCGTGGCGGTGCGCTGCGGTGCACCCATCTTCGCCGCCGAGGAGGTGCTGGCCGACGCCGGCTACCGGGAGCGGAGCGACGCCGAGGAGTCCGAGGACGACGAACCGTCCGAAACGCAGGATCCCGACGAGGTGGTCGAGCAGTTCCGCGAGTTCATCGACACCGTCCGCCCGGAGGACTTCGAGTCCTGACTCTCCGGCCGCCCGGCGAGATATCCCCAGGCCGGCGCGAATTGCAGTAGAGTAGTTACAGCGCTGGACGCAAGCTTCCGGAGGGACGTCCATGAGCGACAATGTCGTACGTAGCTACACCTCGAAGCAGGCTCAGGAAATCGCCGGGATCACCTACCGGCAACTCGACTACTGGGCTCGGACCGATCTGGTGCAGCCGTCGGTGACGTCGGCCGACGGCAGCGGATCCCGCCGTGCCTACTCCTACGGCGATCTGCTCAAGCTGCGGGTCATCAAGGATCTCCTCGACAATGGGGTCGGCCTGCCGCAGATCCGCGACGTGTTCGCGAACCACAAGCACATCCTCGGCGAGGACCTGGCCGGAGGCAGGCTCGTCATCAGCGGCGACGAGGTGCTGTTCATGACGGGCCCCGACGAGTTGGTGGCGCTGCTGCAGCGACCGGGCCAGCAGGCGCTGGCGCTCATCATGCTCGAGGTCGAGGGAATCAAGGAGCAGCTCAACGGCGCCATCGTCAGCGAACTCGGAGAGAGGCGCGACGGCTCCGCCGGGTCGGAGGGCGACGAGCGGCCAACTGTGCCGGAGGTCGGCGAGACCGGCGAGGCCGGCGCCGGCTACGGGACCTGAGGGAACCTCGACGCCACCGGGACTCCGGCGGCGTGCCGACATCCGATCCCGCTGTCGGCGGCGGGCCGGCCTTCGCCCATTCCTCGGAGCGGGCGTTCAGTGAGCTTCTCGACTTCTACGGCGTCTCGTGGGAGTACGAGCCCACCACCTTCGTGCTCGAACGGGATCCCTCGGGGCGCGTGCTGGAGGCCTTCACCCCGGACTTCTACCTTCCCTCGTACGACATCTACGTGGAGTTGACGACCCTTCAGCAGAAGCTCGTCACCAGGAAGAACCGCAAGGTGCGCAAGCTGCGGACGCGCTATCCCCACGTGCGCGTGAAGGTGCTTCACCGCCGGGCCACCCTGGGCCTGCTTGCGAAGTACGCCCAGGAGCCTGTGGCGGCCTGAGCGGGTGCCGCGGCGGGCCTGCCGCGGCGGTGGGGTCAGATCGAGGCGGCCCTCTCGAGCAGGCTGTCAGCGTCGATGCCGCCGACGCCGCGCTCGACGACTTCCCCTGACGGCGAGAGCAGCACCCAGGATGGGTGGGAGAAGACGCCCAGCAGGGCCGCAGGGTCGAAGGACTCGCTCCACACCACAGGAAACGACTGGATTCCGGTCACTCCCACGAACTGCTCAGCGTCCATGAGAGTGTCCGTCACTCCCAGTCCCAGAACTTGGACCTGATTCCCGTGGTTTCGAGCGAACTGCTCGATGCCGGGGGCTTCCCGGCGGCAGACCGGTCAATGGGGTGCCCAGACCCACACGAAGATGGGCCGGTCGGTGGGTGCGAACGAGGCCAGCACGACGTTCTCGCCGCTGAAGACGTCGATGACCGTCAAGGTGGGAAGGTCGTTGGGGCCGGCCGGCGGTGGTGGTGGCGGCGGTTCGGGCGGAGGCGGAGGAGGCGGTTCGGGCGGCGGTGGTGG
>VXXM01000030.1 GCA_009835395.1 Acidimicrobiia bacterium
GTGCCGGTGGGTCGCCGGGTGACGGCGCTGGAGCCCCGGCAGGCTCCGCCACCGGCGCCGAATCGTCTCCGGCGTCCCCGCCGCAGGCGGCGGCGACCAGCAGGACGATCAGTGCCACCGCAGGCAGGCGTCGGTTCCGGAGCGAGCGAACGAGTTGCAGCAGGGTGGTCGGCATGATCCCCCCTTTCGGTTCGGCTGCGGCGGGTCCACGCACGAGGGGTCGTGAACCTGCTGACCGCAGTGCACCCGATGCTAGTGAGGAGGCTCCTGACGCGCCGGTGCAGGCGGTGCCGCGGGGGCATGACAGTGCGATGTCATGACTTGTCGAGGCTGCAGCCATCGGGAGCTGCGACGAGTCTCGTGCCACGCTCGACGAGTTCGGTTCGCAGGATCTTGCCCGTGGGGTTGCGAGGGATCGCCTCGATGGCGTGGAACCGTTTCGGAACCTTGTACCCGCTGAGGCTCCGGCGGGTCCAGCGGCGCAGTTCCTCGGGATCGAAGCCGCCCGTGCTGACCACGAACGCCGTGACCTCCTCGCCCCAGCGGCTCGACGGCACGCCGACGACGGCCACTCCGTCGACAGCCGGGTGGCCGGCCAGCACGTCCTCCACCTCGCGGGGCTGGACGTTGATCCCGCCGGTGATGATGATGTCCTTCAGGCGTCCGGTGATGGTGACTGCTCCACTCGCCGGATCGGCTTCGGCCTGATCGCCGGTGGCGAACCAGTCGCCCCCGGCGAGGGGCGTCCGGCCGGCATAACCGCCGAAGAGTTGCGGGCCGCGCACCGAGAGTTCACCGGTCTCGTCGTGGATCGAGATCTCGACGCCGGGAAGCGGGAAACCCACTCCGCCCGGCCGCCGGGGGCCGTCGTAGAGGTTCGAGACGTTCAGGCCCGACTCGGTGGTCCCGTAGCGCTCCAGCGGGGGCATGCCCAGGACATCGTTGATCTGCTCGAACAGCGTGGCCGGCAGCGGTGCCGAGCCGGAGATCGCCAGGCGCAGGGCGGGGGCATCCACGGTGGTGTGCGTGCCCACGACTCGTTCCCACATGGCGGGCACGGCGAAGATGACCGAGGCCCGGCGCCGCTGTGCCTCCTGCATGAGCCGCTCGGGATCGAACTTGGAGAGGCAATGCAGCGACGAGCCGCTGAGCACGGCGGCGTGCAGGGCGCTGAGTCCGTGCTGGTGATACATCGGCAGAGCGTGGACCACGACGTCGCCGGGGCGCCAGCGCCATGCGGCCATGGCGCTGCGGATCGAGGCCTGCGCGTCGCCGTGGCGCAGCGGCGCCAACTTGGGCGCGCCGGTCGTTCCCGAGGTGAAGGCGTAGATCGCGACGTCCGCCGAGCGCGGCAGTCGCTGGTGCGGGAGGCTGCCCCCGCCGGCGTCGAGACGAGCGATGGGCAGGTGGGTCACCGTGCCGTCCGCCGTCAGGTCGGCGACGGTGTCGTCGGCCTGCCCGCCGGTGAGAGCCAGCGCGACACCGGCCTGGGACATTTGCGCGGCGAGTTCGGGGGCCGTGGCGGCGGGATTGGCCAGCACAACCGGGCAGCGCAGCGCCAGGAGCGCCAGGTAGCACCTGATGAAATCCAGCGACGGCGGTGCCGCCAGCAGTGCCGGACGCTCGGGGCTGATCCCGATCGCCCCGAGTCGCACGGCCAGGGCCTCGGTCTGGGCGTGGAGTTGGTGCAGGCCGACCTCATCGCCGTCGACGCCGATCGTGGTTCGCCGGCCGCCGGCGAGGGCGCGTCGGCGCAGCGCCCGGGGAAGCGAGCCGGCGCGCAGCCGCCGGCGCAACTGCCCGAGGTCGGGATTCGCGGGGAGTGACGGGTCGTGCAGGCGCCAGGCGGCAACCGTCGTGGCCGCCACGCCGCTAGCGGCGGAGCCCTTCGATGCTGCCGGTCCAGTTCTCACGGTTCCCGGTCCGCTCGCGCTCCAGCGGTTCGTGGAGGTCGGCGTTCAGAAGTTGCTTGAGACGGGCGCGGGCTCCGGGATCGGTTCGCGTGATCTCCGCAAGCAGCTCCTCCCGCCAGGGCGTGGCGATCCCCAACCGGATGGCCTCCGGCGCGTCCACCCGGCGCGTCGTGAGGCACATGTCGGCCGCCGCATGGCGCCCGGCGATGTTCACCAGCGCCCACGCGCCGACGGCCAGACCGTGCCCGGCGCCCGCGAAGCGGAACCAGGCTTCGGGCGTGGCCATGCAGACGTCGGCGGCGAGGCACAACTGCGCGCCCCCGCCCACGGCCGCACCGGCGACCTCGGCCACGAAGATGACAGGAGATCCGAGCATCCGCTGGTACGTGGCGTATAGCCGGTCGGATACGAGGGCCCGTTCGGCGTCCGGCAGGGTGAGGTCGGCGCCGGAGCAGAACACCCCCTCGAGCGAGGAGCGGATCACGAGCGCCGCGTCGTGCCGTTCCTCGGCGCGATCGATGGCCTCGTTCAACCTCACCAGGAAGGTGTCGTCGACGGCGTTGCGGCGCCTCTCGTCGGACATGAGGAACTCGGCGCAACCGTCGGGATTGCGGCGACCGACCACGTGGTTCACCATAGAGGACGTGCCGGCAATGCCCGACGACTGGAGGTGATGGAAGTGGCGGCTGAAATCGAGACGTCGATGCGGACGGTCAAGACGGCTGACGGGGTGACGGTGCACAGCGAGTCGGTGGGCAACGGTGATCCAATCCTCTTCATCCACGAGTTCGCCGGCGACCATCGCACCTGGGAGCCGCAGATGCGGCGGTTCTCACGCAGCCACCGCTGCATCACCTATGCCGCCCGCGGCTACCCGCCGTCTCAGGTCCCCACCGATCCGGCTGCGTACTCCCAGCAGCACGCCGTCGACGACGCCGTGGCCGTCCTCGACGCTCACTCGGTCGGGGCTGCCCACGTCGTCGGGATCTCCATGGGGGGTTTCTGCGGTCTGCACCTCGCCATGCGGCATCCGGGGCGCGTCCGGTCTCTGGTCGTGGCGGGCACCGGCTACGGGGCACGCCCGCACGAGGTGGAGCGCTTCCGCGCAGAGTGCGATGCCATCGCGGAGGTGATCGAGACCGCGGGAATCGCTGCGTTCGCTGAGCAGTACATGTCCGGACCGTCGCGGGTGCAACTGCAGAACAAGGACCGCCGCGCCTGGCAGGAATACACCAGGTGGGTGAGCGAGCATTCGGCGGAGGGCTCGGCCGCCACGATGCGCGGCGTGCAGCGGGAGAGGCCGTCGCTCTACGCCCTGGAGGCCGAACTCGCGGCGATCGCGGCCCCGGTGCTCGTTCTCGCCGGAGACGAGGACGACGGCTGCCTGGAGACGAGCGTGTGGCTGAAGAGGGTGATCCCGACGGCCGGACTCGCCGTCCTTCCCAAGTCGGGGCACACACTTAACGTCGAGGAGCCGGGCCTCGTGAACACGCTCATCGCGGACTTCCTGCACCGGGTCGAGGCCGGCGTCTGGGGACCGCGAGATCCGCGCGCCGATCCGGGAGCCATCACCGGCTTCTCGTGAGGCCGTCCCGGCGGGGGTGTGACATCATTCCGTGCAGGATGACGAGTCAGGGAGAGCGCCCGTGGACCTACAACTGACCGACAAGGCCGCCATCATCACCGGTGGGAGCATGGGCATCGGCAAGGCCGTCGCCGAGAGCCTGGCCGCGGAAGGATGCGACGTGGCCATCGTGGCGAGAGGGCAGGAGTTGCTGGAGGAGGTGGCGGCGGACATCGCCGCGGCCAGCGGCAGGCGCTGCATCCCACTGGTGGGCGACATGAGCAGCACCGAAGACGCCAACCGGGTCGTGAACGCCGCCGCCGAGGCGTTCGGCGGGCTCGACATCTGCGTTCCCAACGCCGGCAGTTCGCCCGGCGGGCTCCTCGAGGAGTTGACCGACGACCAGTGGAACGCCAGCCTGCAGCTCAAGTTCATGGGCCACGTGCGCACGGTGCGGGCCGCGGTGCCGCACCTGCGGGCCCGCGGCGGGGGCTCCATCGTCATGGTGGTCGGGAATGACGGCCTCAAGCCCTCGTACTGGGAGATGACCGCCGGTGTCGCCAATGCCGCCGACATCAACTTCGCCTCCTCGGTGGCCGAGCAGTACGGCCGCATCGGCATCCGCTGCAACACAGTGAACCCGGGCCCGGTGGCCACCACCCGCTGGGACTACCTGGAGGAGGCCATGGCCCGCGACAAGAAGATCAGCAGGGAGCGGGCCCACGAGATCACCATCGACAGCCTGCCGCTGGGGACGATCTGCACGGCCCAGCAGGTGGCGGACGTGGTCGTCTTCCTGGCGTCGGATCGCGGCGGCTACATCAACGGCGCGCACATCCTCCTCGACGGAGGCCAGCGCAAGGCGCTGATGGACGTCTGATCCGGCTCGGCGCGGCGGGCGCCTAGGCCGATCGCTTGTCCCGTCGCGCCCACATGCGGTCGATGTAGGCGACCGCCTCGGGGGTCTTGCAGGAGGTCTCCCCGTGGTCCACTATGACGGGGCCGATGCGCTGTGCGGCGGCGGTGGCGCTCTCCCGCAGCGACTCGTTGCGGCCGCCGATGGCGATGAGGGCGCCGTTCATGCAGTGCCGCACCCGGTTGGCGGCCGTCGCGATGTCGGCCTCGATGCTCTCCAGCCGCGTCTCGAAGTACTCGTCACCCAGACCGTCGCCTGCGAGGGCCTGTTGCGCCACGAGGGTCCAGCCGGCCGAGGCCATCCACTCACTGCCGTCATCGGTCCAGTCCTCGGCACAGCCGTCCAGGAACGGCGTGCGGGCGACGAACGCGGCCATCTCGTCGATCAGGACGTAGTTGCCGAGGTCCCCCGCCCACGCCTCGATTTCGGATCGGCCGGTCCGCGCGGGGTCGGCGACGGCGAGAGCCAGGACGCGGGCGTCATGGTTCCCGCTGGCCCACAGCGCCTGTGCCAGATCGTGATCGGGCCGCAGCTTCCTCCCCAGCTTGCGCAGATGGGCGAAACTCACCCCGAACATCGGCTCGTTCACGCCGTGACGGGCGTAGACCTTCCGGTTCTGGGCCGTGCCCATCGCCTCCAACTCCGCCAACACGCTGCCGGGATCGCTCATGCCTCCACCCTATGGTGACGGGCACGGGATGGCGGAAACGAGACGCACCGGTGTTAGTCGCAGACAGCCAGGCGGGGGACGCAGAGGGCAGGCGGTTCGGGCGGCGGGCTCCGCTCCTCGACGGTCTCTGCCGCCGGCGAGCGGGAGGTGACGGCGCCCTCGGGGAGTCGCGGGCCGCCGGTGTGCGGGTCGCCGGGGCGCAACTCGCCGCGGAACCAGGGGCCGAGGATGTAGGGGAACACGTCGGTGAAGCTGCCGTCGCCGTTCTGGATGCGGGTGATGTGGTAGTGGTAGCCGAGATCGTCGTGGGAATGGCCGTTGAAGGCGTCGAGGGCGTGCGGTGCCCCGTCGTCGAGGCCGATGTCGAACCAGTAGTCCTCGAAGAACGCGCCCGCCGGGACCTCCGCGGTGGTGGGTCCGGGGGCGGGCGCTGGCACCGTGCCCGCGGCGGGGTCCAGGGGATCGGCCAGGAGGCACGTCCGGCGTCCGGCTTCAGCGCACCCCGTCGCCGATCCGGCCGTGTCGTAGTCCCGGAGCCGCCAGGAGCTGCGTGCCAGGAGTTCCAGGTCGGCCCAGGGGCCGTGCACCGGGTAACCGTCGGCCGCGAAGCCGTAGATGGGCGAATGACGTCCGCTGTCGTCGCCGAGGTGCAGCGCCAGGCACTCCGGGTAGACGTGTGGTGCCGACTCGTCGGCTGCCGGCCCGGCACAGGAGAATCCGTCGTCGCCCACCGCGCCGGGCGCCACCGTGCGCCAGACGCCCTCGCTGCGGTATGTCCCGCCGTCGCTCCAGTTGGCGAACGGGGCGCCGGTCACCCAGAGACCGACCGGCGCTCGACCGGTGGCGACCGGCGTTGTGGCCGGGGAGGGCACCACCGGGAACAATCCGGCGACCCGGTCCCCCTCACCGGCCCGGCCCATGACCTGCACCGCGACGTATGCCTCGCCGTCGACGGTGAGTACCTCGAGGCCACTGACGCGGATCGCCACGGGAGTCGGCTCCGGAGGCTCGGGGATGCCCTCCAGCACGACGAAGTCGCCGGCGTCCAGCGAGCGAAGCGTCTCGTCCAGTTCGAACCGGTCGGTCGGGTCGCCGGGGGCACCATCCTCGAGGGTCGCCGCCGGCGCCTCAGCGGTCTCAGGGATCAGCCAGGCATTCAGCAGGTCGATCTCGGCGTCGATATCGGCGGCGCGGGGACCGGTGGCTGCCGCACATCCGGCGCCGAGCAGCAACCCGACGGCGGCGAGCGCTCGCGACCTGCGAGCGCGAGAGTCACGAAACCGCAACAGGTACTTCCGGCGCCGCGGCGGGACGGGCACACAACTCGCCGATGGCCTCCGCCTGCCCGGTGCTCAGGGTTCCGAGATCGGGCGGGTAGCGGTAGTGCTGGCAGAGATCGACCCGCTTCGCCGGTTCCTCGTAGAGCAACTCCAGCGCGGTCGGCGGGACCAGCGCCGGATGGGGCACCCCGCAAGCGTGGGCCAACTGCAGCAGTTCGGCACGCAGGCTCATGATGTAGTTGGCGCAGCGCACCGACTTGAGCGCCGGATCCAGGCCGCGCGTCAACCAGCGGTTGTGGGTCGTGACACCGGTGGGGCACCGCCCCGTGTGACAGCGCTGGGTCTGGATGCAGCCGATGGCCAGCAGCGCCTCGCGTCCCACGTTCAGGAGGTCGGCCCCCATGTTCATGGCCGCCAGACCCTCGGCACCGAATCCCAGCTTGCCGCCGCCGATGAAGGTCACCTTGTGGTGCAGGTCGTGCGTGGCGAAGGTGAGGTACACGCGGGCGAACCCCCGTCTGAAGGGCAGCGCCACGTTGTTCGTGAAGACCAGCGGCCCCGCGCCCGTGCCGCCCTCGCCGCCGTCCACGTTGACGAAGTCGGGGCCCTCGCCCCGCTCGGCCATGCGGCGGGCCAGCTCGTCCCAGAATCGGGCGCCGCCGACGGCGGACTTGATGCCCACCGGCAGGCCGGTCGTGGTGGCGAGCATCTCGACGAAGTCGATGAGTCCGTCCACGTCACCGAAGGCGCTGTGCGCGTTGGGGCTCTTCACGGTCTTGCCGACCGGCACACCTCTGGCGGCGGCGATCTCCGGTGTGACCTTCACACCGGGCAGCATGCCGCCGAGGCCGGGCTTGGCTCCCTGGCTGAGCTTGACCTCGATGGCTCGGACCGGCGCCCCCTCGACCGTCTCCTGCAGCCTCGGCAGGCTGAAGGTGCCGTCCGGATTGCGGCAGCCGAAGTACCCCGTGCCGATCTGGTAGATGAGATCGCCGCCGTTGCGGTGGAAGTCGGAGATGCCGCCCTCGCCGGTGTTGTGCAGGCAGCCGGCGAGCCGCGCGCCGATGTTCAGGGCCTCGACGGCCGGGCCGCTCAGCGAGCCGTAGCTCATCCCCGAGATGTTCACCACCGACGCCGGCCGGAAGCGTCCCGGGCGGTCCCGCCAGGCGCCCAGTTCCTTGGCGCACGGCAACGTGGCCGCCTCGTCGATCTCGTCGATCCACGGGAAGGCCGAATGCTTGATGATGAGGTAGCCCGTCTGGTCGAGGTCCTGGTCGGTGCCGAAACCGAAGTTGGGGTTCTGCCGCTTGGCCGAGGCATACACCCAGCGGCGCTGCGCCCGGTTGAAGGGCCGCTCCTCGTCGTTGCTGGTGACGATGTACTGGCGCAGTTCGGGACCGATGCTCTCCAGCAGGTAGCGGAGATGCCCGATGATCGGGAAGTTGGCCAGGATCGTGTGCCGGCGCTGGGTCACGTCGTAGAGAGCCACTGCCAGCAGGAACCCCCCGATGACGATCACGGCGATGAGCCAGCCGGCCATGGCTCTCACGCTAGTGAGCCGTTCCGCCACCTTGGCGCGCTCGTCGATCTGGTCCGGTCGGGGGCCGGGGTGCCGTTCGCTCCTTCGACTGCGGAGGCGTCGCGAATCGGCCCCCCGGCCCCCTCCCTCGGTTGTGTGGTGACTTCTGTCGGGGTGGCGGCTGGCGCCGAATCACGCGGCACTGTGCGGCATCTACACTCGGCCGCCGGCCGACCGGAGGGAGCGAGACGATGAGCGACAATCCCCTGCCTGCTGACGACCAGACCACGAGCGAGGTGCGCGACGGGATGCGCATCGACTGGGACGTGCCGATCCCCATGGACGACGGGCTCGTGCTGCGTGCCGACGTGTACCGCCCCGACGACGCCGGGCGCTACCCGGTGCTGCTGTCCTACGGCCCCTACGCCAAGGGCCTGGCTTTCCAGGAGGGCTATCCCAGCGCCTGGAACCGGATGGCCACCGAGCATCCCGACGTGGTCGCCGGCTCCACCAACAAGTACCAGAACTGGGAGGTGTGCGATCCCGAGAAGTGGGTGCCCGAGGGCTACGTGTGCCTGCGGATCGACGCCAGGGGCTGCGGCCGCTCGCCCGGCTACATCGACCACTTCTCGCCGCGGGAGACCCAGGATCTCTACGACTCCATCGAGTGGGCGGCCGTCCAACCCTGGAGCGACGGCAAGATCGGGCTCTCGGGCGTGTCGTACTACGCCATGAACCAGTGGGCGGTGGCCTCCCGCCAGCCGCCGCACCTCGTGGCCATGATCCCCTGGGAGGGCGCGGCGGAGTGGTACCGCGACTCCACCCATCACGGCGGCATGGTCAGCACCTTCTGGGACAACTGGTACGACATGCAGGTCAAGACCGTGCAGCACGGCCTGGGGACCCGAGGCTCGACCAACCCCAACACGGGCGAGCTGACCTCGGGGCCTCCTACGCTCGGCGACGAGGAACTGGCGGCGAACCGCTGCGCCTTCGGCGACGACATCGTGGCGCATCCCTTCGACGACCAGTACCACGCCGACCGCTCGCCGGTCTGGGACAAGGTGGTGGTGCCGTTCCTGTCCTCGGCCAACTGGGGCGGCCAGGGTCTGCACCCCCGCGGCAACTTCGAGGCCTACACCCGCTCGGCGTCACCGGAGCGCTGGCTGGAGGTGCACGGCATCGAGCACTGGACCGAGTACTACACCGACTACGGGGTGACGCTCCAGAAGCGGTTCTTCGGGCACTTCCTGAAGGGGGAGGACACCGGCTGGGACAGCCAGCCACGCGTGCTCCTGCAGGTGCGCCACGTGGACCGCTTCGTGGAGCGGGCCGAGGAGGACTGGCCGATCCCGCGCACCGACTGGCGGTCGCTGCACCTGCACACCGACGGGGAGTTGCGGGCCTCTCCCTGCGCCCGGGAGGGGACGCTCGGCTACGAGACGACAGGCGACGGGCTCACCTTCCTCACCGAGCCGACCAGCGAGGAGCTGGAGATCACCGGCCCGCTGGCGGCCAAGCTGTTCGTGTCATCCACCACGGCCGACGCCGACCTGTTCGTGGTGTTCCGGGTCTTCGACCCCGATGGCGACGAGGTCACCTTCATGGGGGCGATCGACCCGCACACGCCGATCGCGCAGGGCTGGCTGCGGGCGAGTCACCGCAAGCTCGATCCAGAGCTGTCCCTGCCGTGGCGCCCCTATCACACCCACCTGGAGGCCGACCACCAGCCGCTGGTACCCGGCGAGGTCTACGAGTTGGACATCGAGATCTGGCCCACGTGCATCGTGGTGCCGCCCGGCTACCGGATCGGGTTCAGCGTGCGCGGGCGCGACTATGAGTACGGCGGCGACACCTCGGGGCTGATGCTGTCCAACTTCAAGAACGAGTTGCGCGGCTGCGGGCCGTTCCTGCACAACGATCCCCGCGACCGCCCGCCGGAGATCTTCGAGAACGAGGTCACGCTGCACTTCGGGCCCGACCTCCCGAACTACGTCCTCGTCCCGGTCATCCCACCCGCCTGAGGGCGTCCGGCCGGGCGGGACCCGCGCGGCCGCCGGTCTAGCCGCTCGCCTGCGTGCCGCCGTCGATGGGCACCACGGTGCCGGTCATGTAGGCGGCGTCGTCGCTGCAGAGGAACGCCGCCACCGCGGCGATCTCGTCGGGGGTGGCATAGCGCTCCAGCGGCACCCGCGACGCGATGACCTGCCGCACGGCGGCGGGATCATCGGGGTTGAAGCCCTCCTCGATGGCACGGATCATGCGTGTGTCCACCGGTGCGGGCGCCACGGCGTTGACGCGTACGCCGAGCGGGGCGAACTCGAGGGCAGCGGTCCTCGTGAGGCCGATGACGGCGTGCTTGCTGGCGACGTAGGCGCCCATTTGCGCTATCCCCGAGAGCCCCAACATCGACGCCGTGTTGACGATCGCCCCGCCCCCTGAGGTCACGATCGCCGGTCCGGCGTGCTTGATGCCCAGCCAGACGCCGCGGACGTTGACGTCCATCACGCGGTCGAAGCCGTCGGCGGGGCAGTCGACCAGAGAGGCGATCGGGCCCTCGATCCCGGCGTTGTTGAACAACGCGTCCACTCTGCCATGGGCGTCCAGCGCCGCCGCCACGTAACGCGCCACGTCGCTGTCCGACGTGACATCGGCGGCGACCGTCGTGACCTCGCCGCCTGCAGCCGCGACCGCGTCCGCCGTTCCGTCGAGGTCACTGCGCGCAAGGTCCACCGCGACGACCGTGGCGCCCTCGGAGGCGAAGCGCCTCGCCGCCGCCCGACCGATCCCGCCGGCTGCCCCCGTGACGATCACGACCCGGCCCTCGAATCGCCGAGCCTGACTCTCGCTGCCCATGGACAGATCGTAGTGAATCCGGGACACGTCATATTCGGCGGTGTCCTAGGGTTCCGGCGAGCGAGTCGAGCCCTGGGAGGTTGGTCAGGTGTCGAACGAGGTGCGCAAGGACAGCTATGCCGTCGGAATGGTGGTGATCCACCGTGCCAATGCGATTGGAATCGTCGCCGCGGGCGTGATCAACGCCCTGGGCGCCGCGGCTCTGAGTCTGATCAGCGCCATGGGATTGGTCACCGTCGGCGGTGTGAACTCGATCGGCATCGTGGCGCTCGGCGGCGTGAACTCGATCGGGTTGGTGTCGGTCGGCGGTGTGAACTCGGTCGGCGTCATCGCCATCGGCGGATTGAATGCCGTGGGCCTCGTCGCCATCGGCGGCGGCAACGTCACCAGCATGCTGTAGCCCGCGGGCCGGCCCCGGCCGGGCGGGCGATGGTCAGCCGTCGCCGAAGCGGGCCGCGAACCAGGCTTTGGCGCGCACCAACTCGGGGGCGCTGCTGCTGAGGCGCTCGGGCCAGGCTCCTTCCGGCCGTTGCACCGGGCCGGCCTCGACGGCCACCCGGCAGCGCTCCTCCAGGTACCACAGGCGCGTGGCGGCCTCCAGCAGGTCGACGCCCACCGCAACACCGCCGTTGGCCAGCAGCAGCATCGACTTGTTGTCCCCCAGCGAGGCTGCCATGCGGTCACCCGATTCGAGCGTGGTGATGAGAGCCAGGTCGTGGTGGATGGGCACCGTCTCGCCCGCCAGGCCGCCCATGCCGTGCAGCAGCGGAACCGGTTCGCCGCGCACACCCCAGGCCGCCATGGCAGCACCGTGACCGCGGCAGATTGCCCCCACGTCGGGACGCGCCCGGTAGATCCCGGCGTGGATGACGATCTCCAGCGGCTTGCCGGCGGGGGCGTCGATGGCGTTGCCCTCGTCGTCGACGGTGAGGATCTCCTCGGCGGTGTGCGACAGCAGGGGTGAGGTGGATGTCATCAGGAAGCCGCCGCCGTCCAGCCGCGCCGAGGCGTGGCCGAACCCCTCCACCAGCCGGGCGGCCGCCATCATCTTGGCCGTCGCCGCCACCTCGGCCTTGAGTTGGTCGATCTCGGTGGTCATCACTCGCTCCCCGCTCCGCCGGACCGCCCGAGCATAGGCGGAGCGGTCTTCCGCCTTAGGCGGCCACGTAGCGGGTGAGCTCGATCATGTTGCCCCACGGGTCGCGGAAAAAGATCTGCCGGTCGGCGGCCGGAGAGTTGGGCAACTCCCACCACTCCACGCCTGCCTCGGTGAGCTCCTCCGTCATCTCCTCGAGGTCGTCGACAAGGAACGCCAGATGCCCGTCGTTGGGCCGCAACTCGGGGTTGCCGCTCCGTGTGAAGCCGCCGGTTGTGAGATGCACCGGTGTGCCGCCGGCGTCGAACCAGGCGCCGGGGAACCCGAAGTCCGGTCGGGGCAGCGGCTCCAGTCCCAGCAGGTCACCGTAGAACCACACCGCCTTGTCGATGTCCCCCACGCAGAGGCTGCCGTGATCCAACTTCGTCAGCTTTGCCATGATTTCCTCCCGATTCGGATCACTCGAACTCGATCGTCTTCGCCGGCAGCCCGAGGGCGAGCTTGCCCACGGTCTCCAGGCAGCGTTCGTTGGCCGGCGGCATGACCAGTCCCGCCATGGCGTCTCGCAGGTAGCGCTCCATGGGCTGGGAGCGGTGCAGACCGCGGCCGCCCAGCAGCCGCATGCCCTGGGTGGTGATGTCGTGCGCCGCCTCGGTGGCGAGGTACTTGGCCTGGTTGAGCACGTAGGCCAACGCCTCGGGCTCGAGTTCGCCGCTCAGGTAGCCCAGGGTGTCGCGGGCCCGCCGGGCGCCCTCGAGTTGCATCGACAGGCGGCCGATCTCCTGCCAGGTGAGGGGATCCTCGCTGCGTGGGGGGCTGCCGTCGGACCGCGGGGCGCGCATGGCGTTGACGCAGTACTCGAACGCCGCCTCGGCGATGCCGATGTAGACGGCGGTGTACCCAACCGACCAGATGCTCATGTTCTGGCCGAGGATTGCCCCGATCTCGCCGACCACGTCGTCCGGCTCGATGCGGACGTTCTGGAAGTCGATGGAGTTGGAGGCCGTGGCTCGCATCCCGATGGTGTTCCAGTCGTCCAGGATCACGATGCCCTCGCGGTCCGTGGGGATCAGCACGGTCAGCAGCCCGTCGGCCAGGCTCTCGGCGCCCTCCAGGAAGCTCCAGGTGAAGTAGTAGGTGGCACCGGTGGAGAGCGAGCAGAAGATCTTCCGGCCGGTCAGCCGGTAGCCGTCGCCGTCGCGTTCGATGTGCGTGCGGACCTTGCCTTTGTGGCGGAACGAGATGCCCGGCTCGCTGGTGATGGACGAGAAGACGGCGCCGTCGGTCACCACCTCGCCGAAGTAGCGCTCCTGCTGGGCGGGCGTGGCGATGTACCGCAGGAAGTACAGGATCGCCGAGTGCATGTTGAACGTCAGCCCCGTGCTGGCGCAGCCCTGGGCGATCTTGCCCAGCACGGTGGCGTAGGTGAACGAGTCGGCGCCGATGCCGCCGTAGCTCTCGGGGACCATCAGCGCCAGCAGGCCACTGGCGCGTAGGTCGTCGTAGTTCTCGAACGGGAACCGGTTTTCGGTATCCAGCATTGCGGCCCGGGGGGCGAAGGCGTCCCGCCCCAACTCCTCGGCGAGGTCCACCCACTTGCGGTGGCGCTCGGGGACTTTGAACGGGGACACCTTGGGTTCCATGCCCCAATCCTAACGACGACCGGCGCGGCCGTGCCCCGGCGTCCTTCACCGTCATTCGGCGTCCTTCACCGTCATTCCGGCGTCGGCCGGAATCCAGTCTCCGGTGCGGCCGGTCGGGAACTTTCTTCCTCGGCGCGGCGTCGGAGGGGTGATCGAACGCGCAGAGCGCGTGCAAACGAAGGAGGAGCGATCATGCAACAGTTCGATTCGAGAACCCGGATCTGGTTGGGGATCGGCGCCGTCGTGGTGGCGAGCCTGCTGGCGACGGCCTGCGCTTCGGACGGGGCCGACACCTCGCCCGCGGCCGCCCCGCCGCCGGCCCCACAGCCCTCACGGCAGAGCCTCTCGGATTCCCCGCCGCCGGAGCCTGCGTCGGAGGCGCCGCCACCGGCAATGGCGTCTCCCGCACCGGAGCCTCCACCGCCGCCGGCGGTGGTCCTCTCGCCGCCACCGGCGTCTCCCGAACCTGCGCCGCCGCCTGCTCTCGATGCGGTCGTGGTGGTTCCGACCACGGTCGCCGGCAACCAGGCGGCCGCGGCGGAGGCAGAGGGCGCTCTCGCTCAGGCGCAGGCGGAAGCCGATGCCGCCCGCGTCGCACCTGCCCCGCCGCCCGCCCCGGCGGCCGCGCCGGCGAGGACGCGGGCGTCGGAGGAGTCGGCCTGGGGCTCGGTCGAGCCGACCCGGCCGGGGGAGTGCTGGGGATGCTCCTCGAACATCTTCAGGGACTACGGCGTGAACCCGTTCGTGGACACGCTCCGCGATCCGCTCTCGACCTTCGCCCTCGATGTGGACACCGCCTCTTACGTGGTGACGCGCAACTACCTGGACGGGGGCTCACTCCCGCCGATGGAGGCCGTGCGGGTGGAGGAGTTCGTCAACTACTTCGACGGCGGCTACGAGCCGGAGTGGGACGAGTTCGCCATCCACATGGAGGCGGCGCCGTCGCCGTTCTCCCGTGACGGCTACGTGCTGCTGCGAGTCGGCGTGCGGGCGCCCGACGTGCTGGCGGACGTGGTCATCCCCGACAGCGTGATCGTGGTGATGGACCGGTCGGGCTCAATGGGCGAGCAGGCCGGCTACGGCGGGGAATGGCTCGATCGGATCCAACTGGCGCACGAGGCCGTGGACCTGCTGCTGGACGGCCTGCCGGACGGCACCCGCGTCGGCATCGTGGCCTATGACGACCGGGTCGCCACCGTGGTCGAACCCTCCGACGTGGCCGGCAACCGGGACCGGATCATGCGCCGGATCCGCGACGAGGTCTACCCGAGGGGCAGCACCAACGCCGGGGCCGGCCTGGAGCGCGGTTTCGACCTGGCGCTGGACGAGGCCAGCCGGGGACGGGACGTGCTGGTGATGCTGCTCTCCGACGGCGTGGCCAACGTGGGCGCCACCCGCACCGACCAGATCCTCCGGGACATCGGCGACCGCGGCGACATCGGCCTGACCACGATCGGCGTGGGGCTCGGGCCGTTCAACGACGTGCTCATGGAACAGCTCGCCAATTCGGCCGACGGCACCTACCACTACATCGACAGCACCCATGAGGCGCGTCGCATCTTCGGCTCCAACATCGTGAGCCTGCTGGCGCTGGCCGCCCGGGACGCCAAGATCCAGGTGGAGTTCAACCCCGACACGGTGCTCTCGTACCGGCTGCTGGGCTTCGAGAACCGCGACGTGGCCGACGAGGACTTCCGCGACAACACCGTCGACGCCGGCGAGGTGGGTCTCGGCCAGAGTTCCACCGCCCTGTACGAACTGGAGCTGGCCGGTCGCTCTCGAGACCGGAGCAGCCGGGACTGGCTGGCGACCGCCACCCTGCGTTACCAGCGGCCCCGCCGGGGCTCGATCACCGAGATCGAGCAGAGCGTCACGGGCGCCGACATCGCCCGCTCGTTCGCCTCGGCAAGCCCCCACTTCCGCTTGGCGGCGGTGGCGGCGGAGTTCGCCGAGGTGCTGCGGCGCAGCCCATTCGTGGAATACCGGGACGCCGACATGGCGGTGCTGGTTGACGAAGCCTGGTATGCCTCCGACGATCTGCGCCGTGATCGCGACGCCGAGGAGCTGGCCGAGCTGATCGAGGACGCCCGCCGTCTCGGTCGCTAGCCACGGCACCGGCCGCAGGAGGCTGCGGCTCCGACACAACCCACCAATCACCCCTGCGAGCCCCCTGCCGGATCCGCCTCCCTCCGGCAGGGGGCTCTTCCTGCCCGTACGGCTCTGGGTGTTGGACGGATCCGTCTCGGTGGCCCCGGGAGGGGAGTGGCGGCGGACTCAGCCTGGAGGCGCCAGGCGTGCTCGCAGCTCGCGCTTGAGGAACTTGCCGTTGGCGTTGCGGGGTAGGGGTTCGTCCAGGAACCAGACGTGGCGGGGATGCTTGAAGCGGGCCAGCCGGTCGGTGAGATGGGTGGTGAGGTCGTCGGGGGTCAGCGCGGTTCCCGGTCCGAGCACAACGGCTGCCGCCACCTCCTCGCCGAGTCGGTCGTCGGGCACCCCGAACACGGCCACCTCGGCGATCTCGTCGAGTTCGTGCAGGGCGGCCTCCACCTCTGCGCAGTGGACGTTCTCGCCGCCGCGGATCACCACGTCCTTGGCCCGGTCCTTGATGTGAATCCAGCCGTCGGCGTCGATCTCGGCGATGTCGCCCGTGCGGAACCAGCCGTCGACGATGGCCTGTGCGGTGGCTTCGGGCTTGTCGAGGTAGCCCTTGATGACGTTCGGGCCGCGCAGCAGCAACTCGCCCTGCCGGCCGGTAGCCAACTCGTTGCCACTGGCGTCGACCACCTTGGCCTCCATGCAGGGAACGACCGGGCCGACCGACGCCGGCTTGGCCACGTAGAACTCGCTGCCGATGGCCGAGGCGATCCCAGTCGTCTCGGTGAGCCCGTAGCCGGTGATCGGCTCACCGCGCCGGAGCGAGTTATCGATGCGGGATACCAGGTCGGGCTGCAGGGCCGCCCCGCCGCCGCCCATGGAACGCATGGAGGAGGTGTCGGTGCCGCCCCAGTCGGGGTGCCTCAGCAGTTCACGCGACATTGTGGGTACGCCGGTGAAGGTGGTCACGCGCTCGCGCTCGATGATGCGCAGGGCTTCGGCGGGATCCCAGTGGTGCATGAGAACCAGCCGGCCGCCGGTCGCCGTGACGGGGTGGAGGACACAGGTGCAGCCGGTCACGTGGAACAGCGGCACGGGCAGCAGTGCCACCGGTGGGCCAGGATCCTCGCCGGGCGGCGGCAGACCCTGTTCCGCCCGCCGCCGGGCGCGTGCGGCGTCGCCGCAATACCTGATGAACGCCAGGTTGAGCAGGTTGTGGATCGAACCCCGGTGTGTCGTCTGCGCCCCCTTGGGCGGGCCCGTGGTACCCGAGGTGTAGAAGATGCCGATGTCGTCGTCGGGTTCGATCTCGGCCGCGGGCAGTCTCGCGGGTGCGCCGTCGGCGTCGACCACGTCGTCCCAACGGGCGGCTCCAACCGGCAGATCGCCGTCATGGCGAGTAACGATGAGAGCCGGCGTCCCGGTACTCGAGCTCAGGCGCTCCAGGCGTTCGCCGTCGAGGATCGCTACAACTGGGGAGGAGTCGTCCAGTGCGAACTCCAGCTCGGGTCCCGTCCACCACGAGTTCACGGCCACGGCGGCGGCGCCGAGCGAGGTGATCGCCCAGTACGAGAGCACCCACTCCGGGTAGTTGCGCATGGCGATCGCCACCCGGTCGCCGCGGCCGACGCCGTGTTCGTTGCGCAGGTGATGGGCCAGCGACCGCACCCTGGCGGCGGCATCGGAGTAGCTGTAGCGCTCGGTGCCGTAGACGAGGTACTCGGCGTCGCCCTTGGCCGCCGTCAATTCCCAGATCACCCGCATGTTGGGCGGCGCTCGGTCGAAGATCCGGGTCGGTGCGCCTCGCACCTCGCGCACCGTCCAGGCGAAGGGGGCGCCGGGGGCGGTCAGCTCGGCGTAAGCGCGATTGAAGTCGGCGATCAGGTCGTCTGCGGAGGGTGTGTGCAACTCCTCGGGGCTGCCCGAGATCACGGCCCGGATCCTACGATCGCGATCGGTTGTGGTCCGCGCCCTGCTCACCAGCCACTGATCCAGCCCTCCAGGAGTCCGTACGGCTCTGTACCGTCCTCCTCGGCGCGATGGCGGAGCACATCGAAATCGGCCCCGGCATCGGCCTGCAGCACGTGGTCGAGGTAGATGCTGCCGTAGCCGCGCCGGAACGGCGGTTCGGGCAGCGGCCGGGCGGCCAGCCGCCGCGCTATCTCCTCCGACTCCACGCACAGGTCCAGTTTCCGGGCCTCGGTGTCCAGAACGATCTCATCGCCGTCGTGCACGGCGTGCAGCGGTCCGCCGACGGCGCTCTCCGGAGCGACGTGCAGCACGACGGTTCCGTAGCCCGTGCCGCTCATGCGTGCGTCGGAGATGCGCACCATGTCGGTGACGCCCCTCTCCAGCAACTTGCGCGGGATCGGCAGCATGCCCCACTCGGGCATGCCCGGCGCGCCCTTCGGTCCGGCACCCCGCAACACCAGCACGCTGCCCGCCTCCACGGCCAGGTCCGGGTCGTCGATGCGGGCGAGCAGGTCGTCGATGCCGTCGAAGACGACGGCCGGCCCGCGGTGCTGGAGCAATTCGGTCGATGCGGCGCCGGCCTTCAGGACCGCACCGTCGGGAGCGAGCGTGCCGTGCAGCACGGCCAGCCCGCCGGATGGCAGCAGGGGCTCGTCCAGTGGTCGGAGGACGTCGCGATCCCAGACCTCGGCTCCACCGATGTTCTCGCCCAGCGTCCGGCCGGTGACCGTGAGTGCGTCGAGATGCAGCAGCGGTGCCAACTCGGCGAGCAGGGCCGGGACGCCCCCCGCCCGCTGCAGGTCCTCGAACAGATGCTCCCCGGCAGGCTGGATGTTGGTCAGTACCGGGGTCCGCGCCGCGATGCTGTCGAACCGCTCGAGGGGGAGATCGATCCCGAGCCGTCCGGCGAGGGCGAGGAGGTGCAGGACCGCGTTGGTGGATCCGGCCACCGCGGCGAGCACCGTCACCGCGTTCTCCAGCGCCATTTCGGTGAGGATCGCTGCCGGGCGCAGCCCCTCGCGGGCGATCTCGACGGCCCGGCGTCCCGTGTCCTCGGCGAGCGATCCGCGGCGTGCATCTGTCGCCGGCACTGCCGCCGACCCTGGCAAGGACATGCCCAGCGCCTCGGTGAGGGCGGCCATGGTGGAGGCGGTGCCCATTTCGCTGCAGTGGCCGACACCGGGACGTGTGGCGGCCTCCAGCTCGGCATACTCGCCGTCGGACATCCGCCCGGCCCGCAGGTCGTCGGTGTAGCGCCAGATGTCGGTTCCGGCACCGATCCGGCGGCCACGGAAGTTACCGGGTTGCATCGGCCCGCCGGTCAGCGCGATCGCCGGCACGCCGGCGCTGGCCGCTCCCATGAGTTGCGCCGGGACCGTCTTGTCGCACCCGCCCACCAATACGACCGCGTCGAGCGGGCTGGAGCGGATCATCTCCTCGACGTCCATCGACATGAGGTTGCGGTACAGCATCGTCGTGGGCTTCATCAGCATCTCGCTGAGTGAGATCGTTGGGAACTCCAGCGGCAGCCCTCCGGCCTGGTGCACGCCGCGCTTGACCCCTTCGACCAGCGCCCCGAAATGGAGGTTGCAGTTGACGAGTTCCGAGTGCGAGTTGGCGATGCCGACGACAGGCCGCTCCGAGATCGAGGCGTCCGACAGCCCCTCTGACCGGAGGGCTGTGCGGTGCAGGAAACCGAAGAGATCCCGGGGTGCGAACCAGCGAGCGCTGCGCAAGTTCACGGGCACGTCTCGGCTGGCAGCCATCGCCGACTCACGCTAGAACATTCCCGGCCGTCGCAGTCCCCGGTGCTCGGGCTTCGGGCATCGGTGGCGCGCCGGGTGTGGCCGGGGTGTCGACGGGGGAGCGAAGACATGGGTGATCAGCGGTTGGAGGGGCGGCGCTGCCTCGTGACCGGGGCGGTTGGCGGCCAGGGTGCCGCGGTCAGCCGCCGGTTCGCTGCCGAGGGCGCCGCGGTGGCGGTGACCGATCTGGATGCCGGGAGGGTCGAGGATCTGGCCGCGGAGTTGCGAGGCGGTGGTGCGACCGCGGTCGGCGTGGCCGCCGACGTGCGCGATGAGACCGAGGTTGCGGCCGTGGTGGAGGCGGCTGTCGACGTTCTGGGCGGTCTGGACGTTCTCTACAACAATGCCGGCGTGCTCCTCGCCGACGCCGACCGCCCGAGCGAGGATCTCGAGCGCAGCACCTGGGACCAGGTTCTGGCCATCAACGCCACGGGCGTGTTCCTGTTCTGCAAGCACGCCGTTCCGCACCTGCTGGAGGCGGCCCCCGGTTCGGTGATCCTGAATGTCGGATCGGTGGCCTCGTACCGGGGCGACGCCCACTTCCACGCCTACGCCGCCAGCAAGGGCGCACTGCTGGCCTACACAGTCTCGCTGGCACAGAACTACGGGCCGCGGGGCTTGCGGGCGAACATCATCTGCCCGGGATTCGTGGAGACCCCGATGGTCTCGACGTTCCTGGAGGATCCCGAACTGGTTGCCTCGGTCACCGGCATCACTGCCCTGCGCCGCATGGGCAAGCCGGAAGAGATCGCCGCCTACGCCGCGTTCCTGGCCTCGACCGAGGCGGCCTACGTGACCGACTCGGTCATCACGATCCACGGGGGCATCGCCAAGTGAGCGCCATGGGCAGGCTCGCGGGGAGGGTCAGCATCGTCACCGGGGCGGGGCGCGGCATCGGCCACGCCATCGCCACCCGGTTCGGCGCCGAGGGAGCGATTGTGGTGGCCGCCAACCGGAACGAGAGCGAGGGCGAGGCCGTCGTCGCCGAGATCGCCGCCGCCGGGGGCGAGGCCGAATTCGTTCGCACCGACGTCCGCCGGCTCGAGGACTGCGAGCGACTCGTGTCGGAGGTCGAGTCCCGTTACGGCCGGATCGACGTGCTCTGCAACAACGCCGGTGTCGGGCTGCTGCTGTCCGTCGAGGACACGTCGTTGGACGACTACGACTACATCATGGACACCAACGTGCGGGGCGCCTTCTGGCTGACCAAGCACGCCGTCGGGGGCATGGTGAAGCGGGGATCCGGTTCGATCATCAACCTGGCCTCGGTGGCCAGCTTCGTGGGCTTCGAGAACGACGCCGCCTACTGCGCCTCCAAGGGCGCGCTGCTGATGCTCACCCGCCAGGTGGCGCTGGAATACGCCGCTGAGGGTGTGCGCGTCAACGCCATCTGCCCCGGGTTCATCGAGACGCCCGAGATGCACCACTACTGCGAGCAGCAGGAAGACCCCGCCGCGGCACTCGCTGCTTGCCACGCCGCCCACCCCATGGGCCGGGTCGGCCAACCCGCGGAGGTCGCCGCCGTGGCCGTGTTCCTGGCCTCCGACGAGTCGTCCTTCGTGACCGGAGCCGCGCTCGTCGTGGACGGTGGTCTGCTGATCCGCTGACCGTCAGGACGGCAGCGGGGCGACGGGGAGCACCCCGGGCATGTCGATGAAGCCACCCAAGCGCTGGATCCGCTCGGTCCAGCGCCGGAGGGCGGGGTAGTCCTCCCGTGAGATTCCGCCCTCCTCGGAGAGCGCGACATCCGGAAAGAGCGCCATGTCGGCGACCGTGGGCGCCGCCGCCGACGCCACCCAACTGAGCCCTTCCTGCTCGCGGAACCAGACATGCTCGTCGAGCACGCGGAACAGACGGTGCGCGCCGGCCTGGCACGCCTCGAGGTCGAAGTCGTAGCCGAAGTTGATGCAGAGCCGCGCCGCGGAGGCGGTCGCCGCGGTGCCGTCGGCGAACTGCAGCCAGGAGGCCACCTCGCCGAGGAGCCGGGGGTCTCCGGTGGGGTACCAGTCCCGTCCGCCGTCGTACTTACAGGCCAGGTACATCAGGATGGCGTGCGCGTCGCGCAGGATGAAGCCGTCGTCATCGATGACCGGGATGTGGCCGAGGGGATTGATCTTCTTGAAGGCGGCGCTCTCGTGCTCTCGGCGGGGGTAGAACTCGATCGGCACCAGCTCATGGGGCACGTCCAGCATGCTCAGCAGCAGCCGCGCCTTGTAGCAGTTGGCCGAGAGCAGGTAGTCGTAGAGCTTGATCACGACGGTCTACAGATCGAGGACGAGCCGGCCGCTCTTGGCGCGCGAGACGCAGGTGAGCATCCGGTCGCCGGCCGCACGCTCGGAACCATTGAGATAGACGTCCTGGTGGTCCGGTTCACCCTCGAGGACCGTGGCGATGCATGTCCCGCAGGCACCCTGCTCGCAGGATGACGGCAGGTCGACTCCCGCGTTCCGCAGACCGTCCAGCAACGACTCGCCGGCGGAGATCCGGAGACTTCTGCCGCTGCGCGCCAGAGCGACCTCGAACGCCGAGGTGTCGTCCCGTGGGGACTCGTTCTTGAAGTACTCGAAGTGAACCGCCGCTTCGGGCCACCCGGCGTCTGCAGCGAGCGCGCGAGCTGTTGCGATCATCGGTCCGGGGCCGCAGACGTAGGTGTGATTCATGGGGGCGTAAGGCCGCACGATCCTGCCGAGTTCGTGGCCGGTCTGTTCGGGCGTGAGCCCCACGTGTCGTGTGATGCTGCCGGCCAGGGAATCGAGCATCTCACCGAAGGCGATGTGGTCGTCGCTCCGCGCGAAGCAGTGCAGTTCCCAGGTCAGCCCCTGGCGGGCCAGCGTCTGGGCCATAGCGAGCAGCGGCGTGATCCCGATGCCGCCGGCGATCAGCACCGTCCTCGCTGCGTCCCGCCGGAGGGGGAAGTTGTTGCGGGGTGTGGAGATGTCCAGCACGTCGCCAACGTGGACGCTGTCGTGCATGAGCCGCGACCCGCCGCCGCCGTCCGGCTCCAGTTTCACCGCGATGCGGTAGACGTCGGTCAGGTCCGGCCCATTGGTCAGCGAATACTGCCGCACGAGGCCGTTCGGGAGATGCACGTCGAGATGGGCGCCCGGTTGGAAACTCGGCAGCTCGCCGGTGACCGGCACCAGTTCGAATGCGGTGATCCCCTCGGCGCAGAGCCACTTGCGGGCAACCCTGACCTGCAGCTGGGGGCGCCGGCCGCCTGCTGCGCCTCCCGTTCCGCCGCTTCGCAGAGGTTCGAGTGTTGCCACCGGTAGCGGCACGGCGATCTCGGTGGGTCTTGCATCCTCCAGTTGTGCCCGGAGTTCCTCCAGCGCCCCGGCGTGATGGCGGAGGGTGACCAGGCGCTCCCCCGGCGCCGGGGCGGGGCTGAGCACCGGACGGATGACGCAGCGTCCCGCATCGGCCGGCTGGACGAAGAAGACCACGGAACTCGCGGCGCCGGCGGTCGTGGCGGTGACGGTGACCGAAAAGGGGTTGCCGGCGTCCGCGCTGGTCGCGACGGGGATGTCGCTGCCGAGTGCCGCCGTGGGGCGGAACGAGTAGCGGGCGAGTCCCTCGAGTACGAGAGGTACCGGTGCATTGACCGGCAGGCTCCGGAGCACCAGCACCTCGGCGTCCTCCAGAGCCGGGATCGAGGGTGGCGAGGCGTCGGCCGAATCGCCCGACCAGACGAGTCCGTAGCGCTCCGCGCAGGCGAAGGTCGCCACACGCAGCGCGCCCGCCGGCGCCTCGCCCGGATGCGCCGGGATATAGGTGCAGTTCCCGTTGCGGTTGGAGTATCGCCAGCCGTGGTACTGGCAGACGAGTTCGGCACCGTCGTTAACGCCGGCCGAGAGCCGCATCCCGCGGTGGATGCAGCGGTCCTCCCAGATGTTGATGAAGCCGTCGTCGGCCCTCCAGATGGCGAGTCTCCGGCCGAACAGGCGGCTCCGGACCACGTGGCGCGGCACCAGGTCGGCGCCGGCGGCGACCGGATGGAGGAGCGAAGCGGGGTCAGGAGCCGTCATCCGGGAGTCCTGCGGGGATCACCCCGTAGCCGACACCGAGATCCCCGAGCCAGCGCCTGTAGGCCACCGACGCCCGGTCGGACCGCACCGACGCCTCGGCGCCCACTTCGAGGGGGAGCAGTCGGGGGGTCTGGTTCTCGAGGATCGGCTTGTCCTGCGCGGAGACGAGTGTCTGGAACGCCCGGATCTGCTCGTCGCTGCTCACCTCGTCGATGACGCTCATGAAGGTGTGGAACAGCACCCGATCGGCCGACAGCGCCTGGCAGAACAGTGCGATGACATCGAAGCGGGACTCGTCGGTGGGGCACGACTTGTAGAGCATCACGCAGTAGGGATGCGGTACCCGGTACGTGTACTGCGACATCTGGCCGTCGGTGGAGGCGGCGGCCGCCTGTGGCTGGAAGAACTCGCAGTCGAGCGCCCACAACTCATTCGTCTCGGGGTCTACCTCGACCCTGTAGTCCGCCACTTCGGTCCGGGGTACCTGTCCCAGGATCCCGGCGTGTACGTAGGGGAAGTGGCCGAGGTCGAGGAAGTTCTCGACGGCGCGGGGTGCTGAGACGTGCACCCCGACCGAGAAGGTGGCGAGGTTGCGACGGTCGGGTTCGTCGCACTCGGGAATCGCAAAGATCTCAGCCGGCGGGGTGCCCAGGCTGGTCCAGGCGAACTCGTAGGCGGCGATCGCCGGCAGGGATTCGGGTGCCCCGCCCGGAGCCTCGCCGGTGATCAGCCACGCCAGCGGCGCCCCTTCGCCGTCGAGGCCCACCGCGATGTCCCTGTCGAGCAGCCGGGTCCGTATCGTCTCACCGGCGGTGAGTTCTGCGAGGATCGCCACGGGATGCCAGAGATCCAGGATCGGCGGACCGGGCTCCTGCGGAGCCGTTGCGTCCATACCGGGGCGATGCTATTCGCTGCTCCGGGCGCGATCGGCGCCCTGCTCGGCGGGAGGGCGGGTGTGCCGCTCTTGGGGCTCCCGCCGCATCGCGCGACTAGTGTTGCCCTCTGATCGAGGCCGCGCCGTCGGCCTCGCCCATCCGTCGTCAACACGCATTGGGGGAAGAGACAATGAGACGACAGCTTTCCGTATTTGTGGCGCTGATCGCCGCGTTCAGCTTGATCGCGGCCGCCTGCGGAGGCGACGATGACGACTCCGCGGCCGCGCCGGCACCGCCACCCGAGCCGCCGCCGGCCGCGCCCGAGCCGCCACCGCCGGCTCCGGCCGACGAGCCGCCGCCGCCCCCACCGGCCGACGAGCCGCCTCCGCCGCCACCCGCGGACGACATGGCCGATGACATGGGCGAGGACACGCCCGGGACGCGGGCCATCGCCGGCATCAAGGCGCTGAACCTGCCGCCGGACACCACGATCACGGTCTTCACCGAGGACCTGTCGATCCTGGGACCGGAGGTCACCAAGGACGACTTCGAGGCCCAGTCCGGCATCAAGCTGGACATCCAAAAGTCGCCGTTCGGGGAGTACGCCTCCAAGATTCTCGCCGACGCCGCCACCCAGGCCGGCACGTTCGACGTGGTCCTCGTCGAGACCAACCGGCTCGGCGACCTCGACAACGCCGGCTACCTCGTCGACGTGACCGAGTGGGTGGAGAAGTACGACCCGGACATCGAGGACTTCATCTTCCCGATCAGCCACACCGCCTCGCAGTACAACGGGCGCTACGTGGGTCTGCCCACCGACGGCGACGTGTTCATCTTCTACTACCGCAAGGACCTGCTGGAGGATCCCGCCGAGCAGGCGGCCTTCGCCGAGCAGTACGGCCGTGAGCTGACCGTGCCGGTCACCTACGACGAGTACATGGAGGTGCTGGAGTTCTTCACCCGTCCCGAGGAGAACCTGTACGGCGCCACCGAGTGGCGCATCACGCTCCTCAACTACTGGTGGTTCTGGCAGCGACTCTGGTCAGGCGGGGGCACCTACTTCCACGACGACATGTCGGCCGCCGTCAACAGCCCGGCGGGCGTGCAGGCACTCGAGGACATGATCGCCATGGAGGCCGTCATGTCACCCGACGCCCTCAGCTACGGCTACGTGGAATCGGTGGAGGCCATGACCAGTGGCACCGCCTTCTCCAACATCACCTGGCCGGCGGCGGGCAAGAACGCCAACGACCCGGAGACGTCCACCACCGTCGGGAAGTGGGGCTATGCCACCGTGCCCGGTTACGTCGTGGACGGGCAGGTCAACCAGCGCTCCATGTCGGCGCCCGGCTACACGATCCTGGTGTCGAACTACGCCGACGTGAACAAGGAGGCCGCCTACCTCTACACGCAGTGGTTCACCAGCCCGGAGAACCTGATCAAGGCGAACCAGAACCTGGGTGGCAACACCGACGTGGTGCGCGCCTCCATCTTCGCCGACCCGTCGATGGCGGAGATCTTCCCGGGTGCGGATGAGTACCTGGACGCCCAGAAGGCGAACCTGGCCCAGGCCGTGCCCGACCCCGTGCTGCCCGGCTACGGCGAGTACGCCCAAGCGCTCGAGATCGAGCTCGGCAACGCTCTCACCGGCCAGAAGTCGCCCCAGGAAGCCCTGGACGACGCCGCCGAGGCGTGGGACGAGATCACCGACAGCTACGGGCGCGAGGAGCAACTGCAGGTCTGGCAGAACTTCCTGGCTTCGATCGCCGGCTAGGCCATCGAACCGGGACCCGCTGCTCCAGCGGCGCCGGCTGACGTAGCCGCACCCCCGGGCCCTGCGGGGCTCGGGGGTCGGCGCGCCCGGCGCCGCAGCCGAGCCCTGCGGCGGCCGCGCAGCCGTTGGCTCTTCGTGGCACCGGCGGTGCTGCTCCTGCTGGGGCTCACCGCCTACCCCTTCGGCTACGCCATCTACATCAGCCTGCACACCTGGAAGGTCACACGCCCGGCGCGACCTTTCATCGGCTTCGACAACTTCCGGGAACTGCTCTTCGACGACGAGCGGTTCATCAACTCCATCGAGCAGACGCTGATCATCGCCTCCTCGGCGCTCGCACTGGAGTTCCTGTTCGGTCTGGGCATGGCGCTGCTGTTCTGGACCGCCTACCAGCGGGTCCGCTGGGTGGCCACCGGGATCCTGGTCCCCATGATGATCGCCCCGGTGGTGGTGGGCTTCACCGCCCGCATGGCGTTCAACAACAGCTTCGGGTTCCTGAACCAGATCCTCAGCCTGCTGTGGCCCGGCGATGTCAACATCCAGTGGCTGAGCGACCCGACGCTGGCGCCCCTCGTGATCATCCTCGCCGACACCTGGCAGTGGGGCCCGTTCATGTTCCTGATCCTGCTGGCCGGGCTGTTGGCCACCGAGGGCGACCAGCTCGAGGCGGCGGTGGTGGACGGCGCCAAGGGGTTCCGGCTCTTCTGGAACGTGGTGCTGCCGTCGATCAAGCCGATCCTCCTGATCGCCCTGGTGTTGCGCGGTCTGGACCTGCTGCGGACCTTCGACCTCGTGGCGCTGGCGACGCGTGGCGGACCGGGCATCAGCTCCGAGACGATCACGTTCTACATCTACAACCTCTCCTTCAAGTTCTTCGATCTCGGTATGGGCGCGGCGGCCGCCCTGCTGATGCTCGGCGGGCTCAGCATCGTGGTGTTCTTCGCCGTGCGCTCGGTCGTGAGGGCCGCCCGGTGAGCCGGGTCCGCACCCGCCGCTCGCCGCTGCGCCGCGCCGGCACCAACGCCGGCCTCACCGCCGCGCTGCTGCTGGCGCTGTTGCTGGCCTTGCTGCCGATCGTGTGGGTGGTGCTCACGTCGTTCAAGCCGGAGCTGGAGTGGGTCTCCGACCCGCCCGTCTGGATTCCCGGCGACTGGACCGCGGAGAGCTACACCCAGATGTGGACCGACGACGACGGCGCCGGCGCGCTGTGGAACAGCCTCATCATCGTGGGCATCGCCACGGTGGCGGCCATGACGATCGGATCGCTGGCCGCCTACAGCTTCTCGCGGTTCCGCACGGGTGGGCGCCACATCGTGACGTGGATCCTGTCCATCAAGTTCCTGCCGCCGGTGGTTTTTGCCGTGCCGCTGCTGATCATGTTCACCGACGTCGGGCTGTACGACTCGTACCGTGGCCTGATCCTGCTGTACACGGCCTTCCAGTTGCCGTTCGTGGTGTGGTTGATGAAGGGGTTCTTCGACGAGATCCCCCTGGAGATCGAGGAGTCGGCGCGTGTCGACGGCTGCTCCTGGTTCTCGATCTTCACGCGCTTCGCGTTGCCGCTGAGCGCGCCCGGTTTGGCGGCCACCACGCTGTTGACCTTCATCTTCGGGTGGAGCGAGTACTTCATCCCGCTGGTGTTCGCCAGCCACGAGCATTTCACGGTGCCGGTCCAGCTCTCGGCCTACTTCAGCGAGGCCGTGGGCCTGGAGTGGGGACCGCAGGCCGCCCTGAGCGTCGTGGGAATACTGCCGGTGGTGCTACTGGCTCTGTTGATCCAGAAATACCTGATCCGTGGTATGACCTTCGGCGCGGTGAAGGGCTAGCCGGGGCCGGCAGGGGCGGAAGAGCGAGGAATACGGGAGGCGGCGCTGATGGCGATCCAGGTCAAGCAGGAGTTCCCCCACTGCGAGCGGTGCGGGATCATGATCCACGACCGTCAGCGGCGCATCGAGGCCGATGGCGGCGGGCGCGAGCCGCTGGTCTTCTGCTCGGAGATCTGCCGTGACGAGTACGTCGAGATGCACGGCCTGGCCGACCGGGGCAGCTGGGTGACCGGCGCCGGAGCCGGCATCGGCCGGAGGAGGTGAGGCGAGCGGTGGCTGTTCGCATGGGAATCGACATCGGTGGGACGTTCACCGACCTGGCGCTGTTCGACGAGGAGTCCGGTCACGTACGGGTGACCAAGGCGGCCAGCACCCCGGGAGAACCCCACCGGGCCGTCAACGACGTCATCGGCAGAGCCGCGATCGACAACAGCACGATCCGCGACCTGGTGCACGGCACCACCGTGGCGACCAACGCGCTGCTGGAGCGCAAGCACCAACTGCCGGGCTTGATCACCACGCGGGGTTTCAGCGACATGGTGTTCATCCAGCGCATGAACCGCAAGCACCACTACGACCTGCAGTGGGACAAACCGATCCCGTTCGCGGAACGGCGGCACTGCCTCGAGGTGGACGAGCGCTGCAACTACAAGGGGGAGGTCATCGAGCCCCTCGACGAGGAGGGCGCGCGGGAGGCGGCTCGCCGGTTGCGCGACGAAGGGCTTTCGGACATCGCCGTGTGCTTCCTGTTCTCCTACGTGAACCCCGCCAACGAGTTGCGCATGCGGGAGATCATCGCCGACGAGTACCCGGGTGCGCGGGTTTCGCTCAGCCACGAGGTGTACCCCCGCTGGCGGGAGTACGACCGGATGAGCACCACGCTCGCCGACGCCTTTCTGAAGACGCTCGTGGGTGAGTACATCGAGGACGTGGCCAACGGCTTGGCGCCCATCGGTGTGGACGCCAACTTCCTGATGATGAAGTCCAACGGCGGTCTCGTGGATCACCGGGCGGCGTCGGCCAAGCCGGTGGACCTGCTGGTGTCGGGGCCGGTCGGCGGCGTGCTGAGCGCCCTGTACTTCGGCAGCCTCGTCGGGCGGCAGAACCTCATCTCGATGGACATGGGGGGCACCAGCTTCGACGTGAGCCTCATCGAGGGAGGCGAGGCCAACCGCACCGCCGAGTTCGAGATCGAATGGGGGCTGCCGGTGTACGCGCCGATGGTGGACGTGCGCACCATCGGGGCGGGCGGCGGCTCGGTGGCCTGGATCGACAAGGGCGGCCTGCTGCGGGTGGGCCCGCGCTCGGCGGGCGCCAACCCCGGCCCCGCCTGCTACCGGCGCGGCGGCACCGAGGCCACCGTCACCGACGCCAACGTGGCGCTGGGACGCATCAACCCCGACAGCTTCTTCGGCGGCGAGATGCAGCTGGACGCGGCGGCGGCCCGCACCGCCCTCGGCAGGCTGGGCGACGAACTGGACATGACGCCCGAGGAGGTGGCCACGGCTGTCGTGGATCTCGTGGACTTCAACATGGTCAACGCCATCCGGCTGGTGTCCATCGATCGGGGCCTGGACCCGCGGGACTTCACGCTCGTCTCCTTCGGGGGCGCCTGCTCGCTGCACGCCAACGCCCTGGCCCGCATCATCGGGGCGCGCGACGTGCTGGTGCCGGTCTACCAGGGTGTGTTCTCGGCCTTCGGGCTGATGACCGCCGACATGCGAGTGGACGAGTCGGTGACCACCAGCTTCCGCTCGGATCTCGTGGACTTCGAGCGCGCCACCGAGTTGGTGCGGCGCCTGCGCGACACGGCGCTGCAGCGGATCGCCACCGAGGGTTACACCGGCACGCCCGTGCTGGAGCCGACGGTGGAGATGCGCTACAGCGGCCAGAACTACGGCACCTCCGTGGTGCTGTCGCTCAGCGACTGGGCCTTCGGCCCGGAGAACCTCGCCGAGACGATCGACCGTTTCGAGTCCGAGCACCGCCGGCTGTACGGCTACGACATCCCCGGCGAGATCGTGGAGTTGGTGCTGTTCACCATGACAGCGGTCGGGGTGAACGAGGATCCCGGCCTGGCCCCGCTGCCGCCGGGCGGGTCGGCCTCACCGATCGACGAGCGGCCGGTCTACTTCAGTGAGGCGGGCTGGGTGCCGACGCGGATCTACCGCCGCGAGCAGTTGCCGCCGGGCGCCGAGTTGGTCGGGCCCGCCGTCATCGAGGAGGCCATGTCCACCACCCTCGTGCATCCCGGCGAGCAGGTGGACGTCGACGACTACGGCAACCTGCTGATCCATGTGGCGCCGACCTGAGCCCCGCGACCGAGACATCCCGAACAATCACAACGAGACGACACGACCTAGGAGCCAACCGTGACACAGACACTTCCCGCTCCCGACACCACCGCCGCGGAGGCGGCCGCGGCCGCCATCGACGAGGTGGACCAGATCACCCTGCAGGTGGCCAACAACTTCCTCGTCACGACCGCGCGCGAGATGGGCATCGCCATGCGCAACACGGCCTACTCGCCGCTATTCAACGAGGGCCTGGACTTCTCCTGCGCCATCTTCGACGCCGGCGGCGAGATGATCGCGCAGGCCGAGTTCTGCCCCGCGCAGCTCGGCGCCATTCTCTTCGTCGTCGAGTGGACGATCAACGAGGTCGGCACCGAGAACTTCAACCCCGAGGACGTGGTCTTCCACAACGACCCGTTCCGGGGCGGCTGCCACCTGCCCGAATACTGCGTGATCAAGCCGGTCTTCTACGACGACGAGTTGGTCGGGTTCGTGTCCTGCATCGGGCACATGACCGAGGTGGGCGGCAAGGTGCCCGGCGGCTTCGCCGGCGACGCCACCGAGGTGTTCCAGGAGGGGCTGCGCATCCCGCCGCTGAAGATCGTGGATCGGGGCGAGGACGTGGAGGCCATCTGGAACATCATCATGGCCAACGTCCGCACGCCGCGGATGTCCTACGGCGACCTGAAGTCGATGATCGGCTCGCTGTACGTGGGCGAGCGGCGCGTGTTGGAACTCGTCGACAAGCACGGTCCGGAGCGGTTCGCGGTGCTCGGCAAGGCAATCAAGGACTACTCCGAGCGCCGCATGCGCGCCGAGATCTCCGAGATGCCCGACGGCGTCTACGACTTCTCCGACATCGTCATCGACAACGACGGCGTGACCGAGGAGTCCTCACTGCTGCAGGTGCGGGTCATCATCGACGGCGACAGCATGACCGTGGACTACACCGGCAGCGGCGAGCAGCGGCTGGGACCGGTGAACTGCACCTACGGCGTCACGGCGTCGGCCACCTACAACGCCCTGCTGCACCTCACCGACCACTCGATCCCGTCCAACCACGGGTGCTTCCGGCCGGTGCGCATCATCGCCCCCTACGGGACGATCGTGAACGTTGCGTATCCGGGCGCCAGCGTGGGCGGCAACTCCGAGATCCACCCGCACCTGGTGATGGCCATCTACGGGGCGCTGGCCGACGCCCTGCCCGAGCGGGTCTCGGCGCACGACGGCGGCACCTCGGCACTGGTCGGCATCGGCGGCCACCACCCGGACACGGGCGAGATCTTCGCCAACCTCACCAACGAGGGCTGCGGCTGGGGCGGCCGCGCCACCAAGGACGGCAACAGTGCCTGCTGCATCCCCAACGGCAACTGCGCCCTGCAGCCCGTGGAGATCCTGGAGACCCGCTACCCGATCCTGCACGAGGCGCTCGCCATTCACGAGGGCTCGGCGGGCGCCGGTCGCAACCGCGGCGGCTTCGGCTACTACCGCCAGTTCCGCGTGCTCGGCGACTACCTGCGGGTCTCGTGTTTCATCGAGAAGGAGAAGACCCGTCCCTGGGGCCTCTTCGACGGCGACTCCGGCAAGACCGCCGCCATGCTGGTGCAGCGCAGCACCGACGAGGACTGGACCACGTTCACCGAGGCGTTCGGTGTGGCCTGCAACGGGAAGTTCTCCGACGTGCGCCTGCAGGCGGGCGACCGGATCCGCACAGTGACCTCCGGCGGCGGCGGTTACGGCGACCCGCTGGACCGGGAAACGGACCGCGTGGCCGAAGACGTCCGCCAGGGGTTCATCAGCCGTGCAATGGCTGCGGAGGAGTACGGCGTGGTCTGCGCCGACGACGGGAGCGTGGACGAGGCGGCGACCGCCGCACTCCGGACGGAGTTGCGGACGGGGTCGTGAGCGGCGACCGGGTCGCCCTGGTGACCGGGGCGAGCAGGGGCATCGGCCGGGCCATCGCCGAGGCATTGGCAGACTCCGGGTACGCCGTCGGCATTTGCGCTCGTTTGGAGGAAATCGGCGAAGTGGCCGCCGAACTGCGCGAGGCCGGAGCGGTTGCAGAGGCTTGGCGGGTCGATGTGACCGACACCCTGGGGCTCCGGCGCTTCGTCGACGGAGCGGCCGAGCGGTTCGGTCGCATCGACGTGCTCGTGAACAACGCCGGCATGAATCGTGCCGGCTACATCCGCGAGGTGTTTGCGAACGAGGTCGATGCCATGTTCGCCGTCAATGTGCGGGCCCCGCTGGTGGCCATGCAGGCGGTCGTTCCACACATGGTCGCGGCCGGCGGCGGGCGCATCGTGAACATCGCCTCGTGGGTGGCGCGCTCACCCCGGCCCGGGTTCGTGGCGTACTCGGCCTCGAAGGCCGCGCTCGTCGCCCTGACCCGGGGGGCGGCACTGGAGTTCGCCGACAGCGGGATCACGGTCAACGCGGTCTGTCCCGGCAACGTTCTCACCGACATCTGGGAGACGTCCATCGAAGGCACGTCTCTCGAAGACGGGAGCGACGTCGAGAGGTTGTACGCCGAGAGCGTTGCCGCCCAGCCGATCAAGCGGGGCGTGACCGCCGAGGAGATTGCCGAAGCCGTCCTGTTCCTGTGCGGCGAGGGAGCGGCCAGCATCACCGGTGAGGCCATCGCCGTGGCCAGCGGGCTTTGAGCAGGGAGGAAATCTCGTGCCGAATGATCGACCCACCACGATGATCGGGGTCACGTCCGGCTTCGGCCGGCTCACCTTCGACCCGGACACGGGAAGCGTCGAGGTGGAAGGGCTCGGCTCGCTGGATGTCGGGGTGTCGGTGAACGGGTCTCGGCTGCGCCACGTGCGGACCGAGACGTCGATCGAGAGCCCGCTGATGGGTCGCATCGTCCAGCACCTCGCCGGCGACGGCGCGACGGCGCGCCTCTGCTGGGATGCGCACACGACCGAGAACCTGCATCTCTACGCGAGCGTGCGTGCCGAGAGCGCGCTCGCTGTGGAGCGTGTGGAACTGCCCCGTGTGGTGCTGGAGGACGCTGCGGACGCCGCGGTCGACCGGGCCGATGCCTCGGGCGTGTTGCTGGGGTCCTCCGCCGCCATCGGGGTCGCCGTGAAGAAGTACCCGTGGCTGGCGTCATGGAACGACGTCGGCGCCCACGGTCACCGCACGCTCGCCGACAGCGTGCTGGTCGCTGGCTCCGACGGTGACTCGCTGGCGGTTACCACGGCGTTCCCCGTCGAGCTGTCGGCGGGTCAGACCCTCGAGGCGGCCGTCTTCCTGCGCCGCGGCGAGGCCGACAGCGATGATTTTCGCGCCGCGCTGCGTCACGAGGTCCGTTACGACCACCGTGACGAGGTCCGGTACATCCCCGAGGGCGAGTTCGCCGAGCAGCGGGTCTGGGAGATCGAGGACCGCTGGCTGGGGCCGCCTATCACCGAGGGCGCCCTTCATCGTCCCTACGACCAACTCATCACCCGGCCGCTCGGCTTGAACGTGCTGGCCCGCCGCCGCTTCACCTGGAGCAACGAGGACTTCTCGCTCTGGCGCCTCACCGGCAAGGAGCACTACCGCGACTCGGGAATCAAGAAGGCGTTCGCCCTGATCGACACGCAGAACCGCCACGGCGGCTGGTACGAGGGGGTCGAATTCATGAACCTCCCGCCAGAGCATCACCACATGTACGACACCTACATCTCGGGCATGTTCCTGCTCGACGCCTACGACGCCACCGGCTACGACGGTTTCTTGCAGGCGGCCGAGCGGGCCGTGGGTTTCTGGGTGTCGAACCCGCCGCCGGCCAACGGACACGTGGAGGTTGCCGAGGGGGCCTGGTGGTACCGATGGGGCGGCTACATCAACGAGTTCGGCTACACCGACGAGCGCTGCGTCCTGAACACGCACTCCGGCGCCACCGCCTTCCTCGCCATGTACGCCGAGCGGACCGGCGACCCGGACGCCCGCCGCGGCGCCGAGGCCGGCCTGGCCGCGATGCGCTGGGGGTTGGAGCGGGGCATCCAGCGCGGTGACGGTCAGTTCCTCTACTGCCTCAGCCAGATCGACCCCACACTGGAGCGCCCGGGCGACCCGCCGTACATCAGGCTCGATCTGGTGCCGCAGATCGAGGATGTCTACACGGTGGCGTCCAGCTACAGGCTGATGATGGCGCTGCGCAGCATCCCCGATCCGGTCATCACCGCCGCCATCGGGCGGGCCCTGGACTACTGGTGGGTGGGCCACCGAGCCGGCACGGTCTACACGTACCGCGCCTACTCGGCCATCGCCTTCGGCGTGGCTGCGGGCGAGATCGACCTGCGTTACGCCATGGCGCTGCCGGAGATCCTGCGCGACCGCGAGCAGTTCACGTCCATGCAGCGCGGCCTGTCCTCGTTCATCGCCCCGCACGGGTTGCCGATGCCCTACGTCCGGGCACGCGGGCGACCGGGCCGATTCGTCGAGCCGATCTTCGTGCGCCGGCGCCGCGGCGAGTACCTGTTCGCGCTGGTCAACACCGAGCAGCCGATGCGCAACATCCCCATCGAAGTCGGCCTGCCGACGGGTGTGTCGCTGCGGGGCGCCTCGCTCATCGACCCTGCGGGTACCCCCATCGAGGAGGTCCCGGCGTCCTGGGCGCCCGGCGGCGAGCGGACCGCCATCGTGGGCGTGGAGGAGTTGCAGGAGTTCGCCGTGGTCGTCGTACGCCTGGAACTCGACGAGCCCGATGCCTGACCTATCCGCCTCAGGGACCTCGACGCCCGGGGGAACCGTGGTTGTCGCGGGAGCCTCCTTCCCGAGCCTCGACACCGAGCGGTCGTTCCTGGAGCCGCTGGGCTGCACGCTCGTCGACAAGCGCTTCGCCGCCGACGAGGAGGTGCTGGAGGTCTGCCGGGAAGCGGTGGCGGTGATGACCGACTACTTCGTCTGCGACGCCGCGCGCATCGCCACCTTCGAGCGCTGCAAGGTCATCTGCCAGTACGGCGCCGGCCTGAACCAGGTGGACGTGGCGGCCGCCACGGCCGCGGGCATCTACGTCACCCACACCCCCGACTACTGCAGCGAGGAGCTCGGCGACCACACGATGGCGCTGATCCTGGCCTCGATGCGGCGCATCGTGCGCTTCGACCGGAACATCCGGGCCGGGCGCTGGGACTACAACGACGGTATGCCGATGCGCCGCCTGGCGAACTGCACCCTCGGGCTGGTGGGCTTCGGCAGGGCGGCGCGGGCGGTGGCGGTGCGTGCCCAGGGGTTCGGCATGACGGTCATCGCGCACGATCCGCTCGTCGACGATGTCTCCTTCGCGGCCGCCGGTGTGGCGCGTGCCGGCGAACTCGCCGACCTGCTGGCCACCGCGGAGGTGGTCAGTGTCCACGTCCCGCTCGTGCAGTCCACCCGGCACCTCATCGGCGCCGAGCAGTTGGCCCTACTGCGCGACGGCGCGTTCCTCGTGAACACTTCCCGCGGCGGCGTCATCGATCAGCAGGCCCTGCAGGCCGAACTGGCCACGGGTCGCCTCGGCGGAGCCGGCCTCGACGTGCTCGAGCAGGAGCCGCCGGCCACCGACGAACCCCTGCTTTCGTGCGAGGACGCCGTGCTCACCCCGCACACCGCGTTCCTGTCGGTCGAATCGCTGGAGCTCGTGCAGACTCGCGCCGGCTCCGAAGTGGCGCGCGTGCTCACCGGCGAGGCACCGGTCTACGGCGTGAACGTCGCGGGCGTGCGGGACGGCAGGACCGGCGACGGAGCGGCAGGCCCTGCCGACGTGGCTCTATTCTGGCGAGAGAACTGATCTGGAGAACGCAATGGGCGCAATCACTCTTGACAACTGCACGAAGGTGTACCCGAACGGGGTACGGGCCGTGGACGATCTGTCGTTGCAGATCAACGACGGCGAGTTCATGGTTCTCGTGGGCCCGTCGGGCTGCGGCAAGTCCACGATGTTGCGCATGATCGCCGGGCTGGAGGAGGTCACCGAGGGGACGATCACCATCGGTGACCGGGACGTGACCGATCTGGCGCCGCCCGAGCGGGACATCGCCATGGTGTTCCAGAACTACGCCCTCTACCCGCACATGTCGGTGCGGGAGAACCTCGGCTTCGGGCTGCGGATGCGCAAGATCCCCAAGGCCCAGCGGGAGGAGCATGTCAACGCCGTGGCGCGCACGCTGGGCCTTGGCGAGTTGCTGGACCGCAAGCCGGCGGCACTGTCGGGCGGGCAGCGTCAGCGCGTTGCGATGGGTCGGGCGATGGTGCGCGAACCTGCCGCGTTCCTGATGGACGAGCCGCTCTCGAATCTGGATGCCAAGTTGCGAGTGGCCATGCGTTCGGAGTTGGTCCGCCTGCACGCCCGCTTGCAGACCACGTCGCTGTTCGTGACGCATGATCAGACCGAGGCGATGACGTTGGGCCAGCGGGTGGCGGTGCTGCGCGACGGCGTGCTGCAGCAGTGTGACACCCCCCAGCAACTCTTCAGCAACCCAGTGAACCTGTTCGTCGGTGCCTTCATCGGCTCGCCGAGCATGAACTTCGTGGAGGCAGCGGTCGCCGGTGGCAGCGTTGTGTTTCCTGGACTGGGAATGCCTCTGCCGGAGCATTCCCCACTGGCCGGCCAGGAGCGCTCGGTGCTCGTGGGCATCCGACCGACCGACTTCGCTCACAGCGACGATGCGGCGGCCGATCTCCCGCGCATGCAGGTGGTGCCGTCGGTGGTCGAGGAATTGGGCGCGGAGACCTACGTGGTGTTCACAATCGACGCTCCCCGTGTCGACACCGAGGCGACGCGCGCCGCTGCAGAGGCTGAGCGCACCGACGAGGTGACGTTGCTGGCTGACGAGGAGGGCGCGGTTTTCACGGCCCGCGTCGACCCGCGCCGCGCCCCCCGCGTTGGCGAACCCTTGGAGCTGGCCGTGGACAGCGAGCGCGTCCACTTCTTCGACCCGGACACCGGCGACGCCATCCGCGCCACCTAGTGCCGGATTCCGTAACGCCGCCCCGGCGGGCGGGGCGGCTGCGGTCAGAAGTCGGGTTCTCGCAGTTCGGCGTAGCCGGCCTCGGCCTCCAGGGAGCGGCGCCGCCACAGGCCGCCCAGCCAGACGGCGAAGATCGTCAGTACGAAGGGGATCATCAGCACGAACTCCCGGGGCACTCGCTCGGTGATGTTGATCTGCGACTGGATGCCGATGGCGTCGGCGAAGCCGAAGAACAGCCCGGCGAAGGCGGCGCCGATGGGGTGCCAGGCTCCGAAGATGACCGCCACGAAGGCGATGAACCCCCGCCCATTGGTCATGTTCTCGGTGAAGTTCCGCAGTGCCCCCACCGAGAGTTCGGCCCCGCCCAGAGCGCACAGCGCTCCGGCGATGAGGATTGCCTGGAGCCGCACCATCGACGGGTTCACACCTGCCGAGCGGGCCGCGAACGGGTACTCGCCGACCGCCGCGAGGCGCAGCCCGAAGCGGCTCCGCCGTAGCACCACCCAGGCGGCCAGCACGATCAGCGGGGTGATCCACACGAAGATGGAGTGCTCGGCGATGATCACACCCGCCCCGGAGGTGACGTCGCGGACCGGGCGCGGCAGTACCACGTCGGTGAACAGCGAGCCGCGCACGTCGAAGATGGCCCCCAGGGCGTAGGCGGTGCCTCCTAAGCCGATGGAGGTGAGCCCCAATCCGGCGATGATGACGTTGGCGCCCAGCGGGCCGATCACCCACCAGTACAACGCCGACAGCAGCAGGCACACGCCGATGGCCGCCAGGACGCCGAGTTCCACCGAGCCGGTGGTGTCGCCCACGGCCACGGTTGTGAAGGCGCCGGCGATCATCAGCCCTTCCAACCCCAGGTGAAAGATGCCGGCGCGGAAGGCGAAGACGCCGGCCATGGCGACCAGGACCAGCGGGGCAGCCGAGCGCAGCGTGGTGGCCAGGATCTGTTCCATCAGCCTGCCGGAGCCTCGGTCTGGGCCGCCCGCCGCCGCCGCACGGCCCGGAACTTGATGGTGACCAGGAAGGCCACCATGCCGTGCAGCAGCACCAGGGCGGGCGGCGGCAGGTCGGTCACGATCGGCAGGAACAGGATGGCCGCCTGCAGGCCGCCGAAGAAGATGGCGGCCACCACGGTGCCCCACACGTTCAACAGGCCCACGAGTGCGACGACGACGGCGGTGAAGCCGACCTCGGGCGAGAACCCGGTGACCAGACGCGCTGCCGGGCCGTAGAGCTCGACGGCGCCGGCCAGCCCGGCCAGCGCTCCCGACAGGGCGAAGGCGCCCAAGCCGACGCGGCGCACGTTGATCCCCTGCCAGCGGGCCATCGTAGCGTTGCGGCCGACCAGGGTCATGGTGAGCCCGAAGCGGGTGCGCTCCAGCACCAGCCAGACGAGCACCGTGACGCCCGCCACCAACAGCAGCACGGTGAGCGACACTCCCGAGCCGCCGGTGAGGCGGAAGGCCTCGGGGATGCGCTCGCTGGCGGCCGTCTGGCCGGTGCCCTGCGGGTTGCGCATCGGCCCGGCGGTGAGGTATTGGAGCACCAATGCGCCGATGAAGCTCATCATCAGCGTGGTGAGCACCTCGTCGGTCCCGAAGCGCACCCGCAGCCAACCCGGGAACAGCGACCACAGCACGCCGGCGAGCATCGCCGCCAGCGTCCCGCAGAGGATCACCAGCCCGGCCGGGCCCTCGCGCCAGCCCAGCGAGATGGCCAAGGCCGAGCAGGCTCCCATGTAGAACTGCCCCTGGCCCCCGATATTGAAGAACCCGGCCCGGAAGCCGATCACCACGCCGAGGGCGATCAGCAGCAGCGGGATCGCCCAGCGGATCGACGAGGTGGACGCTCCCGTGGCGGTGATGGCGCCCTGGATGATCCCCGAGAAGACGTCCCCCACGCTGTAGCCACTGACCCGGAGGATCAGCGCGGTGATCAGGAACGACGCCACGACCAGGACCACCGTCCACACCGCGCGCCGCAGCCCGCTGGTCATCGCACGGCCCCCGTCATGGCGTCACCGACCGCTCGCCGGTCGTACGGCCCGTCGAATTCGGCGACGATCCGCCCGCCGTAGATGACCAGCAGCCGGTCCGACAACTCGAACAGCTCGTCGAGGTCCGAGGAGACCAGCAGCACGCCCGCGCCTGCCTCCCGCAGTCCCCGCAGCGAGCGGCGCACGAACTCGGTGGCGGCGAAGTCCAGGCCGCGGGTGGGTTGGGCGGCCACCAGCACCTCCACGCCGTCGGCCAGTTCGCGGGACAGGATGAGGCGCTGCACGTTGCCGCCCGAGAGGCTCTCGGCGGGCTGGGTGGCCGTGTCGTAGCGGACCCGCCAGAGGTCCATCGCCTCGCTCGCCTGCCGCTTGTACTGCCGCAGCGAGATCAGCGGGGAGCGTCCCCGGTGGCGCCCCAGCAGGCGCAGCGCCGACTGGTTCAGCCACAGTGGCGCGCTCTGGCTGACGCCCTCGGTGTTGCGGTCGAAGGGCACCAGTCTCAGACCCCGCAGCCGTCTCCGGGCCGGCGCGGCCGCGGTCACCTCGTCCCCGCCGATGCGGACCGTGCCCTCGGTGACCGATGTAAGGCCGGCGATCACCGAGACGAGGCTGCGTTGCCCGTTCCCCTCTACTCCTGCGATCCCCACGATCTCGCCGGCCTCCACCCGGAGGTCCACGGCGGTGAGTCCCGGTTCGAAGGCCGACTCGCCGCTCGAGGTGCCCGCCAACTCGAGGAGTGTCTCCTGGGACTCGTGCGCCGCGGTCCGAACACCGACGGCGCTGTCGGCGTGGCCGGCTGGACCCACGATGGCGTCGCTGAGGCGGCCCTGGGACACCTCCGACATCTCGGCGGGGCCCAGCACCAGCTCGCCGTCGCGCAGCACGCTCACCGTGTCGGCCACGGCCGCCACCTCCCGGAGCTTGTGCAGGACGACGAGAATCGTGACGCCGCTGTCGCGCAGGCGCCGCAGCCGCTCGAAGAGGGCGTCGATGGCAACGGGCGTGAGCAGGGCGGTGGGCTCGTCCAGCAGCAGCAGTCGCGCCTCGGTCGCCAGCGCCCGCACGATCTCCAGGGACTGGCGGGCCTCGACGGGCAGGTCGCGGATGCGCGTCGACAGCGCCGCCGTCCCGCCGATCTCGGCCACGTCGTCCTGCCAGCGTTGCTGGAGGTCGCCGCGCCGGTAGACGGCGCGTCCTCCCGGACGGGCGGCGGTCAGTTCAAGAGCCTCTGCCACGGTGAACGACGGCGGTAGCGAGAAGTGCTGGTGCACCATCGCCAGGCCGGCGGCCTTTGCGGCGCGCACGTCACCCGCGGGGATCTCCTGACCGGCGATGTGGAAGTCGCCCGTATCGGGCACCTGCAGCCCGCCCAGCACCTTGGCCAGGGTGGTCTTGCCGGCGCCGTTCTGGCCGACGAGGGCATGGATGCGCCCGGGCGCCAATTCCAGGCTGACGTCGTGCAGCGCCCGGACGGCGCCGAAGGAGACGCCGAGCGACCGGCAGCGAACCGCCGGGGCCCCGGCGGGAGCCGGTCCGCTCGGCGCCGTCATCGGTTGGAGATTAGTTCCCTCAGAGTTCGGGGTTGAAGGGGACCTCCAGCGACCCGTCCTTGATGGCCGAGCGGGCTTCGTCGACCTCGCCGAGCGTTGCGTTGATGATGTCCACCATCTCGGCCGGGCCGTTCTCCAGGAAGTTGGGGCTGATCACCATGTCGACCCCGCCCTCGGCCACACCGGCACCGACGTAGCCGGGCGTGTAGTCGTCGCTGATCGCGTGCTCCACCTGCGCGTGGAGGATCTCGGCCCAGTACAGCAGGACGCTGGCGATCACGTTCGGGCTGTCGAAGTAGTTCTCCGAGCCGCCGATCACGTAGCCGCCCTTCTCCTCGGCGGCCTGGATGACGCCGAGGTCGGTGGCCGCGGCGTCGGTCATGATGATGTCCACGCCGCCGTCGTACAGCGCCGCACCCAGCTCGCGTCCCTTGGCGGGATCTTCGAAGGAGTCGGCGAAGGCGGCCTCACCGGTGATCGCGGAGTTCTTGGTCTGCGCCGCCGCCACGAAGGCGTTGTAGTCGGCGTTCAGCGGCGGGATCGACACGCCGCCCACGAATCCGACCTTGCCGGTGGTGTTCAGCGCTCCGGCCAGGATGCCGGCCAGATAGGTGCCCTTGTAGTAGTCGAATCCGATGGAGACGAGGTTGTCGACGCCTCCCTCGAAGCCGAAGATGTGGATCCACCGGGTGTCGGGGAAGTCCGGGGCCACCGCCACGACGGCGTCCTGCATGGGCGGGAAGGTGACCGCGATGATGTCGGTGCCCTGGTTGGCCAGGTTGCGGAGCGTGGTCTCGAAGGTCGACGGATCGGTCGCCTCGATGAACGTGATGTCGGCACCGAAGTCGGCCTCCACCATCTCGAGGCCCCGCACTAAGTCGTCGATCGGCCCCAGATCGCCCGCCTTCTGGTTCGCCACCAAGGCGACCGACGGCGTCTCGGCGGGTTCGGGTTCCTCTGCGGGTGCCGGCTCGTCTGTCGGCTCGGGTTCCTCGACCGGTTCGGGATCGGCCGCCTCAGTGGACGGCGCCTCGGTCGGTGCGGGCTCCGGAGCGGCGGTGTCCCCGTCGTCGTCGGCTCCGCAGGCGGCGGCCAGGAGGGCGCCGGCCACCAGAATGGCTGAGAGAATGCGTCGGCTTCGCATGGGAGTCCTCCCTGCTTGTGATTTCACTAAAATATAGATCTTCAACAAATAGAAGTCAATCGCGAGCGACTGCAGGTGTGGTCAGCGCCTCCGCGGCGCCGGTTCAGCGGCCCTCCCAGCGCGGGGCGCGCTTCTCGCTGAAGGCGCGGACCCCCTCCTCGCCGTCGGACGATGCCAGCACCTCCACCAGGGCCGGAAGGTTGGCCATGCGGGCGTCGGCCGCGGTCATGTGGGCCGTGCGGCGGACGATCTGCTTGATGGCTCGCAGCGACAGCGGGGCGCAGGCCAGCAGGTTCTCCAGCCAGCGGTCCACGGCGGCGTCCAGGTCGGCGGCGGGGACCACCTCGTTCACCAGCCCCAGCGAAAGTGCCTCGCCGGCATTGAAGCGCCGCCCCGTCAGCAGCACCTCCATGGCCCACTTGGCGGGCAGTTGGCGTGCCAGTGACACGATGCCGCCGTCGAGGGGCAGGCGCCCCAGCCGGGGCTCGACGAACCCCAACTCGGCGTTCTCTGACGCCACCGCGAGATCGCAGCCCACCACCAGTTCCAGGCCGCCGCCCAGGGCGTAGCCGTTGACCCTGGCCAGCACCGGCACGTCGAGGGTCTCCCGCAACGTCAGGTGGCCGAAGCCGTCGGGGCGGGCCTCCAGCCAGTAGTCCATCCCGGTGCGTCCCTCGGTGCGCATGTCGTCGCCGGCGCAGAAGGCGCGGTCGCCGGCGCCGGTCAGCACCACCACCCGCACCGAGCGATCGGCTTCGATGGTCTCCCAGGCCCGCCGCAGGTCCTCCTGGTGGGCCTCGTCGATGGCATTCAGCCGCTCCGGGCGGTTGATGGTGACCCGGGCCACGTGGTCCTCGACTGCCAGGTCGATGCTCATGCCAGCACCCCCGCGGCGGTCAGCGCCTCGATCCGCTCCGGTGTGATTCCGTAGTCGGCCAGCGCCTCGGCGGCGCCCTCGCCAGGCGCCGGCGGCGGCCGGTACGGTGCCGGCGGCGTGTCGGGCAGGTGCACCGGTGACGCCACCGATCGCAGCGGCGCCCGCCCGTTGCGGGGCATCTCGGCGATCATGGGAGCGGTGTGGGGATCCGCCAGGGCCTCGGGGAGGGTCCGCACCGGGGCGCAGAGCACATCTTCGGCCTCCAGCCGCTCGATCACCTCGGCGGTGCTGAATCGCCCGATGGCATCGGTCAGCAGGGCCTGCAGGCGTTCCTTGTTGGCGGCCTGCGCCTCCATGCCGGCGAAGTCGGGGTGCTCCGAGAGGTCTTCCAGGCCCAGAGCCGCGCAGATGTCGCGCAGCGGGTTGGGCTTGAAGGCGCCCACCAGCACGATCTCGCCGTCGCTGGTGGCGAACGTTCCGACCAGTGGCATGCGCGCCCAGTTCAGGGTGGGGCGATCCATCAGCGCCATCGTGGCCTCCAGGATCTGCATCGCCAGCAGCGAGTCGTAGAGCGAGACCTCCACCCGCTGCCCCCGGCCGGTCCGCCGGCGCTGCAGCAGGGCCATGAGGATGCCCTGCACCATGTTCATCCCGGCGGTGTAGTCGGCAAGAGAGATGGGGTAGATGGCGGTCGGGTGACCGTCGTCGGCCTTGTGCGACATCGCGCCCGTCAGCGCCTGCGCCAGGATGTCCTGGCCGCCCTTGCGCACGTAGGCCCCCTCGGTGCCGAAACCGGTGCCCTGCGCCCAGACGATGCGCGGGTTCAGGCCGGCCAGCCGCTCGTAGCCGAGTCCCAGGCGCTCCATGACCCCCGGCCGATAGTTGTTGACCACCACGTCGGCCTCCCGCACGAGATCGTCGATCAGCGCCAGGCCCTCGGGCGCCCGCACGTCGATCACCAGGCTGCGCTTGTTTCGGTTCACGGCGCCGAAGGCGGGGTGCTCGGTGCCGTCGGGGTCCACGAGGGCTTGGCGGAAGATGTCGCCGGTGCCGGGGCGCTCGATCTTCAGCACGTCGGCGCCGTGGTCGGCCAGGAGTTGGGTGGCGACGGGACCCATCATGATCTGGGAGAAGTCGAGGATCCTGATCCCCGAGAGCGGCTGGTCGCACGGTTCGTCGGTCAATGGATTCCGGCCTTCGCCGGAATGACGCTCTTGTGGGGAACGCAGAGGGCCCGGCATCGGTCAGCTTCCGGCGAGGCGGGCCCGTGGGGACGGGACGTCGCCGGGGTCGGCTCCCTGGGCGCGCAGCCGGCGCTGTATGGCGGGCACGTCGGCCTTGCGCACGGTGACGCCGGTGTTGAGTGCCTCGGTGGCGGCCGCCCCGGCCGCCTCGCCCATCGCCATGCACGGCGGGATCTCTCTCGACAGCTTCTGAGCCTCGGGTGTGACCGAGTAATGGCGCCCCGCCACCAGCAACTGCTCCACGCCTCGGGGCAGCATGGCCCGGTAGGGGGTGTAGTAGCCGCGGCCACGGGCCACGCTGTCGGCGAAGTGCGCCCGGTTGACCACGTCGTCCTTGGTCACCACGTACTCCCCCTCGATGAGGCGGGACTGGCGCACGCCGATCTGCGGTGCCACGTCCAGCACCACCGCCTTCTCGAAGCCGGGGTAGTGCCGGCGCACGTAGTCCACCGTGGCGGCGATCTTCTTGCGGCCCTCGCGGTCGGCCTCGGTGAGGTCCTCCACGCTCAACCCGCTGTAGCCGGTCATGTGCGGGCAGTTGCACCACACCACGCCGGGAAGCGGCGTCTTCAGCCACCACAGCGCCCAGGAGCCGCCGAGGATGCGTCGCGTCGCCCGGTTCACGGCGTGGCACTCGGCGGGCTCCTCGTGCTCGAAACGCTCCGCGGCCTCGGTGTCCACGTTGCCGAGGCGGAACACCGTGGTGACCATGTACGAGCCCTCCACGAACGGCGCTCCGGCTCCGGCGGCCACGTCGCCGTCGCCGCTCGCATCGATCACCACGTCGCCCAGGATCGCCTGCAGTCCGGTCTTGGTCTCGCAGATCACGCCGCGGATGGTGTCATCCTCCATGATCGGCGCCGAGTACCAGGAGTGCAGCCGCACGTCGATCCCCGCCTCCTCCGCCAAGTCGTTGGAGACCCGCTTCCAGCCGTCGGGATCGAAGGCCACGGCGTAGACGATGGACTTCTGGGGCCCCTTGGCGTACAGGTCGAAGAGTCCCCAGCGCGACCAGCGCCGCCACATCTCGTCGCTCAGGATCCGGTCCTCCGGGGGCGGGTAGACCGCCAGCCCGCGGGCCTCGAGGCGCTCGACCATCTCTTGGGCGATGCCGGCCACGGTGATCTCTTCGGCCCCGTCGGCGAAGTCGTCGAGCACCAGCACCATGCCGCCCGCCGCCAGGCCGCCCAGGTAGGCGTAGCGCTCGAGCAGCGTGACGCTCGCCCCGTTGCGGGCGGCGGCCACCGCCGCCGCGAGCCCTGCCGGGCCTCCGCCCACCACCACCACGTCGCTGCGGGCCACGACGGGGGCGTCCACCGCGGGACGGATGACGGCGCCCATTCTCAGAAACTCGGCGGCGTCACGACCCACAGCGAGACGGAGGTCACGTCGCCGGGGTTCTCGTACCAGTGGGGGATCGTCGAGCTGTAGGAGATCGAGTCGCCTGCCTCCAGCACGTAGTGCACCCCGCCCACGTTCACCGCGTGGGTGCCCTCCAGCACGATGCCGAACTCCTCTCCGTCGTGCACGAAGGGGGTGTTCTCGGTGGAGTAGCCAGGCTCGGTCACGATGCGGATGGCCTCGAGCGCGCTGTCGAGGCGGGCGGTGAGCAACTCGGCGAGCACAAGGTCGTCGTTGTTGCCCAGGTTCAGGCGTCGTCGCTCGTTGCGCCGTACCACCGGAGACGAGATCTGCTCGCCGGCCATCAGCCGGGCCACCGGGATGCCCAGCGCGTGCGCCACTTGCACGAGTGTGTTGAACGACGGGTTGCCCTGGCCGCGTTCCACCTGCGAGAGCAGCCCGGCGCTCACGCCCGCCTGGGAGGCGAGTTTTTCGAGCGTCCGGCCCCGCAGCTTCCGCAGACGCTTGATCTCGTTGCCGACGGCACCGACGGTGAGCGGGGGTCGCTCCGAAACGGTCGCCGGCGCGGTGGCACCCGAGGCGTGCCAGTGCAGGGTGTCACTATCGTGCGCGGTCGGGTGCATCACGGCCTCCTTCACTAAAATATAGTATTTCAATATGCTGACATTGCGGAGGCGGGCCTGAGCCCATGGCGGCGACGCGAGCGGACCGCGTGCAGCGTGCCGGTGCTGGCTCCGGCGAGAACCCCGTCGCCGATGTTCTGATCGTCGGCTCCGGTGCCTCCGGGTCGGTGGCAGCAACCCGCCTCGCCGGCGCCGGTTTCGACGTGGTCTGCCTCGAGCAGGGCGACTGGGTGCACCCGGCGGACTACATGAGTGCCACGCCCGAGGCCGAGTTGGCCTGGGTGCAGCGCTGGAGTCCTGACCCCAACGCCCGGCGCAGTCCGGCCGACTACCCGCTGACCGGCGACGCCGACATCCGCCCGGTGATGTACAACGGCGTCGGCGGGGGACTGGTGCAGTGGGCGGCGATGTGGCAGCCGATGCTGGCCTCGGACTTCAGGGTGCGTTCGCTCGACGGCGTGGCCGACGACTGGCCCATCGGCTGGGCCGACTTGGCGGTGCCCTATGCAGAGGTGGCCCACGACATGTCGGTCTCGGGGCTGGCGGGCGATCCGGCCCTGCCCGACATGGACGCCTACCCGAACCCGCCGGTCTCGATCGGGAAGATCGGTGAGGTGGCCGCCCGGGGCATGGACCGTCTTGGCTGGCACTGGTGGCCGGGCGCCAACGCCATCGCCTCGCGGCGCCACGGCGCCCTGCAGGCCTGCCAGCGCCGCGGCACCTGTATGACCGGCTGTCCCGAGAACGCCAAGGCGACACCCTCGCTGACCCACTGGCCGGCCGCGCTGGCCGCCGGTGCCCGCCTGGTCACCGGGGCCCGCGTGGCCGAGATACCCCTTGACGAGCGAGGGCGGGCGCTCGGTGCGGTGTTCCTCGACGGGGACGGCGCCGAGCACCTCCAGCGGGCGAGCGTGGTGATCCTGGCCGCCAACGCCGTGGGCACCGCCCGCCTGCTGCTGCTGTCGAGGTCGGCGCGCTTCCCCGACGGGCTCGCCAACTCCTCGGGACTGGTGGGGCGCCGGCTGATGCAGCATCCCTACCGCACCGTCACGGCCGTCTGTGAGGAGCCCCTGGACAGCTGGCAGGGCCCCTGGGGGCAGAGCATCTACTCCCTCGAGTTCGCCGAGACGCACCTAGATCGCGACTTCGTGCGCGGCGCCAAGTGGATGGTCATGCCCCACGGGGGGCCCATGTTCGCCGTGGCGGAGTACCACGAAGCGCACCGGCATGAGGGCTTTGAGGCCCTGTGGGGGGAGAACTTCCACCGCGCCGCCGCGGAGGTGTTCGGGCATTCCTTCACCTGGGGCATCCAGGTGGAGGACCTGCCCGAGGAGCACAACCGGGTGGTCCTCGACCCGGACATCTCGGACACCTCGGGACTGCCGACGGCCAGGATCGAGTACCGGCTGTCGGAGAACTCGCGGCGGATGCTGGACTTCAACGTGGCACGCGGCGTCGAGGCGGCCGAGGCTGCCGGGGCCACTTCAACCCTGGTGCGCGACATCTGGCCCACCGGTGTCGGCCACGTGCTGGGCACAACCCGGATGGGCGACGACCCCGCCACGTCGGTCGTGGACCGCTGGTGCCGCTCCCACGACGTGTCGAACCTCTACGTCATCGACGGCGGCGTCTTCGTGACCGGCGGGTCGGCCAACCCCACGGCCACGATCATGGCGAACGCGCTGCGCGTCAGCGAGCACATGATCGAGACGAGGGCCACCCAGGAGGTCCCGCTGTGAGCGCTGGGGGTCTCGCCGGATCGCAGCGGGCGGTGCTGGCATGTCTGGCCGACGTGCTCATCGCCCAGGGACGCGGCATGCCGGCGGCGTCGGCCGTCGGCGTCCCGGGCGAGCTCATCGACCGCTGCCTGGAGGTGGCACCGGTCCTGGGGGCGCCACTCGGAGCGCTTCTGGACGAGCCCGCCGCCGACGCTCCGGAGGAATTCGTGCGGCAACTTGCCGCCCGCCGTCCCGACGACTTCGCGGTGCTGTCGACGGCGGTCGTCGGCGCCTACTACCTCAGCGGTGAGGTGCGCGACCTCATCGGCTACCCCGGCCAGCAGCCCAGCCCGCTCTCGGTGGCCGGCGAACCCGACTACCTGGACATGCTGGAACGGGTCTACGAGCGCCACCCCGGTTACCGGGAGGCCCCATGACCTACGTCATCGGCCCGCCCTGCATCGACATCAAGGACGCCTCCTGCGTGGCCGAGTGCCCGGTGGACTGCATCTACGTGGGTGGGCGGATGCTCTACATCCAACCCGACGAGTGCATCGACTGCGGCGCCTGCGAGCCGGCCTGCCCCGTCGAGGCCATCTACCCCGAGCAGTTCCTGCCCGCCGACTTCAAGCCGTTCACCGAGGCGAACGCCGGATTCTTCGAGCTGACCGGCCTCGGCGCCCCGGGCGGCGCCGCCGGCGTGGCGCCCCGGGAGGACGACCACCCCCTCGTGGCGAACTGGCCCGATCCCTCGCCTGCCTGAGCCGCGCAACGCCCCCGCGGCGTACGGATTTCCCCATAAGCAGGTGCGCCCGTGCGTACGATCTGGCGGCAGAAGGCGCCGCGGCACACCGTTTGGCTCGTGCAGCGGCGGATCGTCCGGGAGGTATCGATGAACAGGAATGCCGATTCCCGCGTGCGGAAAGTGACCGCGGTGCTCGCCGCCTTGGCGCTCGCGGCACTGGCGGCCGCGGCCTGCAGCGACGATGCCGATGCCCCGGAGCGTCCGTCGCTCGGAACCGTCCGGGTGGCTGCGGATGAGGCCATTCAGATCCGGGCATTGATGGTGACCACCAACCTGGCGGGCGGCGGCGCCTCCAACGTGCGGGTCGTGCGGCTGGCCGTCGAGCATTACGGGCCGATTCACGGTTTCGACGTGCACGTCGGCGAGGAGCACGATGAGCGTTGTTCGCCCGACGGCGGCCGGGGGGCGGCGGAGACGATCATCGCCGACGGCAGCGTGGTCGGTGTCATCGGCCCCTCATGCTCGGTGGCGGCCGTCGAGGCGGCGCCGTTGCTGGGCGGAGCCGGAATGGTGCTGATCTCCCCGAGCAACACCTCCCCGGCGCTGACCTCCGACCTGGAAGGCAGCCCCGCCGAGCACTACGTCGAGGGCTACTACCGCACCGCCCACAACGACCTGTTCCAGGGCAAGGCCGTGGCGCGATTCCTTCGGAACGAGCGGGGTCTCACCAGAGCGGCGGTCATCCACACCGGCGACGTCTACACGTGGGGTCTTGCGGAGGCATTCATCAATGCGTTCGAGGAACTCGGCGGGTCGATCACCGGCACGCGGGAGGTGAACAGGGAGGCGACCGACCTGGTGCCGGCGCTGACCGCGCTCGCCTGGGATGAGCCGGAGGCGCTGTTCCTGCCGGTCTCCCAGACGGTCGGCGAGGCGATCGTCGGCCAGGCCCCCGGCGTGGCGGGCATGGAGGACGTTCTCCTCATCACCGGGGACGGCCTGATCGACGACGAGTTCATGGCACTGCCCGAGACCGAGGGAATGTTCTTCTCCGGACCGGAGATCCACTTCGGCGATAACCGCAACGAGAGCACGGGCAGGAGCGCTCCCCAGGTCCTCGCCGCCTACGAGGACTTCTACGGTTTGCCACCCGTTTCGGCGTTCTGGGGTCATGCCTACGATGCGACGACGTTGCTCCTCGAGGCGATCGAGGCGTCCTCCAGCATGTTCCGCGGCTCGCTGGTCATCGACAGGGCGGGCGTGCGCGAGTACCTCGACGGCGTGGCCGGCTTCGCCGGGCTCATCGGCGAGATCACCTGCGACGACTTCGGCGACTGCGGCGTGCCGCGCGTCGAGGTGATCGAGCATCTCGACGCCACCGACGTCCCGGCCAGCAGGGCCAACGCCGTCTACGAGTACGAGCCCTGAGACCATCGGCGCGCCGGCAGTTCTTGCGGAATCAGTCGCCCACTGCTCTCGATAACCGATACCGCCCAGATCATGTGGTGATCCTTTCTCTTATCTAGATCGTGATATTTTGCTCAGACCATCTGCATGGCAGGAGGTCTGGTGGTGTCCCAGGGTTGGTGGGGGTTGTTGAGGTTCCTGTCGGAGCGTGTGTCGATGCGGCGGTCGGCGCGGCGTGTTGTGTGGGTGTCTTTGGTTGCGGTGTTGACGGCGGGGTGTGTGTCGTCAGCGGGTTCGGGTGGTTCGTTGGTGGTGGAGGATCGGGGTGAGCCCTCGGCGGATGCCATGTCGACGGATGAAGTGGACGCCGTGCCGGTGGCCCAGGCCGGGGCGGATGAGGCGGGAGC
>VXXM01000069.1 GCA_009835395.1 Acidimicrobiia bacterium
GGGGCGGGGGCCCGGGCGGGGGGGGGGCCGCCCCCCCCCGGGCGGGCGCGGCGGGGGGGGGGGCCGGGGATGTGCCGGGGGCCGCGCCGGGGGCGGCGCGGCTGGTGGGGGGGGAGGCTCCGGGGGGAGCTCTTCCAGCCGCTCGCGGACAATCTGCAGGTGGCGGCGCAGATCTTCGGCTCGCTCGTAGCGATCGTCGGGATCCTTGGCCAGCAGGCGCATCGTGATCCCCTCCAGGGCCTTCGGCACACCCTCGGCGATCTCCCCGAGTGGCACCGGCGGGTCCTGCACGTGCTGGTAGGCGACGGCGACGGGCGTGTCGCCCCGGAACGGCGGGTGGCCCGACAACATCTCGTAGAGAACCACGCCGAGCGAGTAGAGGTCGCTGCGCGCGTCGGTCGGCTCACCCTGCGCCTGTTCGGGCGACAGGTAGGCGGCCGTGCCGACGACCGAGCCCGTCTCGGTGAGCCCCGCCGACGGTCCCGCCCCCACCATCGTGGCGATACCGAAGTCGGTCACCTTCACGTGTCCGTCGGTGCTGAGCAGCACGTTCTGGGGTTTGACGTCGCGATGCACGATGCCCGCACGGTGCGCGAACGCCAGCGCCGCGGCCACCTCGAAGGCAATGGCAGCGGCCGCCTCCGGACCGAGGGTGCCGCGTGCCGCGATGATCTCGGCGAGGCTGTGACCGCTCACGTACTCCATGACGATGAAGTAGCGCTCGCCCTGACGTCCCCAGTCGAAGACGCCGACGATGTTGGGATGGCTCAGCCCGGCCGCGGCGCGGGACTCGCGCCGCAGGCGCTCGGCGAAGGTCGGGTCGGAGGCGAACTGGGGGTGCAGCATCTTGATCGCCACCTGCCGGTCGAGCTGGCGATCCCTGGCGAGATAGACGGTGGCCATCCCCCCTTGGGCCAAGCGGCGCCGGAGTTCGTAGCGTCCGCCGAGCACGGGTGGGTTCTGCGCTGCCATGACTCCGGGAAGTTTACGAGCGCGGTGCCGCGGTCTCGGCGTCGTTCCCGGTCACAGCAACCGGCGTCGCTCGAGCGCGGCGACGTCCGCCACGATCACGGTGATGTTGTCGTGCCCGCCGCGATCGTTGGCCGCCTCGACCAGTTCGGTGGCGGTCTCCCCCGAGGGTTCTCCTGCTGCCAGCAGTTCGGCGATGTCGGTGTCGGGCAGTTCCCGGGTGAGCCCGTCGCTGGCCAGCAGGTAGCGGTCGCCGTCGCCGGCGTCGAAGCTCCAGGTGTCGACTTCGCACGGCTCGGGGAACACCCCGATCACGCGGGACAGGGAGTCGGCTCCCTGCATGCGCCGCGCCGCGGCCGAACTCATGCCCATCCGCACGTACTCGTTCGCCCAGTTGTGGTCCCAGGTGACCTGTTCCAGCCGGTCGCCGGTGAACCGGTAGATCCGCGAGTCGCCGACGTTGGCGAGGATCACCTGGCCGGCCGGATCCAGCGCCAGCGCGCACAGCGTTGTGGACATCTCGGCTAACCCCGGGTCCTCGGCGGCGCGCCGCTGGACGGCCCGGTGTGCGTCGACGAAGGCGCCGCGGAGGCTCTCGGGATCGGCGGCAGCGCCGGAGGAGTGCAGCGACTCGACCGCCAAGGCCGAAGCAAGATCCCCGCCGGGGTGTCCTCCCAGGCCGTCGGCCACTGCCAGGAGGTCCTCGGTCAGGAGGAAGGCGTCCTCGTTGCGCCGGCGTCGCCTCCCGACGTGGGTGCGGGCATCGGCGTCGAGTCGGAAGTTCCGCCGGCTCATGCCACGGCGTCTCGGGCCCGCCTCCTGCCAGTCCCCTGCGGGGCGGCGGCGGTGCATGCGGGCATCGGTCGATTCTAGGAGGCGACCGCGCCGCACCATCCGGGCGATGCCGCCGCGCCCGCAGCGGCACCGGCGCCGGCGGTCGTGGGGCCGCAGGTGTCCCCGAGTACCCTTGCCACCCCGGCGCGAGTGGCGGAATTTGGCAGACGCGCAGGATTCAGGTTCCTGTGTCCGTTACGGACGTGAGGGTTCAAGTCCCTCCTCGCGCACCGACGTCTGCCGTCGCGGGCGTCTCGGCGCACATTGGCGGTCGGGGCCGCCCTCGCGCCCCTCAGCCGCCGGGGAACTCCGACGGTCCCGGGACGATCGGCAGATGGCCCGGTCGCGGAGGCTCGGCGTTCAGCAGGTGCGTGGCAGCTCTCTCGAAGTAGTCCAGCAGTTCCGCCGCCAGCTCCTCCGGTGCGCCCGAGGAGCCAACCGCCGCCCGCATGTGGTGCATCCAGGCGTCGCGCTCCCGGTGGCCGATGGTGAACGGCAGGTGGCGCGCCCGCAGCATGGGATGCCCCCGCCGACGGCTGTAATCGTCAGGTCCTCCCCAGTACTGGATGAGGAAATCCCGCAGGTTGGTCTCGGCGTCGGTCATGTCCTCCGGATACAGCGGGCGTAGCACCGGGTCGCCTTCAACTCCCTCGTAGAAGAGCGCCACCAGCGCGTCGAAGAAGTCCGACCCGCCCAATCGCTCGTACACCGAGGCGGGGACCGCGTCGCGCGCCGAGGTCGCCATCGGTCAATTCTGGCCGCTTCGCGGCCGTTCGCGACCACTTCAGGCTTCGGCAGACCCCCGGGTTACTCATTAGAGTGCGCCGCATGGCACGTTCCCTCTCCGACATCCTCGAACCCTCCCACACCGCCGTCGTGCTTCAGGAATGCCAGAACGGCATCATCGGGACCGAATCCGGACTGCCGGCCATGGCCGAGGCGGCCCGCTCCTCGGGCTGCATCGACGCTGTGGCGCGGCTTGTGCACGCAGCCCGCGCCGCTGGTGTGCGTGTCATTCACAGCATCTTCCATCAGCGTCCCGACGGCTGGGGCGACAACACGGACCTGGAGCTCTTCAAGGTGATCGACGAGTCGCCGGTCAAGCTGTATCCCGGGAGCGCGGCCGTGCAGGTGCTGGACGAGATCGGCGTGGAGCCGGCCGACTTCACGATCATCCGCCACCACGGGGTGTCGCCCTTCCCGGTCAGCGAGCTGGATTCAGTGCTGCGCAACGAGGGCGTGAGCACCATCGTGCCGGCCGGCGTCTCGGTGAACTGGGCCATCACCGGCCTCACGTTCGACGCCATCAACAGGGGGTACGACGTCGTGATCGCTCGCGACGCCGTGACCGGCATCCCGGCCGACTACGTGGAGAGCGCCATCGATCACTCGCTGGCGTTCGTGGCCACGATCTCGATGACCGACGACATCGTCGCCGCCTGGTCGGGCGGCTGATCTCTCGCACCTTGGCCGCTCCGGGGGCCGGCCGTCGCACGGCTCGACGCCCCGAAGCGAGGGTCGGCGCTAGAGGCGGTCCTGCAGGAACGGGAAGCGTTCGCGTGTCTGCGTGACCCGCTTCCGGTCCACCTCGGCGATCAGCGTCGCCTCCACATCTGCGCCACCGGCGAGGATCTCGCCCATCGGATCCACGATGCGGCTGTCGCCGGCGTAGTCCAGCCCGCCGCCGGATCCGACCCGATTGACTCCCACCACGTAGGCCTGGTTCTCCACGGCCCGCGCCACCAGCAGCGCCTGCCAGTGGGTGCGCCGCGGGCGCGGCCAGTTGGCCGGCACCAGGTAGAGGTCGGTGTCGTAGGCCACCGACCAGAACTCGGTGGCGAAACGCAGGTCGTAGCAGACGAACAGGCTGACCCGGAGATCGTCCACCTGAACGGTCACCGTCACCTCGCCGGGGTCGTAGACGAGGTGCTCGTTGCCGTAGCGGAAGGGGTGGATCTTGGCGTAGCTGTGCAACTCGCCACGGGGTCCGGCGAGGACCAGGCGGTTGCACGGGCGGGCGTCGCCGGGCGCCAGGATAGGGATCGATCCGCACACCCAGAGGTCCTCGGAGGCAGCGGTCTGGCGCAGGAAGCGGGTGCTGGGCCCTCCCGGCGTCTCGGTGATCCGGTCGGCCTCCAAGGAGAACCCGTAGCTGAACATCTCGGTGAGCACGACCAGGCGCGCCCCGGCGGCGGCGGCGCCGGCGATCATGGGCTCCAGGTGGGCGAAGTTGGCTTCGCGGTCCTCCCAGACGATGTCGTGTTGCAGTGCGGCGACCTTCACCGTCGGTCCTCGCTACCCGCTCGCCCGCAGCGTGGCCAGCCGCCCGGCGGCCTCGGCGATCACCTCGGGCCGCTTGCAGCAGGCGAACCGCACCAGCGGTCGCCCCACGTCCTTGCTGTCGTAGAACACCACGCTCGGCACCGCCACGACGCCGCAGCGCTCCGGCAGGGACCAGCAGAACGCCACACCGTCGGTCTCGCCCATGGGCGCCAGGTGGGTCGTCACGAAGTAGGTGCCGGCGGAGTTCCACACGTCGAATCCGGCGTCGGCCAGCCCGGCGCTGAGGCGGTCGCGGCGCTCCCGCAGGCCGCCGGCCAGCGATCGGAAGTAGTCGTCGCCGAGGTTGAGGCCCTCGGCGATGGCGTACTGGAACGGTCCGCCGCTGACGTAGGTGAGGAACTGCTTCGAGGTCCGCACCGCGGTCACCAACTCGGGCGTGGCGCACACCCAGCCGATCTTCCAGCCGGTGGTGGAGAACGTCTTGCCGCCCGAGCTGATGGTGACGGTGCGCTCGCGCATGCCCGGCAGGGTGGCGAGGGGGATGTGTTCGCCCTCGTAGACAATGTGCTCGTAGACCTCGTCGGTGACCACCAGCAGGTCGTGGCGGATGGCCAGTTCGGCCACGTGCTCCAACTCGGCCCGGCTGTAGACCTTGCCGGTCGGGTTGTGCGGCGAGTTCAGCAGGATCAGCCGGGTGCGCGGCCCGATGGCGGCCTCCAGTTCCTCGGGCACGTAGCTGGACTTGGGACCGCGCAGCAGGACGGGTCGCCGGACCGCGCCGGCCATCGCGATTCCTGCGGCGTAGCTGTCGTAGTAGGGCTCGAAGCACACCACCTCGTCGCCCACCTCGCACAGCGAGATCAGGGCGGAGGCGATGGCCTCGGTGGCCCCCGCGGTGATCAGCACCTCGCTGTCCGGGTCGTAGGAGAGGTCGTAGAAGCGTTTCTGATGGTTGGACACCGCGTGGCGCAGTTCTGGAATGCCGATGCCGGGCGGGTACTGGTTGCGCCCCCCGCCGATGGCGTCGACCGCGGCCTGCAGCACCTCCGGCGGCCCGTCGGTGTCGGGGAAGCCCTGGCCGAGATTGATGGCGCCGGTGCGCACGGCCAGCGCCGACATCTCCGCGAAGATCGTGGCGCCGAAACCCTGGAGGCGGGTGGTGAGGTACGGGGCTCGTTCGACCACGTCGCGAGCCTATGGCGGACCGCCTGTCAGCGCAGGTGGATCACTCGCCGATCTGCGATTGGAGGTAGCGCTCGACGCCGATGTCACCGATGATCTGCTGCTGGGACTCGATCCAGTCGAGGTGCTCCTCCTCGCCCACGACGAGGTGCTCCAGCAGCTCGCGGGTGCCGGGATCGCTCTCGGCGAGCGCTAGGGCCACGCCCCGGCGGTACATGGCGACGGCGTGCTCCTCCAGCGAGCGGTCCGACGCCAACTGCTCGGGTACGGTCTCGCCGATCCGGATGCTGTTCAGGCGCTGCACGTCGAGCTTTCCCTCGAGCAGCAGGATCCGTTCCATGAGCTTCTCGGCGTCGTTCATCTCCTCGATGGACTCTTCGCGGTACTTGGCCGCCAAGCGTTGATAGCCCCAGTTCTCGCAGATCTTGGCGTGCGCGAAGTACTGGTTGATGGCCGTCAACTCCGACGTCAGCGCCTCGTTGAGGAACTCGATGATCTTCGGTGAGCCCTGCATGGGGTCAGCCTACCGGCCGCCGCCTGAACAGGGTCCCGGGACCGGGGCCCGGGCGGGCGAGGCCGCGGGAACGGGCCGAAAGGGCATCGTGGGCCTCGTCGAGCAGCCGCTGCATCTCCGCCCGGACGTGGTCGGACAGGACCCGGCGCCGCTCCCGCCCCGCCTCCGCCTGCGGTGCGGCCCGCGCCGGTTCGATGGGTTCGCCGACGGTGACGACCACCCGACGCGGCCGCGCCAGCTTGGCGCCGGGCGGCATGGCCCTCTCGGTGCCCGCCACGCCGATGGGAATCACCCGAGCCCCGGTGGCGTCGGCCAGGTAGGCGCAGCCGTTGTGCACGTCACCGATGGTGGCCCCGGTGCCGCGGGTCCCCTCGGGGAAGACCAGCAGCATCTCGCCGCGCCCCAGCAGTGTCTGCGCCGTCTCCAGCGCCACCCTGTCCAGTTGGTCGCGCTGCACCGGGAAGGCGCCGATGCAGGAGGAGAACCAGCGGCTGATCGGTCCCCGGAACATGGCCTGCTTGGCAAGGGAGCGCAACCGCCGTGGGCAGTGCCCGGCGATGAGGGGCACGTCCAGGTTGGAGCGATGAACCGGCGCCAGGATCGCCGGCCCGGGCGTGCGAAGGTGCTCCTTCCCGAGTACGTGCACACGGAAGTAGAACAGGCCCGCCAGCAGCCCGGCGTTCCGGCAGAGCCAGTAGACCCGCAACGAGGACCAGCGGTCGGCGGTGGTGAGGACCCGCCGATGCAGCCGTCTCGAGGCGGCGATGCTCACCGGTGGATCCTCGAACGGCCCTGCGAGCGTCCCGGCACGATGTCCCCCGAGCGCAGCCGATCCGCTAGATAGTCTTCGACGGCCGCCCTGGCCCCTCCGCCTCGAGGCCGCCCATGTCGACGTTGAGGCGGGCGTCGGCCATCAGCGAGCGCACCACGTCACCGAGTTTCGCCGGGTCGTCGGGCTGGGTGGTGACCGGACCGAGCCGCCACCCCTCGGCGATGCCGAGTTGGTTGCCGTTCACGTGGAACACGCGGCCCGTCACGCCTGAGGCCTCCGGGGAGGCCAGCCAGGTGGCGACGGTGGCGATCCAGCGAGGCGACCACGACTCGGCCAGCTTCGGCGCGTTCTCCTCCCCGACGATCGGGATGGTGAGCCGGGTGAGCGCGTTGGGGGCCAGGCAGTTCACCGTGACCCCGTAGCGGGCCAACTCCATGGCGCAGATCACGGTGAAGGCTGCGATCCCCGCCTTGGCGGCCCCGTAGTTGGACTGGCCGACGTTGCCGTAGATGCCCGACGGCGAGGACGTGTTGATGACGCGGGCGTCGAGCTCGGTACCCGACTTGGCCTGCTGGCGCCACCAGTTGGCGGCGTGATGGGTCGGCGCGAAGGTGCCCTTCAGGTGCACGGCCATCACCGCGTCCCAGTCGCTCTCGGACATGGAGAAGACCATGCGGTCGCGCAGGATCCCGGCGTTGTTGATGAGGATGTCCAGACCTCCGAACACCTCGATGGCCTGATGGATCATGTCCTTAGCCTGATGGAAGTCGCTGACGTCGTCGCCGTTGACGACCGCCTCGCCGCCGGCGGCGGTGATTTCGTCGACCACCTGCCGGGCCGGGGTGATGTCGTTGCCGCCGCCGGCGGCGTCGCCGCCGAGGTCGTTGACGACCACCTTGGCGCCCTCGGCGGCGAGCATGAGCGCATGCTCCCGGCCGATGCCCCGTCCTGCCCCGGTGACCACGGCCACCCGTCCCTCGCAGAGCCCGGCCATGCCTCTCCCCTAACATCCGTCGTCGTTCGCCGGCATCTCGATGCCGACGATCATGTTACGGCGTCCCGATGGCACCGAACGGAGCGTGAGATGGCGACAGGTGAGAGTTCTGCGGCACGCAACCGGCAATGGCTGCTGGCCCGGCGACCGTCGGGAATGGTCTCGGAGGCGGACTTCGAGTTGGCGGAGCGACCGGTCCCGGAGATCGGACCGGGAGAGGTGCTGGGTCGCGTCCGCTGGCTGTCCTTCGAGCCCGCCATGCGCGGCTGGATGGACGACCGGGAGAGCTACGTGGCGCCCGTGGAGCTCGGAGAGCCGATGCGGGCTCCCGGTCTGGCGGAAGTGGTTGCGTCGAACGACCCGGCCTATGCCCCTGGCGACGTGGTCTTCGGGATGATGAGTTGGTCGGAGTACGTATCCGGCGGCTGGTCCGCCCGGACGGCCGGTCGCGGTTACCGCCGGGTGCCGACCGACGTTCCCAGGGAGATGCTGCTGGGTCCGCTCGGCAGCACGGGTCTCACGGCCTACGTCGGGATGCTGGACGTGGGGCGTCCCGAACCGGGCGACACCGTGGTCGTGTCGGGCGCGGCGGGAGCCACCGGCTCGGTCGCCGCGCAGATTGCCCGCATCAAGGGTTGCCGTGTCGTGGGGATCGCCGGCGGCGCCGCGAAGTGCCGCTGGCTGCTCGAGGAGGCACGCATCGACGAGGCGATCGACTACAAGAGCAGCGATGTCGGCCGCCGCCTGCGCGAGACGTGTCCCGACGGGGTGGACGTGTACTTCGAGAACGTGGGCGGCAGCACCCTGGAGGCGGTGCTGGACAACCTGGCCCTCGGCGCCCGGATCGCACTGTGCGGGCTGATCTCCGGATACAACGACGCCGAGGCGCAACCGGGGCCCCGCAACCTGTTCCAACTGATCGTCCGGCGCGCCTCGATCCAGGGCTTGCTGCTGTGGGACTTCCTGGACCGGGTCCCGGAGGCCTTCGCCGACTTGCGCCGCTGGGTCACCGCCGGCGAGATCGCCTACCGCGTCGACGTGCAGGAGGGTTTCGAGAATATTCCCTGCACGTTCCTGCGCCTGTTCACCGGGGCCAACGAGGGCAAGCAACTGCTGCGTCTGTGACCCGGATCGGACCGATTTGCCAAGTGGGTTCGCCTGCGAGGAAAATGGTGAGTTCTCCGGCGAACCTCTGGTTCGGAGACCTCCCGTGCGCTAAGCTCTCGCCCCGTTGGAGTGTCCCATCGGGAGAGACGCACGATGAAGCTCAAGAGACTGCTCGTACTTGCCGGGGTTATGGCGCTGGTCGGGATGCTGTGGGCGTCGCCCGCCGCTGCCGATGGCCATCTTCCCACCATGACTCTGGACCCGGCGTCGGTCCCCGCCGAGGTGGGTGACGTCACGTTGACCATCACGGGCGCCAACTGGTCGGAGCCGTCGCCGTTCTTCATCACCGCGTGCCCTGGAGCCGCAGGTGATCCGGACGCAGCCCTGGCCCTGTCGAGCGCCCCCGAGGCCATCGCCATGTGTCCGGACCTGATGTCCTCCGCGCTCGCCGTGGAATGGGACGACGGCAGTTTCACGACCGAGTGGGCCGTCAGCATCACCCAGGCCGACATCGACGCCGGCGGTCTCGTCATCCTCGCCGGGTGGCTGAGCGTCGACACCCTCTCGGATCCGGAGCAGTACGCCACGGTCGCAGTGCTGGGCATCGGTGCCGATGAGGAGCCGATGGACGACACCGGCGAAGAGGAGCCGATGGACGATCCGGGTGACGAGGAGCCGATGGACGATCCGGGTGACGAGGAGCCGATGGACGACACCGGCGAAGAGGAGCCGATGGACGATCCGGGCGATGAGGAGCCGATGGACGACACCGGCGAAGAGGAACAGATGGACGACATGGGCGATGAGGAGCCGATGGATGACATGGGCGATGAGGAGTTGCCCGTGACCGGCCATGAGAGCGGCCTGTTCGCCATTGTCGGTGCGAGCATCCTGGCAGCCGGTCTGCTGGTGATCGGCGCCGGGCGGCGTGTGCGCACCGCAACCCGCTGATCGAGCGCCCGCGCCGCGGGCCTCACGAATCGAATAGCGCGAGGGCCGGACTGCAGTCCGGCCCTCGTCAGTTGCGGGGGATGTCGCTCCAGGGAACGTCCCGGTCCACCTGGGGCTCCTTCGGAAGACCGAGCACACGCTCGCCGAGGATGTTGCGCATGATCTCCGACGTGCCACCCTCGATGGAGTTGGCGCGGGTGCGCAGGAACATCCGGCTGGTCTCGAAGGAGCCCGAGACGCCCGCCTGCTCGGGACGCAGCATCGGGTAGCCGTGGGCGTGCACCATGCCGCGGCTGCCCTGCACGTCGACGGCGCACTCGAGGATTTCCTTGTTCAGCTCCGCCGACAGGAGCTTCCCGACCGAGCCCTCGGGGCCGGGCACCCCCGCGGACGCGGACTCGCGGGCGCGCAGGTTCGTGAGGCGGAGCAGTTCGGCGCGGATCCACAGCCGGGCCACCCGGTCCCGCGCCACGTGATGGTCAGCCGTGCCGGCTTCCGGCGCATGGTTCATCCACTCATTCATGAGGAACCCGATGTTCCCGGAGCCTCTGGCCGGCACGCCCCCGCCGAGCGCCACCCGCTCGTTCATGAGCGTCGTGATGGCGCCGCCCCATCCCTCACCCCTCGCGCTGATGCGCATCGAGTCGGGAATGCGCACGTCGGTCATGAACACCTCGTTGAACTCGGCCTCGCCGGTGATCTGGTAGAGCGGCCGGACCTCGACTCCCGATGCCTCCATGTCCAGCATGAAGTAGGTCATGCCCTTGTGCTTGGGCTGGCTGGGATCGGTTCGGGCCAGCAGCATCCCCCAGCGCGCCACGTGGGCCAGCGTCGTCCAGACCTTCTGGCCGTTGACGATCCACTCCTCCCCGTCGAGGACGGCGCGGGTCGCCAGGCCGGCCACGTCCGAGCCGGCTCCCGGCTCGCTGAACAACTGGCACCAGATCTCCTCACCGGTGAAGCAGGGTCGCAGCAGACGGTCCTTCATCTCGTCGGTGCCGTGGGCCAGCACCGTGGGCATGCCCATCCCGATACCGATCGGGTTGACGGCCAGGTTGTGGTACTGGCGGCCGCCGTTAGCCAACTCCTCGTCGACGACGGCCTGGGCATCAGGCTTCAGTCCGAGCCCGCCGCGGCCGGTCGGGAAGTGCACGCAGGCCAGACCCCGGTCGAACTGCTCTCCCCGGAACGCCGCCGTGCTCGTCTCGCCGGACAGGTCGGCGAGGAGATCGCGTGCCATGCCCCGGAGGTGGTCGGTGCTGATGTCGCTCATGGGTGGCGCTGTCCCTCTGTGGTTGCTCGGCCGGGGAAGCCTCGAGTTCACGTGCCTATCCACAAGGGGGTAGTTGTCGGGCAGTCCCCGCTGCCAGAATGCTAATCGTGACGCTTCGGCGCAGCCTTGCCACCATCACGCTGGCCTCCTGGATCCTGCTGGCTGCCGGCTGTGGCTCCGAAGGGCCGGAGCAGGGCGCGGCCGACCCGGCGCCGCCGCCGATGACCGAGGCGCCGGCTGCTCCGCCCGTGACCGAGCCCGAGGCGGCGCCGGCAACGACGACCGAGACTCCACAGCCGACCACCACCGCGGCTGAGAATGCCGCGCCCGCCACGACAGTGGCGTCGCCTGAGCCAGCACCGGAGGCGTCCCAGCCGGCCGCCGAGCAGGATCCACCGCGTGGCTATGAACCGCCGGAACCCGGCCCGTCGCCGTCGACCACCACGAGCACGACGGAGGCGCTCCCACCGACCACGACGAGCACCACCGAGGCGCCGCCGCCGACGACCACGAGTACGACGGAAGCGCCGCCGCCGACCACGACGAGCACCACCGAGGCGCCGCCGCCGACCACGACCACCGAGCCGGCGGCGGACGTGACGATTCGCATCACGTTGGTGGATGGTCGGATCGAAGCCGAGCGCCGCTACGAGGTCTCCTTCGGCGACACGGTGGAGGTGCGTGTCACCTCCGACGTGGCCGAGGAGGTCCACCTCCACGGTTACGACCTGTACCTGCAGCTCGAACCGGGCGCCGAGGTCACGCTGACATTCGAGGCCAGGCTCCCCGGTGTCTGGGAGGCCGAACTCCACCCCTCACACCGGGAACTCTTCCAACTGCAGGTCTCCTAGAGGTTCCTGATGGTCCCCCCAGGCGTGCTGGCGCACGGGATCGGGGTGCGCGGCGACCTGCCGATCCCCGTGTGGATGTTCGCCTACGTGGCGGGTGCGGCGCTCGTCATCTCGTTCCTGCTGCTCGGCAGCTTCTGGCCGAAGCCCAAGCTGGAGGGCCGCTTCACGCCACGCCCATTGCCCGATGCCGCCCAGCCGGTGGCGCGAGGCCTGGCCGTCCTGCTGCGCCTGTTCGGCATGGCGATGTTCGCCGTCGTGCTGGTGGCCTCTCTGACCGGCGACCTCGGGGCGTACACGACGATCGCCCCGGTTGCGGTGTATGTGGGGTTCTGGGTTGGTCTGCTGTTCCTGTCGGCCGTCTTCGGCGACGTGTGGCGATTCCTCAGTCCCTGGGAGACGCTGGCCCTGGCGGGAGCGGCGGTGCGCCGACGCTTCTTCGGCCACGTACCGGCCCACAGACTCTGGCGCCCCGATCCCGTGCGCAGCGGCTGGCTGGGCGTCGTGGCCGTCCTCTGCTTCGCCGCCCTCGAACTCGTGCACCCGAACCCGCCCGAGACCCGCCTGCTCGGCATCGCGATCGCCGTCTACTCGGGGACCATGCTGGCCGGGGCGTCGCTGTGGGGCCGTGAGTGGCTGCGGCACAGCGAGGGATTCGGCGTGATCTTCCGGCACATCGGCGCAATGGGGATCCTTTGCGGGGACGGGCGGGGACGCCTGGCCGTGCGTCCCCCGATCGTGGGTCTGGCACGCCTGCGCATGACCCTGCCGCACACCTTCGTGCTGCTGCTGATGCCCGGCACCACCAGCTTCGACGGCATCTCCCGCACCGAGTGGTGGGGCGGCCTGCTGGGCCCGCGCATCGGCTGGGAGACCGTGGGTCTCGGCGCCTTCGGACTCCTGCAGTTCGCGGCCGACTTCGTGGTGCTGTACATCGCGGCGATGGCGGTGGGCGCCGCGCTGAGCCGCACGCCGCTACGACAGATGTTGACCGACTTCGCTCCCTCCATCGTGCCGATCGCGTTCGCCTACCACGTGGGCCACTACTTCTCCCTGGTGATCTTCGAGGGGCAGAACTTCCTGGCCCTGCTGTCCCGCCCCTTCGGCGGAACCGCCGACCTGTTCGGCACGGCCCACTTCGGCGTGAACTACCTGCTGATCTCCACCGGGGCGATCGCCCTCGTCCAGGCCATCACGACGGTGGTCGGCCACTTGGCGGGCGTCGTCCTGGCGCACGACAAGGCGGTGGCCCGCTTCTCGCCGCGGGTTGCGCTGCGATCCCAGTACGGGCTGCTGGTGATGATGCTGGCCTTCACGGTCACCGGCATCTTCCTGCTGCTCAACGCCTGAGCGGCACTCCCTCGTCGGCCGCCTCCGCCCCGGCGGTCACCGCCGTGAGCCTCTCCCACTCGTCGAGGAGACTCGAATCCACACCTCGCACGAGCGCCCCGAGCCAGTCGGTCAACTCGTCCAGTTCCGCGGTGCGGCGCTCGGCCGGGACGTTCTGTACGAGCGCCCGGTAGGCGTCGCTGAGGTAGCGCAGCACCAGGCCCTCGGAGCGCTTCAGGCCGTAGTGGTTGACGTACTCGCCGAAGGTCATCGCCCGCTCGTGCATCTCCCTGGCGACGGACTTGGGGCGCACGTTGTCACCCTCCACCCAGGGGTGGTGCCGGCGGAAGATGTCGAACGCGCCGTAGAGGAATTCCCGCAGGGGCTTGGGGTGCTCGACGGCCGCAAGCCGCTCCATCCGTTCCTCGTAGGGGATGCCCTGTGCCTTCAATTCGCCCAGAAGATCGCTCCGTAGGCGCTCGACCTGGGCTGCGATCACCGGCCCCGGATTCTCCAGCACCGATTCGATCACCGACAGCACATCCAGCGGGTAGTCGGATTCGGCCGCATCCAGAACCCCCAACGCCTCCACCGCGAACAGCGACAGCGGCTGATGCAGGGCGAAGCTGTCCTGCAGATCCACCGTCACCCGGACGCGCCGCCCCCACTCGTCGGGCGTCTCCAGCACCTCCACCACCCCGGCGTCGATCAGCGAGCGGTAGATGGCCACCGCCCGGCGGATGTGCCGCCGCTGGCGACGGCGGGTCTCGTGGTTCTCCACCAGCAGCCGTCGCAGGTCGGCGCAGCCGTCGCCGGGCCGGTCCAGCACGTGCATCACCATCTGATGGCTCACCTCGAAGCTGGAGGTCAGCGGCTCGGGTTCGGCGGAGGTGAGGCGCTCGAAGGTCTCCTCGTTCCAGTGGGCGTAGTTCCGCTCCGGTGGGCGGCGCTTGGTCAGCTTTCGCTTGGCCTTCGGGTCGGACGCAGCCTTCGCCTCCGCGATCCGGTTCTCGATCCAGTGTGCCGGCGCCTGCACCCGGACGTAGCCACGCTCGTCGAAGCCGGCCCGGCCCGCCCGCCCGGCGATCTGGTGGAACTCGCGGGCGTTGAGGAGCCGGGTGCGCTGCCCGTCGTACTTGCAGAGCTGCGTGAACAGCACCGTGCGGATCGGCACGTTGACCCCCACGCCCAAGGTGTCGGTGCCGCAGATGAGCTTCAGCAGCCCCTGCTGGGCCAGCCGCTCGGTGAGCAGCCGGTATTTGGGCAGCAGCCCGGCGTGGTGCACGCCGACGCCGTGACCGATCAGCCGTCGCAGGTCCTTGCCGATCGGCGAATCGAACTTGAAGCCGCCGATGGCGTCGGCCACGAGGTCCCGCTCGGCGCGGCTCAGCACCCCGATGCTGGTGTAGGCCTGCGCCGCCTCGATGGCCTCCCGCTGGGTGAAGTGCACCACGTAGATCGGCGCCCGGTTGCGCTCCAGGAGATCCTCGATGGAGGCGTGCAGGGGGAGCGTTCCGTACTCGAAGCCCAGGGGCACGGGGCGCTCGGCGGAGCGCACCGTCACTGTCTCCCGCCCGGTGCGCCCGGTGAGTTCGTCGGCGAAGCGCTGGGTGGGCCCCAGCGTGGCCGACAGCAGCACGAACTGGCATTGGGGCAGCGTCAACAGCGGCACCTGCCACGCCCAGCCGCGCTGCGGGTCGGCGTAGAAGTGGAACTCGTCGGCGATGACCACGTCCACGTCCGCTTCGCTGCCGTCGCGCAGGGCCCAGTTGGCCAGGATCTCCGCAGTGGCGCAGATGATCGGCGCCTGGGAGTTGACGGCGGCGTCGCCGGTGATCATGCCGACCCGCTCGGCCCCGAACGCTTCGCAGAGGGCGAAGAACTTCTCGCTGACCAGCGCCTTCAGCGGGGCGGTGTACACGCTGCGCCGCCCCGCCACCAGGGCGGCGAAGTGGGCGCCGGCAGCCACGAGGGACTTCCCCGAGCCCGTTGGGGTGTTCATGATCACGTTCCGGCCATCCAGGATCTCCAGCAGCGCCTCCTCCTGGGCGGGATAAAGGGAGATCCCCTCCGCTTCGACGTACTCGACGAAGCCGTCGAGCGGCGAAGCGGCACCCAGACGCGCCGCCAGGGGCGGGATCGGCGGACCGTGCGGGCTCAACGGAGGCTCAACGGGATCGCGGCGCCCGCGCCATGTCGCCGGTCGGCCGCCGTCGGGCGCCGCTGGGGATGACACGGGGCTTTCTGAGTAGAATGTTCGCACCAAGCCGGCGACGGGGAGTGCTCGGCTTCTCGGGTTCCAACAGGAGGAAGTGCTTCAGAAGGGGGCAGAACGATGGTACAGGCCACCAACGGGCAGGCACCGGTGTTCCGGACTTTCCAGCGACGGAACATGCAGGACATCCCCGGCTGGGACCGGCTCAGCGAGCACCGGCAGTTGGTTACCGACGTGGTGTCGCGCGTGCTCCCCTTCAAGACCAACAACTACGTCTGCGAGCAGTTGATCGACTGGGACAACATCCCCGACGACCCGATCTTCCAGCTCACCTTCCCCCAGGAGGGGATGATCGATCCCGAGCACTTCGCCACCATCGCCGACATGGTGCGCGCCGAGCTGCCGGACAAGGAGATCGACGAGGCGGCGCGCAACATCCAGCGCAGCCTCAACCCGCACCCGAGCGGACAGGTGGCGATGAACGTCCCCAACGTCGACGGCGAGCCGATGCCGGGCATGCAGCACAAGTACGACGAGACGGTGCTGTTCTTCCCTGCCCAGGGCCAGACCTGCCACGCCTACTGCACCTACTGCTTCCGCTGGCCGCAGTTCGTGAAACTCGACGACCTGAAGTTCGCCACCAAGGAGGGCGGCAACCTGGTGCGCTACCTGCGGGCCCACCCCGAGGCGACCGACGTGCTGTTCACCGGCGGTGACCCCATGATCATGCGCACCGACGTGCTGCGCCGCTACATCGAGCCGCTGCTGGAACCCGAGTTCGAGCGCATCACCATCCGCATCGGCACCAAGGCGGGTGCCTACTGGCCGCACCGCTTCATCGACGACAAGGACGCCGACGACACGCTGCGGCTGTTCGACGACATCGTCGCCGCCGGGAATCACCTGGCCATCATGGGCCACTACTCCCATCCGGTGGAGTTGGCCACAGAGGCCTCCGAGAAGGCAGTGCGCAACATCCTGAACACCGGGGCGGTCATCCGCTGCCAGGCGCCGCTGATCCGTCACGTCAACGACGACTCGAGGATCTGGGCCGACATGATCCGCCGCCAGGTGAAGCTGGGCTGCATCCCCTACTACATGTTCGTGGAGCGCGACACGGGCGCCAAGCGGTACTTCGAGTTGCCCCTGGAGCGGGCCCTGGAGGTCTACAACGGGGCATTCCGCGACGTGTCGGGCCTGGGGCGCACCATGCGCGGGCCCTCCATGTCGGCCACGCCGGGCAAGGTCCAGGTGCTGGACATCATGAACGTCAACGGCGAGAAGGTCTTCGCCCTGCGGATGCTGCAGGGCCGCAACGCCGAGTGGACCAACCGCATCTTCTTCGCCGCCTACGACCCCGCCGCCGTCTGGTGGGACGACCTCAAGCCGGCCCCGTTCGACGACGGCTTCTTCTTCGACCCCGAGTTGAACGAGATGCAGCTGGCCGCCGTGACAGGTGCCACCCGCCAGCCGATAAGCGTCGACATCGTCCGCAAGGAGCCTGCGGGCGCCTGACGGCGCCCCTAGTCGAGTCCGCTACGCGGGTTTTGTAGCGGTCCGGCCGGCGCTGCCGGTGACGCTCCGGCGGCCTAGAATGGCCGCCTACGGCGTCTCCGGCATCTCCGTCCTCCTCTTGCTCCGGTAGCGCGCTTCGCTTCGACGCCTTCGTCGAGTCTGTCCTTTACGGCGAGCCCGACGGGTTTTACGCCTCGGGCCGAGGTGCCGGGCGTCGGGGCGGCGACTTCCTGACCAGCGTGGAGGTCGGGCCGCTGTTCGGACGGCTCGTGGCTCGTATGGCCGACCGCTGCTGGGAGGAACTCGGCCGACCCGCCGACTTCACGCTGGTGGATGCGGGCGCCGGATCCGGGACTCTGGCGCGGAGCATCTTGGCGGCTAACCCGGCGTGTGCCGGGGCGCTTCGCTACGTGCTCGTCGAGCGGTCGGGTGCGCTGCGCCGAGCACACGAGGAGTTGATCGGCCGCCCGCCGGCACCGGGTGCGCGTCTGGAGTCTCGAGCCGATCTGCCCGACGGAGTGCCCGACGGCCTGATCATCGCCAACGAGTTGCTGGACAACCTGCCGTGCCGCCTCTTCGAGCGGACTGCGGAAGGTTGGGCCGAGGTGTTCGTTCGAGCGGGGAGCCCCGGCAGGTTCGTCGAGGAACTGCGGCCGTTGCCGACCGCGGACCAGGACGTGGCGGCCGGTCTGGCCCCCGGGGCGCCGGTGGGCGGCCGCATCCCGCTGGCGGCGGCTGCCGTCGAGTGGGTGGGCCGGGCGCTGGACACGCTGCGCGGCGGCCGCCTCGTCGTGATCGACTACACCGACACCAGTGCCTCACTGGCCGCCCGGCCTGCCTGGGAGTGGGTGCGCACCTATCGCTCCGGGGTCCGGGGGCACGAGCCGCTCGTGGACGTCGGCAGCGCCGACATCACGGTGGAGGTTCCCTTGGATCAAATCCTGGCCGCACACCCCGGTGCGGAGGTGTGTGATCAGGCGGCGTTCCTGCGCTCCCTGGGTATCGAGGAAATGGTGGCGGAGGGTCGCGCTGTCTGGCATGAACGTGCGGCGATCGGCGATCTTGCTGCCTTGGAGGCTCGCAGCCGCATTCACGAGGCGGAGGCTTTGTGCGATGCCTCCGGGTTGGGGGCGTTCACGGTTGCGGTCTGGCGCCGCGGATGAGTCGGCCGGGGCGTTCGCCCGTGAACTCGCCGTCGGCGGCCACCTCCACACCTGACACGAAGGTGTGGCGGTAGCCCACTGAGCGCTGCTCGAGCCGTTTCCCGCCGGCGGGCAGGTCGTGCACGACCCGCGGGCGGGTCAGGCCCAGGGCGTCGAAGTCCACGATGTTGATGTCGGCCTTGTGGCCGGGTGCCAGCAGCCCCCGGTCGGCGAGGCCGTAGGCGAGCGCGGTGCGGCGGGTCTGCTTGTTGACCAGGAACTCCAGCGGGAAGCGCCTGCCCCGGGTGCGGTCGCGGCTCCAGTGCGTCAACAGGAAGGTGGGGTAGGCGGCATCGCAGATCGTGCCGACGTGGGCGCCGGCGTCGCCGATGCCGCAGATCGTGTGGGGGTCGGCCAGCATCTCGGCCACGTTGTCGAGGCTCCCGCCGCTGTAGTTCTCGAAGGTGTACAGCAGCAGGTCGCGGCCGTCGCCGGCGGCGAGGAGGTCGAGGACCAGTTCCCAGCGGCTGATGCCCGACGCCTCAGCGCGCGCTGTGATCGACGTGTCGGGGTGCGGCTCGTAGTCCAGGTCGTCGCCGAACTCATGGGTTCGGGCCAGCGCATAGTCGATCCAGCGGGTGTAGCCGTCGTCGGGCCGGTCTTCGATGAGCGCCCGCCGGAGCGTCGCGTCGCTGCGCAGCAGCGATGCCCGCTCGGGTGTGGACAGGTGCGCCACGCGGCGGTAGGCCGGGTGGTTGCCGAAGGGGTTCACCGTGGCGTCCAGGCCCAGCAGCACGCCGATGGGGCGGCAACCCACTTGCCCGTTGGCGGCGACGCCGTCGGCGTTCGCGGCGTGGATGTGGGCCAGCGTCTCCCGCCAGCGATCGGGCCAGGCGTCCATCTGGACCAGCAGCGCCGAGAGCGGCCGCCCGGCCAACTCGGCGGCGCCCCGCATGAGTGCGAACTCGTCGTCGCCGAAGTCGGAGTTCACCTGCAGGACACCGGCACCGGCCCTGCGCATGCCCCGCGCCAGCGCCGCCAGCTCGGGATCCCGCGCCGACAGCGACGGGGTCAGCCGGCCGTCGGCCGCCCGGTGCTTGGTTGTGCGGGAGGTGGTGACGCCCAGGGCCCCGGCCTCCAGGGCCTCGGCGGTGAGCCTCTCCAGACGATCAAGTTCGTCGCCGTCGGGCACTTCGGCGTGATCGGCACCCCGCTCGCCCATGACGTAGAACCGCAGGGCACCGTGCGCCAACTGCCCGGCGATGTCCATCACCCGCGGCATGACCTCCAGCGCATCGAGGTACTCCGGGTAGGACTCCCAGCAGAAGTCGATGCCCTCGGCCAGCACCGAGCCCGGTATGTCCTCGACGCCCTCCATGAGGTTGATGAGGTAGTCCTGACTGCCGGCCGCGACAGGGGCGAAACCCACGCCGCAGTTGCCGAAGACCGCGGTGGTGACGCCGTGCCAGGAGGACGGCGTCATCTCGGGATCCCAGGTGGCCTGCCCGTCGTAGTGGGTGTGGATGTCCACCCAGCCGGGCAGCACCAGGTGCCCCTCGGCATCCACCACCCGCCGGGCGACGGTCACCGTGTCGCCGTCGCCACCGGCGGGGAGGACCGATGTGATGACGCCCCCGGCGAGTGCCACGTCGCCGACGAATGCCTCACTACCGCTGCCATCCACGATGGTGCCGTTGCGAATCAGCAGGTCATGCACCTGCCCAGACTACTTGTGCCCGACAGGTGGAGGGCCGGGACTCGCTGCGGGGGGTCCGGGTAGGATCGACGACCGCCCTACCGCCGGGCTGGGGACGCGGGCGGGACGCCGGTCGTCCCGCTGCGGCGCGAAGCGAGGTGTGACCATGGCCGAAGCGACCATCGCCGACTTCTACGTCGAGGAGAGGACGTTCCCACCGCCGGAGGGCTTCGCCGGGGCCGCCGCGGCGCGGTCCTTCTACGACGAGGCCGACGCCGACTACGAGGCGTTCTGGGCGCGCCAGGCGCGTGAGCTCGTGAGTTGGTCCGACGACTTCGCAACGACGCTGGAGTGGGATCTGCCCTTCGCCCGGTGGTTCGTGGGCGGCACGCTGAACATGGCCTACAACTGCCTCGACCGGCACGTCCTCGCCGGCCGCGGCGACAAGGTGGCCTTCCACTGGGAGGGGGAGCCCGGCGACACCCGCACGATCAGCTACGCCGAGTTGCTCGACGAGGTGCGCCGCTTCGCCGCCGTGCTGCGCTCCCTAGGCCTGCGGTCGGGCGACCGGGTGGCGGTCTACATGCCGATGATCCCCGAACTGCCGGTGGCCATGCTGGCCTGCGCTCGCATCGGCGTGGCGCACTCGGTGATCTTCGGCGGCTTCTCGCCCGACGCCATCGTGGACCGCTGCGAGGACGCCGAGGCCCGCATGGTCATCACCGCCGACGGCGGCTACCGGCGCGGCGCGGCCTCTCCGCTCAAGGTCAACGTGGACGAGGCCCTGGCCGCCGGTGCGCCGTCGGTGGAGACAGTGGTGGTGGTGAACCGCTGCGACCTCGACGTCCGGATGCAGCCGGGACGCGACCTTTGGTGGCACGAGCTCATGGCTGCGGCCGAGGTGGCCGACGCCGACCCGCCGGGCGGCCCCGAGGCCTTCGACAGCGAGCACCTGCTGTACCTGCTGTACACCTCGGGCACCACCGCCAAGCCGAAGGGCATCATGCACACCACCGGCGGATACCTCACCCAAGTGGCCTTCACCCACCGTTACGTCTTCGACCTGCGCCCCGAGAGCGACGTCTACTGGTGCGCCGCCGACATCGGTTGGGTGACCGGGCACAGCTACATCGTCTACGGCCCGCTCGCCAACGGCGCCACGTCGGTGATCTACGAGGGCACTCCGGACACGCCGCGCCCCGAGTTCCGCAGCGGCGACCGGGCCGGCTGGCCGAAGGATCGCCTCTGGGACATCGTCGCCCGCTACGGCGTCACCCAGCTGTACACCGCTCCGACGGCCATCCGCACCTTCATGCGCTGGGGTGCTCAGGAGCCGCAACGCCACGATCTGTCGTCCCTGCGGGTGCTCGGCACCGTCGGCGAGCCCATAAACCCCGAGGCGTGGATGTGGTACCACACCCACATCGGCGGTGAGCGCTGCCCCGTCGTGGACACCTGGTGGCAGACCGAGACCGGTGGGCACATGATCAGCCCGCTGCCCGGAGTGACCACCACCAAGCCGGGCTCGGCCACGCAACCGCTGCCGGGCATCTTCGCCGAGTTGGTGGACGACGGCGGCAACCCGGTGGCACGCGGTGGCGGCTACCTGACCATCACCCGGCCCTGGCCGTCCATGCTGCGGGGCATCTGGGGCGACCCTGAGCGCTACCGGGAGACGTACTGGTCACGCTTCGAGGGCCGCTACTTCGCCGGCGACGGCGCCAAGCTCGACGAGGACGGCTACCTGTGGCTGCTGGGCCGCGTCGACGACGTCATGAACATCTCCGGGCACCGCATCAGCACCACAGAGGTGGAGTCGGCGCTCGTCGACCACCCCGCGGTGGCCGAGGCGGCCGTGGTGGGCGCCAGCGACCCCGTGACCGGTCAGGCCATCGTGGGCTACGTCATCCTCCGGGGCACGGCGCAGGCGAGCGACGAACTGCGCGAGGAGATCCGCGGGCACGTGGCGACGAAGCTGGGGCCGATCGCCCGGCCGAAGGCCGTGGTTCTGGTGCCCGACCTGCCCAAGACCCGCAGCGGCAAGATCATGCGCCGGCTGCTGCGCGACGTCGTTGAGGGACGCAACCTGGGTGACACGACCACGCTGGCCGACGCCTCGGTGGTGGAGGAGATCCGGCGCCGGGCGGACGAGCAGCCGGCCGAGGACTGAGGAGCCCCGAGCGTGTCGGACGGCCCCGGTGGACCGGGGAGACCGCAGGCCGGCGGGCGCGCGGTGGTCGGTTCTCGCCGCCGGGCTGCGCCGTGACCGCAGCGGCGGCTCTCCCGGCCCATTGGAAGTGGCGGAGCGACCCGCAGCAGCCCGCCGACGCCGCCATCGTGGACATCGACGGCGTGCTTGCCGACGCCTCGCATCGCCAGTGGCACCTCGACGGACCCGTACGTGACTGGAACGGGTTCTTCGCCGCCGCTGTGGGCGACGAACTCCTGACCCGGCATGCCGAGTTGGTGCGAGGCCTCGACGAGGGGCTACAGGTGGTGCTGCTGACGGCCCGGCCGTTCCGTCTCCGCCAACTCACCCTCGACTGGATCGAGCGTCACGGGTTGCGCTGGGACCTGCTGGCGCTGCGCGGCCCCGCCCAGGACATGGTCCATTCCGTCCGCTTCAAGCGCCAGGCGCTCGGGTTGCTGCGCTCGTTCGGGTTCACTCCGGCGTTCGCCGTCGAGGACGATCCTCGTATCGTGGAGATGTACGCGGCCGAATCCCTGCCGTGCCTGTACGTCCACTCCGGCTACTACGGCTGAAGGGAGCGAGGGGAGGCGACGTGAAGAACACCTTCAAGACCTTCGTCCTGCTGGCGCTGCTCGGAGGTCTCTGCATCGGAATCGGCGGCATCTTCGGCACCGGCGGGCTCATCATCGGGGCGGTGCTGGCCTTCGCCATCGTCGGCTTCTCCTACTGGTTCTCCGACAAGCTGGCGATCGCCTCGGCCCGCGCCCAGCTCGTCGAGCGCCACGAGTTCCCCGAGTACCACAAGGTGGTGGAGGAACTGGCGGCGCACGCCAAGCTCCCCAAGCCCCGCCTCTACGTCACACCCAACCCGCAGCCCAACGCCTTCGCCACGGGCCGGAATCCCGACAACGCCGCGGTCGCGATCACCGCCGGACTCATCGAGCACCTTTCCTGGACCGAGATCAAGGGGGTCCTGGCCCACGAATTGATGCACATCCGCAACCGGGACATCCTCATCGGCTCCGTGGCGGCCGCCGTCGCCATGGCGATCACGCTCGTGGCCAGAATCGCCTTCTTCGCCGCCCTGTTCACCGGTGGCGGCGGCAGGGATCGTGGCGGCGGGCACCCGTTCGTGCTGCTTGCGACGATGATCCTGGCCCCGATCGCAGCCGCACTCCTGCAGTCGGCCATCAGCCGCACCCGCGAGTTCAAGGCCGACCGCACCGCCGCGCAACTGCTCGGCGACGGCGAGCCCCTGGCGCGGGCGTTGGAGAAACTGGACCGTGCCGGACGCCGCATCCCCACACCGGTGGCGCGTGAGCAGGCCTCGCACTACATCGTCAATCCCCTCGCCGGCCAGCGCGTGGAGTTCGGTGGCCTGTTCTCCACGCACCCGGCTACCGAGGAGCGGGTGCGCCGGCTCCGCTCCGGCGAGTGGCGCCAGCGCTACCTGACCTAGGCAGCCTCCGGTTGGCTGGCCTCAGGATCTCGGAATGACACTCGCCGCTTCGACGAGACCCGGTTCCGCTGATGGTTGTCGCATCACTCTCCCGATCCGGTCGAACGGCGGCTCATCGGGGAGAACCCGATAGACGTCGACGATTTCGTCAGGAAGCGCCAAGCGGCCGGTAAGGGTGTCTATCGCTGTCTCGGCGATCAGTGCCGCCGCGGCTAGAACCGTGGTCGGTGGGGCGTTTGCCACGGGTCCAGAGCAGCCGACCGCGGGTCGGAGGAGGTCATCGTCGTCGCCTGGCGGAATCAGTGGGTAGCCGAGAGCCGGTGTGCGGTCGAGAATGGGCACATCCCCGGGTATTCCTTGCCGCCGAACCCTCGCGACGGCGCCACCTCGGAAAAGCGCACCGGATACGACCGCTTTGTCCTGAGCCAGTGCGCTGAGGCAGATGGCCTGCGTTGCTGCGCCCTCGCCTGTGGCGTCAACCACCAGATCAGCGTCTGCGATTACTTCCCTAAGAGCGCTCGGAGACATTGGGTTGTCCGGCTCTGTGCTGACCTCAGTCCACGGCGCATGGTCGGCGATGGTTCCCGCTACCGCGTTCGGTTTGGGAACTCCAATCGCCTGATGGCCTATTACGTGTCTGACGGCGTTTTCGGGTAGAAGCTGATCGCCGTCAACGAGTCGGAGTTGCGTGACACCGCTCTCGGCCAGGGCAACCGCCGTGTGGCCACCGAGCGCGCCCAAGCCGAGAACGACGACCGTCCTGTGTGCGACCAGACTCGCGTCAGGTCCCGCCCGCAGAATCAAGGACTTCTCGTCGGTAGGGCCGGGTCGCAGGGCGACTGCGGTTGTGTCCGCTCCGGTCCCTTCGAGGGCAAGCACGAGGACATGCGGGAGGTCGTCTCCGTCCCAGGCGAACAGAATGAGGTCGATCGAACCGCTTGGCTGGAGCAACTCGCCGTTCCTGCGGGATTCCAGGGCCCTTACAACTGAGCGTTCTTGTGCTCGATTGAGTACCTGCTGAAGCTCAGCCAGGTTCCGCGGCGGTACCTCGGTGACTCTCGAACGAATCCAGAGGCCCTCAAGTTCCCTGCTGCTGGTTCGGCTGCCTGGATGCAGCGAGATGTGGAGGCGATGGTGCAGTTTGCCGTGGAGCGATCCGCGGGTCCCCGGCTGACCGAGTCGTAGTTCACCTAGGTCAAACGTGGCGACGGCCGGATCCTTCTTCTCGAAGTTGAGTTGTGCGTCTTGACCGAGGCCTAGAGGGTCCCATCCGTTCTGCGCGCCTTGGCTCCATGCGGCGAGTCGATCGAAGAAGCCGTTGAGAGTGATCCACTCTCGCGATCCGTCTCCTTCGTGCCAAAGGCAGATATATCCGTCCGACGTGAGGTGATTCGTATGCAGACCCTCGGCAAACAGGTAGGGGAAGACCACCGGCCATCCGTCTCGGATCAAGACTCTCATCTCTCGGGCGTCGGTAAGTGACGCGAGGGCGGGATGAATCGGCCCGATCCAGACTCGCCTCTCTGTCCCCGGAGCCGGTTCGAATCCTGCAGCGACTAGTTCCGTTGTGAAGGACTCGAGCGACGCTTGATCGAAGGGATCGACGGGCGGCGGATCGCTCATCCGAAGCTCTGAGCCTCTCTCGGCCGGGGCGCGGCCAGTCCGGCTATGCCGGTCGTGGCGAATCCTCTTGCATCGCACCCCGGTGGCAGAGGGAGGACTTGCCCTCGGGCGTTCGTCCCGAGAATCTCCCGCCATTTTGCTGCTGCAGCGCATCGATCAGCGCTCAGCGCGACTTCAGCTAGATCGGCGAGCCTGCGGAAGGTTTGTGCGGCTGAGCGCCAAACGGCTTCGTCGAGTCTCGGGTCAACCGGCGTGCCAAGTCCAGGATCCACGAGCGGCTTCGTTGGTGCGGCCGCGAACCTGGAAGCCACGGCCCCAAGCGTCACAGCGAGGAGTTGGCACCACTCGCTACCGCTAGCGAGCCGGGAGTTCCAGACGTCGTATGTGGCGAACTCGATGTACAGGCCGCCAGGCTTTAGATCGCCAAGGTGCGTCTCACGTGCCTGCCGCATCAGCTTCACCACGGGCTTGTAGGCGTCCTGGCCCCGTACGGTGGGGCTCCAGTCCGCCGTGTTCAGATCGCTTGAGAGTTCACCGAACCGCTCAGGATCGGTCACGGCCCAACGGCTCGGGCTGTCGGCCCACAAACTCCTGTCCTTGGCAGGGATCGCCCATCGGTCGCCGCTGCGGACCGCGGGCACGGCGTCGACAGCGAAGGTGGTGTCAATTCCGGTCCCGCTCGGGAACTCGACCTTGATGCTGCGTGCCTGTCGCGTGGCCCGACGGCCATATCGCGCAAGGAGCACCTCCCATACGCGCTGATAGACGACTTCAGGGTTGGCTCGCGTGTCGAGGCGTTCGAGGCGTGCGAACACGTCGACGTCCTTGCCGGGGTGAATTGCAGTGTGTCGGCTGTAGGAGCCGATGAGCCGTGTATTGATCCCCCAGTCACGCAGAGTCCTGTCGCTGGCGAGAGAGTCTTGGATCTCTGTGTGCGCGGCAATCGCGCGCTGACGCCTGGCGTCGCTGATCTCGATGTTCGACAGGGCCTGGCTGAACTGTGTGTGCAGCGTCTCCATTGACACGTTCCTTTCAAGATCGGCAGCTCAACGGTGGAGCTGTGATGCGGTCGATTGGTGAGCCCCCACTTCCGGAGCGCAACACGATGCTCGGGACGTACCGTGGATTGGGCCCGGAGTCACCGTCAGGGGTGTCCTCCCATTCGTAGAGATTGATCGTGAGGGTGTTGAGGGTGCGGCCCAGAAGGACCGCAACCGAGTACGGGCACCGCAAGAGCAGGTGGACCTCCGTCGTTCGGTGCGTATTGGCGAGCGCGCGGATCTCTGCATTGAGTTCACCCACGAGCATCTCGGCATCGCCAGGATTGAGCAGGCCAGCAGTGCGTGGGCGCAAGTGGAGAACGCCCGCGAAGGCGGGTCGGCCTGACCGGAGCATTGCGTCGAATGCGGCGTCGCTCTGCTGCGGCAGCAGGTCGATGAAGGCGAGCACCGGACCACGCCCATAGTTGTATCCGCCGGGTGTGACAGCCTCGCAGAGCCGCTCGCCGGTGGGCGATGGTGCCTGTCCAGGCAGCACCCATGTGTGGCCTGCCGTATCAACGACCTCGACGGTGCCAACGAGGGTGGTGGGGAGCGCTGCGCCGATGGCACAGGCAACCGACAGGTGTGCACCTCCGCGCACTCGTACGGCGTGGGCGCCTGCTGTGGCAATCAGCAGTGGTAGTTCTCCGAGAAACCTGTGCAAGTCCTCGAGGCCTCCGCGGTGCGGGCGGCGTTCACCATCTACGGGTGGTCGCAGCCGAAGAACTAGGTCGCCGTCCTGGGCTGTCGCTACCGGGGGAACGCGAGTCTGGATATCGACCACGAGCACTCCGCCCGCGTTTTCGATCTCGGTCCGAAGCCGTGCAAGACGCTGTCTGGCAAGAGCGTTTGCCAGTTCCGCTCGCTCTTCGACGCGTGCCACTCGTCTCTGGTTAAGGCGTTGCAGCGTCCCGGGCGGCTGACCGAGAAGCCGATCAGGCGCCGAGTAGTCGAGACTTCCGGCGCTGCCACCCGCTTCGACCGTCGATCCGACTGCAAGAGTGAAGTTGGACTCCTGCTCAAGGTCCAGCAGACGTGGTAGCTCGAGATCGCGAATGACCTGGGACTGCCCAATCTCGGGTGTGACGATGACCACTGCGCCGGACAGCCCGGAAGCGAGGGCCTCGCCAAGGCGGCGATCGGTGTCGCCAGGGGGAAGGTCGGTCACGTCGTGCCAGACAGGCACGCCGGCTGCCCGAAGCGCCCACGCGAGGGATTCAGCTAGCGCTCTGGCGTCGCTATGCCGGTACGAGATGAAGACCGGACCGCGCGGTTCGACTGCGATGGCCCTGCTGGGTGTCGGTTCGTGTTCTGCCATTGCGTCCCTTCCGCGCGGTCCTCGAGGTGGCCGAAATGCCAACGATGCAATTACAACAATGAAGCTCGTCCATCTATTCCATGCCCGCTGCAAGGAATGACTGGGGCGAACCTCAGCCCACTCGTCGAGCCGGAGGGGGCGCTTGAAGCGGTAGGAGCGTGTCCCCGGCCAGGCCAAGCCCGATCGAACCCGCCCCAGCTGTGCGGCGACTGCTCCCCTGAGCAGTCGCTGTCAGCAGTTGGTGGAGAGTACGCGGGCGCTTCGGTGATCGACCGCTACGTCGGTGGAGCTGAGAAGTGCTGTGACACGCTGCAGATCGAGATGGCTGAGGTCCCAACCCTGAGTGAGGCCATGTCGCAGCAGCGCCAGGTAGAGCCGGCTGGGCGTTGGTTCGGGATCTCTCGCTAGCAGGCCAAGGACGAAGTCGTCCACAACGTCGGGCGCAGGTGTCAAGAGCGGGCCGTGTCCGTTCGAAGCCGGCCTCAGCGTCAGCATCAGATCCAGCGTCGACACGTTCTCGAATCCGGAGGCGAGACCCTTGACGGAGCGCTGGCCCTTGTCGAGCACGGCAATCAACTCTGGCACCGGCTCCAACCCAGCCCGGGTCAACGCTCGTTGAAGCAGCTGCCACATGGCACCGGAACTGTTGCCGAAAAGCAGGGTGATGTGCCCCACAGGCTTCACGACGCGGCGACATTCTCGTAATGCATCGACGAGCATCCGTTCGTAACGCTCGGCCGTGCGAGGGGCACCGGTATCCACGCGGTCGACGACCGCCTCGGAATCGGGATCCGTCGTGTCGGAGAGCCAAGCCTCTTGGAACAGATTCATGTCGGAATAGAAGATGTTGGCACCGAACGGCGGGTCAGTGAAGACGTAGTCCACCGAGTTGTCCCCCAGCGGGATCTGGTTGGCGCTGGCAAGGCTGTACACCACGTCCGGGCTTCGGACACCTGACGGAGCACCACCGTTCTGGTGCTCTCTGATCCATTCGTCCGAGCGGATCGCTGCCGTCACCTTCCGGTCGAACAGGTCGAACACGTTCCACTCGTAGAACACGGGCGCGACGTAGTAATTGGCATTGGCGGCGTTCAAGGGGCGTTGCCGTGACCACTGATAGCGCTTGCTCGCACGTGTCAGGATGGCGGTGAACGCGAAGAGCAACTTCGCCCGCACCTCCGGCTCGCTGACAGCTTCGATGGCGTCCCGGAGCGCGCCGAGCACGCACAGGTTCCGTTGGGAGTAGAAGGCCCCGGTCGACGTCAGGCCATTCCGCCCTAGAGCGGACGCGATGTACATCTGGCGGTTCTGAGCTATTGGTACGTCCGGCCAACTCAATTCAGAGGGATCCGGTAACTCCAGCGGTGATGTGTGCTCCTGCTCAAGTTGAGTCCGCGAGCAGAGACAGCGGATCGAGTCGAGGACGGGCTCTTCGGCTAGTCGCCGGGAGCGCGCGCCGAAGCGTGCGCCGCAGCTCAAGCACGCCATTCGTTGCTTCGACCACCCCGCATGCTCCAACGCCCGGTAGTAGTTCACGCCCTCGCTGCAGGTTCGGCACTCCAGCACTGCCGACCACACGGTCTTGACGAGTTGCGCGGCAGAACTGCATGCACCGCAGCGCACTCCGTACACGTTGCCGACGCGTCGGGAGGCGTCCCTCAGCACCGCCTCGCCACATTGGCGCATCAGGTCAGGGGCGACCAGGTTGACGTAGTTGGTGCCGATGTGACGACCCAGCACCGACACGTCGAAGAGCCGAGCGCGTCTCCCGGTGACAGCGGCGGCCACCCCGGTCATCCCGGAACCAGCGAACGGATCGAGCACGATGTCGCCTGGCTTCGTAAACGCCTCGATGAACGGCGTGATTGCGGCCACCGGCACCTTTGTCAGATACGCGTGTGCCATGTAGACGGGATCGCTGCGGCGGACGGAGATCGCGCTCGTCAAGGTGGGTCTCCCGTTTTCGGCGCCGTCGGATGTCGACAGTGGCGCATTCGGCGGACGGGAAGCGATCCCGACCGAAGCCGCGTGGTCCGTAGCCGTCATCGAATGTCAACCCTACGCTCTCCGGATGGGGTTCAAGGAGGATGCCGACTTCGCCCGATTCGTCTCGATGGGCGCCGTAGGTGCAGCCGCCGTGGCCTTTGATCTGAGTGACGAGTACGGCCATCGGATGGTCGAACTTGAGCGCTATGCCATGGCCAACAAGGTGTGGCAGACGAAGGTCAAACGCCTCCGCCTGCCCGATCTCTTGTGCGTCCGCTGCGGCTTGCGCGTAGAGGCGCGCGCCAAGTCCAAGCTGGGGATCGTGCTGTCGCACTCAGACGTGCCCGGCCGCGAGTGGGACGCTGGCGGAATGCGGGACGGCGACCTCTTCGCCTTCATCCGTACCGACCTGAGTCACTTCCCACCATACGCGGGCACGCCCGTCTGCTTCGCGAAGGCAGCGTTGAAGGCCAGTATCAGCCAAGCCCGACGGTCGGCACCGAAAGCGGCATCCGAAGGCTCTGAGTCGACACTGACGTGGCCGTGCTGGGTGCCTTCACGCCCCGGCAGATTCCGCGCGGTCGATGCCGACGGCCGCATCTGCTACGACGACGAGAACGGAACCCCGCGAACGTACTGGCACTGGCGAAACTGGACGGCGCCGAGACACGTCTACCTGGAATCCGGCGACAGTTTCGCGGCGCGCGAGACGATTGTGGCTGGAGTAGTAGAGGCAGCCAGGTCTCTCTCGTGCGATGGCGACACCTGGGACATCGGGGCGGACCTGCACTCCAGCGATCCGGTGGATCGTCATGCCGCAGTCCGCGCGGTGGGGATGGCCGGACGCCTTGACTTGCTGGACGGACTCGCCGGTATCGAGGCGGACACGACAGAGGACTGGCGAACGCGGCTCGAGGCCCGCGCCAACCTTGCCCGTCTCGATCCTGTGGTGTGGGCTCCCGTCATCGCCGACGGCGCCATTGCGGGCGATGTTGACACGGAACAACGAATGGAGGCCGTGTTCGCGTTGACTGAGTTGCCCGATGGTGCTGCCAGTAGTGCGCTGGCACGGATCGCCGGATCGTCAGACCTTTCCTCGGAGGTACGAGCTGCGGCTGCTTGGGGGCTTGGCCAAGGCAGTGTTCCGCGACCCGACTTCCTCATCCACGTGGGACTCGACAGCGACGAGACGGTTGCCCTCCACGCTCTCGCTTCCATCGAGGAATTGCCCGACAGTGCGCAGGACACGTTGGTCGATTGGCTCTCGGGCGAGGATGCACGGCGCGCTGAGGTCGCCGTCTGCCTGCTGGCGCGACACAGGTGCATCGACAGGCTGCTGGACGCCTCCCAGGCTTCCGGGCAGGCCCGATTGCTGGCCCTACGTGCGCTCGGTGATCTGCCCCGGGAGGCTGTGCGCCTTCATGCAGGCGAGAGGCTCACGCCTGAACTCACCGCAATCCTGGAACCCATGTGGTACGGACAGGGCGCCTGGCTTCGGACCACCGGCCAGGAAGGTCTTGACGCACTCGACGTCCAGAAGGTGCGATTCGATCCGGCCGCACCCAGGGGACCTCGGATGAGCAGCACTGATTAGCGCTGGGTGTTTTCGGAGCGCCCAGCCGGTTTTGACGGGAGCACAGTCGCAGGGTGCCGCGCCCCGAGCCGGTCAGGCCGCCTGGCGGCGGACTCCGGTGATCAGGTCGACCAGGTCGGCTGCCGTGACATCGTCGATGTTCACCCGACCGACCATCTCGCCGTGGCGCAGGCAGTAGGCCACGTCGCAGACCTCCAGCACGTGCTGCATGTTGTGGGAGATGAACACGACGGCCACGTTGCGCTCGGCGAGGGTGCGGATTAGGCGGAGGACGTGGCGGGACTGCTCCACCCCCAGTGCCGCCGAGGGCTCGTCGAGCAGCACGATGTGGGTCCCCCAGGCCACCGCGCGGCCGACGGCGATCGATTGGCGCTGCCCGCCGGAGAGGTTGTCGACGGGCTCGCGGGTCGAGGGGATGTTGATCCGCAGCTCGTTCAGTATCTCGCGGGAGCCCGCGTGCATGGCCTTCATGTCCAGCCAGCGGAGCTTGCGCAGCAGCCGGTTCGGTGACTCGATCTCCCGGCCCATGTAGAGGTTGGCGGCGACGTCCTGACCGCCCCACAGCATGAGGTTCTGGTGGACGGTCTCCACGCCGTGCGCTCGGGCGTCCTCGGGGCTGTTGATCGTCACCTCGGTGCCGTCGATGAGGATCTGGCCCCCGTCGGGGTGGAGCAGCCCCGACACGCACTTGATGAGCGTGGATTTGCCGGCGCCGTTGTCGCCGATGAGGGCCAGCACCTCGCCGGCCCGGACCGACAGGCTCACCTCTCGCAGCGCCCGCACGGCGGCGAACGACTTGTCGAGGTTGCGCACCTCGAGGGCGGGCGGCTCGGTGCGGTTCGCTTTCTCGGCGGCGCCGGTCATCGTCGTGAAGGCTACGCGGCCGACTCGGGGGGCGCTAGCGGATGACCCGGGCGCCCTCGGCGGCGATGGCGCGCTCCACCTCGGCCAGCGTGGCCATCGACACGTCGCCCGGGGTGGTCATCGCCAGGGCTCCGTGCGCCGCGCCGTACTCGACCGCCTCGGCGGGGCTCTTGCCGGCCATGAAGGCGTAGACCATGCCGGAGGCGAAGCTGTCGCCGCCGCCGACGCGGTCGTAGATCTCCATGTGCTCGCGCCGTCGCGCCTCGTGGAACTCGCCGTCGGCGTACAGCACCGCCGACCAATCGTTGCGCGACGCGGTCGTCGCCTCCCGCAGCGTGGTGGCGACCACCTTCAGGTTCGGGAACTCCTGGCGCACCGCGCTGATCATCGCCCGGAAGGCGGCGGGATCGAGCCTCGAGAGCGACCGGTCGACGCCGGGCACCTCGAACCCCAGCGCCGCCGTGAAGTCCTCCTCGTTGCCCAGCATCACGTCGACCAGGGGCGCGATCGCCCGGTTCACCTCGATGGCCCGCTCGCTGCCCCCGTGGCTGTCCCACAGCGACGGCCGATAGTTGAGGTCGTAGGAGACCACCACGCCGTCGCGGCGAGCAGCCGACAGGGCCTCCAGAACCACGTCGGGCGTGGTCTCGGACAGGGCGGCGAAGATCCCGCCCGTGTGGAACCAGCGGGCGCCCTGGCGACCGAATACGTCGCCCCAGTCGATGTCGCCGGTGCGGAGCTGCGCCGCCGCCGAGTTGGCCCGATCCGAGCAGCCGAGCGCCGGGCGCACGCCGAACCCCTTCTCGGTGAAGTTCAGCCCGACGCGGGCGGACCGGCCGATCCCGTCGAAGGGCACCCAGCGGACGTGAGACATGTCGACCCCGCCGGTGAGTATCAGGTCCTCCAGCAGGTGGCCCACCTCGTTGTCCACGATGGCGGTCACCAGGGCCGCACGCAGTCCGAAGCAGCGGCGCAGGGCACGGGCGACGTTGTACTCCCCGCCGCCCTCCCAGACCTGGAACTGCCGAGCGGTCCGCACCCGGCCCGCGCCGGGGTCCAGGCGGATCATCACCTCGCCGAGGGCGACGCAGTCCCAGCGGCAGTCCGCCGGATCCTTCAGATCGAGAACGGGCACGTCGAACTCACTCCTCGCCTGCGGGCGCTCGGCAGCGCCGGATCAGAGACATCGTCTCGGCCACCCGCTGCTGCAGCATCTCCCAGTCCTGCGCGGCCACGAGGTCGGCGGAGACCAGCTTCGAGCCGACGCCGACGCAGGGGACACCGGCGGAGAACCACGCGGAGAGGGATTCCTCGGTGATGTCGACACCGCCGGTGGGCATGAGCAGCGTCCACGGACACGGCCCGCGCAGGGCTTCCACGAACGCCGGACCTCCGACGAGGTCACCGGGGAAGATCTTCACGATCTCGCATCCCAACTCCTCGGCTTGGGAGATCTCGCCGGCGGTCCCACAGCCGGGCGAGTAGGCGACCTTGCGACGGTTGCAGAGCCGCGCCACTTCGGCGTTGAGGACCGGTCCGACGATGAAGTTGGCGCCGGAGTTGATGTAGAGCCCGGCAGTCGGCGCGTCGAGGATGCTTCCGGCTCCCAGGATCACCTCAGGATGCGCGGCGCGGCAGAAGCGCTCCAGTTCGGAAAACACCTCCAAGGCATGATCGCCGCGGTTGGTGAACTCGATGACTCTGGCGCCGCCCCGGGCGACGGCACCGCCGATCGCCGTCGCCACCTCGACATCGGCGTGATGGAAGACCGGGACGAGGCCGGTGTCGATCATGGTGTTCAGAACGTGGAGTCGTGGAAACCGCGCCATTGTCCCTCCTTCCTCTCCGCCACCACACTCGATCGGCGTGCTAGCCCGCCTCGAATCCTCCGTCGACGAAGACGGTCTGGCCGGTCATGTAGTCGCTCGCCGCAGAGGCCAGATAGATCGCCGGCCCGACCAGGTCCTCGGTCGTCCCGAGCCTTCCCATCGGGATCCGGCTGCGCACCCACGGCCCGATCTTCGGGTTGTCGAAGATGCCCTGGGCGATGGTCATGGGGGTCTCGTGGTAGCCGGGAGCGATGCAGTTCACGCAGATCGCCTCCTGGGCCCATTCGACGCCCAGAGTCCGCGTGATCGCCACCACACCCAGCTTGGAGGCGGCGTAGGGGGCGATCTCGGGGATCCCGATGGCCCCCGCCAGGCTTGCGATGTTGATGATCTTGCCCTTGCCGTCGCTATCGGCGTCCCTGCTGCCCTCGATCCACAGGCGCGCCACCTCCCGCGACAGGAAGAAGACGGCCTTCAGGTTGGGGTTCATGACGACTTCCCAGTCCTCTTCGGGGAATTCCAGGGCGGGCTTGCGGCGGTTCAGGCCGGCGACGTTGACGAGGATGTCGATTCCCCCCATCCGCTCGGCGACGGCCGCCGCCAGCTCCGCCGGCCGGCCCTCCTCGGTGAGGTCGAAGTCGCCGAACGTGTCCACGTCCGCGCACCCCGCCGCCTCGGCGGCCGCGGCGTTGGCATCCAGCTTCTCCTGCGAGCGGCCGGTGAGCGCCAGGCGTGCCCCGGCCAGACCCAGGCCGACCCCCAGCGCCTTGCCGATGCCGCCGGAGCCGCCGGTGACGAGCGCCACCTTGCCGTCCAGGCGGAACATGTCCGCACCCGTTGCACTCATGTGGTCTCCCTTCCTTGTTCCGACCTGTCCGTCCCGCCGCCTCAGGCGGGCTCGTTCGATTCGATCTCCGGCAGTGCCCGGATGCCCGCCGTCTCGCCCCCGTCCACGGTGAGGACCGCGCCGTTCACGAAGCTCGCCTCGGGCGAGAGCAGCCACGCTATTGCGGCGGCGACCTCGGAGGGTTGTCCCACCCGCCCGGCGGGGATCCGCGCCTCCACCAGCGGGATCGTCTCCGGACGCTGCACCGTCACCTGGATGCGCGTCTCGATCTGGCCGGGGCAGACGACGTTGAAGCGCAAGTCGGCGCCGAACTCGACGGCAAGCGAGGCGCTGAGCCCGATCATGGCCGACTTCGTGGAGGCGTAGATCGCCAGACCCTCCTCGCCCACCTTGCCGGCCACGGAGGCCACGAACACCACCGAGCCGCCGCCGGCGATCAGCCCCGGCAGCGCCAGGCGGGTCAGCAGGTAGGCGCTGCGCAGGTTCACATGGTGAGTGCGGTCCCACTCCTCCAGCGTCGTGTCCAGGTAGTCGAGGCGGGTGGCATGTCCCACGTTGTTGACGAGGCCGTACAGCGATCCCTCGCCGATCTCGAGGGCCACCGTGGCGGCTCTGCGCACCGCCTCCTCGTCAGCCGCGTCGCCCTGCACGAAGACCGCGCCCGGGCAGGACTCCTCGACGCTGCGCCCGGCGGCTCCGTCCCGCCCGGTGAACACCACGCGGTGACCCTCGGAGACCAGCCGGGCGACGCACGCCCGGCCGATGCCCAGGCTGCCGCCCGTGACGATGGCCGCTCCGCTCACGGTTCCCATTCTCCCCGCTCGACCGATCCGTGCCCCGCGGCTATTTCAACAGGGAGCCGCCGTCGACCACCAGCAGCGTGCCGGTGACGAACGAACTGAGATCGGAGGCAAGGAACAGGACGGCTCGCGCCACGTCGTCGGGATCCACCAGCCGTCTCATCGGCACGCGCTCGATGAGTCCGTCCCATTGCTCCTGCACGTCGATCCCCCCGCCGGCCCGCCGGGCGATCTCGTCCTCGACGCCTTCGGTGCGGGCGAAGCCGGGGGCCACGGCGTTGACCCTGATGCCCTCGGGAGCCAGTTCGAGGGCCAGCGTGCGGGTCAGTCCCTTAACGGCGTGCTTCGATGCGTCGTAGTGGGTCAGGCCCGGCGCCGTCGGTCGCAGGGCGTCGATCGAGCTGAGGTTCACCACCGAGCCACAGACTCCCTGGGCGCGGAAGCGACGAACGGCGGCGCGCGTGAACATGTACGTGCCTTCGAGGTTGACCGCGAAGATGCGGCGGAACTCGACCAGGTCGAGGGACTCGACGAGGCGGTTCGAGAAAATCCCGGCGTTGTTGACCAGGATGTGCAGGCCGCCGAAGGTCTCGACGGTCTCGGCCACGGCACGTTCCACATCGGCCTCGTCGGTCACGTCGGCGGTGATCCCCATCGCCGCGCGGCCGCGCGCCCGCAGGTCCGCGACAACCCTCTGCAGGCGTCCGGTCTGCTGATCCACCGCGGCGACGGCGGCGCCGGCCTCGGACAGGCGCTCGACGCAACTCCGGCCGAAGCCTTGGGCGGCGCCGGTCACCAGTGCGACCCGGCCGTCGAGGCTGATCAACTCGGCAAGTGGGGTCGTCTCGGTCACGCGGCTCCTCGTCCGTCGCCGGGACGGCAGATGACCGCCCGCCGCCGGCCACCGGCGCTCTCGCCGGTCATTGCCGCTTCCTGACGATGTCGAGCGCGTCGAGGTGGGCCTGCTCGATGTGTTCCCGGGCGGCGGCCAGATACTCCTCGACCCCTTGGCGTGCCGCCTTCGCCAGCAGGGCGTGGTCGCGCCAGGTCTGCTCCGGGATCTCCGAGGTCATGCCGACGAGCACCCGCATGGGTTCGCGCAGCGAGTTCCAGGCGCTGAGCACCCTGGCGTGCGCGGCGGCCTCGTAGACGGCGGTGTGGAACTCGATGTCGCACTCCGTGACCCGCCGCCAGTCGCTCACAGCGGTGGCCTCGCGCATCTCGTCCACGAGTGCGTCGAGCCTCGCCAGCAATTGGGGCGATGGCGACTCGAGGGCGCGGCGCACCGCCAACTCCTCCAGCGCCGCTCGCAGCGAGTAGATCTCGTCGACGTCGGTGGCGGACATCTGCACGACGAACGTCCCGCGCCGGGGCACGCGCACGGCGAGCCCCTCGGTCTCCAGCGCCCGCAGCGCCTCGCGCAACGGCCCCCGGCTCACCTCGAACGTTCGGGCGAGGTCCACCTCGTTGAGCCGCTGACCCGGGAGCAGTTCGCCGTAGACGATCATCTCTCGCATCCCGTCGCGGACCACCTCCCAGCGATCGCGCACGTCTATCCCGATCGAGTCGCCGTTGCCGGCGTGACGGAGCCGCTCGCCGGTCACCGAGGCCATCGGGCGGCTCTCGTCGGGCCGGGCTTGCGGATTGGCGCTCAACCCGCCGTCTCCACGGTGCAGAGCACCTCGCCGATCTCGCAGATGTCGCCCACCGACACCAGGATCTCGCTCACGATCCCCGCCGCCGTCGCTTCGATGGTCACCTCGGTCTTCTCGGTCTCCACCTCTGCGACGGGGTCGCCGGCGGCGATCCGCTGCCCCTCGCTCACCAGCAGTTCCATCACCTCCACCTCGACGGTCGTGGGACCCATCTTCGGCACGCGGATCTCGGTCACGAGGCGCTCCCCGCCAGAGTTGCCCTGATCGCCTTCTCGAGCGTCTCGGCCGTCGGCAGGGCGGCCGCCTCGAGAGGGAGGGAGAACGATATCGGCACGTCGGCGCGGGTGACCCGCTGGACGGGGGCCCGTAGATGGCCGAACAGTTCGGAGGCCGCGAAGGCGGCAACCTCGGCGGCGAACCCGCATGTGCGGTTGGCGTCGTCGATGACGGCCAGCCGGCCCGTCTTGGTCACCGAGCGGGCGATGCCGTCGCGGTCCAGCGGCAGCAGGCTGCGGGGGTCCCACACCTCCAGTTCGATGCCCTCTGCGGCCATCTTGTCGGCGACGCGCAGAGCGATCGGAATCGTGGGTCCGGCGGCCACGACCGTGACGTCGCCGCCCGGACGACGCACGCGCCCGACTCCCAGCGGCACCGCGGTCGGCTCGTCGGGCACCTCCGCCCGGCGCCCCTGGATGAGGGCCGGCGAGAACAGCGCCACCGGGTCGTCGTCGCGGATCGCCGACAGCATCAACCCGTAGGCGTCGTCGGCGGTCGCGGGCATCACCGTCTTCACCCCGGCGTGGAGCAGGTACGGGTAGGGGTGATCGCTGTGCTGCGCGGCGTTGCCGAAGGCCGCCCCCGACGCCGCGAAGACGTAGGTCACCGGCACGCGGAACTCGCCGCCGCTCATGAGGTGGAACTTGGCCGCCTGGTTCACGACCTGGTCGAACGACTGGAAAATCATGGTGTTGATCTGGAACTCCACCACCGGGCGTTTGCCGACCAGGGCGGCGCCGGTGGCGAACCCCACGAAGCCGGCCTCGGAGATCGGGGTGTCCTTCACCCGCTCGGCGCCGAACTCCTTGCGCAGCCCCGTGGTCATGCCGCGTGCCCCGGCCTCCACGTCCTCGCCCAGCACGATCACGCTGTCGTCGCGGATCATCTCGTCGCGCAGGGCCTTGCGCAGCGCCTCCAGGTAACGCAGCCGGGCCATCAGGTTCCCCCCCACGTTGTGGCGGGAAAGCCGTCTCCGGCGCCGCCGGCGTACGCGAGGTCCAGTACCTCGGCCGGCTCGGGCCAGGGGCTGTTGCGGGCGAAGCGCACGGACTCGGCGATCAGAGCCTCGACCTCGGCGTCGATGGCCTCCTTTCCGCCGGCCGCCAGGATGCCCCCGGCGGCGAGGCGTTCGGGCCACGTCACCAGCGGGTCCCGCCGCCGCCAGGACTCCATCTCGGCGTCGCTGCGGTAGTCCACCCCGGTGGCGGCCTCGGCGGTGTGGTGCCCGGAGTACCGGTACGTGCGGAACTCGATGAACGAGGGCGTGCCGTCGCGGCGACCCCTGGCGGTGGCCTCGACCATGGCGTCGTGGACGGCCCCGGGATCCATGCCGTCCACCGAGGTCACCGGCATGCCGACGCCCCCCGCTCGCTCGATGATCGGGACGCCGGTCATGTCCGACAGCGACGTCGTCACGGCGTACAGGTTGTTCTCGCAGCAGAAGATCACGGGCACGTCCCAGATGACGGCCAGGTTCATCGCCTCGTGCACCACTCCCTGGTTGATGGCGCCGTCGCCGAAGAAGGCCGCGCAGACCGAGTCGCCGCCGTCCGTCCGGGCGGCCCAGGTGGCGCCCACGGCGATGGGTGTGCCGGCCCCGACGATGCCGTTGGCCCCGAGGATCCCCAGATCGGGGGCGCCCACGTGCATCGAGCCGCCCCGGCCCCGGTTGGTGCCGGTGGTGCGCCCCATCAACTCGGCCATGACCCGTGTGGGGTCGGCGCCCCTGCCGAGAATGTGGCCGTGGCCTCGGTGGGTGCTGGTGAGGTAGTCCCTGGCTCCGAGCGCGGCCGTGACGCCGGCGGCGACCGCTTCCTGCCCGATCGACTCGTGGACCACGGCTGCGATCTCGTTGTCCTTGACCAGGTCCACGCAGGTCTCCTCGAACCGCCGGACGAGCCGCATGGTGCGGTACAGCGAGATCGCCAACTCGGGCTCCAGGCCGATGGCCCCGTTCGCTCCTCGCCGGCTCACGCGCCTGACCCCGCCGCTCCGCGTTTCGCTAGGTGACGATGTCGCCGAGCGCGGCGGCCAGCCGGTCGACGCTCTCGTGCACCTCGGCCTCGGTGATGCACAGCGGTGGCGCCACCCGCACCACGTTGCCGAACATGCCGACCGCCCCGATGAGCAGGCCGCGCGCGGCGGCCCTGTCGAGCAATTGCAGGGTGACCGGGCGACTCGGTTCCTTGGTCCGCTTGTCGGCGACGATCTCCAACCCCATGACGAGGCCACGCCCCCGGACGTCGCCCACGAAGGCGCTGCGGTCCTGCACCTCGCGCAGGCGCTCGAGCATCACCGCCCCCATCTTGAAGGCGTTGTCGACGAGTTGCTCGTCGTCCATGATTCTCAGCACCTCGGTCACGGCCGCCGAGCTGACAGGGTTCCCACCCATCGACGAGCTCATGTCGCCGCGCTCCAGGGCCCCGAACAGGTCCGCCCGGGCCGCTATCGCCGAGACCGGATAGCCCGAGCCCAGCCCCTTGCCGATCGCCACCACGTCGGGTTGAAGGCCGTCCCATTCGAACGCCCACATCCGGCCGGTGCGCCCGTAGCCGCTCTGCACCTCGTCGGTGCCGAAGAGGATTCCCCGTTGCCGGGCCCAGTTCTGCAACTCCGCCAGGTAGCCCTCGGGCGGGAAGATGAAACCCGCCGTGCCCAGATAGGGCTCCACGATCAGGCCGGCCAGCGATCCGGTGGAGTTGGCGCGCACGGCCTCGTCGAGGCGGTCCATGCAGTAGTCGACGAGTTCGGCCGGGCCGCCGGCCACGGGGCTGCGATAGGCGTAGGGATAGGGCACCTGGATCACCCCGGGCATCGTCGGTCCGAACCCGCGCTTGGTGACGGGCAGGCCGCCGAGGGCGGCGGAGGCGGCGGTGCGGCCGTGGAAGGCTCCGTGGAAGCCGATCACCTCGTAGGCGCCGCTGTGGCGCTTCATGAGGCGCATGGCGGCCTCGACGGCTTCGCTGCCCGTGGTGAGGAAGAAGCAGCGGTCCAGGTGGTCCGGCAGGTGGGCCAGCAGCGCCTCGCCAGCCTCCACGCGCCGGCGCGTCGGGAACTCGTAGCTGTTGAGCAGGTCGCCGCTGGCGTCCTGTATGGCGGCCACCAGCCTCGGATGGGCGTGGCCCACGTTGGTGACCAGCACACCGCTCGTCCAGTCCAGGTACTCGTTTCCGTCGGCATCCCAGACGGTGACCCCGGAGGCCCGCTCCCAGGCCACCGGCGCCTGGTGGCCTGTCACGGCGCCCTCGACCCGCTCCCAGCGGGCGATGAGATCGCCCGAGTGAGGCCCCGGCACCTGCAGCGGCGGACGCTCGCTCACGGACCGGCTCCGGCGGCTTGGCGGCTCGGGACCGAGCAGACGCCCATGGTCAGCCGGCGCCGGCAGCGGTCTCGCCGGACCCGGCGGCGGCGCCCCGCTGGAGCGACGGGAAGCTCCGCCCCTGCCGCCGGCTGGTGACGTGGTCGAGCGCGACCGCCACGATCGTGATGGTGCCGACGAAGACCAGCTGCACGCGATCGCCGGCTCCCAGCACGGCGAGGCCGGTGCGCAGTTCGGCGAGCAGCAGGGCACCCAGCAGGGCGCCGATGACGGTCCCCTTGCCTCCCGAGAGGCTCGAGCCGCCGATCACGACCGCGGCGAAGACAGGGAACGTGAGCCCCAGACCCGATGCCGGCCCGATCGACCCGGTGTAGCTGAAGTCCAGGAGGCCGGCCAGTCCCGAGGCCAGCGCCGTGATCATCAGGACGATGGACTTGTAGCGCCCCACCTTGAGTGTGGCAGCGGTGGCGGCCTCGGGGTTCTCCCCGATCGCCGCCAGGCGGAAGCCGAAGACCGTCTTGTGGCGCAGCACGTAGAACACGATCGCCACCCCCACCAGCCAGACCACCTGAATCGGGATGCCCAGCGGCAACTCCGACGAGCCGAGGGTCCGGAAGAAGCTGACCTGACCCTCCGGTGGCGGCGTGGCGCTGTACTGGGGATTGAAATTGCCGGCGTTGCCCAGGAAGAGTTCGATCCCCTGGGCGATGCTGAACATCCCCAGCGTGGCGATGAACGAGGGGATCCGCAGCACCGTGGTGGCATAGGCGGTGATGGCGCCGGCCGCCAGCATGACGCCGAGGGTGATCAGCAACGCCCAGGCGAGGTGCATCGAGGTCGGCGCCAGACCCTCGCCCAACCAGAAGGCCGCCAGGGTGTTCGCCGCCAGCCCGTACAGCGCCCCCACGGCCAGGTCCAGCTCGCCGGCCAGCAGCGCCAGCATCTGGGCCATGGCGATGATGCCCAGCGACACCATCGACCGGATCATGGTCAGGATGACGCCCAGGCTCAGGAACGCCGGCTTCTGCGTCCAGAAGAACAGCCCCACCAGGACGATGGCCGCCACCAGGCCCGAGGTCCGCCAGAGCAGGCTCCGGCCGCCTGACGCCGCCGCCGGGGCCGCGCCGACGTGGTCGCCTCTGCTGCCGATGTCCGCCATGTGTACCTAGCCGGCCGCTGACCGCGCCGAGCGGGCCCGGGGGTCCGGGCCCGCTCGATGCGTCGTTACCGCCGGTGTCTCCTCATCACCGGATGCCACCGACCGGATGCTCAGCCGAGTGCGGCGTAGCGGGCGCGGGCGTCGTCGGTGGACTCGCGTCCCTCGCCGCCGTCTTTGGTGATGACGATGGGGTTGAGGACGGGGCGTTCGCTGTCGGGCAGTTGCCCGTCGGCGAGCAGGTCCACGCACGCCGTGGTGGCCAGTTCGGACTGGTTGTCGAAGCCCTGGTCCACCGTCACGAGGATCGCGCCGGCGTCGATGAGGTCCAGGATCGGGTCGCTCACGTTGAAGCCCGAGGTCCACGCCTGCCCGACGCGGCCCTGGTTCTGGATGACCTGGCCGACGCCCTCGACGCCCTGGTCGGTGTGGAAGAACAGGTTCACGTCCGGGTTGGCCAGCATGAACGGTCCCACCGAGTCCAGCACCTCCTGGGTGGTGAAGTTCTCACCGGTCGGCAGACCCGAGTCCACGTCGTTGAAGAAGTCCGCGTCACCGAATACCTCGGTGAAGCCCTTGGTGAAGCCCTCCATGCGCTGGCGGGCCCACTGATCGTTCGGCAGGCCGCTGCCCATGGCCACCTGGTTGACGTCCAGGCCCTGGGCCTGCACCAACTCCGCGGTCACCCGGCCGTTGATGGACGCCGCGGCGACCTCCTGGAGGGCGAAGAACGCGAAGCGGTTCGAGGCCTCGATGTCGGTGTTGTAGGTGAACACCGGGACGCCCGCGGCGATGTAGTCGTTCACCAGGTCCACGAGGCCCTCGGGCGGATGGGACTGCAGTGCCAGGCAGTCCACGTCGCCGGCGGCTAGCCGGGCCTCCAGCATCGCCACGTGATCCACCACGCTCGGCTGCGCCGGGCCCACCAGCTGGCAGTCCACGTCGATGCGGCTCTGCGCCGCCTCACAGGCCCGCTCCATGCCGGTGCGCACCGCCGCGCCGAAGATCGGGATCGCCGTACCACTGACACCCACGACGATGTTCAACTCCTCACCCGCAGCCGCCTTCGCAGCCGTATCGGCGTTCAGCGTGAACGTCCCCCAATCGAAATCATGACTGAAGCCCATCTCGTCCATTTCCTCGGGCTCCTCGGCCGGTGCGCCGGCGTCGAGTGCGGCGTAGCGGGCGCGGGCGTCGTCGGTGGACTCGCGTCCCTCGCCGCCGTCTTTGGTGATGACGATGGGGTTGAGGACGGGGCGTTCGCTGTCGGGCAGTTGCCCGTCGGCGAGCAGGTCCACGCACGCCGTGGTGGCCAGTTCGGACTGGTTGTCGAAGCCCTGGTCCACCGTCACGAGGATCGCGCCGGCGTCGATGAGGTCCAGGATCGGGTCGCTCACGTTGAAGCCCGAGGTCCACGCCTGCCCGACGCGGCCCTGGTTCTGGATGACCTGGCCGACGCCCTCGACGCCCTGGTCGGTGTGGAAGAACAGGTTCACGTCCGGGTTGGCCAGCATGAACGGTCCCACCGAGTCCAGCACCTCCTGGGTGGTGAAGTTCTCACCGGTCGGCAGACCCGAGTCCACGTCGTTGAAGAAGTCCGCGTCACCGAATACCTCGGTGAAGCCCTTGGTGAAGCCCTCCATGCGCTGGCGGGCCCACTGATCGTTCGGCAGGCCGCTGCCCATGGCCACCTGGTTGACGTCCAGGCCCTGGGCCTGCACCAACTCCGCGGTCACCCGGCCGTTGATGGACGCCGCGGCGACCTCCTGGAGGGCGAAGAACGCGAAGCGGTTCGAGGCCTCGATGTCGGTGTTGTAGGTGAACACCGGGACGCCCGCGGCGATGTAGTCGTTCACCAGGTCCACGAGGCCCTCGGGCGGATGGGACTGCAGTGCCAGGCAGTCCACGTCGCCGGCGGCTAGCCGGGCCTCCAGCATCGCCACGTGATCCACCACGCTCGGCTGCGCCGGGCCCACCAGCTGGCAGTCCACGTCGATGCGGCTCTGCGCCGCCTCACAGGCCCGCTCCATGCCGGTGCGCACCGCCGCGCCGAAGATCGGGATCGCCGTACCACTGACACCCACGACGATGTTCAACTCCTCACCCGCAGCCGCCTTCGCAGCCGTATCGGCGTTCAGCGTGAACGTCCCCCAATCGAAATCATGACTGAAGCCCTCGGCAACCGCTGCCGGCGGTGCCGGCGGCGGCTCCGGCGCCTCGGGCGGCGCTTCCGGTGCGTCCGCCGGGGCCGCGGGCGCGTCCGCGGGCGCTGCCGGTGCGGTCGGCTCTTCCTCGTCCTCGCCTGCGCAGGCCGCCACGAGGATCGCGACGGCGGTGAATACGGCAAGCCAGCGACTTGCGCGTCGGTACTTGTAGGACATGTGCGAACCCCCCTCGGTCGTGCGGCTCCCTACGAGCCGCCACTCTCGTGCACACGCGAACGGCGGACGGTGCCGTCCACGGATCGGAGGCTAAGCGGGTGGGACAGGTGTGTCAACAGTGTTGACCGAACGCTCCGGGGCCCGTCGCGGGCCGCGCTGGCGCCTACCAACTGGAGGAGTACGCTTGCCGATCCGTGACGGAGTCCTCGCGGCGGATGGGGTCCGTCGTGTGGAGCGCTCCCGTGGGAGACCGGGCAATTTGCCGAATCACCGCCGCGGGTATATCTCACTGAGCAGGATCACCCCGGGAGAGGAGTGCGGCGTGTCGTCGACGAGGAACGGGAATCCTGTCGCGTCGGTGGACAATGTCCGCCGGTCACTCGTCCTGCTCGGCGCGCTCCTCTACCCGCTGTCCGATGAGAGGGCGGCGCTGGACGCCGGCGACACGGACAGTTACGTCGCCGCCGTGGAGGCGCGTATGCGGGGCGTGTGCGCCCAATCGCAGGCCATTCTGGAGAACTCTCTGAAGGCGCTGGCCGGCGACGCCGGCGAGACGAGGTCCCGGCGCACCCGCCGGAAGCCCCGATCGCCGGGCGGACTGCCCGAGGATGTGAGGGAGGAGGTCGATCGGATCCTGGTCGAGTGTGACGTCCCGGACGCCCTCGGATGGCTCGGGCAGGGAACGTCCATCGGCGGCGATCCCCGGACGCCCCTAGAGGAACTCGTTCCCCTCGCCGCCCGGGTGGCCGCCGCGGCGGTGCGCCTGTCCGCGACCGCCGCCGCCCGCATCGACCCGTCGACCGCGACGGCGAACGGAGGCGATGCCGACACCGAGCGTGCCGCGGCCGTGGCCGGCGGGACCGTTCGGACCGCGCAACGAATCGCCCGCGTGCTCGATGAGTGGAACATGCTCGCCGACAGCCCGACGGCGATCATCGGCTGTCCGCCACCGCCGGGGAGCGCTCCGGCCGGCTCGGAGCCGCGGCCCGGTGGCGAGCAGACCGGGCGCCGGTCCCTCGGCGTGGCGGCGGCCCTGGCAGGGGGCGACTCCTCTGCGGCGGAAGCGGGCCGGAGTGGCGCCCTGCGGCGGACCCGCACGGGCACCGTGTGGTCCGCAGGGGGCGCGGTGCAGCGGGACTGAGCGAGCCGGGCAGCGCTGGTCACCGCCGGCGTGGGCGGCTGATCGCGCCGCCGGCAGCAGCCGGCGAGGATCGTCTCGCCGCTTCCGTCAGGCCACCGGGCCGGATACATTCGAGGTATGGGCGGCAATGCCGAGCCCGGCAACGACGCCGGGCTGCGCAGGCTGGCGCTTCGTGATCGTCACGAGGCGGCGGGTGCCCGCTTCGCACCGTTCGCCGGCTGGGAGATGCCGCTGCAGTACCACGGCACGGTGCGCGAGCACGAGGCGGTGCGCGAGCAAGTCGGCGTCTTCGATGTGTCGCACCTGGGGCGGGCCTGGCTGCGGGGGCCGCGAGCCGCGACGCTGCTGCGCTCGGTGACCACCTTCGACGTGACGACCCTGGAGGCGGGCAGCGCCCACTACTCGCTCTACTGCAACGAGGCCGGCGGCATCGACGACGACGTCTTCGTCTACCACCTTCCCGGCGAGCGCTGGCTGATCGTCCACAACGCGGCCAACGCGGAGCAGGACTTCGAACGGCTGCGCTCGGTCGCCGACGACGCCGAGGAGGTGACCGCGGACACGGTGATGCTCGCCGTGCAGGGACCCGATGCGATCGGCCTGCTCGGCAAACTCCTCGCCGCGAATCTCGCCAGGCTGGCGCCGCGCCACTGCGTGGAGTTGGACTGGAACGGTGCGGCCGTGCTCTTCGCCCGGACGGGCTACACGGGCGAGGACGGCGGCGAGTGCATCGTCGACGCCGGCCACGCCGGCGCGCTCTGGGACGCGCTCATGGACGGCGGGGCGACGCCTGTGGGTCTCGGCGCGCGCGACACGCTGCGGCTCGAGGCGGCGCTGCCGCTGCACGGGAACGACATCGACGCCACCACACACCCCTACGAGGCCGGGCTCGGTTTCGCGGTGAGCCTCGACGACGGCGCGCCGTTCACGGGCCGGGGGGCGCTCGCCACCACGAAGGCCCGGCCCCGCACGCGGCGTCTCGGCCACCTGGCGGCCCGGGGGCGCGGCGTGCCGCGCGCCGGCCACGCGGTGTGCGTGCCCGGCGGCGAGACGGTGGCGCACCTCACCAGCGGGGGGTTCAGCCCGACCCTGGGTCACGGCATCGGCATGGCCTACCTGCCGACCGAGCACGCGACCCCCGGCATGAGGTTCGAAGTCGATGTTCGCGGCCGCGCGCTTCCCGTCGAGGTCGTGCGCCGCCCGTTCTACCGGAAAGCGAGGGACTCGTGACGACCGACAGCGACACACCCGGTGACCTCCTCTACACGGCGAGCCACGAGTGGCTGCGCCGTGACCCCGCCAGCCCCGGCGAGGCCACCGTGGGCATCACGGACTTCGCCCAGGATCAACTCGGCGACGTGGTCTATCTCGATCTTCCCGCCGCAGGGACCTCAGTCAGCGCCGGCGAGGTCTGCGGGGAGATCGAGTCCACCAAGACCGTCGCCGAGCTCTACGCGCCGGTCGACTGCGAAATCATCGCGGTGAACGGGGAACTCGAGGACGCCCCGGAGCTGGTCAACGAGTCGCCCTACGGCGAGGGATGGCTGATCCGCGTCCGCATCGCGGAGGATGCCGAGTTGGCAGGCCTGCTCGACGCCGCCGGGTACCGGGCGGAGATCGAGACGAACTGACGGCGATGTCCTCGCTCCCCGGCGGTTCGCCGCATCCCTACATCCCGGCGACGGAGGCCGACCGCGCCCGGATGCTGGAGCGGGTGGGTGTCGCCGACCTCGGCGCGCTGTTCGCCGACCTGCCCCAAGCCCTGCTGGATCCTGCCATCGACCTCCCACCCGCCCTCACGGAGCCGGAACTGATCGCGCTGTTGAGCGAGCGCGCCGCGGAGAACGCCGATCCCTCGCGGCCGGACTTCCTCGGCGCGGGCGCCTACCGGCACGCCATCCCGGCCATCACGTCGCACCTCGCTGGCCGCTCCGAGTTCGTCACCGCCTACACGCCCTACCAGCCCGAGATCAGCCAGGGCACCCTGCAGACGGCATTCGAGTTCCAGTCGGTGGTCTGCGAGCTCACCGGCATGGACATCTCGAACACCGGCCTCTACGACGGGGCCAGCGCCACCGCCGAGGCCTGCCTGCTGGCGGCGCGCGTCACGAAGCGCCGCGCGGTCGCACTGCTCGAGCCGATCCACCCCGGAACCGCCGACGTCGTGCGCGCCTACGCCCGCGGCGCCGGGCTGCGGGTCGACGTCCTGCGATCCGGCGACTCGGCGACGCCCGACCACGCCTGCCTGGTCGTCCAGCAGCCGGACTTCCTCGGTTCGATCGTGGATCTCGAACCGCTGGCCGAGGCGTTGCACGCCGATGGCGTGCTCTTGGTGGCGGTCGCCGATCCGTTCGCTCTGGGGCTGCTCCGCGCGCCGGGCGACGCGGGCGCCGACATCGTCACCGGCGAGGGGCGCGATCTGGCGGGTCCTCCGCAGTTCGGCGGGCCGTCGCTCGGGCTGTTCGCGGCGCGCGCCACCTTCATGCGGCAGATGCCCGGCCGCATCGTCGGGCGCACGCGCGAGCTGCGCGCGCCGGCCAACGGCGACGGCGGGCCGCGCACGGGCTACGTGCTCACCCTGCAGGCACGCGAGCAGTTCATCCGGCGCGAGCGGGCCACGTCGAACGTGTCGACGGCGCAGGCGCTGATCGCCCTCGCCTTCACCGTCACCTTGCAGGCGCTGGGTCCGCGAGGGCTGCGCGAGTCCGCCGAGTTGAGCTACCAGCGCGCCCACGACGCGGCGCGGCGCATCGCCGCGCTCGACGGCTACGAGACGCCCGAGCGCGGGCCGTGGTTCTCGGAGTTCCTGGTGCGAGGCCCCCTGCCCGCCGCCGGACTCGCCGCCGCGCTCAGGGCGCGGGGCATCGGTCCCGGCCTCGACGTGTCGGCGAGACCGGAGCCCGAGGCAAAGGACGCCCTGCTGTTCGCGGTGACCGAGGCCACGCCCGACGCGCACGTCGACGCGTTGGTCGAGGCGCTGTCGGAGATCGGAGCCGAGGCGTGAGCGCCCCCGGGCCGGCAGCGGAGGACTTCGGCGCTCGGCTGAGCTTCGACCGGGGAGTGCCGGGCCGCCGGGCGGTGGACGTTCCCCGCTGGGACGGCGAGCCGACGCCGCTGCCGGACGCCCGCCTGCTGCGCGACTCGGTGCGCCTGCCGGAGCTGAGCCAGGGCGAACTGGTGCGCTACTACACCGAGCTCTCGGCGCGGAACTACGGCATCGACTCCGGCACGTACCCGCTGGGCTCGTGCACCATGAAGTACAACCCGAAGGTCGACGATCTCGTCGCGTCGCTGCCGGGGCTGGCCGCGGCGCATCCGCTGGCCCCCGCCACCGAGGTGCAGGGCACCTTGCGCACGCTGCTGGAGTTGCGTCGCGGCTTGGGCGAGATCACCGGTCTGGATGGCGTCAGCCTGGCCCCGGCCGCCGGTGCGCAGGGCGAGCTGGCCGGCGTGCTGATGATCACGCGTGCCCTCGAGGATCGCGGCGAGCTGGCGCAGCGTCGCCGCATCCTGGTGCCGGACTCGGCGCACGGCACGAACCCGGCGACCGCCGCCATGGCCGGCTTCACGGTCACCCAGATCCCGACGGCGGCGGACGGGTCGATGGATCGCGCCGTCATCGAGAGCGAGTTGGACGGATCGGTGGCTGCGGTCATGGTCACCGTGCCGAACACGCTGGGCCTGTGGGAGCGCGGCATCGAGGAGGTGGCCGGCCTGATCCACGACGCCGGCGCCTACCTGTACGGCGACGGGGCCAACCTCAACGCCATCATGGGACGTGTGCGCTACGGCGACCTGGGGTTCGACGTGGTGCACCTGAACCTGCACAAGAGTTTCAGCACGCCTCACGGCGGCGGCGGCCCCGGTGCGGGACCTGTGTGCTGCAGCGAGGAGCTGGCGCCCTACCTCCCGACGCCGGTGGTCACCGAGGGCGGCGACGGCGTCGTGCGCCTCACCGAGCCCGAGCGCAGCATCGGCCGCATGCAGCAGTTCGGCGGCAACGTCGGCGTCCTGATCCGCGCCTACGCCTACATGCGCGCCCTGGGCCTCGACGGCGTGCGCGCCGTGAGCGGGCAGGCCGTCCTGAACGCCAACTACCTGCGCGTGCTGATGCACGGCCACTACGACCTGCCGTACGACCGGCCGGTGTTGCACGAGGTGGTCTTCTCGGGCTCGCGGCAGCGCCGCGAGAACGGTGTGCCCACCTACGACATCGCCAAGCGCCTCATCGACCACGGCTTCCACCCGCCGACGGTC